>CAVROP010000100.1:0-67309 GCA_963722675.1 uncultured Acidobacteriota bacterium
AAGAGAAGTTGGCGGGCGCCTACGTCTTCGAGACCGGGCGTGATACGTGGCACAAACTTGATAGCTGGCCGCCGCCCGAGGCTGTAAAGAAGACTCTCTACTTCCAAAGCACCGGCAAGCTATCTTTCGAGCCACCTTCGACTTCCAGCGAGGAGTTCGACGAATACATTAGCGATCCGGCGAAGCCTGTTCCGCACATATCCTGGACCAGCACTTCCATGACCTACGAGTACATGACGGCGACCAGCGGTTCGCCGCGTCTCGCACCGATGTGTTGGTTTATCAGACCGAGCCCTTGGAAGAGGACTTGACCGTTGCGGGGCCGCTCACCGCGACGCTTTACGTTTCCACCAGCGGTACGGACAGCGACTGGGTGGTTAAACTGATCGACGTTTATCCTGGCAACTACCCCGATCCCGATCCCAACCCCAAAGGCGTTCGGATGGGGGGCTACGAGCAGCTTGTTCGCGGCGAGCCGTTTCGTGGAAGATTCCGAAAAGGATTCGACAAGCCGGCGCCCTTTGAGCCGGGCAAGCCGGACAAAGTCGAGTTCCAGCTTCCCGGCGTCTTCCATACTTTCCGGCGCGGACACCGCATCATGGTCCAAGTGCAAAGCTCGTGGTTTCCGCTCGTGGATCGCAATCCGCAGAAATTCGTGAAGATTGACGAGGCAAAAGCCAGCGACTTTCAGAAGGCCACCGAACGTGTTTACCGGTCGGCGAAGCTGCCCTCGGGACTTACGGTGGGAGTGTTGCCGTCTCATTAGGAAGTTTGACGTATGAAACTTGGTGCAAATCAGTCAAGTTTTCACACGATGAAATGCTGTCCGTCTTTGGCCTTCTTCCCGCAGGGGAGAACCTTGAGGAGCCGTGGGTGAAACCCACGGGCATGGGGGCATCAAGCGGCACTCGGCCCTGAAGGGGCCGAACCTGGATAACCCCTTGCGGGGTTGGGGATGGCTCGATGGGGTCACCGACCGTGGGCTTGCGCCCACGGCTACTCACGGTCCACCGCTTCGCGGTTAGGGCAATGGTAAAACTGTCCGCTTTCTCTCTATCGTTTTGCTCCTGGTTGCCGTGCCAATTGGTGTGGAGGGGCTCGCAAAATCCAAGGCGCGAGGTTCGTTAAAGCCCCGTGCGATCCCCGCTTACAGCGGGCTGGACAGCGGCGTTCCGCTCGCTGTAGCGCTCTCGCCGGACGGCCGGCGCGTTGCAGTTCTCGCCATAGTTCCGCCCGCTTCCCTGGGTGCGGGACCCTACCCGTTGACCCTCCAAATCTGGGACGCTGAACAATTAACACTGCTCAGAAGCCGGGAAATTGCAGTCCCACGCCAACCACAGAGCGACAGTTCATCTCCTGATCGTGAGCTCGCACCGCTGGAGTGTGTTGTGCGGTACGCGGGGAACGGCGAGTCACTCGTTGTCACCGAAGGCAGCGTCAGGGCGGGGCCGGAGGGTGGGGCCTCATCACTCTCCGCCTCGCAGGCTCGCCTGCACGTCCTCGCGGCCGATGACTTGCGGGAGCTTCGTTCAGTTGACCTCGAGCTCGCTTCAGACCCAAGGACTCTCGGGATCAGCGACCTCGAGGTCTCACCAGGTGGTGACCGCATCGCCGTTGCGCTCTCTCCGATTGATTTCTCAATCGGCTTCGGCAACGGAGCGTCGTGTCAGGCGTTTGAAGGGAGCGAGGCGCGAGTTTACGATCTGGGGACCGGGGGAGAATTGTGGAAGGCGCCTTTCGAGAACGCCCGGATTGGCGGCCTTGGGTGGGCCCCTGATGGATCGAGCCTCGCGCTGACGCTTCAGACCGGGCCAGGCCAGGACCCGGTGGCGCAGGCCTTTTGCCCTGAAAGGAAAGTCGACCACAACGTGCTGATTCTCGATTCGGCTTCCGGCCATGTGCTCTCCGGGCTCAGCACGGTGACGTTGCCGGGCCCATTTGCCTTGGGCCTCGTCACGAGGTGTTTACAGCCCCTTATCACTTCTTCTACGCGAAGAGCGGCGACCAGAAGGCAAAAGTCTGGAACGCACAGACCGGCACCGTGGAGCGGACGATTGCATGTCCCGGCAGGGACGTGCACGACGTCCTTGCGCTTTCCCGCGACGCGAGTCTTCTGGTGGGTTACGTCGGAAAAGAGAAATTCGAGCTATTCGTGGCGCACCATGCAGGATCTGCCCGAGAATGTCGACGAGAGATTCGCCCTGTGGGATGCTCGAAGCGGAGACTTGCTTCGCATTTCACCAAGCTTCGCTCCCCTCACTCACCCGGCCGGGACGCACCCCGCGGAAAAGCAGGACCTTGGCTGGCTGCCGCCCGCTTTGCGCAAACTGGGCGAGCGCATCACCCGGGTGCAAGCGGCCCCCGGCAAGCCACAAGTGCAAGTGGCTGCCGACGGCAGCAAGGTCCTGGTTTCCTGGCCGTGGCGTGGGTCGCCTCTGCTGTTTGACATACCTAAGTAGCCGATGCACCAACTTTTGACGTCTCCCCTCTGAAATGCTAGACGTCACTACGGCTTGATTCGGATTACAATCACTCGGAATGAGGCATTTTGGACCATCGTTTTTGAGGAGCGCGGCCCTGAAATTCAGAACAAGGAGAACTTATTCTGTGTTTATCTCACGCAGGCAATTCCTGGGCAGGGCAGGGACAGGGTTATTGCTCGCAGAATCGCGGCTCTTGCAGGCGCAGCGCACGTCTGCCATGTCTCCGCTTGCGCCGTCCGCACCTGTTCCGAGTCAATCGAAAGTCGCGGTCATCCATGGGGAGGCGCGCCGCAAAATTGTGCACGATGCCTTGGCGGCCATCGATGAGCAGATCAAGCCCAAACTGGCAGGTAAGAAGTACGTCGTGATCAAACCGAATGGTCTTGCGGCGGAGAATCCACTGGCTTCTACCCATCCCGACGACTCTGCGCGGGATTCTCGATTACCTGATGCCGCGTTTCAGAGGGCCGGTGTTGATCGCGGAGTCGTCCTCCGGGGACACGTTCGAGGTTTTTGACAGACAGCACTACGAGCACCTCTTGCCGGAGTATACGAAATTGGGTCTGACGGACCTGAATCGCGAGGCGAAATACAAGACCTTGCCGCTCATTGACTTTGATCTTCATGTCACGCAAGTCCGGTTGGCGGCGCGACTTCTTGATCCGGACGCTTTCGTAATCGGCGCGGCAATCATGAAGACCCACAATACAGTCATTGCGACCCTTTCCGTGAAAAACATGGTGCTGGGAGCCCCGCTGCACAGTGCGCCCGGCGAAACCCCGGAGTGGAGCGACAAGCGTAAATTCCACGTGGGCGTGCGCCAAACTCATTACAACATGATGCTGGCGGCACAGAAACTCCAGCCCAACTGGGGTGTCGCCGTCATCGACGGCTTTGAAGGCATGGAAGGGGAGGGGCCAGGCTCCGGCACCGCGGTGCCCTCGCGCATCGCGATTGCCTCGACCGATTACATCGCCGCGGACCGCGTGGCGCTGGAGGCGATGGGAATTAACTCGGCCTGGATCGGATACCTGGCTTATTGCGGGCAGGTGGGCTTGGGGCAGTACGAACTGGATAAGATCGATGTTGTCGGCGCCAACCTCGCGTCGGTCAAGCGGAGCTACCGCTTGCATCCCGACATTCAACGCGAACTCAAATGGATGGGACCCATGGAAGGTCTGCCGCCCATACTGGGAGAATCAGGGCAGCGTTCCGATAAGGCGCCGGCTTGAGGCAGTCTGCGCTGGAACCTGCTCTTCGGTTGACATGCTGATCGGCATTGTGCAAAAATTTCTACTCTACTAACCAAAGAAAGGGACTTACCCGCAAGCATCGAGCGCAATGGCTGACGAACAGAAGTCGCCGCCCAAGGCGGACAATGGAGGCGAGACGCCAAAGCCTGTTTCCAAGGCTGAGGCATCGCCGGCGGGTAATCCACCGTCGGGTACTCCTGGAACACCTGCAGGTTCGACTCCCGAGCCTGCGAAGCCCGCGGCCACTGCGCCTGCAAAGCCCGCGCGCCGCACCCGCCAAGCCTGCCGGGCTGCACCGGCAAAGCCTGCGGCGGCTGCGCCTGCCCCCAAAGCTCCGGTCAAACCAGACCCATGGACAAGCCCGCTATTGGACGCGCTTCAGAAGGCGTTTCCCGGGGCAATTCAGGAGGCGGTGGTCTTCCGCAAGATGCCCTCGATTACGGTCGCCAAGGAGTCCCTGCTCGCGCTGTGTCATTTTCTAAGGAGCGAAGAAGGCGGGGCTTACACCCTGCTCACTGACGAGACGGCAGTGGATTATCCCAAGCGGGAAAAGCGCTTCGACATCGTCTACCATCTCTATTCCTTCGAGCGCAACGACCGATTGCGGCTCAAGGTTCTGGTTGCTGCGGCGAACCCGTTCCTTCCGTGACCGAGGTTTGGCCCGCGGCCAATTGGCTGGAGCGCGAAGTCTACGACATGTTCGGAGTGGTTTACGAAGGCCATCCGGATTTGAAGCGTATTCTTCTTCCCGACGAGTGGATTGGCCATCCGCTTCGCAAAGACTACGACATTCTGCGTCAAGATGCTGCATGGGTTAAATCCAACCTGGGGATCGAAAGCGGACAGTAACTGATGCCCGAAACCACTTATCTCGACGCCAGCGAATTGATGATCAATATGGGGCCGCAGCACCCGGCCACACACGGCGTTCTGCGGGTCAAATTGAAGCTGGACGGCGAAAGGGTGCTGGGCTCGGAGTGCGTCATCGGTTACCTTCACCGCGGCGTGGAGAAGATTGCCGAGAACCGGACCTATGCCCAGTTCGCACCCTACACCGATCGCATGGATTACGTCGCCGCGGTCACTAACGGCATGGGTTACGTCGAGGCGGTCGAGAAATTGCTGGGCGTGGAGGATCCCGCCGCGCGCCCAGTACACGCGGATGGTCCTGGCCGAATTGCAGCGGCTTGCCAGCCACTTGCTGTGGCTGGGAACGCATGCGCTCGACCTGGGCGCCATGACCCCGGTTTTCTACACCTTCCGGGAGCGCGAGGAAATTCTCAAGATCTTTGAAAAATACTGCGGGGCGCGGCTCACCACGCACGCTTTTCGCATCGGAGGATTGCAGTACGATCTTTACGACGGATTGGAACAGGATTGCCTGAAGTTCTGCGAATACCTCCTTCCCAAAATCGACGAATACGAGCAGTTTCTGACCAAGAACCGCATCTGGATCAACCGAACCCGGGGCGTGGGCGTTCTGAGCGCCGCAGATGCGATCGCCTACGGCGTCACGGGGCCGGTGCTGCGGGGCTCGGGGGTAAAGTGGGACATTCGCAAAGTGCAGCCCTATGAGGCCTACGACAAAGTGGAATTCGATGTGCCTATAGGTGAGCACGGCGATACCTACGACCGGTATATCGTCCGAATCCAGGAGATGCGCCAGTCCGTGCGCATCATCCGGCAGTGCGTGGAACGCCTTGCGCCCGGACCCATCTTCGGCAAAGTGGGCAAGGTGATCAAGCCGCCGGCCGGTGAGGTGTACCATTCCATCGAGGCGCCCAAGGGCGAGTTGGGGTATTTCGTGGTGAGCGATGGAACGGTAAACCCCTACCGGGTGCGGGTGCGGCCGCCTTCGTTTGTTAACTTGCAGGCGCTGGACATCATGATTCGCGGCCACCTCGTCGCCGACGTGGTGGCGGTGATTGGAACGCTGGATATCGTGCTCGGCGAGGTCGACCGGTAATGCGAGACATCCGAAACTCGAAGTTCGAAACTCGAAAGCTCGGCAAGCTCGACGCGCGAATTTCGGACTTTCGGCTTTCGAATTATCGCAGTCTCGTCATAATGGCTATGGTGCAAAACACAATCAACCTCCTCCAAGCTCATCCGCTCATTCTGGCACTCATCAAAATCTTGATTGTGCTGCTCGTGCTTTCCGGCATTGTGGCCTACCTGGTGTACATGGAGCGCAAGGTTCTCTCTTTTATGCAGGCGAGGCTGGGGCCAATGCGGGTCGGCCCATGGGGCCTGCTTCAGCCTGTTGCCGACGGTATTAAACTCCTGCTCAAGGAAGACATCATCCCGGCCGGAGCGGACAAGTTTGTGTTCTTGCTGGCGCCGGCCATCAGCGTCATGGCTGCCTTCACAGTTTTCGCCGTCATTCCCTTTGCCGGTAACTTTTACATCAGCGATATTAATATTGGTCTGCTTTTCATTCTGGGGATTTCTTCTTTGGGAATCTACGGCATTATCCTGGGCGGATGGTCGTCGAACAGCCATTACCCTCTGCTGGGCGCGATGCGATCCGCGGCCCAGTTGGTGAGCTACGAAGTGGCGGCAGGGCTGGCGCTGGTGGGAGTGCTGCTGATCTCGAACTCGCTCAGCATGGTCGAGATTGTGAATCGACAGCAGCAGATGGGCGTTTGGAACGTTTTCCTTCAGCCGGTGGCGTTCATGATCTACCTGATTGCAGGACTGGCGGAGACCAATCGCAATCCCTTTGACTTGCCCGAGGCGGAGTCCGAGCTTACGGCGGGGTTCCACACCGAGTACAGCGGTTTCCGTTTCGCCTTGTACTTCCTTGCTGAATACACCAACATGGTGGTGGTCTCCTGCATCGCCGTGACCATGTTCCTGGGGGGATGGCTTCAGACCCTTTGTCAATGTCCGGGCTCTGGATTTCCTGCGGTTCGCGCCGGTAGCTCCCTGGTTGGGGCGGCCGCGTTTATCCTTTGGCTCGGCCTGAGAAGCCTGCTGTCCTTGGATCGGTATTTTTTCATCGCTCTGGCGGCGGTGTGCATTGTGCTTGCCGGTCTGGTGGCTGTTCCCGCTCGTGCTGAGTGCCGTGCAAGGAATCTTCTGGTTTAGCACCAAGGTGCTGGTCTTCCTTTATGCCTTTATCTGGTACCGCGGAACGTTCCCGCGCTACCGATACGACCAACTGATGACGGTCGGCTGGCACTGGATGATCCCGATTGGATTGGGGAACTTGGTCGTGACTGCGGTGGTTCGATACTTTGTAAGCCCGAGAGCGTAGCGGCGGCTTTACGCCGCCATCGGACGTTGAAGACAATGCGCAGATGGCGGGGTAAACCCGCCGCTACAGGGCGCTGCGGGGTGGTGGGTCACTCTGATGGGATTTTCGGACTTGGTTCGCCGGGTATTCTTGGTTGACCTCATCAAAGGTCTGAAGCTGACCTTTTCCTATCAGCGCCCCAGCGCCACTTACACCGAGCAGTATCCGCTGGAACGCGCGGTAGTGGCGGAGCGCTATCGAGGCGCTCCTCGCCTCAACAATCACCCGGAATCGGGCGAAACACTCTGCATCGCCTGCAATCTCTGTTCGATTGCTTGCCCGGAGAACCTGATCGTGGTGGGGTGGGCGCGGACCGAAGATCGCAAGAAACGATTAACAACCTTTACCTACGACCTGTCGCGCTGCATGTTCTGCGGCTTGTGCGAGGACGCTTGCCCCGTCGACGCGCTGGAACTGACGCAGGATTTTGAGATTGCACAATACTCGAGGCAAGGAATGATCTGGGACCGGCAGGCCCTCGAAGAAGGGCCGCGGCCTGTGCGGTATACGCGGTAGCGAAGTCGAAATTCGAAACTCGAAAATTGAAATTCGGGCGGCGGGTTTTCGAATTTCGAGTTTCGATTTTCGACTTTCGATTTTCGAACTTCGAGTTTCGGTCCTTACGAATATGCTACTACTGATTGCATTTGGAATTCTCTCGGCGGTTGCTCTGGTTTCCGGCGTGATGGTGATCACCCGCCGGAACGCTGTGCATAGCGTTATTTGGCTGATCGTCACCCTGTTCGCGGTGGGCGGGATTTTCCTGCTGCAGCACGCCGAGTTTCTGTTTGCCGTGCAGATCATTCTTTACGTGGGCGGCATCATGGTGCTGTTCCTGTTTGTGGTCATGCTGGTGAACCTTGACGTGGCTTTGAAGCAGGCGCAGTTCAGCCGCCAGTGGCAACTCGGGTTGTTTACGGCCGTATTGGTGTTCGCGCAACTGGCCTATGTGATCTACAAGATCGGGAGCGGCATGAGCCTGCCGGCCCAGCCTGCCGGTCCTGCGCCCGCGCACAATACCCAGGCGATCGGCCAGGCGCTCTATCAGACGTATATGTTGCCGGTCGAGATCGCTTCACTGCTGCTTTTGGTGGCGATGGTGGGCGCGGTGATCATGGCGAAGAGGAAGTTCGAATGATTCCAACGTCCTATTATATTCTCCTGGGCAGCGGCCTTTTCACGATTGGCGTGATCGGCGTTTTGACCCGGCGCAACGTCCTCGTCATCCTGATGTCCATCGAGCTGATCTTGAACGCCGTCAACATCAACCTGGTGGCGCTGTCGCAGTATTTCCATTCCGTGGACGGGCAGGTGTTCGCCATTTTCGTAATTACGGATGCGGCCGCGGAGGCAGCGGTCGGCCTCGGCCTCATCATCGCGCTGTTTCGCAACAAAGAAACCGTTAATGCGGATGAAATTGATCTACTGAAATGGTGAATGGCCTACGGTGATAGCGGAGTCGTAAGGTTAATGTACGCCGACGGCGCTACGGGTACTGCGGAGCCACATCGTGGATAACTCCATGCATTTTCCTTGAGCACATCTGGCTGATTCCGCTGCTGCCCGTCCTCGGGGCGCTGGTCCAAGTTGCTGGGGGCGCCGGCTCACGAACCGGCCGTGTCGTGGATCTCGGTGGGCCTGCCGGGCGCGTTGCTTTCCTGTGGGCGGATTGGGATGTCTTCACAAGGTATATTCTGGCTGCCACCCGGACGCACTTTCCGAGGTTGTTTACACCTGGTTTGCTGCCGGTCCTTTCACCTCACCGATGGTTCGTTGGCTCAGTTCACGTGACGGGATTCCAGCTCGACCCCTGTCCACGGTCATGCTGCTGGTCGTGACCGGCGTCGGCTTTCTCATTCATGTTTATTCCATCGGTTACATGGCCCACGAAGGCGGCTACTACCGGTTCTTCGGGTACATGAATCTCTTCATGTTCTCGATGCTGGTGCTGGTCCTGGCGGACAACTATCTGATGATGTTCGTCGGCTGGGAAGGCGTCGGGCTCTGTTCGTACCTGCTGATCGGTTTTTTCTTCCATCGGAAATCCGCTTCCGATGCCGGCAAGAAGGCCTTTATCGTGAACCGCATTGGGGACGCGGGTTTCCTGCTGGGAGTCATGCTGATGGCGGTCACCTTCGGCAGCGTGGAATTCCAACAGGTCACGGAGCTGGCCCGCAGCGGACGCTTTCCGGTCGGCGAGCACGGTCATCATGGCCATTTGCATCTTGCTGTTCTCGGCGCCACAGGGAAGTCGGCGCAGATTCCTCTTTACATCTGGCTGCCGGACGCCATGGAGGGCCCGACCCCGGTCAGCGCCCTGATCCATGCCGCCACGATGGTGACGGCGGGCGTTTACATGGTGGCGCGCTCGAACGCGCTCTTCATGCTGGCGCCCGACGGCGATGGCGCTGGTGGCCGGCATCGGCGCCGCCACCGCCATTCTGGGCGGCCACGCATCGGCCTGGTGCAAAACGACATCAAGCGCGTGCTGGCCTACTCGACCATCAGCCAGCTCGGGTACATGTTCCTGGCCTGCGGCGTGGGGGCGTTCGGCGCGGGCGTCTTCCACCTGATGACGCACGCCTTCTTCAAGGCCCTGCTCTTCCTGGGCGCCGGGAGCGTGATCCACGCCATGAGCGGCGAACAGGACATGCGCAAGATGGGCGCGCTCTGCGAGCCGCATCCCTACTACCGCGAAAACCATGCTGGTCGCCACCTTGGCCATCAGCGGCGCGCCGCTCTTCTCGGGCTTCTTCAGCAAGGATGAAATTCTCTGGCAGGCCTTCTCGGGCCCTTACGGAAGCATCTGCTTTGGTTCATCGGCTTCGCCACCGCAGGCCTCACCGCCTTCTACATGTTCCGGCTGTTTTTCATGACCTTTGCGGGCAAGTCCCGCGTCCCGCACGAACTCGAGCACCATATCCACGAGTCGCCTAAGGTCATGACCGTGCCGCTGATCTGCCTCGCGATTGGGGCGCTGGCGGCCGGATACGTCGGCTGGCCGAAAATGCTGGGCGGCTCCAACCACTTCGAACATTTCCTGGAGCCGGTTTTCGAGAACCCCGGCGCCAGGGCGGCGTTCGAACACACCTGGCGGAGCGAGTTCGGTCTCATGCTGCTTTCCGTGGCTATCGCGGCGATAGGTTTTCTGATTGCCTATTTCTGGTACCTGCGGCGCCCGGAAGTTCCAGAGCGCGTGGCCGCCAAGGCCGGGCCGCTTTACAATCTCGTACTGCACAAATATTATATTGATGAATTGTATGATGCCTTGTTTGTGAATCGAGTGAAGAATCTCGGCAACGCCTTCGCGGCTTTCGACCTAGGCGTCATCGATGGGGGAGTTAACGGCGCGGGCTGGTTGACGCGCATGTCCGGCGAGCTTTCGCGTTACTGGGACACCTGGGTGATTGATGGCCTTGTGAACGTAACCGCGTTCGTGGTGAAGGTCCTGAGTTATCCCGTGCGCGTCATCCAGACCGGCCTGGTGCAGAATTACGCCTGGATGATCACCTTGGGCGTGCTGATTTTCATGGTGTACTACTTTGTACATTTTTAGGCGTCGAGTATGGCGTCAAAGTCGCAGCAGTCGATGACAGTCCGAAGTCGGTAGTCAATGTTTTGATTGAGACGACAGACCGAAGAGGGTTTTGCTTTTGACTGTCAACTGTTGACTGTGAACTGTCAACTGCTTTTCCGAGGTTCCCGATGGCTTACTTTCACGATCACATTCTGAGTTTGGTTCTGTTCACGCCGGCGGTGGGGCTGATTGCGCTCATGTTCGTACCCGGCGCGAACAAGCAAGCCATCCGCTGGTGGGGCAACATCGTCATGTTCGTGAGCTTTCTGGTGTCGCTCCCGCTGGTTTTCTGGTTTTCGCAGGAGTCGCCGGATCAGCAGTTCAAATTTGTGGAAATCCATAATTGGATTCCCAGCATCGGCGCGCAATACCACCTCGGAATCGATGGCATCAGTTTTTTGCTGATCATGTTGACCACCGTGCTGGGCTTCCTTTCGGTGCTCTCCTCGTGGTCGGCGATTCAAGATCGGGCCAAGGAATATTACGCCATGTTCATGCTCTTGCAGGTGGGCATGCTGGGCGTTTTCATGTCGCTGGACTTTTTCCTCTTTTACGTTTTCTGGGAAGTCATGCTCGTGCCGATGTATTTCATTATCGGCGTCTGGGGCGGCCCGCGGAAGCTTTATGCGGCCATCAAGTTCTTCCTCTACACCCTGGCGGGGTCCGTCCTGATGCTGCTCGGGATATTGACCCTCTACTTCCGTTACCACACGGATACGGGCGCTACACATTCGACGTGCATGCAGCTGATGCAGCACAGTTGGCCGCTGAACCTGCAATACTGGGTCTTCTGGGCATTCATGATCGGGTTCGCCATCAAGGTGCCGATGTTCCCGTTCCACACCTGGCTGCCCGATGCGCACGTGGAGGCGCCCACGGCCGGCTCGGTGATCCTGGCCGGCGTCCTGCTGAAAATGGGGACCTACGGCTTCATTCGTTTTTCGCTGCCCCTTTTGCCCCAAGCCAGCAGCAACCCCACGATCGTCAAGGTCATGGTCGTGCTCTCGATCATCGCCATCATCTATGGCGCCCTGGTCTCGCTGATGCAGCGCGACATGAAGAAGCTGATTGCATATTCTTCCGTCAGCCACCTGGGATTCTGCACGCTGGGAATTTTCGCTCTGAACCCCCACGGTTTGCAGGGAAGCGTAATCCAGCAGATCAACCACGGAATATCCACCGGGGCCTTGTTCTTGATTGTGGGCTTGATCTACGAGCGCCGCCATACGCGCGAAATCAAGGAATTCGGCGGGCTTTCGAATGTCATGCCGGTCTACGCCACTTTATTCATGATCGTGATGCTCTCCTCGATCGGGCTGCCGCTGCTGAACGGCTTTATCGGGGAGTTCACAATCCTTCAGGGCGCCTTCGAGGCGAACTGGCACTGGGCGGCCTGGGCCGTGGCGGGAATCGTTCTGGGCGCCGCTTACATGCTCTGGCTTTACCAGCGAACCATGTTCGGCGCCTGCGACAATCCCAAGAACCAGGTGCTGAAGGACTTGAACTGGCGCGAGATCATGACTCTGGTGCCTTTAATGGTCTGGGCCTTTTGGATTGGCCTCTATCCGAAGCCGTTCTTCAACGTGCTCGATAAGCCCGTGACGGCCATCGTGCAGCGGGTCAATCCGGACTTCTATCGTTCATCATCGGCGGCATTAACGTCTCCTCGAAAGGCCGTCGCCCCTGTGGCCTCCGCTTCTCAATGATGTAGCGCCGACCTGCAGGTCGGCAGGTGCGGACCTGAAGGCTCGCGCTACGTCGGCAAATGCGGACCCGAAGGCCCGCGCTACGCCGCCAAGCCGCCTGAAGGCCGAGGCAAGAGTGCCTGTGCTACCGGATCGGGAGGAGCCGCCCGCCAATGATCACGTCCTTCTTCAGCGCTTCGGACTACCAGGCGATCAAGCCGGAAATCCTTCTGGCGATGTTCGGGCTGGCGATCCTGCTGTTCGATTTCCTGCTCGACAAACGCGACAAGTACATGAACGCGCTGACTGCCCTGGCAGGCCTGGCGCTCGCCGGGCTCAAGCTGGGAATGTTCTGGGTCGCTATGGGCGGGGCAGGGTACCACGGCTTTGGCGGCGTCTTCGTCTTGGACTCGTTCGCGATTTTTGCCAAGTTCATCATCGTGGTGGCGACGGCGGTGGTGGTGTTGCTCTCCGTAAAGTACCTCGAGATTGAGCATGCGAATTTGGGCGAGTACTACGCCCTGCTTCTCTTCTCGGCCGTGGGTATGATGTTCCTGGCATCCGGAACGGACCTGATCGTGTTGTTTATCGCCCTCGAGCTCATGGCCCTCTGCGAATATGTCTTGACGGGGTTTCTGCGCGGCAACCGGCGCTCCAACGAAGCGGCGGTGAAGTTCTTCCTGCTGGGGGCTTTTTCTTCCGGCTTGCTGCTTTACGGTATGTCTTTGCTGTACGGCATCGGCGGCTCAACCAACCTGTTGGTGATTGCCCAGCGGCTCTCGGATCGTCCTGTGCATGACCCGCTGGCCTGGATCGCCATGATTACGCTTCTGGCGGGAATCTATTTTAAAGTGGCGGCGGTGCCGTTCCACCAATGGACGCCGGACGCCTATGAAGGCGCGCCCACCTCCATCACGGCCTTTATTTCCGTGGCCCCGAAAGTGGCTTCCTTCGCCTTTTTCATTCGCATCCTGATCGCCGGATTGTGGCCGCTGCGCGCCGAGTGGCAGGTGCTGACCATCGGAGTTGCCATCGCCACCATGACCTTGGGGAATCTGGCGGCGATCACCCAGACCAACATCAAGCGCTTTTTCGGCTACTCCACCATCGCCCACGTGGGCTATCTTCTGCTGGGCCTTGTCGCCGCCGCCGATGGAAATCGCGAAGGCCTGACAGCCATTGCCATCTATCTCCTGGTTTATGCCTTCATGAACCTGGGAGCTTTCGCGGTAATCATCGTGATGCGGCGGAAGGACCTGATCGGCGACGAGATCGACGACTTCTCCGGCCTGATGTCGCGCGCCCCTGGCATGGCCATCCTGATGCTGATTTTCCTGCTTTCCCTGGCAGGCATTCCCCCGACGGCAGGGTTCATCGGGAAGTACTTTATTTTTCTTTCTCTGATTGAGACCGGACATTACTATTTGGCCGTGCTGGCGGTGGCCTACGCGGTCGTGGCGTTGTATTACTATTTTCGCATCGTGGTGGCGATGTTCATGAGAAAGGCCGGGGAGGCAGTTCCGCTCGCCACCAGTGCGGGCATACGCGTGGCGCTCGCCGTCACGCTGAGTATGACGCTGGTGGTTGGGGTTTATCCCCAGCCGTTTATTTTCATCGCGCGCGAGGCGATCCGGCCCTTCTTTATGTGAAGCGCTGCGGGCGTTCGGTGCGCTCGCCGTCAGCTGTGCCATGGCCGCCAGTCCAAAGAAGCGGGCAAACATCTGGGCCCAGGTGGGGCTCTACACGAGCCTGGGTTTTATTTTGCCTGCGGGTGCGCTGGCGGGAAGTGCGGCCGGTTGGTTGCTGGATCGTTGGCTGCATACCTCTCCCGTTCTGACTCTGATCCTGGGATTTGTAGGGGCGGCGGCGGGTTTAACGGAGGTTCTGCGGATTTTAGGCCGGGCGGAGAAGGATGCAGACAGAAACGATTCAAACTCCGGATCTGGCTCGGGCTGAAGCCCGCCTGCCGCGCTGGATGGTACTTTGCGGAGTTGCGGCGCTAATCGTGATGCTGTTGTACCGCCAAGTGATGATCGCCGTCGGCTTTAGCTTGGGCGCGGCGCTGGGAATCTTAAACTACTATTGGCTGCACGAAGCGGTGGGGGCGTTGTCGAAGGCCGGCCAGGCCCGAATTCCCAAGTTGCTGGTGGCGAAATTCCTGATAAGATATCCGCTGGCTTTCGGTCTTGTGATTTTCTTCTTCAAGACCCGATGGCTTCCGCCGATGGCTATATTGGCGGGATTGTTTGTGCCGGTGGCGGGGCTTTTGATCGAAGCCACCGTGCAAATAGGTGGTGGATTGGCTTCCCGTCCCGGTTAGCAGGTGTCGAAGGGTCAGCCGCCTGTCATCCTGAGCGCAGCGAAGGATCTCCGCAGTATAAGAAACAACATGGAACATCAACTTTGGTTCACGGCAATCCTAAACAAGCTCCTGGGCAGTGCCGTAACGCCGCTGCTCGCGAAAATCGGCCAGGCGCCGGCCGACCCCGTCCATCCCATCCCGAATTACGTGGCGATGGAGATTTTCGTTATCCTTCTGATGTTGGCCGGCATGGTTATTCTGCGTCGGCGGCTGTCGGTTGAAAACCCGGGCAAGTTTCAACATGTAATGGAAGTCGTAGTGCAATTTACGCAGGACATGTGCGAGGAGATCATCGGCCACGGCAGCGGCCGTTATGTGCCGATGTTGGCGGCTCTCGGGGTTTTCGTCGTGCTGTGTAATCTGCTCGGACTTATTCCAACTTTTCAGACGCCTACGGCCCATGTTCAAGTGACCCTGGGCTGCGCCGTGGCGGCGTTCCTTTATTACAATTTTCAAGGAGTCCGCCAGCATGGCGTCTTGGGCTATCTGAAACACCTTTGCGGGCCAATGCTGGCCATCGCGTTCCTGATGTTCCCGATTGAAGTTATCGGGAACATGGGCCGGCTGCTCTCGCTCAGCGTTCGTCTCTATGCCAACATGATGGTGGGCGACCTGTTGGAGGCAGTGTTTGGCGCCTTGGTCCCGGTGCTCGTGCCGGTGATCTTCATGGCGCTTCACATTTTTGTCTCGCTCTTGCAGGCGTATATTTTCATGCTTTTGCCCGCCGTGTATATCAGCATGGCGGTCTCGGAAGAGCACTAGTTTTCGAGCTTGATGTGGCGGGGGCATCCTGCCCGCGACCGCCCGTGGGGGCGAGACGTTCGCACGACAGCGGGCGGGACGCCCGCACCACATCAAATCCGCGAGTGTGAGCCCCGCCTGTTCGAGGGTTAGCGGGACACCACCTCCTGGCGGAAATTCATTCTGAACTCGCCCCGACCGGGTCGGGTTCCAGGGAGGAAGAAAATGAATCGTTATGTTGCGATGTTTTTGACATTGGTAGGCGCGCTGCTCGTCGCTACGCCGGTTTTCGCGCAGGAGACCGGGGGAGGCGGGGTCAGCGTGGAGATTTCCAAATGGGCGATTATCGCCGCCGGATTCGGAATGGCGATCGCTTCGGCGGTTTGCGGCTATGCGCAGTCCAAGGCTACTTCAGCGGCCTGCGAAGGCCTGGCCCGCAATCCGGGCGCCCGGCCGGGCATTCAGTTTGCCCTGATTCTGGCTCTGGTGCTGATTGAATCGATGGCACTCTACACCTTTGCCATAATCGCCGCTCTGATTTTCAACATCTCTAAAGTCAAAATTGGATAGTGTGCAAATCCTGCGCCGGTTCGGTCAAAAACGGGGAGGCTTCGGCCTCCCCTTTCTTTTTGAGGCATGCCGGCGGCCTATTGCTCTGTACGGGCAGGCCGGAATTGTGACACCGCCGACGTAAAGGTCGCCATTGGGTTACGGAAGCGGTATCCCAGCAGTATTTGAGAAGGTCAGGAACAGGTTAGGGAATAGGCCCAGGTAGAAGATCCCGACCAAACTTACAGCCAAGGCGGTGCGCAGCGCCATCGGCAACGCGGTGCTGGAGGCGCGCGTGGCACCCTCCCGCATATACATGGCAACGACGACCTTCAGGTAGTAGTAGACCGAGACGACGCTGTTGAGCAGGGCGATAATGGTAAGGCCGATCAGGTGGGAGTGGATAGCGGCGCGGAAAAGGAAGAACTTCCCGAAGAATCCTGCCGTGGTGGGGATTCCGGCGAGGGAGAGCAGGAGGACCGTCAAGCAAGCGGCGGCTCCCGGCCGCACGTAGGCCAGCCCCGTATAGTCTTCAATTTGCGTCGAGAGTTCGCCGTTCCCCGCCAGGTGGGCGATCAGCACGAATGCGCCCACGTTCATCAGAGCGTAGGCCGTGAGGTAAAAGAGCACTGCGGACGTGCCTTCTTTGCTTCCCGCTGCCACACCTACCAGGACGTAACCCGCGTGAGCGATGGACGAATAAGCCAGCAACCGCTTGATGTTGGTCTGCCAGATCGCCGCGAGGTTGCCCAGGCTCATGGTAAGAATCGCTGAGACCCAGATTACCCAGAAACTGGTGGAAGCGGCCGAACCGAGCCCGCCCAGGAAAACCCTCAGAAGAACCGCAAAGGCGGCGGCCTTAGGACCCACGGAGAGGAACGCCGTCACCGGCGCCGGCGCGCCCTGATAGACGTCCGGCGTCCAGATTTGAAATGGGGCGGTGGAAAGCTTGAACGCCAGTCCCACGAACATCAAAAGCAGCGCCACGCGCGCCAGCGTCGTCCACTGCTCCGGATGTGAAAGCCGTGCGCTCAACTCCAGCAGGTTGGTGGTACCCGTCAGGCCGTAAACAAAGGCAATACCGTAAAGGAAGAAGGCCGTAGCGAAAGATCCCAACAGAAAGTATTTAAACGATGCCTCGCTCGAGAGCGGGTCCCTTCGCCTGTAGCCCACCAGGATGTACGTGGAGATGGAAGAGATTTCAAGCCCGATAAACACCATGATGAGGTCGGTGGATGCTGCCATGAAGCACATCCCTGCCGTCCCCATCAGGAGCAGCGCGTAGAACTCGCCGTGTTGAAGGCCGTCGCGCTCGAGGTAGCTTACGGACCCGAGCACCGTCAGACCCGCGACCAGCAGGAACAGATAGAAGAAATAGAAACTGAACTGGTCCGCGGCGATCGCCTTGCCGAAGGCCAACCCCGGGTTATTGGAAGTCCACCAGGTACCGCCTGCCGCCGCGAGAATTCCGGCCAGGGAAAGCCATCCGAGCAGGAACTTTCTCGAGGGCGCAACGAATGGTTCGAAGACCATCACCAGAATTCCGAATCCACACAGGATGATCTCCGGCAGGATTCGCAGGGTGTCGATGGGCTGGAAGGTGATCATCGGCCACCCCCCTCAGAGGGAATAGGGAACAGGGAATAGGGATTAGGGGCCGGGGAACTGAGAGTCGCGAGTCCGGAACTGGGGTTGCTCCCTGTGTTCACAGCTCCCAGCTTCCTATTCGCTAATCCCTGTCCCCTGTTCCCTAATTCCTGTTCCCTATTCCCTGTTCCCTGCACTCGCGACATGACCGCGTCCACGCTATGGTCCATGCGGCGCAAGAAGGGCTGGGGGTAAATCCCCATAGCGAGAATCACAATCACCACGGTAGCAAGGATGAATTTCTCGAGCCCGCTGCAATCCGGTAGGCTCTTATTCTTGTCATTCGTGATCTCGCCCAAAAAGACGCGCTGGTACATCCAGAGCAAGTAGACCGCCGCCAGCACCACGCCCACGGCGGAAAGCGCGGCGTAAACGGCCCGTTGGTGGAGGGAGCCGAGAATAACCAGGAACTCGCCGACGAAACCGTTCAGCATGGGCAGGCCGAGGGAAGAAAGTGTGACGATCAGGAAAAAGGTGCTGAAGACGGGCAGGGAAGTGGCGAGTCCGCCAAACTCGCGGATAAGCCGCGTATGCCGGCGTTCGTAGAGCAATCCTACGAGGATAAACAAGCCGCCGGTGGAAACGCCGTGGCTGAACATCTGGTAAATGGCGCCTTCCATTCCTTGCGTGTTGAGCACGAAAATCCCCAGCACGCAGAAGCCAAGGTGCGCCACGGAGGAATACGCCACCAGTTTCTTCAAATCGGGCTGTACCATTGCCACCAGTGCGCCGTAGATGATGCCGATAATTGCCAGGGCGATAACAAGCGGCGCGAACTCTCGTGAGGCGTGCGGAAAGAGCGGCAGGCAGAAGCGCAGCATGCCGTAGGTGCCCATCTTCAGCAGCACCCCGGCCAGAATGACGGAACCTGCCGTGGGCGCTTCAACGTGGGCGTCGGGCAGCCAGGTGTGAAACGGGAAGAGCGGAACCTTGATGGCAAAGGCTATAAAGAAGGCCAGGAAAAGCCAGCGCTCAGTCGAGGGAGACAAGAGAGGACTGTTGGTGAATGTAGCGACGATTCGGACCAGGTCGAAAGTTCCTGTGACGTTATAAAGATAGATAATGCCCGCGAACATGAGAGCGGAGCCGACCATCGTGTAAAGAATAAACTTCACCGCCGCGTAAATGCGCCGCTCGTGGCCCCAAATCCCAATCAGGAAGTACATGGGGATCAGCATGACTTCCCAGAAGACAAAGAAAAGCACCAGGTCGAGCGAAGCAAAGACGCCGACCATGCCGGTTTCGAGCGCCAGCAGGAAGATGAAGAATTCCTTCACCCGCTTCGTAATGCCCGTCCAGGAGACAAGCACGCACAGCGGCGTCAGGAAACCTGTCAGCAGGATGAGGAGTCCGCTTAAGCCATCCACTCCGAGGTGATAGTCAATCGGCGGCGTTGTGATCCAGGGGTGGATCTCCACGAACTGCATGCCCGGAGTGTCTGCCCTCAAGCCAGCATAGAGGATCGCACTCACGAGGAAGGTGAGCAGCGACGCCACGAGCGCCACCCAGCGGATCTGTTGGGTGCGCGCGGGGCCGAGAAAACCGACGATGAATGCCCCTGCCAGCGGCAGCAGGATTGCAATCGTAAGAATATGACCACCTAGCCAATCCATAGAGTCAACCAGTTAGCGCTTTCTTGCTCGTCACTTGTCACTCGTCACTGCCTACCGCGGCCAGAGCACGTAAGCCAACCACCCCGTGGCGCCCAACATGACCCACGTCGCATAACTTCGGATGTTGCCGGATTGAATGCGGCGCAGGATGCCGCCGACGCCGGCGACTCTCTCGCCCGTTCCGTTAACGCCGAATCCGTCGATAACCTCCTCGTCGACGCGCTGCCAGAGGATCTTCTCCGAGCCGACCCTGAGCGGCCTGACCACGAGCCAGTTATAGATTTCGTCCACGTAATACTTGTGAATCAGGAGTTGATAAACGCTGTTGAAGCGCTGCGCAACGCGCTGAGGCAACGACGCCTTCTTCAGGTAAAGCCACCAGGCCGCCAGGATGGCGACGCCCGCAAAACAGAGCGCGAAGATCATCAAGGCACCCGCGGAAAAGCCCTGAGCGCCGGACTCCGGCCCAGACGTCCGCAGGAAATCGCTCGACGTTTTGAACACCGGATCGAGGAAGCGGTCAAAGGCCTCGCTTCCTCCAAAGACCTTGGGCCAACTCACGTCACCCGCCACGATCGAAAGGATCGCGAGTACGAGCAGCGGGAGTCGTCATCTTGGAACCGCTCTCGTGCACGTGGTGCTCGGCTTCGGGCGACAGTCGCGACTTCCCGAAAAAGGTCAGGAAGAGTGCCCGGAACATATAAAACGCGGTCAGGCCGGCCGTGATCGTGCCGAGCCAATAGATCCAATGCCGCGCCAAAGGGCCTTCGTAGGCGGCTGCGAGAATTTCATCCTTACTGAAAAACCCGGACAGCCCCGGCACGCCGCTGATGGCCAGGGTGGCAACGAAGAAGGTAATGAAGGTCGTCTTCATTTTGTGCCGCAAGCCGCCCATCTTGCGCATGTCGAGTTCGCCGTCCAGGCCGTGCATCACGCTGCCGGCGGCAAGAAACAAAAGCGACTTGAAGCAGGCGTGCGTCATCAGGTGGAAGATTCCGGCCGCGAACACGCCCACTCCGCAGCCGACAAACATGTATCCAAGCTGGCTGATGGTGGAATAGGCCAGCATTCTCTTCAGATCGTTTTGAGTGACGGCAATCGTCGCCGCGAAAAATGCGGTCACGCAGCCTACGACGGCTACAATTTCAAGAGCCAGCGGAGCATGTGCGTAGATGGGGTTCGACCTGGCCACGAGATAAACGCCGGCCGTAACCATGGTGGCGGCATGAATCAAGGCGCTGACCGGCGTGGGCCCTTCCATGGCATCGGGAAGCCACACGTACAGCGGAATCTGGGCCGATTTCCCAACCGCGCCGAGGAAGAGAAGCAAGCCGATGGCAGTCAACGCGGTCTCGCGTTCGCCCGCCTGAAGCGCCGCGATGCTGTTAAACGCCGATTGGAAATTTAGAGATCCGAACGTCCAGAAGAGCAGCGCCACGCCCACGGTGAATCCCGCATCGCCGATGCGCGTGACGATGAACGCCTTCTTCCCCGCGTCGGAAGCCGACTGCTTGCGGAAATAAAACCCGATGAGCAGATAAGAACAGAGGCCCACGCCCTCCCAACCCACAAACATGAGGGGATAGTTGGCGGCTGTGACCAGCGTCAGCATCATGAAGAGGAAGAGGTTCAAGTAAGTGAAGAACCGGTAGTAGCCGCCCTCGTGTTCCATGTAGCCTCGGGAGTAGAGGTGGATCAGGAAGGCGACCACCGTCACGGTGACCGTCATGACCAACGTGAGGCGATCGTAGAAGAGTGCATAATCAGCGCGCAGATTTCCGGATTCGATCCAAGTAAAGTAACTGTGTATGAAAGGCGCGGGTTGACCGGCAGAGGTTGTATAGGTCCAAGCGCTCAGGAGCGCGAAGACCATGGAGAGCCCGGAAGCGCCGCACCCGATCAGCGACACGACGGCCTGCGAGAAACGCCGCCCCAGGACGCCGTTCAAGGCCATGCCCACCAAGGGTGGGAGCAGCATCAGGATGAGGAACGTTTCCATATTGAGTCGTCAGTTGTCCGTCGTCAGTTGTCCGTTGTCAGTCGCAGGTGCGTTCTGTCGGTTCACTTTTGACTTTCGACTCTTACTCTCGACTTGTCGCCAACGGCTGTCGCTACCATTTCATCGAATCGAGGTCCTCGATGTTCAGCGACTCACGATTCCGAGAGAGCGCAATGATGATGGCCAGGCCCACCGCGGCCTCGGCTGCCGCCACCACGATCACGAAGAAGGCAAACAACTGGCCGTCCAGGTTGCCGAGATAACGTGAAAACCCGATGAATGCAAGGTTGACGGCATTGAGCATCAGCTCGATGCACATGAAAACGGTAATGATGTTTTTCCGAAAGACAAAGCCCGCGGCGCCAATCACAAATAGCGTGACGCTAAGGGCCAGTATGTGTGAAAGCGGAACCATGTTGAAGCCTCAGAGCTCCTTCTTTGCCAGAACCACCGCGCCCAGAATCGCCACCAGGATCAGGATCGAAGTGACCTCGAACGGCAGCACATAGTTCCTGAACAACAGATGACCGATGGCAGCAGGCCCGGCGTCCACCGCAGCGGCAGCGTGCGAGGCGCCGGCGGGGAACTCCTTCCAGATGGCAAGCAGGACCTCCAGCAGGAAAGCCGCAACCAGCGGGGCGCCGAGCCAGCGCGCCATTCGACTGCGGTGGCTGGGCGTTTCCCGGCCGGCGTTCAGGAGCATGATGACAAAGACGAACAACACCATAATGGCGCCCGCGTAGACGATCACCTGAATCACGGCGATGAATTCCGCGCCCAGCAAGAGATAAACGACCGCCAGCGAACACAGCACCACAATCAGCGACAGGGCGCTATGCACCGGCATGCGTTGCGCCACCACGCTCAGAGCCGCAACCACGGTGACCGCAGCGAAGATGTAGAAGAGGACTACCATCTTGGATTCCAGCGAACTGACCCGGATTTCTCACCAAGCCTCTGGGACGGCGGGACTGAAGAGGCTGCGGAATAAGCCCACCGTGCTGTCATCCTGAGCCCATTCGCTTCGCTCAGGGTAGACTGCGCGAAGGATCTGCAGTGTCTCCCTGAAGACAAGCAAATGCAGATCCTTCGCTCCGCTCAGGATGACAGATAACTTTCTTGCGCAGCCTCCTTCCCACGCCCTTCCGCGCTAGCCATTCAACCACGCAACCACAAAACTGGTCGCCAGAACATTCAGCAAGCCCAGCGGCAGCAGAAATTTCCAACCGAACGCCATGAGCTGATCGTAACGAAAGCGGGGCAGAGTCCCCCGCATCCAGATGTAAAAGAACAGAAAGCAAAAGAGCTTAAGGCAAAACCAGAAGACCGGAAGAAGCACGCGCAGCACGTAGGGACCGAAAACGGGACCATGCCAGCCGCCGAAAAAGAGTATCGTAGCGAGGCACGAGACCGTTATCATGTTGGCATATTCCGACATGAAAAACATGGCAAATTTCATACTACTGTATTCGGTATGATAGCCACCTACCAACTCGCTCTCTCCTTCCGGAAGGTCAAAAGGAACCCGGTTGGTATCGGCGACGGCGGCGGTGAAGTAGACGAGGAATCCCACGGGTTGCACAAAGATGTTCCAATGGGGAAGGAAAGTGTTCACTCCGGCGATGTGCCAGAAGCCGCTTTGGCTATCGACGATGCCCCGCAGGCTTAACGTTCCAGCCATCATCAAAACGCCCACCACGGCGAGCCCCAGCGAAAGCTCATAACTGATCATTTGCGCGGACGAGCGCAGCCCTCCCAGCAGCGGGTATTTGCTGTTGGACGACCAGCCGGCCAGCGCGACGCTATAAACTCCCAGCGACGTGACCGCAAAAACGAAGAGGAGGCCGACGTTTAGATCAGTAATCTGAAAACTGATGGTGCGGCCGTGAATCGTGAAACTCTCCCCGAAAGGGATCACGGCAATGGAGAGGAATGCCAGCGTAAATCCCAGGAAGGGCGCAAGCCAGTAGACGATCGTGTCGACCTCGAGGGGCACGATATCTTCCTTCAGAATGAACTTCGCTCCGTCCGCCAGCGGTTGCAGTAGGCCGGAATATCCCACCAGGTAAGGCCCCCAGCGCGACTGGATGTGGGCCACGACCTTGCGCTCCAGCCAGGTCAGATAGGCGATCGCCGTGAGCATTACAAGAACCACGACCGCGATTTTTATCAGGGTGATAAGGAGCAGCCACCCTGTGTCAGAAAATGTGGCCATCGGGTTTCTTGGCTTCGTCCACTGAATTGAGCGCCCAACTGTAGCGGCTTAAAGTCCCGGACGTAAAAAGCGTATCGCGCGAAGAAAAAACCAGGCCGGCGCCTTCCAGTTCACCCGGCGTTCCCTGGGGGCGTGTCGCGACGGCGCGGCCCACCAGCAAGCTGGGAAGCGGCAGCGCGTAGCCGGGCACCTTGGCGATGATCTCCCGCGTGACGTCATCGGCGGTTTGGTAATTCCACCTTTGGCCGAGCAGGCGGGCGAGAGCTAACAGAATTTCAAGATCGCTGCTCGTGCCCGCTTTACGCATGGTCTTCTTAAGCGCCTGTGCTTGGCCGCAGGTGTTGGTGACCGTGCCGGATTTCTCGGCGAAGGTCGTAGCGGGCAATACCACGTCCGCCGTCTCCGTGGTTTCGGTGGGGAAGACTTCGGCGACCATCAGGAATGCCAGCTTACCGAGCACCCCATTCGACAGGCCATACGTCTTGACAGGATTCGATCCGAAAACCAGCAAGGCCCTGATTTCACCCGACTCGATCCCGGCAGTGATCTCACGCGCATGGCGTCCAGGCCGGGCGGGAATCTTCGCTCCCCAAGCGGATTCAAGGCGCGCGCGCGCCGCCTCATCCGTGACCGGCGAGTAACCCGGAAGCGTTCCGGGAAGAACTCCCATGTCAGCCGCGCCGCGCGAATTGGCGTAATCGCCCAGAGCGATGAAACGTGTTTTTCCGGGAAGCGATAGCCCGCACTTCACCAAATCACCAATCGCTGGGCCCTGGATTTCATCGCCGAAGATGACGACCGTATCGCTTTCCGCGCGCAACTTTTCTTGCAGTGAATTAACGGCATCAACCCCGCCGGCGCCCGTGGCGGACGGTGTTCCGGTTCCTGCCAGCGCGCGAATCGCTCCCGCCTCTCCACCCGGTTCAACAGAGACATAGACGCTTGCCTGGCGATGCAGCTTGATTTCCCGAGCATTGATAACGTACAGCCTCGCTCCTTGTCTCTGCACGGCTTGGCGAATCTGGTAGGCCAGAAGGGGGTGTTGCTGGGTCGGGTCGTTTCCGACCAAGAGGATGCTGGGGGCTTCCGGAATGTCCTCCATGGCCGCATATCGGTCGCCGGCCTGCGCCTCGGTTAAGGCGCGCACCAGCGACGAGTAATCCGCGGTACGGTGGTGGTCCAGGTTGTTGGTGCCCAGGACGGTTCGCGTGAAGCGTCCCAGGAGGTAACTCTCTTCGTTGGTGATGCGATTCGAGCCCAACACCGCGATAGCGTCCGGGCCATTTCCCGCCAGGATCGTCTTGAGGCGCTCCACGGTCATTCCGAGCGCTTCATCCCAGGTGCCGGATTCCTGCTTGCCGTTGCGACGGATCAAGGGAGCGGTGAAGCGCTTGTCATGGTTCACGAAATCCCATCCGAAGCGCCCCTTGACGCAGAGAAACTCGCCGTTGAACCCCGAGTGGTCGCGGTTATTGGCGCGGATAATACGATTATTCCTAATAGAGAGTGTGGTCTTACACCCGTCGCCGCAGTGGTTGCAGATGGTTCCCGTGTAGGTCAGTTCCCACGGGCGGGTCTGATAGCGATAAGTCCCGCTGGTGAGCGCGCCCACCGGGCAGATGTCGATGCACATCCCGCATTCTTCGCACTCGAGCTTCTCTCCGCGATTGGGAATAATCTCGCTGTGCGAACCCCGGAAGCTGATCCCGTAGGCGTTGACGTCCATCCCTTCGTCGCAGACGCGAATGCACCGGTAGCACAGGATGCAGCGCGGCCAATCGTAATAGACAAGGCTTGAAAACTTCTGCTCGTCGTGGTGGAGCTTGGGCTCCATGAAGCGGGTGTCCGCCGCGCCGTAGCGGAAGACGGCATCCTGAAGTTCGCACTCACCCCCTTTGTCGCAAACCGGGCAATCCAAGGGATGATTGGTGAGCAGAAACTCCAGCATCGCTTTGCGCGCGTTCTTCACTTCCTCGGTATCGGTGTGGACCACCATCCCATTGGTCACGATGGTCGTGCAGGCGGTCTGCAGCTTGGGCATGCGCTCGATCGCCACCAGGCACATGCGGCAAGCGCCCTGCAGGCTGAGTCCCGGATAATAGCAATAAGAGGGTATCTCGATCCCCACCTGCTTGGCGGCTTCAATCAGCAAGGTGCCCGGAGGCACAGCCACGGCCTTGCCGTCGATGCTGAGCTTGACCGGTTCGGGCGTGGCCGCCTTTTTGGCGGACGGGCCCGGCGTCAAGGCGGCGCTGCGAGTGTAAGGAGCAGACGTCTTCCGGTTCTCGTCCTTCAGCGGGAAGTCCAAGCTCGCGAAGCCCGGGTTTTGCGGTTCGTCTTTCATGCTGCTCTCGTAAGCTTCATGGGGCGGAAAAAATCAACCGCCTGTCATCCTGAGCGAAGCGAAGGATCTGCAGTTCCGGTCCGGCGAACTAATGCAGATTCTTCGCTTCGCTCAGAATGACAGCACGCGTCACGGTTCTTTAAGCCATCGCCACCGCCTTTTTCTCGTACGGGCAATATCTCAGCTTCAAATGCTCTTCAAACTCGGACCGGAACTTCTTCAATATGCTGATGGTCGGCATCGCCGCCGCATCGCCCAGCGGGCAGAGCGTTTTCCCCAGCATATTGAGGGAAACGTCCAGGGCGGTATCCACATCATCCGCAAGTCCGGCGCCGGAATGGAATCGTCCCAGCAGAGACTTCAACCAGGCCGTCCCTTCACGGCAGGGAATGCACCAGCCGCAGGATTCGTGCGCGTAGAACTTCATGATGCGATGCGCGAGTTTGACCATGCATGTATGTTCGTCCAGGATGACGACTCCGCCGGAACCCAGCATGGAGCCGATTTTGGCCACCGAATCGAAGTCCATCGCGACATCGATCTCATCCGCCGTCAGCACCGGGCAAGACGAGCCGCCGGGGATTACCGCCTTCAGCTTCTTTCCGCCCGGCACGCCGCCGCCCACTTCCTCGATCATGCGGCGGAGATTAAATCCCATGGGCAACTCGTAAACACCCGGCCTCGAAATGTGGCCGCTCAGGCAAAACAGGCGAGTGCCTCCATTCTTGGGCGTCCCCAGCTTCGCATACCACTCCGCGCCATTCAGGATAATATGCGAGACGTTAGCCAGCGTCTCGACGTTATTAATAATCGTGGGGCCTTCGTAGAGCCCGACAATAGCCGGGAAGGGAGGCTTGATGCGCGGGTATCCGCGCAGTCCCTCGAGGGAATTCAGCAGCGCCGTCTCTTCGCCGCACTCGTAGGCGCCCGCGCCGGTGTGCGTCGAGAGCTCGAAGTCGAAGTTGCTGCCGAGAATGTTCTTTCCGAGAAAGCCGCGCGCGTAGGCCTCCTCGAGAGCGCGATCCAGGATATCGATCAAATAGCGGTACTCGCCGCGGGTGTAGATAAAGCCTTGGTGCGACCCGATCGCGAACCCGGCGATGATGATCCCCTCCAGCAATTGGTGCGGATCGGACTCGATCAGCGGACGGTCCTTGCAGGTCCCCGGCTCGCTCTCGTCGGCATTGCAGATCACATACTTGGGCCGGGCGGATTGCTTGGGAACGAAACTCCACTTCATGCCGGTGTTGAAGCCGGCCCCGCCGCGCCCGCGCAGGCCGGAGTTCTTCATTTCATTGATAACCGCATCCGGACCCATTGCGAAAGCCTTTTTCAAGGCCTTGTAACCATCGTGCTCGAGGTACACGTCGATTGAGGTCGAGTTGGGCAGACCAACCCGCCGGGTGAGAACCTTCACCTCCAGCGGCGAGCCTTTGAAGTAATTCTGATAATCCGACATACGACAATTAGGGAACAGGGAATAGGGAACAGGGAACAGCGCGCAAATGGAACTCACCGTCTTCTTGGGCCAGAGCGAGATTCTCCGATTTCCGGAGTCCGATGGAATCCATCGGAGTCCAAAATTCGGACCTCGCTTCGCTCGGAATGACAAACTCCCCTTTGTCAGTGACGCTGCCCATCGTTAATTTGCTGTTCCCTATTCCCTGTTCCCTATTCCCTGTTCCCTATTCCCTGTTCCCTATTCCCCGCCCGCAGCCTCTCCAGTAGTGCGTCGATCTTCTCCGGCGTGAGGTCTTCATAAAAGTCGTAATTCACCTGCATGGCCGGCGCGCCGCAGCAGGCGCCCAGGCATTCGACTTCCTCCAAAGAAAACAGTCCGTCGGCCGTCGTCTCTTTATGCCCGATGCCCAGCCGCTTCTTGCAATGCTCGAGGATTTCCTCGCCGCCGCGCACCATGCACGACACATTCGTGCACACCTGAATGTTGTATCTGCCCGACGGGTTCCGATGCAGCATCGAGTAGTAGCCGATGTTCTCAATCACTTCGATCGGCCGCACTTCCACTCGGCGGGCGACTTCTTCGATAACCTCGTCACTGATGTACCCGATCTCGTCCTGAGCAAAAAGCAGGCACGGGACGATCGCCGAACGCTTCAGCGGGTAGCGTGCAATCAGCTTCTCGAATTGTTCAAGCAGCGCGTCGGAAAGCATCGTGGTAAGACTAGAAATCAGAAATTAGAAATCAGAAACTAGAGCCATTCTGACTTCTGACTCCTGACTCCTGTCTTCTTGCTCGTCACTTGTCACTCGTCACTGCCCTACCGATCCACTTCGCCCAGCACAATATCGATGGTGCCGATACAGGCGACGACGTCGGCAATCAAGCGGCCTTCGACCATCTTCGGCAAGGCCTGCAAATTGGCGAAAGAAGGCGCGCGCACGTGGCAGCGAAAAGGTTTCGGCGAACCGTCGCTGACGATATAGAAGCCCAGTTCTCCGCGCGGCGACTTCGATGGCCTGATAGACCTCGCCGACCGGTGGATGAAATCCTTCCGTCACGATTTTGAAGTGATAAATCAGCGCCTCGATCGAAGTCTTCATGCTCTCCCTGTCGGGCAGCACGATGTGGGGCGCGTTGGCCTTGATCGGTCCTTCCGGGATTCCATCCATGGCCTGTTGCACAATCCTAAGCGACTGGCGCATTTCCTCGAGGCGCACCAGGTAACGCGCATAAACATCGCCCTCGGGCCGTGTGGGAACCTTGAAATCAAACTTCTCGTAGCTCGAGTAGGGCTCTTTCTTGCGAATGTCCCAATCCACCCCTGAGCCGCGTAGTGACGGGCCGGAGAGCCCCAGGCGATGGCCTCATCCGCGGTGAGCTTGCCGATGCCTACGGTGCGCCGCAGCCAGATCGGGATTCTTAGTCAGCAGAGCCTCGTATTCCTCGAGGCGCGCGGGGAACGCCTTCACAAACTTCTCGACGTACTTCAGCCAGCCCAAGGGAGGTTCGAGGGCCAGCCCGCCGATGCGGAAATAGCTGGTCATCATCCGCTGGCCGGAAACCATCTCGAAAATGCGGAGGATGTCTTCGCGCTCCCGGAAGCAATAGAGGAAGACCGACATGGCGCCCAGGTCGATGGCATGGGTTCCCAGCCAAACCAGGTGGCTCTGGATGCGCGTGAGTTCGGTCAGCAGCACGCGGATCCACTGGGCGCGCGGCGGAATCTCGAGGTCCAGCAGCTTCTCCACCGCCAGGCAAAATCCCAGATTGTTGGAGAGCGGCGCAAGGTAATCCATCCGGTCGGTGAGGGTGATGCCTTGCGAGTAGGTCTTATCTTCGAAAGATTTCTCAAAACCCGTATGCAGGTAACCGATGTCGTAAATGGCGCGAACCACCGTCTCGCCTTCGAGTTCCAGGACCAGGCGCAGCACCCCGTGCGTGGAGGGGTGCTGCGGCCCCATACTCAGGATGACCCGCTCTTCCTGGCCCGGAATTTTCTCCAGCGTTATGGGCATCTAGCGATATCCCTCGGACAGGATAGTCTTTGCGCAGCGGGTGGCCTTCCCAGTCTTCCGGCATCAGGATCCGCCGCAAGTAAGGATGACCCTCAAACTGTATCCCGAAGAGGTCAAAAACCTCGCGCTCGAAGGCATTGGCGCAAGGATACACGGGAACCAGAGAGTCCACACCGCGGATTGTCTCCGCCGGTGCGCACCTTGAGCCGAAGCCGCTCCGCATTCTCCAGCGAGAGCAGGTGATAAACAACCTCAAAGCGCGGCTCGTTGGGGTAGAGGTCCACGGCAGTGAGGTCGGAGAGAAATTTGAAGCAGAGGCCGGGTTCGTCGCGCAGGAACTCGCACACCCGGATCGGCAGATCGGGCCGGATGTAGAGCGTGATTTCACCTCGAAACTCCCGCGCCTCATCCACCGCCTGGGGAGCAAATTCTCGAAGCTTCTTGAGAGTCAGGTTTGATTCGAGGTCTGAAGGCATGACGAGTGGTCGTATCGTTGTCAAACGATCAGGATGCGGCGCCGGCAGTTGGCCGAGCGCGAGCCATTGTTGCTGGACAATAATGATCGCTTTCGCGGACTGACTGCTTTCGCGAAACTGGCGACAAGGCGCTCCCAACGCGCGCTACCGCTTCCAATCCAAAGCACCCTTCTTCCAGACGTAGACATACCCTGCCAATAAAACGGCAATGTACAAGAGCATTTCGACGAAGCCGAACCACTTTAAACTCTTGAAAACAACGGCCCAGGGATAAAGAAACACGGCTTCGACGTCGAAGAGGATAAAGAGCATCGCCACCAGGTAGAAACTCACTGAAAAACGCTCCCGGGCGTCCCCCACCGGAGGGACTTCCGCATTCGTAAGGGCTTAGTTTGGCCTGTGAGGGCCGCTTAACCCCCACCCATGCTGACAGGCCCAGAATGGTCGCGCTCACCGCCACGACGACCAGAAAATAGATCAGCAAAGGCAAATAAGGGCTTGTCATTGCAATTACTTACAGCGAATTTCCTGAACCCTGCTTAACATTTCACTATACGAAGCGCGAAGCGAAAGTGTCAAGTTTTTTCTATGCCAGGTGCTGTTCTAGCAATTCGGAACCCTGTCATCCTGAGCGCCAGCGAAGGATCTGCATTTGCCTTTGGGATCAATGCTTTCGAACCAATACAGGTCCTTCGCTGGCGCTCAGGATGACAGGCCCGTAAACGTACACGAATACCTCCCGCTCGAAAAAGTCACAAGCTCTGAGCGCAGCAACGTGTCGGCAAATGCTCCGACAGGTCGGGGCGCTACGAGTTTCGGTCACTTGGACCGACAAACTACCTTTTCTCTTGCCTCACGGTGGTTGGCATCGTTACCATATTTTCTACGAGGCTGCGTAACTTGCCCGCCAATACAAGGGCTGAGATCGATAGCCTGGAGACGCAAGTGGTGACAGTGCAACTGAATGGTGAACTCCGCGAGGTGCCGGAGGGCCTGACGCTCGCGGCGCTGCTGGCATGGCTGGACCTGCCCCGCGACCGCGTCGCGGTGGAGCGGAATCTTGAGATCGTACCCAGAACCGGTTGGGATGTGACTCGGATCCAACCTGGAGACCGATTGGAAGTGGTACACTTGGTAGGTGGCGGCCTGGAGTAGCAGGCGTAGCGCCTGCACTCACCAGACAGGCGCCGGCAGCGCTTCGGGGCAGAGCTTTTAGCTGCCCTCGTAAGTAGCAGGCGCCCTCGTGGGGTGCCTGCAAAAGCCCATGAATCCTTATCTCAACAGCTCCCCCGCAGCCACCCTCGTGGCTCTGCTGATCAAGTTGGCGGTGATTTCTCTGCTGGCAGGTTTCATTGCCCGCTTCGGAAGATTCCGGCAACTCATCTTTATTGAGCAGCGTTCTCCAAGAGAGAAGCTTGAATTCGCCGTATTTCTCGGCATACCGTTCACGTTGGGTGTTTTGGCCCGCTTATTCGCCGGCTATCCGAATCTCGGCAAACCGATCGGGCCGTTCCCGACCACCGATCTCAGCTTGGAGGTAACGGTCCTCGCGGGGCTGCTGGGCGGGACCATCGCTAGCCTCGTAGTGGGTATGATGGTCGCCTTGCCGGCGGTTCTGATTGGACACGAACTATTGGCGGCGCCCATGGCGGTGCTCTATGCGGTCGTTGCCGGGACAGCCCGGTGGGTTTGTCCGGATAAGGAAGTAATCTGGCAGTTCTCCGGGTTTATCGACCTTAGCCTTTACCGTTCCATCAAGCAACGATTCCAGCACCCGGCGGTGGATTGGCAGGTGCTGTTTTCTTTTCTCTGCGTCATGCTCGAAGTCGCGCGCATGACCTTCGGCGGCTGGGTAGGGCATGGCAAGTATCTTTACTATATGGATTCTCCGCATTTGTGGGTCCGAGGCTTGATTGTGTTCGCCACGCTCATCGCCGTCGGCCTTCCGGTGCGCATCTGGAACAACACGCGCATCGAGCGCAAGCTCGTGGAACAGGAAAAGGCGCTGATTCAGGCTCGCGTGGACGCGCTCATCAGCCAGATCAATCCCCACTTCCTCTTCAATACGCTCAACACGGTATCTTCGCTCATCCGTTTCGACCCGGACACGGCGCGGACCGTACTATTGAAACTCGCCAACATTCTGCGCCGCCGTCTGAAGAGCCAGTTGCACTTTGTGCCTTTAAAGCAGGAATTGGAATTCATCGACGACTACCTGGATATTGAGGTGGTGCGATTCGGGAGGGACAAGCTCCAGATCCGCAAAGAAATTGCAGCCGGAATCCTGGATGTGATGATCCCCAGCATGATCCTCCAACCCTTGCTCGAGAACTCCATCCGGCATGGAATCGGACCGAAGATCGAGGGAGGGACGATAACGCTTCGCGTGACCCGCGACAAAGGACAGTTGTGCATCGAGGTTGCTGACGACGGAGTGGGTATTCCTGAGCAGCGCCGGCCCGGCATCCTTGAGTCCGGCATCGGCATCAGTAATGTCCATGAACGGTTGAAAGTGCTTTACGGCCAGGATTATTCCATGAGAATTGAGAGCCAGCCCGGAAAGGGGACCGCAATTCGCATCGAGATTCCGGAGTTGGTAAACTTCGGTCAGCCTGCTGCCGTCGAAACGGCGCAGGCGGCGACCTGATGGAAGCCGGCGATTAGAAGCCGGAAGGTTAAATTCAGATTGGCTAAAACTCGAATACGTGAGGATTCTGCTATGGCGAATGACGGACCAGCGGTGGTCGCACCCCCGAGATCGATGAGTATGATCGAGGCGCGATTTCGTAACATCTATTTGACGTTTTACAAGGAAAGCTATTTCACTCCCACCGCCCTCGACCTTAAAACCAAGGAACTGATTGCCATCGGGTGCTCCCTGGTGGCCAAGTGCGAGGGCTGTTTGGAAGGACACATCAAGAAAGCGCTTGAAGTGGGCGCGACCAAGCAAGAAATCAGCGACGCGATTGTGGTCGCGGTCGGCATCGCCGCCGCGGGCATCGTGGATATGTCCGACAAGGCGGCCATCAAACTCGACCTCCATCACTTTGAATAGCGAACTCTGAGGCGCGCTTGGACTCATTTGTCATCGCGGGCTTATTTCTGCTGCTGTTCCTCGGTCTGGCTGACAATCAGATGATCGCCGCTCTTCTCCCCTCGCTGCTGGGCTCGCTGCGTGTCAGCGTCGGAATGGCGGGCCTGCTGGTTGCGGTTTACTCCCTTGCGGCGGCGCTGGCCTCGTTCGTCTCCGGCACTCTTTCCGACCACTACGGCCGCCGCCGTTTCTTGTTCCTGGGCGTGCTGTTGTTTGCGGTGTCGTCTTGGGTCGCCTCCCGCGCCGGCAATTTCCAGGCGCTGTTGCTGGCACGAGGCCTGACGGGCTTTGCGGCCGGAATGCTCTCCACGTGTTCCATCACCTACGCGGCTGACTGGTTCGAGTACCGGGTTCGGGGCCGGGCGCTGGGGTTGATCTCTTCGGCTTACTTTGCCGCGCCAATTCTGGGCGTGCCGCTGGCCGCGCAAATAGCAGACCGCTATGGCTGGCGCCGCGCCTTCCTCTTTTTCGCTATTCTGGCTCTGGCGGTAGGGGCCGTGTCACTTGGCTTGCCAAAGGACAAGTTAAGCTCCGAGCCTTCCTCCGACAAGCTGCGCGTGGCCGGCCGCGCTTTCCGCTCATTTCTCGCCCGGCGGGATACCGCCGCCGCCCTGGGCATAGCGTTCCTTGTGTCGGGGGGACTGGTCGGATTCCTCACGTACGTGGGCCAATGGTTGAACAGTGCATTTGGCATCTCCACGCGGATGATCGGATGGGTCTTCATGTTGGGCGGTGTGATGGCGCTGGGCAGCGCGCCGGCGGGCGGCATCGTTTCCGACCGTCTCGGCAAACGCTCGGTGGCAATCGTCAGCAACGTCATTCTGGCATTGGCTGTCGCAGCGATTCCGTTCTTCTCCTGGGGATTCTGGCTGCTGGCCGTGTTCTCCGTCGCCAGTATGGGCGCCGCGTTCCGGCAAGGTCCCTTGACGGCGCTGATCACGGAACTGGTGCCTTCGACTCAGCGCGGCACGTTTATTGCCCTCAGGAATATATTCTCGCAGACAGGCATCGGCGCAGCGGCCGTGGTGGGCGGATTTCTCTTCGAGCGGCACGGTTACGCAGCGGTGACAACGCTTTGCGCGGCCATGACGGGCGTCGTAGCTCTGCTGTTGATTACGCACATCGTGGAACCGCAGCCGGTGGCAGAACGGGCTTAGGGCAGTCGGCAGGTCGGCAGTAGGCAGTCCCTGTCATCCTGAGCGAAGCGAAGGATCTGGGAGTTGGTTTTAAATCTGACGACCGAGAAGCAACTGCGGAGATCCTTCGCTGCGCTCAGGATGACACGGTTGCCGGTTCCTCAAAAAACTCGCAGCCATAAAAGCGCCAACGAGGAGAGATCTGCCTACTGCCGACCTGCCGACTGCCTACTGCCGACTGCCTACTTCGAGGAGGCTCGCTTGATGACGAAGCGAAGAATCTGGCAAATATTTCGAAACGTGATCCTCATTCTTGCTGCGCTGGTCGCCGGTTTCTTTCTTCTGTTCGTTCCTTGGTTCTTTTCAAGCCTTGGGACCAGAGGGCGTTTTCATTATCCCGACCCAAACGATGGGAAGACGCCCATTTCGTATGGCATGAAATTCGACTGGGTCGAGTTTCGCTCCAGCGATGGCATTCCCCTTAAAGGTTGGTATGTCCCAGCGCAGGGCGAAGCGCGCGGTACGATTGTTTACTGCCACGGACTGAACCGCACGCGCGTCGAGATGCTACCCATGGCAACTTTCGGACACCAACTGGGTTACGACGGGCTGCTGTTTGATCTACGACATCAGGGTTCGAGCGGGGGCGACGTGACGACTTTGGGGTACAAGGAGCGGTTCGATGTGATCGGGGCCGTTCATTATGCTTTGGAGCAACCGCATGCGGCGCGCCCCGTGATCGTGTGGGGTGTCTCGATGGGCGCGGCGGCGGCGCTGATGGCCGCGGCGGAGTCGCCGGACATTGCCGCCGTGATCTCCGACAGTTCATTCCTGTCTTTGAGCGACACCGTGAGACACCACTGGCGGCTGTTCTTTCACATTCCCAGCTTTCCCATCGCCGATGAAGTCCTCTACTTGCTCGCCTGGCGCGGAGGCTTTTCGCCGTCCGATTTTGACCTCGTCAAGGCTGTCGCCCGCATCGGCGACCGTCCCATCCTTTTCGTGGCACTCGAGAATGACCGCCGGATGCCGCCTTCGATCGCTCGCGACCTTTACTCGCACGCAATCAGCCCGCGTAAGGCCATCATCGTTCTGCCCGGGCAGCGTCACGGCGAGGGGTTCAACCTGGACATCGAACCCTACGAGACAGCAGTGAAACAATTCCTCACAGCCTTGCCCGCTGGGCACCCCTGATTTGGAACGGGGTGGCCGCGTAGAATGGGCCTCCAGGCCCTCTGGCAGCCAGAATAACGCGTCCTCGAGGCTGGGGTTGGACTCCGATAGCCTCCTAATTGAGAAAGGCGCATTTTTAGCGGGCTTCGTGAGACCCCCCTCCGGGAATTGCCCAATGCGAGGCCGGAGAGGGGCCTAGCGTAGTTTTGGGGCATTTTGGCCCTCTAAACCAACGCCTCTCCGCTCCTGCGGGGCCGGACCATTCTCCTGCTCCTCGAGGCGCCCCTGGAGTTCTGCAAACTGCTGAAACGGCAGTTGTTCGGCGCGGATCGAGGAGGGCAGTTGGAGAGCTGCCAGCCCGGCTTCCACTCGCCGGCGCGCATAAACTGGCTGGAGGTTGTTGAGCAGATTCTTGCGCTTGTGCGCAAAGCACAGTTTCACGAATTCCAGCAAGGCCGTCCGATCCTCGGCGGGAAGGCGGTCGCTCCTCATCTCGAACGTGACCAGGGCGGAATCGACCTTGGGGGGAGGTGAAAAGGCGCCGGGGGGAATACCGAACTCGAGGCGCGGTTTTGTCGCGAGTTGCGTCAAGACGGTTAGGTAACCATAAGCGCGCGAGCCGGGCAGGGCAGTGAGGCGTTCCGCCACTTCACGCTGCACTACGAATCCCATGCCTTTGATCAACGCGGCCTCATCGAGGAGATGGTGGAGGATTGGGGAAGTGATGTAGTAAGGCAGATTCCCAAAAACGTAACAGTTTTCCCGCTGGTATCGGCGGCAAAGATCAGCGAGGCCGGTCTTGAGAATATCGGCTTCCAAGACTTCGATACTGGGCTTATTGGCGTGCTTTTGTCGGACTATTTGTACGAGCTCCGGGTCGATTTCAAGGGCTACGACCTGGCGGACTCGTTCCGCGAGCAATCCGGTCATCGCGCCGCTGCCCGCGCCGATCTCGATGACCAAACCTTCCGGGTGGATCGCCAGAGCAGCGACGATGCGCTGCTGGAACCGCCGGTCACGTAGAAAGTGCTGGCCAAGTTTAGGACGGATCACGGGAGAGATTGTACCGCAAGTGGTGGCTTGCTGCTTTCTCGTGGCGGACCCCCTCGCCGGTCCCGCCTCGGCAACGGGACGAGGGCAATGAAGGAGATGTTGACACAAAAGCCGGCGCCAGGAATCAAAGAAATTCCCATTGCGCCTTCCAACAATAACGAGTATGCTACTTCCATCGGGCTACAAGGAAGACAATCAATCATCTGAGGAGGAGACATGGCCACCACCAGAGCCTTCGGCGATCCCGACTTGACTCCCGACGATTTCAGCAAATTCAGCAAACAAGAGATTGCCGCTGACACCGCGGCCAAGGCCATCGAGCGATTGGAGCCCATTCCGCGTGTCCGCAGCCTCGACCCAATGGATTTGGCCAACGTCATCGGCCAAGACGCCACCAATGAAATCCTCCAGGCCAAGAAAATTACCTTCCATACGGTCGGCGACACGGGAGGAATTCACAATCCCCAATTCCAATACGCTGTTGCCGACGCCATGGCAGCGGATCTAAAGAACGGCGCCGCATTCTGGTATCACTTGGGTGACGTAGTTTATTACTTCGGCCAGGAACAGTACTACTACGAGCAGTTCTACGATCCTTACCGCGACTACAATGCTCCGATCTTCGCCATTCCCGGCAATCACGATGGCGCAGTTTATTCGGGCCAGCCGGGGCACTCGCTGGACGCCTTTGTAGCCAACTTCTGTGCCGCCGTTCCTGCACCAACCGCGGATAGCATGGGGGCGGTCCGAACGACCATGGACCAGCCGGGTGTCTATTTCACACTCAACGCCCCATTTGTGAAGTTCATTGGGCTATATACCAACACCAGTGAAGGCGGAACGGAAGGCGTCATCTCGGGTACCAAGGTTGGCAACGAGCAATTGACTTTCTTGCAACAGCAACTCGCCGCGGCCAAAGCCGAGCGTGATCAAGGGCAATGGCGCGCCTTGATCATCGCGACGCATCATCCGCCCTTCACCGGCAGCGCAGAGCACGTGCCCAGCCCGGCCATGCTCAAGCTGATTGACAAAGCTTGCAGCGACGCACAAATCCAACCCGACCTGCACCTCTCCGGCCACGCCCACCTCTACGAGCGATACACCCGCACGGTGGGCGGGAAACCGATTCCCTACCTGGTGGCGGGCATGGGAGGATATTACAACCTGCCCGGTCTGAAACCAGCCAACCGGCGCCCCAAGGCGCCACAGGTTCCCTCCTCCGGCAAGGACGCAAGCGGCAACCCCCTTTCGCTTCGAGTGTATAACGACACCACCTTCGGGTTTTTGCGCATCACGGTCTCGACCGAGCCTTCTAAAACCATCACCGGCGAATTTGTGACTGTTGATCCGACCGGGGAAAAAATCGGATCGGGTGATAGTTTTACCCTGGACTTGGACAAAAACACGGTCCCGGATGGCTTGCCCCCGAGCGGCGGAGCGCCATCCGGACACGGCGGACGACCGGCGACAGGCGGCGGTCCACGCAAAGGTGGGGCGGAGCTCGCTCCTGGCCATAAGCCTGGACCGAAGAAAGGGTAAGCTAGCGGAGTGGGCCGTGGGAACCCCCTCACCCGGCCCTCCCCGGCTGGTGAAACCCGCTTCCCAGGGAAGAGGGCTTGAATACGCAAGGGGCGCAGATAGAGTCAAGCCCCGAAGGCGTCTTGCATTTTGTACGGCGGCAAGGCTATACTAATTCTGGCGAACGCACTAAGTGGGCGAAAGCCCACTTTTTTTGTTAGTCGTGAGTCTTGTCGGGGTGTTCCCTCGACGGATTCGCAAGAGGGGAGGACTGCAAAGGGTTCGGCGATGCAGGCAGACCTGGAGAAAATCACGGAGATGGCGCGGCGAGTTGCGGTCTCTGAAGGGCTGTCGCTGGTTGATGTGGAGCTCAAAGGCGGTGGAGGAACGCGCCTCCTGAGAGTGTACATCGACAAGCCGGAAGGAGTCTCTCACGCTGACTGCGAGCTGGTGAGCGAACAGTTGAGCGCCCTGCTGGACGTGGAGGACCCGTTCCCGGGCAGCTACACTTTGGAGGTGTCATCGCCCGGCCTTGACCGGCAACTGGTTAAACTGAGCGAGTTCGAGCATTTCGCGGGCCGCAAGGCGCGGGTAGTGGTGCGCGAGCCCGTGAACGATCAGAAGGTTCTGGAAGGACGCTTGGCGGGCATTGAAGCGGGTCGTGTTCGGCTGGACTTGGGAGACGCTGGCCTCAAGGAACTCGAACTCTCCAACATTCAAAAAGCTCGGCTCGTGGTAGAAATCTGAAGAGCAGTCGAGAGTCGAAAGTTGAAAGTCGAAAGTTTGCTTTCGACTTTTGACTCTCGACTCTCGACTCTGAAAGGACAGTCCAGAGTCCAGAGTTGAAAGTCGAAAGAAGGATGCGGTTTACTTTCGACTTTTGACTCTCGCCTGGTTGTGCGGAGGACACCGGTGACGACAAGTCTTTTGTTCCAAACTATTGACCAGTTAAGCCGCGAGAAAGGCATCGACTCGCAGATTATCGTGGCGGCGGTGGAGGATGCCGTCCTGGTGGCGACGCGGAAGTATTACAAGTCCGCAGAAGATCTTCAGTCGCATTTCAACAAGGTGACCGGACAGGTGGAAGTGTACGCGGTCAAGAAGGTTGTGGCGGAAGTTCAGGATGCGGATCATGAAATCAGCGCTGGAGCAGGCGCAGAAGATAGATCCCCAGGCGGCCCTGGATGGCGAGGTGCGAATTCCCAAGGCCACGGATGTTCTGGGCCGGATTGCCGCGCAGGCCGCCAAGCAGGTGATTTTTCAGAAAGTGCGCGAAGCGGAGCGCGACACAGTTTACGCGGAGTACAACCAGCGCGTGGGCGAGTTGGTGAATTGCACGGTGAAGCGGGTGGAAGGTCCGGACGTCATTGTGGATTTGGGCCGGACGGAGGCGCGCATGCCGCGCAAGGAACAGTCGCGCCTGGAGACTTACCAGATTGGCGACCGCATCCGGGCGGTGATCACGCAAGTGGACCGCGCGGCGCGCGGGACCGCAGGTGGTGGTGTCGCGGGCCGACTGCGATGCTGGTGCAGAAGCTGTTCGAGATGGAAGTCCCGGAGATTTACGACGGCACCGTCGTGATCAAAGCCATTGCGCGGGAGGCGGGCGACAGGACGAAAGTGGCAGTCTTCTCGAAGGACCCGGATGTGGATTGCGTGGGCGCCTGCGTGGGTATGAAAGGCATGCGCGTGCAGTCGATCATCCGGGAGCTGCGCGGGGAGAAGATCGACATCATCGAATACAACGAGGACCCGCTGGCTTTTGCGGCCAACGCTCTCAGCCCCGCCAAGATCAACCACGTCTCGATTCTGGAACTGCGAGCAAAAGCACCTGGAAGTGATCGTGGACGACACGCAATTGTCCCTGGCGATCGGCAAGAAAGGGCAGAACGTTCGGCTGGCCGCAAAGCTTCTGGGCTGGCATATCGATATCAAGAGCGAAGAAGAGAAGCGCCAGGAGATCGAATCGCAGATGGCTGCCATGGCATTGCGCGGCGCGTCGATTTCGGAGTTGAAGGGTTTGGGCGAGAAGACAATGCGAGAGATTGAGGGAGAAAGGTATCGAGACCGTCGAGCAACTGGCGCAGATGACTCCCGATGACCTGATGCAGATCCCGGGCATTGGCGAAAAGACCGTCGAAAAAATTCGGCGCGTAGTGACGGATTATTTTGAGCAGGATCGTGGTGAGGCCGCCGGCGAAGAAGTTGCCACGGCGGAAGTGGAAGGCGTGCAGGCTGAAGAGCCGCCGGCGGAGCATGCCGGCGAGGTGGAAGAGCCGGGAGAAGCGGAGGCGAGCGCCGAGGTTTCTGCCCAACCGGAGGCTGCCCAGCCGGAAGCTGCCGAGGCGCCTCCTGCTGAGGAAACTGCTTCGAGCGAAGATAAGACCTCCGCCGGAGAGGAAGGAGGGAAGGAAGAATGAAATAAGACTGTTTGGGCGCTGCCCTTCCAGAAGGCCGCGGCTTGGAGTCTCTGCCGCCGGCCTCGAAGGTGCTTCGGCCCCAGATTTCACCCAATCCTCTGGTGAGGGGCGGGAAGCGAGGGAGAGTAAGAACAGAAGACTGAATGGGCAACATACGAATTAACGTTTTGGCGCGCGAGCTGGAAGTCAAGAGTCACCTGATCCTGGAGTACCTGACGGTACTCGGGGTTGAGAAGAAGTCTCACTCCAGTGCGCTTGAGGACGACATCGCCGACAAGGTTCGAGAACATTTCCGTGCTGTGAGCGGATCGGAGGAAACTTTTGAGGCAGCACCCGTAGCGCCTCCGCCTGCACCTGTTGTGGTGAAGGAACCGCCGCATGTGGTCTCGAGCCCAAGCGGCTACCGGATATCATCAAGGCCGAATTGAACACTCCGCTGACGCGAACCCTTGAAGAGATCAAGAATGCCGCGCGGAGAGTGATGGCGCCGCCACCTCCGAGGGTGGTCCATGTTCCGGAGGCGCCGGCCGCGGCCTTGAAGCCGACGAGTGCGGTGCAGAAACCTGCGCCCAGTCCACCCCCGCCTGTCCACCCGGTAATCCCGGTGGCGCCAGCGGCTGCAGCCATCGGCGGCCAAATCGCATCCACCCCGCCGTCCGAGCCTTCTCTGCGGCCGGCGGTCGGCCCGGCAACTCCTCCGCCCGCACCGCCCGTGGCGAGGATTGAAGTGCCACCTGCACCGGTGGCGCGCGCGAGTGGAGCGATGGAAGCTCCGCCGTCGGCGAGGGTGGCCGACGTGCCGAACCTGGTGGCCCGGGCGATCGCCGAGGGCAAGTCGGCGCGCGCCACGCGCGTGGTGCGGCGGGACCCCTCGTCCAGCCAACCGATCTACCCCCACGCGGCAAAGGCCAAAGTCGCGCCCGTGCGCCCGCTGGTGCCTCGCCGGCCCGGCGAGCCGCGGCCCATGCATCCGACTTCGTCGCGCTCGATGCCGAGTGCCGGAGCCGGCGCTGTGGCCACGGGTGGAGTTCCCGCGGCAAGGCCTCCGGTGGCACGCCCCGTTGGGGCCGCGTCACGTGCGGTGAGTGTTCCCGCGCCGCCTCCCGCGAGGCCGGTGGTGCCGGAAGAAGTTCCGCTAACGCGCAAGATCACGATTACCGAAGGCATCGCTATCAAAGAGCTATCCGAGAAGTTGCAGGTACGCGCTAAAGACGTCATCAAGCGGCTGCTGGATAAAGGCATATTCGCAACCATCAACCAGACCCTGGATGGCCAGACGGCAACCGAGGTGGCGCGTGGATTTGGAGCGGAAGCCAACGTGGTGAGCTACGAAGAGGAAATCCTCCAGGAAGAACAAGTGACGGATCGCCGCGAAGACCTGGAGGGGCGTGCGCCGGTGGTGACGGTGATGGGACACGTCGATCACGGCAAGACCTCGCTGCTGGATGCCATCCGGCGGACGAATGTCGCGGCGCACGAAGCGGGCGGCATCACCCAGAGCATCGGCGCCTACCAGGTGGAAGCCCAAGGGCGCAAATTGACTTTTATCGATACGCCCGGCCACGAGGCCTTCACGATGATGCGGGCGCGCGGGGCGCGAGTGACGGATGTGGTGGTGCTGGTGGTGGCGGCCGACGACGGCGTGATGCCGCAGACGCTGGAAGCTATTAACCACGCCCGCGCGGCCAACGTCCCCATCGTGGCTGCGATCAATAAGATCGATAAAGCGGATGCCCAACCGGAACGCGTCAAGCGGCAACTGACGGAGCATGGCTTGATGCCGGAAGAGTGGGGCGGACAAACCGTGACCGTCGAGGTCTCCGCCAAGCAGAAGAAGAATCTCGATCTGCTTCTGGAGATGACTCTCCTGGTGTCGGATCTGCAACAATTGAAAGCCAATCCCAAGCGGCTTGCGACCGGAACGGTGCTGGAAGCGAAACTAGACCGGGGCCGGGGCCCGGTGGCGACGCTGCTGGTGCAGAATGGAACTCTGCGAGTCGGCGATTCTTTCATCATCGGCCCGATTTACGGCAAAGTGCGAGCCATGTTCGACTACCGCGGCCAGCCGGTGATCGAAGCGCTGCCCTCCTCGCCGGTGGAAGTGCTGGGCTTGGAAGATGTTCCGCAAGCCGGCGACAGGCTTCAGGTGATCGACGATACCTTGAAGGCCCGGCAAATTGCGCTGCATCGCCAGGCCAAGCAGCGTGAAGCCGCCTTGGCCAAGAGCGCGCGGCTGACACTGGAGCAGTTGCACGCCCAGCTCGCGGCCGGCGACGTCAAGGAATTACCGCTCATCATCAAGGCGGATGTGCAGGGGTCGGTGGAAGTCCTCTCCGACACGCTGAACAAATTGAGCACCGACAGGGTCAAGGTGAAGGTAATTCACGCCGGCGTGGGCGCCATCACCGAGACCGACGTGCTGCTGGCTTCGGCGTCCAATGCGGTGGTGATCGGCTTCAACGTGCGGCCGGAGCGCAAGGCTACAGATCTTGCCCAGTTGGAGCAGGTTGACATCCGGATGCACACCATCATTTACAACGTCACCGACGAAATCAAGAAGGCCATGACGGGGCTCCTGGCCGTGGTTTTCAAGGAAACGATCTTAGGCCGCGCGGAGGTGCGGGAGACCTTCCGGATCTCCAACGTCGGAATGGTGGCGGGCTGTTACCTTCAGGACGGCAAGATCACCCGGGAGGCGCTCATTCGCCTGCTGCGTGATAGCGTGGTGGTCCACCAGGGCCGCCTCAAATCCTTGCGGCGATTTAAAGACGACGTCACCGAAGTAAGGACCGGGATGGAATGCGGCATCGCGCTCGAGAATTTCAGTGACGTCAAGATCGGCGACGTCATCGAGGCCTTCGTGAAGGAGAGAGTTCCCGAGCCTGCCATGGCGTGACACCCTCAGCCTGGTCATTCTGAGTCGTTCAAACGTTGGGTGTAATTGGCATGCCCGTTGGCTTACTTACCCTGGAGATCCAGCTTCCCTACGCTCACTCCCTCAAGGAAAAGCGGGCGGTGCTGCGCAAGATGCGCGACCGGCTGCGATCGCGCTTCAACGTCGCAGTCGCCGAGTTGAATCACGAGGACGTCTGGCAGCACGCCACGCTGGGAGTGGCTTCGGTCTCCGATAGCCAGCCCTTGCTGGAATCGGTGTTCCGGCAGGTCTTGGCCGAGACCGAAAAAATCCTGGGCGACGACGTGGCGAATTACTTCGTGGAGTTTTACTGAGAGTCGAAAGTCGAGAGTCAAAAGCCTAAGCGATCTCCAGTCTTTACTTTTGACTTTCGACTCTGAACTTTCGACTTTTGACTCTCAACGGGTGTTGCCATGCCGTTCACGGACATCGGGCAGAGCGGTTGGCGGACCTGATCCGCACCGAAGTGGCGGAGATCATCTCGGGTGAATTGAAAGATCCGCGCATCGGCTTCGCAACCGTCACCAGCGTTGACCTGAGCCCGGACCTTCACCTGGCCCGCGTCTCCGTTTCAGTGCTGGGTAGCGCTGAGGAGCGGCAGAGCTCCTTGCAGGGGCTGGTTTCGGCTACGGGCTACGTGCGGCACGAACTCGGCGTGCGGCTGGGACTGAAACGGACTCCTGAGTTGGCATTTGTGCTCGACCATACAGCGGAAGTTGATGAAAAGCTGGAAACGCTGCTGGAGAAACTGAAGAAGGAGCCGTAACTACAAACCGAGAATCGAAATTCGAAAATCGAAAATCGTAGCCCGTGCCGAATCTCGCTGCTAGTCTTGCCTGAGAACTGAAAACTGAGAACTGACAACTATCTCGCCATGCCCGACGCCGCGCCTGAAATCTCGGGAGTCCTCATAATTGACAAACCGCCGGGGCTCACCTCGCATGATGTCGTGGCGCGTGTGCGCCGGATTCTGGGCGTTCGTCAGGTTGGGCACTTCGGCACACTGGACCCCTTCGCCACCGGCGTGCTGCCTGTTTCCGTGGGTAAGGCGACGCGCTTTGCGCAATTCTATCTGAAATCGCGAAAGTCCTATTCGGGCACCATCCGCTTCGGCCATTCAACCGACACCTACGACTCGACCGGCCGAACGACGTTGGAAGATCAGCCCGTAACACTCGATACGGCAACTCTGGAGAAGCTCTTCCAGGAGTTTACCGGCCGATTGATGCAGACGCCTCCGCCTTTTTCGGCGAAGCACGTGGGCGGCGTGCGCGCTTATGAACTGGCCCGGCAGCAAAAACCTGTGTCACTCGAGCCGGTGGAAGTGGAAATCTACGCGCTCGAGTTGCTGGGAGTCGCGGGGCCGGACGTGCGGTTCGCGGTCGAGTGTTCGGGAGGGACGTACGTGCGGTCGTTGGCGCACGACTTCGGCCAGAGACTTCGTTCGGGAGCTTATCTCGCGGATTTGCGGCGTACGGGTGTGGCGGAGTTCAAGGAGAGCCAAGCCGTCACTCTGGAGCGGCTGGCAGAGGCGGCCGGGCAAAAAAAGGTAGAAAGCTGCCTGGTGCCGCTGGAAGCGTTGCTGCCCGAATTCCCGGAACTGATCGTTCGCGGGCGCCAGGAGGTGGGCGTGCGTCACGGACACGCTTTCGAACTGGCACATTCCATGCGGACCGGACGGGGCGCGGGCCTCTCGCCAGTCGCCGCTTTGTTGAAGATCCTGAATCCCGAGCGGCGGCTCATCGCCGTGGCCCGGCACGTTGAGGGGAGCGTTTATCATCCGAATCTGGTACTGGTCTAGCGGCACAGGACGCGAATTGACTCACATCTGGATCATCGCATTCGGCGCAATTCTCGGTGCATTCGGCCTGTATGTCTACGCGTGGAGCATTCCCACCCTGCAATGGTTCACGCCGGCCATTTTGCGCGGCCCTGCCGACGGCAAGCGTATCGCCCTGACCTTCGATGACGGCCCCTGCGCCGGTTACACGGAGCCGATTCTCGAAATACTTCGCGAGCGGGGAGTGAAGGCCACGTTCTTCGTTTGCGGGCGAAACGTCGAGCGCAGTCCGGAGCTTCTGCGACGCATTCAGGCTGAGGGGCACACCATCGGGAATCACGGCTATTCGCACCCCTTTCCTTTTTTTCACAGGCGTAAGTTCTTTGCGCGCGAGGTCGACCGCACGCAGGAGGTGATCGAGAAAGTGACGGGGAATCGTCCGAAGTTTTTTCGACCTCCCTTCGGGGCGAGATGGCTGGGGCTTCAGCCCGTGCTCGAGGGGCGCGGCCTGAGATTGGTGAACTGGTCGGACACGGGAGATGATTGGAGGCTCGACCGGGACGGGATTGTGCGGGAAACCCTCAAGTCCCTGGGCCCCGGCTCCATCGTTCTGCTTCACGACGGCGAAAGGGCCTATGCGCCGGAACGAGTCGACCGGTCGGCGACCGTGCAGGCGTTGCCGGCGATTCTTGACGGGGCCGCGCAAGCCGGTTTCACTTTTGTCAGCTTGGAAGAACTGTTGGCGTAGGGCAGGTACTGACCATGACTGAGAATGTGTGGGTCGGATTAGACGTGGGTGGTACTAAGACGGCGATCGTGATATCCGCGGAACCGCCCGCAGTTCTGGGGCGAACGGAATTCGCCACGCTTCCGGCGAAGGGAGCGGCCCGCGCTCTCGAGCTTGCCAAGGAAGGGATTCGTGAGCTGCTCGCGAAGCGGGGGCTCGGTGCAAGCGCCATCAAGCGGATTGGCGTCAGTTGCGGCGGTCCCTTGGACCGAATCGCGGGGATCATCCAGTCGCCGCCCAATCTTCCCACCTGGGATAACGTTCCCATCAAGGCAATCATGGAGAAGGAATTCGGCGTGGAGTGCCAGGTGGAGAATGACGCCAACGCCGGAGCGGTCGCGGAGCACCGATTTGGCGCTGGCCAGGGGACGCAGAACATGGTCTTCCTGACCATGGGCACTGGGCTCGGCGCGGGCATCATCACGGACGGCCACCTTTATCACGGCACGAATGATTTGGCGGGCGAGGTCGGACACATCCGGCTGACACCGACCGGACCGGTGGGCCACAACAAGGCGGGCTCGGCGGAAGGCTGGGCAAGCGGCGGCGGCATGGCCCAGGTGGCTGCCCAAGCCGTCGCCAGGGCCGCCAAGAACAAACAGCAGACTGTGCTCAGCAAAATCCTGCAATCCGGCAAGACACTAGCCGCCAAAGACGTTGGCTTGGCGGCCAAAAAGGGCGACGCCGTCGCGATTGGGATTCTAGAATCGACGGGCCGGCGGCTGGGCGCGGTGCTCGCCATTCTCGTAGACTTGCTGAACCCGGAACGAATCGTGATCGGGGGCCTGGCCATGCGGCTGGGCGATTTGCTGCTTGACCCGGCGCGTTCAGTCATGCAGCGGGAAGCGCTGGCACCTGCGGTGGCACGCTGCGAGGTGGTGCCCGCGGCGCTCGACGAGCGCATCGGCGATGTTGCGGCGCTTTGTGTAGCGCTAGGATTCTAGCTCACGCGGCATTGGCTGGTTATAGGGGTACGGCTTGCCGTACCCCCTTGGCTCGGGCGCGCGATAAAGATGAAGAGGGTACGGCAAGCCGTACCCCTGCAACCTTCAAGATTCCTAGACAGTGCCCGTCATTCATGATCCCGCCGAGTTCGAACTGGTCCCGATTGCAGCTCCTGAATCCGTGCCTGAATTCGGCCATTGGATGGCCGAGTTCGGCCATGAACCACTCGGGTTCTTCTCCTTACGCTGGCAATGTCCCTAACCCGCACAAAATACAGGTGATAGATTTCCGGCTGAGAGCCCTGATTGGCAACTGACTTGCCTCGCACCAGGGTGGGATTTTTGAAGCGCTCGGTTTAATAGTCGCGAACCATGAAGAGACGACGCCAATTGAAATCCGCTGTTCAATGCCGATGGGCGGCTTGTTTGGTTGGAATCCTGGGAGTCGCAGCTTTTGCGGTTCCAGAGGCAGCGCAGACGAACACCAAGCCTGACCAGGCGAAGCCGCAGAACGCGACCCACGGAACGCCGAGTGCACCTAAGCACGAATTCCCGACCGGGGGCGTGTGGCATCATTTCGGCGAGAAAGGCAACACCTCCGCGGCAAGGGGTAGTCGAACCGGTGGGGCGTATCCGACCGGCGCGGACCGTACCGTACTGAAGGCGAGTCCCGGGGCAACATCGCAGAAGTCTAGTGGAGGGCGTACGGAGGGGTTGGAGAAGCAGATGTGGGTGCTCGTCAACCACGACCGGTTGAGACCTGAGGCACTCGCTGAAACGGGCGGGCAAGCGCGTCCGCTGAAGTGGAACGAGCGTCTGGCCGCGGTGGCGCGAGCGCATTCACTCAGCATGCTCAAGCAGCACTCCTTTTCGCATACCGACCCCGACGGCACGACGTTCGCGGTGCGCATCAAGAGGGCGGGGATTCCCTGGAAGGCTTCAGGAGAGAACATCGCCGTCTATGATACGGTGCAGGCAGCGGAATCCGCCTTTATGAACGAGCCGCGCTTTCAAGACAATCACCGAGGCAACATCTTGAACGCGAGTTATACCGACGTGGGAATCGGAGTTGTGCAAGGGCCGGACGGCAGTCTCTACATCACGCAAGACTTTATAGCGAGTCCACTCGATGGCGCCGGCGCCCCGAGCGATCCGTAGCACACGCAGGCGCGGAGCTGAGCTGAAAGCTGTTGTCCTTGAGCTGAGAGGCTCAAAAAAGGAGGATCTAAAATGCTGAACCTCAGAATCAGAGAAGCCAGAGTCGTCACGCGATTAATGGCCGCCTCTTTAGGACTGGTGTTTGCGGCGCAACTGTTCACCGGCGTGCTGTTTGCGCAGGCGCCGCTGCCCCAGTCGCCGCCGGAACAAGGGCCGCCACCGCAAGCGCCGCCCTCCTTCCCGCCTGAGGAGTTGCAGAGGATAGTGTCCCCCATTGCTCTGTATCCTGACCCTCTGCTGGCGCAGGTTCTCACCGCTTCGACCTTTTATAACGACATTCCTGCCGCCGCGCAGTGGGCCGACCAGCACCACTACCTGACCGGCGACGCGCTGGCGCAGGCCATCACCGCCGACCAGCTACCCTGGGATCCAAGCGTGCAGGCGCTGCTGCCCTTTCCCTCGGTTCTCGATATGATGGCCTCGGACATGCCCTGGGCACAGGAACTGGGCAACGCCGTCCTGGCGCAGCGGCCGGACGTGATGGATGCGGTGCAGGTGATGCGCAGGCGAGCCTACGACTACGGCTATCTTAGGACCAATCAGGCAGTCGTGGTGGCACCTGGGCCGTATATCACCATCATGCCCGTGAACCCGGGTTTCGTTGTGGTTCCCGCGTACAGCCCGGGGATCGTGTTTGCGGCTCCGCGCGTCGGCTTCGCAGTGGGCGCCGCGATCCGCTTTGGCTTTGGGGTAGCCATTGGCCTGGCGTTTCGTCCTTGGGGATGGGGACTTCGGCTGGACGCACTTCGATTGGGGACACCACGTGGTGATCGTCAACAACCATCCGTGGGGCAGGACCTGGGTGAATCGCACCACTTACGTACACCCGTACGAAGTTCGGCGTTTCGCGCCCGCCGCGCGGCGCGCACCGGAACGGCATGAACTGGAATCGCGTTCGGAGCGCGAGCGCGCAGATGCCAAGGCCGGACGGGCTATCAAGGAAGAACACCGTCACGAGGCCAAGCACGAGAGCAAGCACGACGAGCGTCACCGCTAAGCACAAACGGGTGGCGCGTCTTGACCTTCTCCCCGATAGAGATCATGGCCTACTCACCGCTCGGGGAGATATAGGCCTACTTATCTAGTCGTTAGACCGCACCGCGTCGCGCCCCTCGTCCTTGGCGCGGAAGAGGGCGTTATCGGAGGCACGCAGAAGGTTTTTCAGAGTTCTGCCGTTCTCGGGAAAGGTGGCGACGCCGAACGACAGAGCCATGGGTTCGAGGAGGCGTCCCTGGTACTGAACGTTCCGTGCGTGCAACGGCCTTAGTTAATTCCTCCGCCCGTTGCGTGGCAAGCTCCGCCGTCGTATCGGGAAGCACCAGCACAAATTCGTCTCCTCCCAATCGGCAGGCAACATCTTCGCTTCGGATGTGGCTCTTCAGCGTCTCGCACAAATTCTGCAAGGCCAGGTCACCGGCCTCGTGCCCATAGGTGTCATTGAACTGCTTGAAATTGTCCACGTCGAGCATGATGACTGCCAGGGGCCGGCGGTTGCGAGCCGCGCGGGAAATCTCCCGCTCCAGGGTCTCTTCCATGTAACGTCGATTAAACCAGCCGGTGAGCGGGTCACGAATGGACTGCGCGCGCAGGGCCTCGCGCAAGTTCATGTTGGCCACCGCCAATGCCAACTGCTCGGCGATGGAGGTGGCGGGCCAGGGGAGTTCCACGGACTCTGCGGACGATTCTCCGGCTGAGCCTTGCGGTGCTTGAGCCAGCCGCAGGTGAAGAAGTCCATAGGTTTCACCGTGAGCAATCATGGGCACGCAGAGGTAACAGGCCGGCGGAGGATTCGGCAAATGGCGGCAGAGCAGATTGGTCTGAGAATCTTCCACGAAATGCACCCGCCCGGTTCGAAGTCCCCAGCACTGATCGGGGGTCAAGAACTCGGGATCGTCCGGCTGCAATTCTCCCCACCGGCTGACAATTTCCAGATCCTTGGTCTGAGGGGAATACACGTACAGGGCGCCGGCGGTGGCGGGAATGAGAGTCTGGGTAAATCGGGCGGTGACTGCATAAGCATCCGCCGGAGTCGAGCTGGCCTGAAGGAGGTGGCCCATCTCCGCGAGCAGCCGGAGTTGATGAGTCCGCCGCTCCAGCTTGTCGAGCGACTCGCGCAAGGCCTCCTCTGCCTGCTTGCGTTGAGTGATGTCTCTGGAGATGGTGGACATGGCGACGATTTTTCCGGAACGATCCTGAACCGGTGAAATCGTCAGGGAGACGTCAAGGCGCGTGCCGTCCTTTCTAACACGGACCGTTTCAAAGTCCTGGACGGTGCCCCCTTGCAGCACGCGCTCCCCCAAGCGCTGCCGTTCCTCCCTGCGATCGGGCGGGACAATCAGTGAGAGGGGCTGGCCTATCGCCTCTTTGACGGTATACCCATAAGCACGTTCCGCCGCTTTGTTCCAGCTCAAGATGGTTTCGTCCAGACTGGCTCGAATGATGCTGTCGGCGGAAGATTCAATGACCGCGGCCTCGGCGCGAGCCTCCTCTTCTGACCGGAATAAGCGATGCGTAACCCAGGTGATCACAAAGCCCACGCCGCAGAATGCCAACATGGGGATGAAGATTGCGGGGTTGGAAGTGTCGAAGCCACGTTCCATCAGGAAGTAATAGGTCAGGGCGACGCTCAACAGCGTAGCGAAAATCCCGGGCCAGAATCCCCCTGAGGCGCTGACGAAGACGGCGAGAATGAAGAGCAGAAACCTGAACTGCTCCCGTATGGGAGGGATGACGAGCGTCAGGAGCAAAGCGATGGTGACGCTTAGGACTGCGAGTGCATAGGCTCTAAGGGCTCTCATCTCGCTCCCCCCCACCTCATGGCTGCCGGTGAGTGGCTACAACCCAACCTGACTCCAACTTACCCCAAAAGGGGATGTGGAATCAACGTAGTGTGCCAAAAGGCCACAAGCCGTCGATAAGATGCGGCGATCCGACCGGAGATCAGATCGGCGCCAATGGAAGTCCCGCGTTTGTCTAGCCGACTATTTGTCACTGTCATGCCGTCACGCCGGGAGTCGTTAGAAAACTCGAATTCTGCGCTTAATGCGCGCATTTCAGCACTCAATTGCGGCTCATTTTGAGTTCGTTTTAGTTCGTTTTGCACATGCCTTTCTGTGTTTTCAATAACATACTGGCTTCGATCGCATTATTTTTGTTCTTTCGAACCCCAGCTTTCCCCCGCTCGCGCGGACGACCCTGCTTTTTCCTTCCCTTCCGAGCATCCCAGCGCTCCCTTAGCGACAAAACGTCGCGAAATAGACAACCATCATAGGCTATCATAGACCGGCTGGTTTGTCAAGCGAAAAGTGAAAAAAGTGAAAACTTGGCGCCGGTCGTTCCTGACCAGTCTGCGGAAAAACCCTTCAAGTTGCCATTTTGTCATTCCGGGTCAGAGGTGGTTGTCAACTGACCCCGACGCAGAGCGAGATTCTTCGCTTCGCTCAGAATGACTGTGGGTGGGGCCGAATTTTAGAACTGTCATTCTGAGCGAAGCGAAGAATCTCGCTCTGGTTTTTGCTTCCGGCCCGAGCAAGTCCGCAGGGCAGGTAGCGCGGAGGCAGCCGCAGTTTGGCTTCTTCTGCGGCTCTTGGATGGGACATGAATCCTCATTCGCGGAGGTCCGCCACGCCTGCGGTTCCTTGAATAGCGGCGCGGTCTGAATTTTGGGCGTGATGTTCTCGCATTAGAATTGCGGCAGAGGTGTTCAAGAACGTCAGGCGATGTGCTACAGTCTTGCTGCTACTCAGATGCCAATGCTAACTTTAGCTGATTTTGTCAACAAGTGGCGAAGCGCCGACCTCGGCGAGCGCGCCGGCGCCCAAATGCACTTTCTTGAGCTTTGTGACGTGCTGGGCGAGCCGCATCCGGCCTCAGAGGATTTCTCGGGCGCGACGTACACGTTTGAAAAGGGCGGAACCACCATCGAGGGCAAGCAAGGCTCTGCGGATGTCTGGAAGCGCGGCTGCTTTGGTTGGGAGTACAAGGGCAAGCACAAGGACCTTAATGTCGCGTATCAGCAACTCCTCAAATATCGTGAGGATCTGGAAAATCCGCCGCTCCTTGTGGTGTGTGACCTTGAGCTGTTCGAGATTCATACAAACTTTACCGGCACGGCAAAGCAAGTCTATCGCTTCTCGCTTGACGACCTGCTGAAGAACCAAGCAACCGCCGACTGCAAGCTAACCGCCGATCGAAGTTCTTCGCGCCGTATTCACCGATCCGGCCCGGCTCCGGCCCGACCGCAGCACGGCAGATGTAACGGAGATGGCCGCCGCTGAGTTCGCAACCCTCGCGGACTCCTTGCGAGCAAGAGGCGTTGACCCACAGCGCGCTGCGCACTTTTTGATGCGGCTGCTCTTCTGCCTTTTCGCCGAGGATATCGGGCTGTTGCCTCCCAAGCTGTTCTCGGTGCTGCTCGAACGCACGCGCCACCGCCCCGCCGATTTCAAAGCGGGTAGCCACAGTCAGTGCAGTTCTGACCGTGGGTTCTTCTGGCGGTGGTCGAGTTACTGCAAACTTACTTTGGACAGGGCAACGGTAGCGGCGTGTTCCATCCAGATTGACGACCCGCCGCTGAAGCATTGGGCATGAGAAAAGCCCACGGCACAAAGGCGGTGCCGTGGCTACCAGCTACGAAAAAGAGAGGTTGGTTGACGCTATGCACTTCGAGTGCCCATTTCTTAGTATCAACCTCGAGGGCGGAACTGCTGCCCAACGCGCCAAGGAACTGGTAGAACTCGCCGTCCAGAAGCGAGATTTTTCTCTTGGCTATTACGAGCTGGCCGACCTGCTCTTCGCGGTTCCGTTCTGCTGGCCCAGCTTTGACCTATGGGAAAGGAAGTTCTCTGAAGCCGGGTACAAGCCGATGCTCTGGCCGGACCCGCAAGGGGCCGGCGTTGAAGCCAGGCACCAGGCCGTGCTTTCTATCCTTCAGGGCATATCTGTCGCAGCGCGAAAAGCTGCTCTTGATGGACCGTACGCCTACGCAATGCCGGCCAGCACTTTTAGCAGCAGATATGGCGCCCAAGCGCTCTACGAGTTGGAAGTGGCTGGACACATTTCCAGGATGAGAACGGCGGCGGAGAAGCTTGAATGTATTTCGCTTCAGAATCTGCGTGTGATCCAGAAGCAGGTCTCTGCTCGGGGCGCAAAGAGCAGGGCGGAGTTGGCTAAGCGCATCAACGCCGTCGCCAGCGAAGATGCGCTTCAGGCTCTGCTGCCAGAGGATGCAAAAGAGGACTACATAAGGATAGTCGATCTCCTCGCCCTCCTCGATCACGACTGGGTCGCTTCCAGGAAGCAGATTGTCGGGCTTTACCTTCAGACCATGACATCCTTCATCGTCACTTTGAGGTGGGCGGGATACGCCACCCAGCTTCAGGATGACCGGGTGATCGTCATCCAAATGCCTACGGACTGCGGTTTCTGCTCGCCGCTTCATAACAGGATCCTGAGTGTCGGCCGGGACGACCTCCCGCCATACCACCCAGGCTGTAGATGCTCCATAAGCCCTGTCTCTTTGGAGGCTAAACTTCAAAAGAGGTGAAGGATGGACCCGCATCCGGGACGGCACCTTCAAATTAGGGCAAGAATATACTCGACTCGTCCATTCAAGGGAGTCAAGATGGTAGCGGCGGGGGTACGCAATAACCCCCGCCATATCCCGATTTTCTACCGTAGAGCATCTGCGGCGATCTGTCGCCCCGGCTGATTGGAAACGCCTGCGAACGGCGATGATTAGGGCCTACTTTGACGAAAGTGAAACTCCCGACCAAGCACAAGGATATTTTGTTGTCGCGGGGGTCGTGGCAGAAGCACGACGGTGGGGCCGCTTTGAGCGCGATTGGCGTCACGTACTGGATGAATTTTGTGCTCCCTATTTACATATGAAAGAGTACGCTCATCGCAAGGGACCATTCCTTGGCTGGGCGGAAGCAAAGAGGGCTTCATTTTTGGGCCAACTCTCTCACGTCCTCGCGTCGCAAAAGAAGTACATTCGCTCAGTGAGTTGTGCCATTTCGGCTGAAGATTATGGAAATTGTCTCTCCCACGCTGAAAAAGGCGAGGCGGGACATCCGTATCTTCTTTGCCTCCGCCAGTGTGCGGCAAACGTACTCGCCTTGTTTAAAGCTGACGCCCATTCCCATCAAATAAATTTCGTGTTTGATGGAAGGCCAGATTTTATTGGTAAGGCCGTGGATGCGCTTTCTGAGTTGAAGGTTAATCCCAGGATTCCACCCAGCGCTCGGGAAATGATTGTGGGAATCACCCCAGGTGACGATCTCAAAATATTGCCTCTTCAGGCGGCCGACTATTTCGCGTATGAAGTGAACAAATATTACCGCGAACCTACACGGCGGAGGCAATCACTACTTGCAATAAATCCAGTGGAAGGGTTCCATACACTGGTGACACGGGATGCGCAAGGGAGAATTCGGAATGAAAGCACAGACGGAGTTTAAGAGATTCGACGCCGCGGGGCTGGCGCAGACCCCTTTTGGGGTCTGCGGAACCTACAACGTCCACAATGGCTTGAGGATTCCCACCGAGCACACGATAAGGCCGTCCTGGCTGCCTACGGCTAGCCGGAGGACTTGAGCGATTCCGATATCCTGGAACGCCCGTTGGCGCTGAATCGTGAGCGCGCAGGGGCTTGCAGCGTTGGCTCTTAAGAAGCTTTCTTCGTTAAGGGCTGGCGCGGGCGCCCGCCTTTTGGGGTCTACGATGTCCGGGTGGGACAGGTTAGAGTGGGCAGCGAAGGACAGGTTTCAGGTGTCAGGTTTGAGGGCGGACAGAGCGAGATTCTTCGCTGCGCTCAGAATGACTGCGGGTGGGCGGGCTGAATGCTAGAGCTGTCATTCTGAGCGAAGCGAAGAATCTCGCTCTGTCTTCTTGCTCCGGCCGGCGTTGCGCTCACGAGCCGGGCCACCCGTCGCTTAAGTCCTTCCAGTCGCGGTTCAGCGACTCGATGAGTGCGACTTTCCTCGATCTTGTCCAGCCCTTGAGCTGCTTTTCCCGGCTGATCGCGGCCCTGGGGTCACCGCAAACTTCGTAATAGACCAGCCGGTCGATGTTGTAGCGTGCGGTGAAGCCGGGGACGAGTTTACGCCGGTGCTCGAGCACTCTTCGTTCGAGGTTGTTTGTGACTCCCGTGTAGAGGGTGCGAGATTTGCTGGCCATGATGTAAACGCAGTACGTGTTCATGGGCGCGCGGAACATCTAAACACTCCGCATGCTGGCGTGTCAAGGCAAGTGCTTGGGCGCAGACTTCTCTGAGCACACCGGAGTTGGCTCAGGAACACAGAGCGAGATTCTTCGCTGCGCTCAGAATGACAGGACTGGTTTCAGGTGTCAGGGGGCCAGGGCGAGATTCTTCGCTGCGCTCAGATTGACAGGACTGGTTTCAGGTGTCGGGTTTCGGGGCGGGCAGAGCGAGATTCTTCGCTGCGCTCAGAATGACAGCGGGCGTGGCCGAGTTGGCAGCGAGGGGGCAGAGCGAGATTCTTCGCTGCGCTCAGAATGACAGCCATTCCTAACTGCCGATTGCCTACTGCCTACTTCCCACGGCGCATGGCCCACTGCCTACTGCCCACTGCCGACTGCCCACTGCCTAAAGTGGTCCTTCAGGGCCGCCTGGGCAGCGAAGTAGCCGCACATGCCGTGGACTCCTCCGCCCGGCGGTGTGGACGCGGAACACAAATAGAGCTGCGGCGATGAAGTGCGATAAAGCCGGAGAGTGGGTCGGGTGAACAGTTGTGCCAGGTCATTGGCGCCGCCGCTGATATCCCCGCCCACCAGATTGGGATTATGGCGCTCGAGACCGGCGGGGCTCAGGACGCTGCGGGCAAGCACGAGTTCTTTGAAGCCCGGCGCGAAGCGTTCCACCTGAGCTTCGATTCGCGCCGTCATATCCTCTTTGGAACCGTTCGCGACATGGCAGTATGCCCACGCCGTATGCTTTCCCTCAGGGGACCGCGTGGTGTCGAACAAGCTTGGCTGCACCACCAGGACAAAGGGCCGCTCCACGCAACGCCCTTCCCACGCGGCGCGCTCCGAGGCGGCGATTTCTTCCAGCGTGCCTCCGAGGTGAAGTGTGGCCGCGCGACGGCACTCCGCGGCTCGCCAGGGAATCGGGCCGCTCAATGCCCAGTCAACCTTGAAAACACCCGGACCATACCGATAGCGCTCGAGCCGGCGACGATAGGCGGGCGTAAGCTGATTTCCCGCCAGGCGAAGAAACTGGCGGGGCGTGAGGTCACATAGAACCACACGGCTGGCGGGAAGTCGATCGAGCGCCGTCACCGCGAAGTTCGTCACCACCTCGCCGCCCGCCGAACGCAAGCAGGCCACCAGACTATCGGCGATCTTCTGCGACCCCCCTCGCGGGACGGGCCAGCCTACCGCATGAGCGGTGATGCCGAGAACAAGTCCGAAGGCCGCACTCGCCGGACTGTCGAGCGGCAGCACAGAATGGGCTGCCATTCCCGCGAAAAGGGCTCGCGCGGGTCCCTGCTGAAAGAGGGAGCGCGCCAGTCCGCGCGCGGAGCGGAAAGCGTGCAGGCCAAAGCGCGCGAGTTTCAGCGGATGTGATGGAAACCTTAGAGGGCCCAGCAGCGATCTACTTAAGTCATTCCAATTGGCGGCCAGCGGTTCCATCAAGGCGCGATAGGCGCGGCCGTCATGGCCCAGGCCGTCCGCTGTCTGTTGCACGGAGCGCTCGACCATTACGACCTGGCCGCCATCGAGAGGATGGGCGAGCGGCGCCGGCGGTTGCGCCCAGCTAAGACCATGATCGGCAAGAGGCAGTGCGGCAAAGAAGGGTGACGCAAGGGCGAGCGGGTGAACCGCGGAGCAGACATCGTGCGTGAACCCCGGTAAGGTCAGCGCCGCGGAACGCGTTCCACCGCCCGCTGTCTCTGCCGCCTCGAACACCACCACCGAACACCCCGCTCGCGCCAGGGTGATCGCGGCGGCCAGCCCGTTGGGTCCTGAGCCCACAATTATCGCGTCATACTTCGTTCGCAATGCGGAGCGGTCCCTTCCCCACAGTTCTTAGATGTTGGAGAAGCCTCCTTTCGCCCTCACTCCCTGTGACCGAACCGGAATGCGTTTGCGGTTACGCGGAGCCTACCTTCGCAAACGATTCACACACTTTGTTCGAAAGCCCGGAGGCGTCTTGATGCAGCATTGGGTGATTGCCTAGGCGTCGCCGCGTTGCGTTTGCAGCTTGGCGTGTAGTTTTTCACCACACGTGCGATTTCCGCGGCTCCGTCGGGGCCTGCTATATAGTCCAGCGCTCCCAACTGCATCGCTTCCATGTGACATTCCATGTCGAGGATCCGCGCCACCACGATCACGGGCAGGTGCCGATCCAGCTCGGCGGCTCTCTGGAGCACGCATCGTCCTTCGAAGTGGGGGCCACCCTGACCCCAACAATTGCGACGAACCGTGCGGATCCCAGTTGCCTGATACCTTCCACGTATGAATTACAGGCCCAAATTCCACAGCCAACTCCTTGAACTACGCTCCGGACAAAGTCCAAATACTCGATGTCTTCGTCAACTACAAGGACCGCTCCTCTCAGACCTGGTATGGATTGCTCTCCCGCTGTTTGATTCATGACCTGCTCCTCCTCGACGATGCAGTTTATTCTTAAAGACCCATCAATCTGTCCTCGTCTACGAGTTCGTCAGTCCTCACGAGAGGTGCTGCCAATCTCCACAAGGCGACTCCGAGGCAACCGGAGGGTCTAGGCCACAGGCCTAACTTCGCCCTAGGGATTCGGTTAATCTACTTTCGGGATTTAGCAACGGGCGGTGGAAAGTAGTGTTTAGCAGGAACGGCGAATCAGCGGGGCACCGTGCGCCCGTCCGTTGACTAACGTACTTTCGGGCCGTGATGCGCGAAATGTACGTCTCACGCAACAACAAGGTTACTCAGCAACAACAAGCGGCAGCCTTTTTTCTTCAATTGGGTACTGTATTTTGTCTGATGGCGTCTGTCTATAGGCAGAAACACCTAGGGTGCCCTAGGCTGCCCGACGCCGCACTTACGCCGTCCGGCTACGTCCGGGTCGTGGGGGAGGATGGACGGACGTAATCCTCCACCCTCAAGCTGCCGATAAAGATATGAAGATTTTCGGAAGGCCGCCGAGGGTGAGTTCGTGTCGGCGCTGAGTTGCGCGCGCCCTGTGAGTAACGGACCCGTTCGATGGGTAGCTTATGAGCGTGTTGGACAGTTCGACCATCGGTCCGCATCGCCGTCCCTCAGCGCCTTTGGACCCCGCCAATGTTCTGGTCATCGACGACGACGCCGCAGTTTGCCGTACGCTCGGTAGCCTGCTGGCGGCGGAAGGACATAAGGTTGCCACCGCGCAAAGCGGTAAAGACGCGGTGAAGCTACTGCAAAGCCGGCAATTCGATGTAGCCCTTACCGATCTTCTCATGCCGGAAATGGACGGCCTCGAAACGATGGAGGCGTTGAAGGATCTCGACCCCGACCTCGAGGTGATTGTTTTGACCGGGCATGCAGCCCTGCGCGTTGCCACAGAGGCGCTCAAGCGCGGGGCCTGCGATTATCTCCAAAAGCCGGTCAGCCTCCTGGAGTTGATCGCCGCCGTGGAGCGTGCGGTTGAACTGCGCCGGCTCAAGTCCGGCAACTGCCTCGAGGGGGTGACCGGCGCGCCGGGAGCTTTGGACCGCCAAGATCTTGCCCTGTCGCAGTTGGTTAAACGCAAGCAGGCCGAAGAAGAGCTTCGGCTCACGCAATTCGCGGTCGATCACGCTTCCGACGCCGTGTTTTGGGTGGATTGGCAAGGCCGGATCGTGTACGCCAACGAGGCAGCCTGCCGTTCCTTAGGCCGAACCCGCGAAGAAGTCCTGGCCCTGTCGATCCCCCACATCGATCCGCAGATTGCCGAAACAGGATGGGAGAAAGCGTGGCAACTCGTCAAAGAGCGCCGCTCGATGACCTTTGAGACCCAGCACCGGCGCAAAGACGGAACGGTGTTCCCGGTCGAAGCGAGCGCCAAGTACCTGGAGTTTGGCGGGAAAGAATACTGCTTCAGCTTTGTGCGCGACATCAGCGAACGTAAGCGGACGGAACTGGCGCTGCAAGCCTCCGAGCGCCGCTACCGGCGCTTTCTGGAGCGCAGCGCGGCGGGCGTCATTCGAAGCACCCTGGACGGCACGATCATCGACTGCAACCAAGCTGCGCTGCGCTTCCTGGGTTACACTTCACAGGAAGAATTGAAGGCCCTGCGGATTGGCGACCTCTATTGCGATCCCAAAGACCGGGAGATTATGCTGGCCCGGCTCAGGAAGGAAAAGACTCTCACCGCTTACGAGTTCAGGTTGCGGCGCAAAGACGGGACTACCGCGTGGCTTCTCGCCAACATGACGTTAGCCGAGGAAGACGGCCAGGAAATCATCGAGGGGACGGTAGTTGACATCAGCGATCGCAAGCGGGTCGAAGAGCGTCTCCGCAAACTCTCGCGCGCCGTCGAGCAGAGCCCTGCCGCGGTGGTGATCACCGACATTCATGGAGCCATCGAGTACGTCAATCCCAAATTTACGCAGATCACCGGCTATACGGCGGCGGAGGTCAAGGGCCAAAACCCGCGCATCCTGAAGTCTGGAATGCAGTCTCAGAGCGCCTACGAAGGACTCTGGACGACGATTCTCTCCGGGAGGGAATGGCGAGGGGAATTTGCCAATAGGAAGAAGAGCGGAGAGATTTATTGGGAGTCCGCTTCGATTGTCCCGATCCGAGACTCGGCAGGAGCCATCACTCACTTCCTTGCGGTGAAGGAAGACATTACGGAGAGGAAGCGGGCGGAAGAGGAGTTGCGCAGGGCTAAAGAAGCGGCGGAAGCTGCCAATCGCGCCAAGAGCCAGTTTCTGGCCAATATGAGTCATGAGATCCGAACCCCGATGAACGGTGTGATCGGGATGGCCGGTTTGCTGCTCGATACCGATCTGTCGCTCGAGCAAAGACGGTACGCAGAGGTCGTCCGCTCCAGCGGCGAGGCGCTGCTGGCCGTAATCAACGACATCCTGGATTTCTCCAAAATCGAGGCGCGCAGGCTGAACCTGGAGTGCGCCGATTTCGATTTGCGCAGTGTGCTCGAGTACACTGCGTCGCTGGTGGAGATCAAGACGAGTGAGAAGAAACTGGAATTGCTCTTCGAAGTCGTGCCGGGAACTCCCTGCCTTCTGCGGGGCGATGCGGGCAGGCTGCGGCAGGTTCTGGTGAATCTGCTGGGCAATGCTATGAAATTCACCTCCCAGGGCGAGGTTGCCGTCACGGTGCGAATGGACTCGGAGGACGAGCAAAAAGCGACCCTGCTTTTCACGGTGCGCGATACGGGGATTGGATTCCGCCAGGAGCAAGCCTCTGTCTTGTTTGAGCCGTTCGTTCAGGCGGATGGATCAAAAACGCGCCGCTATGGTGGGACGGGTCTGGGCCTGGCAATTTCCAAACAACTGGTCGAGATGATGGGAGGCCAGATCGGCGTCCGGAGCCAGGAGGGCAAGGGCGCGACGTTCTGGTTCACTGCCGCCTTCGAGAAGCAACCCGCGGCGAGCGCGCCCTCGACGAGCCTTCAACCGGACCTGCGAGAGGCGAGAGTGTTGGTGGTAGACGACAACGCCACGAACCGCCATCTGCTCTGCGCGCTGCTGCGTTCCTGGGGTTGCCGGCCCGAAGAGAGTGCGGATGCGGGTAGCGCCTTGTCGGCTCTTCACCAGGCTGCACGGACTTCTGAGCCTTTCCAGATAGCCATCCTGGATCTGGATTTGCCCGACATGGACGGGGTAGACCTGGGGCGGCGGATGGCCACTGACCCGGAACTCGAACCTACCGTGCTCTACTTGATGACCGGCTTCGGCCGGTTGGTCGACGGGGCCCGACTGCACGCGTTGGGATTCACAGGCCAGATTGCCAAGCCGATTTGGGAGCGCAAGCTGCTTGAGACTTTGCTCGCGACCAGCAGTCAAGGGCGGGCCTCAGAGGCCTCCCGTAGGGGTATTTCAAAGACTGCCTCTCGGCGCGCGGGAGCGGAGCCAAAGTTCCGGATTCTGGTGGCCGAGGATAATCCCACCAACCAGGTAGTAGCCGGGATGATGTTGAGGAAACTGGGCTTCAGTGCCGATCTCGTCGGCAACGGACTGGAAGCTCTACAGGCGCTCCAGCAGCGTGCGTACGACCTGCTGCTGCTGGACTGTGAGATGCCTGAGCTGGACGGATACGAGACGGCCCAGCGCATCCGTGATCCGCGCACCGGCGCGCAAAACCCCTTGATCCCGATTGTCGCGCTGACGGCGGACGCCATAGCCGGAGACCGTGAGAAATGTTTTCAGGCAGGCATGAACGACTACCTCGCCAAGCCGGTTGAGCCTCGCCACTTGGCAGAGGTCTTGGGGAAGTGGCTGGCAGCGCCCGTCGCGCCAGCAGGGGGAAAGGAGACACCAAAAATGCAAGACGTATTTCGGTCGGATACTCTGATGGCGCGACTCTCCGGAGACAGAGAGTTGGCAAGAAAGGTGGTGGCGGGCTTTTTGAGCAGGCTTCCACAGCAGGTCGCGTCCTTGCGACAGAGCGTTGAGAAGAGGGACGCGCAAGGCGCTAGCCTGCAGGCGCATGCCTTGAAAGGAGCTGCGGCGACAGTGTCGGCGGAATCCCTCCGGGCCGCCTGCAGCGAACTGCAGGACGCAGCGGAAGCGGGGAACTTCGAGCGCGCTTCGGCTCTGCTGCCCAAGCTGGAGGAAGTAGCGAGTCAGCTCACCGCCACCGCCACGGAGACGGGGTGGGTGTAGGCGAGGTTGCTCGGGAGTTGTCGAGATGCGCACATTTCAGCCACCTCAAGTTCCTACGGCTGATTGCGTGAGCGTCGCTGGCCGCCGCCGGAGGCGCCCCGCGTGAAAGGCTCCGAAGCGCGCCGACTTGTTCGTGATCTTATCAGCCTGCTGGGCGTCATCGGCGTTCTGCTTGATATTGCAGACCATCAGTTCCATCGAGGAGGAAGCCTCCTCCGCCGAAGCGGCCTGCACGCTAGCCCCGTTCGATGCCTGCGCCGAAGCTGTGAGGGCCTGACTGCCCGCCGCCACCTCGCCGGCTGGTACAACCGCGTCAGGCTGCAAGCACTTCAGCAGATGCAAGCGTATCTCAGCAGGCGTTTCTATCGGGGCTTGACACCCTGTGAGCCGCTGAATTGACACTGGGGGGAAGAGGTGTTAGAAAAAGCCTATTGGAGAGCTTCTAGCCTCAGGCGTGGGGGTGGGCGCGGTGAAGCTCTTTGACCAAATAGACCCTACCACTCTGGACCGTCGTGACAGGGAGTTGTTGCTCCTCTCAGTGGGGGTGATCGTTGTCCTGGGCGCGGGCGCGGCCTTCCTGATGTACCCTTCCGTAATTGGCAGCAACGGAGGCGCAACGGGACACACGACGCGGACCCTTTTCGTTAGCTTCTGCGTGCTGCATGTCCTCATGGTCACTTATCTCTTAGAGCGTGAATATGTTGTTCACGCACTTCGCGGGCGTCTCGCCCGGCAGTCAGCCCAAATCCAGGTGCTCCGGCAGCGGGCGAGCGCCGATTTGCTGGGGACCTTGGCGGGGTACAATAATTTTCAAGATCAGTTGGCGATGGGTTTTCGCCGCGCGGTTCAGATCCGGGAGCCACTTTCCCTTGTCCTGGTGCGGGTGCAACCCTCGCCCAAGCTTCGGAGCCCACACGAGGTCTCCTTAGCCATGGGAGAAGCCGCTCGAGCGCTCGTTCGCAAGCTCCGCACGGGGGACTCCCTTTTCCTTCTGTCCTCTGGCGTGTTCGGCATCTTCTTGCCCAATACCCCTCGACCAGGTATGAACCGAGTCGCCGAACGGGTTACAGAAGGGTTGATCGACGCTTCCGGCTCGGGCCACCGCTTCAGGTTTGATCTGGGGATGGTTAACTACCCTGAGCAGGCATCCACGGCCCGCGAGATGGAACAGTTAGCCTGCGCTTTTTCATTTGGCACGGGTTCAGCATGAGTGGCTGACGTGGGTGGCGGCCTTTTCCGCTCCGGGGTTGGCAACCACCCCTCGCCCCACTCCCTTATCGCCTCGGCTTCCAAGTAGGCGGGGCTGATCGCTTGGAGCGTTGCGCTTGGCAGCCAAGCCGCCTCGCCACCGGATGGATCGGGAAGCCGTTTAATGCCGATCAGTTGATTGCCGTGGTGAAGAAAGTGGTGAAATAGAGCTGGAGTAGCCGCCGCGAGGGTACGCGCGGAAGAAAGGTCATTGCCCCTCTGGCCCCGTCTTGCGGCGCTTCCGCGAGGGCGGACGGCTTGGTGATCTCGCCGTCACAAATTTGTAGGCCATTCCGAGTAAGTCTCGCAGCACATCCCGGTTTACGCGCGAGAGGCGAACCAGAACCGCGTTGTAGCCCACGTAATGGTCCGTCAGGTAGTAAACTTCGGGCGCCTCAGCAAGCAGCCCGGCGCGGTCGTCGAAATCCACACGAACGACAATCGAATCAGGCTCTGCCGAGTGGTTTGCCGGCAGGCAAGCCAGGAGCTTTCCACGGACCTTGAGCGCCGGAACCCCGTAGGTGGTGCTCGCTTCTACGCCGGGCAACTCCAGCCCTATTTGACGTACAGTTTCGAAATCGATGCTGCGTCTGGGCATTGGCGTGCGCGTTTCCCCGGAACCCGCTAGTCCTCTCAGCAAGTCGATCCGGCTACTATTATCCGCGAGAATCGGAATCGGTTCAACACAAGCTGCAAAAAGCGGAGGCGGGCGTGCTCTCTCGGAGCACTGCCCGTCGGGGATTGGGGTTGACAGGACAAAAAGTCCGTGCTTAGAATAGCCTGAAGGGTTAACCCTGAAAATTCAGTTCCCTGTGAGGAGGTTACTATGTCAATCCGCATCAATGACACGGCCCCGGATTTTGTCGCTGACACCACTCAGGGCCCCATCGGGTTCCACGAATGGATCGGCGACGGCTGGGCCATCCTGTTCTCCCATCCCAAGGACTTCACTCCCGTGTGCACCACAGAATTAGGCTACATGGCGGGCTTGGAGCCGGAATTCCGGAGGCGCCACTGCAAGATTATCGGGCTCAGCGTTGACCCGGTCTCCAGCCACGGCAAGTGGGCCGCGGACATCGAAGAGACTCAGGGTCACAAGGTGAATTATCCGTTGATCGGCGACCCGCAACTTAAGATCGCCAGGCTTTATGACATGCTGCCGGCCGAGGCCGGAGAAACCTCTGAGGGCCGCACGGCTGCGACCAATGCCACCGTGCGTACCGTATTCGTGATCGGTCCGGACAAGAAGATCAAGCTGATGCTCGTTTACCCGATGAGCACCGGACGCAACTTCGACGAAGTGCTGCGCGTCCTCGATTCCATTCAGCTCACGGCCAAGGACAAAGTGGCCACACCAGTGAACTGGAAACAGGGCGACGATGTGATCATCCTGCCGACGGTGTCCGACGAGGAAGCGAAACGGAAGTACCCTGGCGGCTGGAAAGCGCCCAGGCCCTATCTGCGAATCGTTCCCCAGCCGAACTAGGATCCAAACCGGGACTTTGCCGGGGTGAGATCTCGGGAGCGCTGAAGGGGCGGGCGGTCTTCGATCGGGCGTAGCGTCCGGAGACGCCGCTACGATCGAGTTGGTCTTTGTCTCTGTAGCTCCGAACCAACGGGGAATTCTGCCTATGATTCTGAAGCAGTACTACCTTGGCTGCCTGGCCCACGCTTCCTATCTGCTGGGAGACGAGGCGAGCTCGACGGCCATCATCGTGGATCCTCAGCGCGACGTGCAGCAGTACCTCGACGAAGCCGAGAGATTGCATCTTCACATCCGCCACGTCTTCCTCAGCCACTTCCACGCCGACTTTGTCGCGGGCCACCTGGAGTTGCGCGATCGTTGCGGCGCAACCATCCATCTTGGCTCCCGCGCCGAGGCGGAATACGCCTTTACGCGGATGAACGACGGCGACACCCTGGAGTTCCCTGGGCTGCGCCTGCAAGTGGTGTCAGACTCCCGGCCACACCATCGAGTCAATCTCCATCCTGGTGTTCGATCTTGGGAAGGATGGGACAAAACCCTTCGCCGTCCTCACGGGTGATACGCTGTTTATCGGGGACGTCGGCCGCCCTGATCTTCGGGCGTCGCTCGGGTGGAGCGCCTACGAACTCGGCGCTCACCTTTACGACTCGCTGCACAACAAACTCCTGGCGCTTCCCGGATGAGACGCTCGTCTACCCCGCTCACGGTTCGGGCTCGCTGTGCGGAAAGAACCTTTCCTCGGACACCGTTTCCACGCTGGGAGTCCAAAGGCGAATGAACTATGCGCTCCAGCCGATGACGAAAGAGGAATTCATTCGCCTGGTCACGGCGGATCAGCCGGACGCTCCCCCGTATTTCAGTTTCGACGCTATTCTCAACACTCGCGAGCGCGCTCAGCTCGATAAGAATCTCGAGCAAGTTCTTCGCCCCATTGAGCTCGAGGAAGTCCTGCGGCTGGGAGATGCCGGGGCTCAGATTCTCGACGTCCGCGATCCCCTCGAGTACGCCAAGAATCACCTTGCCGGCAGTATCAACATCGGACTCGGCGGCCAGTACGCCACGTGGGCAGGCACAGTCCTCGACCGCGCCAAGCTCATCGTTATCGTCGCCGAGCCCGGACGCGAGCATGAGGCCGCGCTGCGTTTGGGCCGCATCGGTTTCGATCACGTCAGGGGCTACCTCAAGGGAGGGATGGAAGCGCTGGCCGACCGGCCGGACCTGGTGTGGCAAACGGAGCAAGTGAGCCCGCTCGGTGCGGCAGAGGAACTGGCGCGTGCCGATGCTCCCCTGGTGCTGGATATCAGAACTCCCCGCGAGTGGTCAACCAAGCACATTGCCGGCAGCGTGAACATCCCGCTTAACCACCTCCAGGAGCGCATCGCCGAAATCCCCCGCGACCGCCGCATCGCCGTGCATTGCGCGGGAGGTTACCGCTCGTCGATTGCGGCCAGCATCCTGCACCAGTACGGGATCACGAGTCTGATTGAGATGGCAGGCGGTCTCGCCGCCTGGGAAGCCGCTAAACTTCCCCTGGCTTACGAAAGTTAGCCGGGCCAACCCTCCAACCCCACCGCAAAAGGGCGCCCCAGCCGCCTTCACCGAACGGGAAATTCGCGATTGAGAGACGATAGGGTCCTCTACTGGTTGACGTGAACGACGGTGGCAGGCGGAAATCCGTTGAACCAGGTCGAAGAAGCATTGCTGTAGGCGCCGATGTTTTCCGAATAGACCAGATCATCAATTTGAAGGTCGGGCAATTGCTCGGATTGTGAGATGGTGTCCAGACCGTCACAGGTTTGCCCGTAGACCGCGCAGACTTCGGTGGGGCCTTTTTTGAACGCCTTGAGATGATACTGGCAATGGTCAAAAATGATGCCGGAAAAGGTGTGATAGACGCTGTCGTCAATGAAGTAGCAGAGCTTTCCATCGCGCACCGCTTTGCCCAGGATGCGAGCGACCAGGGTAGCGGCCGTGGCAACGAAAAATCTGCCCGGCTCCGCGAGGATCTGCATGTCTCGCGGGAACAGTCTGTCGATCTCGGCGTTGATCATTCGGGCGAGCAGGCTGAAGGGCTTCACATGCCGATCGTAGGCGACGGGAAAGCCGCCGCCTATGTCAAGGATCTTGATTGCATGGCCACGCGTCTTCGCCTCTCGCAAAACCGCGGCTGCAATATTAAGAGCCTGAACGAAGTTCTCGAAGTTGGCGCATTGGCTGCCCACGTGAAAGCTCAATCCCTCGACCTCCAATCCGAGATCGAAGGCAGCGCAGATCAGGTCCACGGCTTCTCCCGGGTCACAGCCGAATTTGGACGACAACTCCACCATTGACCCGGTGTTGGGAACTCGCAAGCGAAGCACCACACCGGCATGTGGGGCGTATTGTTTGATTTTCTGCAGCTCGTTGCGGTTGTCATAGGTGACGAGAGGCTTGTAGCGGTCCAGCGCCTGGAGTGTCTCCTTGGGTTTCGTCGGATTGGCGAAAATGATTTTGTCCCAGATAAAGTCTTGCTGTTCCTTGGGGGGAAGGTGTTTTACGTTTTCATAAACCAGCATGAACTCCGGAAGCGAGGCGACATCGAAGCTGGCCCCCGCGGCGAACAAAGTGCGCACTATCTCCGGCGCCGGATTCGCTTTTACCGCGTAATACGCCTGAACTCGAGGAAGGTGCCGCTTGTATTTGGCGTAGTTGCGGCGGATGATCTCGTGATCGATCACCACCACGGGCGTCCCGTGCTGCGCGGCGATTGCTTGAAGCTGCCGGGTTGTAGCCATAAGTGTGCTCTCTTTCCGCATTAGTGCGTTGGGCGTACGAAGAACCATTGCGAAGGGTGTCATTCCGAGCGAAGCGAAGAATCTGCATTGGGTCTCCTCAACGCTGGACTGCAGATCCTTCGCTTCGCTCAGGATGACAGGGACTTTCACCCCCATGCGTGGGCCGCAGGCCCATGAACACTCGGAATGACACATCATGGCTCTTCAGCAGCCTGCTAATCCAGGACCGGA
>CAVROP010000101.1:0-6871 GCA_963722675.1 uncultured Acidobacteriota bacterium
ACTTCGACCGGGACGTTTTGGAACTTCTCACTCGCTATTCCTGGCCCGGGAACGTTCGCGAACTCGAGAATGCAATCGAATATGCGGTCGCGATGTGCGGGGAGCGCGGTGGCCGAATCTGCCTGGAACACCTGCCTCAATCCCTGACGGGTATGACCCCGAGCGGTGATGCCGTCGTAGAGATTCCCGCTGAAGGGCTGGATTTCGAAGCCCGCATCGCGCAGATCGAGAAGCAATACCTGCTTGCGGCCTTGCGCGCCTCCGAAGGCGTCCGAACTCACGCGGCGGAACTTCTTCGCATGTCCTACCGTTCGTTTCGTCATTATGCCAAGAAATATGAGATCTGACGTGGCCGTCCCCTCCACCCCCTCCGCCGCACCGAGGAATCAGAATCTCGACCGTTTGGCGATCCCCCTCCTCCTTCTCTTTTCAATCGCGTTATATATCGTCACTACACGCTACGAACTGGTAGGGGATGATGCGATCCTGGTCGGGGCCAACCCTTATGTGCGAAGTTTCCATTTTCTGCGCGAGATCTTCACGCAGAATTTCTGGGCCTTTCGCGGCGTGCGCGGCGACAGTATCTACTACCGGCCGTTGGTGATGTTCACTTTTCTCGTGCAGACGATGTTGTTCGGTCCGCGGCCTGCCCCTTTCCACCTCTGTAATGTCCTCTTGAATTCCTGGGTGGTCGTGATGGTCTATCAGCTCGGGAAACGGCTCTGGCCCACAGGGCAGGGAGCCTTGTGGGGCGCCCTGCTTTTTGCTGCCTTGCCCGTTCATTCCGAGGATGTCGCGACGGTTTCCGGTCTCTCCGACCTGGAGTGCGCCGCTTTCTTCTTGGCGGCAATTCTTATTTACACTCACCCGCCCGGCGCCCGAGGCTTCTCACGGCTGCGCGCCTGGATGAGTGCTCTCATGTTTCTTCTGGCGGCGCTATGCAAAGAAGTGGCCCTGGCCGTCCCCCTGCTCATGGTTTTCTACGAGCACTTCCTGCGTGGCGACACGGAAACGCGATTCTTCCAACGCCTGAGCCGCTACCTGCCGAGTTTCTTGTTGGCGGCATTCTATGTGGTGGTCCATCTGGTTGTCATTGGCGGTGTTTCCAGCGTCGGCCCGCCCAACCGGATGCCCCTAAGAGAGACGGTGATTTTCGGCTCGACGCAACTCGGTGAATATGTTGCCAAGATGATTTGGCCTCAGCATCTTTCGTATTCCTGGAAGTTTTACCCCCCTCTGAGTTGGCGGGATCCTGCCGTGCTGATGGGGATGCTGTTTGCCCTCTGGTCGGTGGGAATGGTGGCTGCCTGGTGGCGCCGGGACCGCCCGGTCAGCTTCGCCATCGTTTGGTTCGTCTTGACTCTCGCCCCGGTGCTCAACATCGCCGGTGTCGGAGTGCCAGCTTACGGAGAGAGATACCTCTATATTCCCTCGGTGGGAATCTGCTGGCTGGCGGGCGAGGCTCTAGTGGCTGCCCAGGGGAAGTCGCAAGGGTTGCCTCTACAGCGCGTGCGCCGGGTCGCCGCGGTCGCGTTCGGGATGGTGCTGCTCGTGGCGGGTGCATCACGAATCCTGGTGAGACTGCCGGCTTGGCGCAACAATTTCACCTTGGGCCTGGCCACCGTGCGCGATGATCCCACCGCCGCGATGTTCCACGTGTTTCTGGGGAACGGCTACAGAGAGGCGGGCGACCGGAACCGCGCGCGCACTGAATTGGTGACGGCCATTGCCTTGGATCCCTCCGCCGGCGAGGCCTTTGTTAACCTGGCGGGCGTCCTTTTGGATGACGGCAACGTCGCCGCCGGAGAGGACACCCTGCGGCGCGGAGCGCAGTTGAACCCTTCATTTTCGAAGCCCTTGGTCGCCCTGGGCAAAATCGCCCTCTACCGGGGCGACAAGGAAGAGGCGCGCGACTTCTTCGAGAGAGCCTTGGCTCTCGATCCGAATGATTACGAGGCCCTTTTTCAGCTTGGAATTCTGGCCTTGCAGGATGGCCGGCTCGCCCAGGCGGAGGATCTCTTCCGTCGTGATGCAATCGTTCAACCTTCTTCAGCCTTGGTCTGCCTGAACCTGGGGGCCGTTTTCGGGCGCGAGAAGAAATTCGCCCTCGCGGAAGCTGAGTTCCAGCACGCCATCCAACTGACTCCGCAAGATGAGACGCCCTATCTGGGACTTGCCGGAGTTTACGAAGACCAAGGCAAACAAGCGGAAGCCTTTGAGCTCTATAAGAAAATCGTGACTTCTGCCTCCGGCTCAGGCAACGGCCAGTTCAGGTTGGGCGTCCTCGCGCTGAAAATGGGAAGGATAGACCAGGCCATCGCAGCCCTGGAGAGGGCCATTGCGGTTCAGCCAAAATCGGCACTGGCTCATGCTCAACTTGGCCTGGCATACCTCCAATCGGCAAGACTTGGCGATGCCCGGCGCGAAATCGAGCAAGCTAAAGCGCTAGACCCCAAAGACGAGACAGTGCAGATGGCCGTGAGAAAGCTGGCGAACGATCGATAGCGCGGACCCTGGGGGCGAATCGGGCACTCTGGCTTATGCCAACCGCACTCCGGGTCAGTACGTTTGTACCGGGAGTGACAAATTCCGTCGAGCCGTTTGGACAAAAAGGGGCGAAAATGGCTTGCAGCCAACCAGATAATGCCGAAGTCTCCCTGAGGGGCTTATCTAAGCAGTTGAATACGCACCGGTTAGATGAGATTTAAAAAACCATCAGGGCGTTGCCTTGGCACGCAAAATGCCTCATAATAGGCGACCAGCTATCATGCGCTTTGAATCTCGATAGGAGGAAGAATGAAGAAGGGTTCACGAGGTTTTTCACTTATTGAGCTGCTGATCGTCGTCGCGATCATCTTAATCATCGCGGCAATCGCCATCCCAAACCTGCTGCGGTCGCGCATTGCCGCCAATCAAGCTTCGGCGGTGGGGTCTCTACGTACCCTTAACACGGCGGAGATTACCTATGCCACTACGTACAATACCGGCTACACCGCGACGCTGGGTAACTTGGGCCCGCCGGCGGCAGGTGCGAACCCCGTCGCCACCGCTGCCGGACTAATTGACAGCCTCCTTTCTGGGGGATCCGCTACATCCACTTCCAGCATTAAGAGCGGTTACCAGTTCATTTACACGCCCGCCGCCACCGATGCGAGCGGCAGGATCAATACCTACGGCATTACTGCGACGCCTGTGACTGTAGGTACGACAGGCACGAATTATTACTACACTGACATGTCGGGCGTAATCCGTCAAAACAGCACGGCAACGGCCGGTTCGACCGACTCGCCGCTGGCTGGGTAGACGTTGCAGTTCGCAACAGGGAAGGCGGCGAGGCCTTCCCTGTGTTTGTCCCCGTTTCACGAGATTTCCTCCAGGTTGGCAGGTCGTAATGGCCCTGTGGGGGAGACACTTTCCAGGACGTTGTCGCGTGCGTCCCATGGATGGGATGATCCGACTGCGCCGGCTCCGCGACGACGCCCTGGCATCTTAGAGAAGCCGATACGGTTTGTCAGTTCCACACACCTCCACCAACGCTTCCAGCCCCCCTTCCTGGAAGGGAATTGCCGCTCTCCTCGTCCTGACCTTTGCCGTTTATATTCCCACCCTCCGTTACCAATTCGTGCATGACGACCGCGGGCAGATTGTCGAGAACCCGTCCGTTCATTCCTGGCATTTCGTTCCCTCGTACTTTACCTCACAGGTTTGGGCAGGAGCTATGCCCGGCGAGTTGGGGAACTACTACCGGCCGCTATTCCTGTTATGGCTGCGAATCAACGACGCGGCATTTGGAAATCACGCCTGGGGCTGGCATCTCACCACCGTCCTTGCACATGTCCTCGCGACCCTGCTCGCCTATATGCTTGCTTTGAGTTTGGGACTCAGCGGCGACGCGGCCCTGGTAGCGGCGCTGGTGTTCGGCCTGCATCCCGCACACATCGAAGCCGTGGCCTGGATTTCCGGCGCCACCGAACCCCTTCTGGGCATCCTTCTGATTGCGTCATTCCTTTCCTACATACGATGGCGGCGGACGAGCCGGCCTAACTGGCGCCTTGCCTCCATGACTCTATTCGCTCTTGCCCTGGGCGAAAAGGAGACCGCCATGATCCTTCCCGGCCTCCTGCTGGCCTACGATTGGATCTTTAAGAGCAGTCTCACAGGGCCGTCAGAAGACGCGCGCCCGCAAAGCGCGAAGACGACTGGCCATTCCGAGCCCTTCGCTGTCATCCTGAGCGAAGCGAAGGATCTCGCTCTGGGTGCTCAGGGGAAACTCCGCGAGGAGGCTCGCCCTGCTTCCGTCGAATCGACGAACCAAGATCAGGGCGATATTCCTCGCTTCGCTCGGATTGACAGCCTATTTCATTGGTGCGGCTCCGCCCTGCGCAGAATCTGGCCTTACCTCCTGGTTATTTTGCTTTATCTTCCCGCGCGCGTGTACGCGCTCAAAGCACTGAGTTACCCGATGACCCCGATCAGCAAAGCGCAGTTGGCTATGACTTGGCCGTCACTGATCTGTTTCTGGATTCGCCACCTGATCTGGCCCGTGGGCCTCAGCGCTTTTTATGACTTGCCGGCGGTGCACCACCCGACGCTAAGGAATTTCACCTTTCCGCTCATTTTCGACGTTTGTGCGGCAGCCTTGCTGGTGGCCGTAGCTCGCCGAAGCCGTAGCGCCGCTTTTGCCGTAGTCTGTCTGGTCCTGCCCTTGATCCCACTCCTCGATCTGCGCGTCTTTGTAGCCGATGATTTCGCTCATGACCGTTATTTGTACTTGCCCTCGGTCGGCCTCGCTATTCTGGCAGGTCTTGGTTTGAAAAAGTTATGTGCGGGCGGGGACCAATCCTCGAGTGCTTACCTCAAGGTCAGCGCTACGCTGTGGGGGCGCGCACCGCGCTGGCTGGGCATGCCGGCCGCACTTCTGGCTGCGTCGTTGTGTCTTGCCGCTGTGCTCGGCTACGAAACGGTCACCCAGAGCTTTTACTTCCACGATGACTTAACCTTTTATGCCTACAACAATTCCATGGCCCCTCACAATCTTACGGCAGCCTGCGACTACGGAGCCGTTCTGGCGGAAAGAGGTATGTACGCATCCGCTCTCGAAAAGTTTGGCGAGGTGGTTGGTCATAACCCCTCTTACTGGCCCGCCGTTTACAACCTGGGTCTGACTTATTACAAAATGGGACGTTTGCGGGAGGCGGAGAAGTACTTGTCGGAGGCTATCCATATTAATCCCCGCAAAGCCGATGAGCATTTCTACTTCGGCATGGCGCTGCTGAAATCCGGACACGCGGACGAGGCCATCGCTTCCGTGCGCCGCGCCATCGCGTTAAACCCCATGGGTTTTGCGTACCATTTTGCGTTAGGTGTAATGCTGAAGGCCCAAGGCGATTTCGGCGGCGCTCTGCGGGAATTCAAAGCAGAGTTGGCCGTGAATCCTGCTCAACAGGCGGCGGCCACACAGATTCAGGAGATTCAAAAACAGTTGCGGAAGACGGAGCGATGAAGCCGGCCTTGCTGAGAATCCGGGTCTAAGAAGCTGGGGCAGGACGACTGGGCTGGAAAAGAGTGGGAATCCGCGCTTTCGTGAGGTCTCGCCATCGGGTATATTATTCTTCCTCCGCGGTGATAGCAGGCCCTGCGCTACTGAGGAGTTTGGCGAAGAGACGGTTCGTTCATCATGTTGGCCCTCGAAACTATCGAGCTGACGAAAGATTACCGACTGGGGTTTTGGCGCAATCGAGTTAAACGAGCGCTCGATGGGCTTAATCTCAGCGTCGAGGCGGGGGAAGTTTTCGGCTTGCTCGGACCGAACGGCGCGGGCAAGACCACGACACTCAAGCTGATCTTTCGCCTGATCTTTCCCACCTCCGGTATGGTGCGCGTCTTCGGCAGACAACTCGACGATTTTTCGGTCAACTCCCGGGTCTCCTATTTGCCCGAAAACCCCGCCTTCTATGATCATCTGACGGCGCAGGAGTTTCTGAACTACGCGGCATCGCTGTTTGGTCTATCGGCCTCCGAAAGGCGCCGCCGTTCCGGCGAACTGATCGAGCAATTGGGTCTCTCCGCATCCCGCAATGTGCAGTTGCGCAAGTATTCAAAGGGCATGATTCAACGATTGGGAATTGCTCAGGCCTTGATTAATGACCCGGACCTGGTTTTCCTGGACGAGCCGATGTCCGGCCTCGATCCGCTGGGGCGAAGGGAAGTCCGCGAGGTCATCTTGAGGCTGAAGGAGCGGAAGAAGACGGTCTTCTTCTCCACGCACATTCTTTCGGACGCGGAGACGTTGTGCGACCGGGTGGCGGTGCTCAACCACGGCCGCCTGCAAGGGTGTGGCGAGTTGAACACGATCCTCCGCCTGGGAGTTACCACCACCGAGTTCGTACTTGAGGCCCCCTCAGCACAGGTCATGGCTGAGTTGATGCCCTGCGCCTCATCGGTGATTCGCACCGGGGAGCGGGTGCGCCTGGAGATTCCGGAGGATAGCAAAGTGCAAAGGTCATTGGAGATTATCTTGCGAGGCAAAACGAAGGTGATCTCCATGAATCCGGTCAAGAGGTCGCTGGAAGATTATTTTCTCCAGAAGGTCGGGGGAGCGGAGATGTAGGGGCGGCCCTCGTGGCCGCCCTGGGGCATCCACAAGGGTTGCCCCGACGACAGGCACAACATGCGCGTGGTGACGATCGCCATCCACACATTCAAGGAATCGGTCCGCCAGAAAGTTCTGTATAACCTGGTGGCCTTTGCCCTCCTGCTGATCGGGGCCTCCATTCTCTTCGGAAGCATCTCCGTCGGGGTCGAGCAGATAATCCTGATAACTCTGGGGCTCACTTCGATCTCGGTTTTCGGACTGTTGATCGCCATTTTC
>CAVROP010000102.1:0-131588 GCA_963722675.1 uncultured Acidobacteriota bacterium
GGAGAACATCGAGCAGTCGGGGGATGAAACGGTGGTGCACTACCAATACACCCAGAATCCGCGCGGCCTGAAGGTGGCGGATGGCTATTGCCTGTGCCCCATCATGGAAGATGCCCCCAAGGGCGTCTCTCCCACCTACTGCCAGTGCTCGGTGGGATACGTGCGGGCGATCGTTGAGCAGGGCTTGGGCAAGCCGGCAAAGGTGGAATTGACGGAATCCATCCTGCGTGGCGGGAAAGGCTGCCACTTCATTGTCCGATTCCGCACCGCCTGACGCTAGAGGGAGTTTGAATCGCGGCCTGTGGTGAGGTGTTGCATTGGGCGGCAGATTCGTGATTTCCTAGAGTGACGATGACCGCCCATGATGAGAAGAAAGGGTTCCTGACACCCTTTTCCCCTTTTCCCCCGCTAGAGGTGAAGGCAATGCACGAAGAAAAACATTCAGGGGCACAATTAGTGGACTTGCAAGAACAGCCCAAACGCTTAGTGGACTTGCAAGAAGAGCGCAAACATTTGGAAACGCTATTCGCGGATAGAATTAACTTCTATCTCGTCTTCGCCGCCGGTGTGTTGGCGTTTCTATTCGATGGGCAGCATTCGAAGTGGCTGGAGAGAGTTGCCCTTGGTGCCGTCACATTGGTTTCGGTCTTAATGCTTTTCGCCCTGTGGAGGACTTTCCGCCTCGTCATGGGTATTCTGCATGAACTAGCTGCGAAATATAAAAGCACTCCCTACGCTTACTATTCCGAGCACGCGACGTGGGTACCGAATGCAAACTACTTTTTGTTAGCGTTACCCATTTCATTGACTCTGTTCTTCATCTACGCGCTAATATCTTCTTTGTGGGCATAATCCGGACCGCTAGTACTTAATGACGGAATTCGCCGTGATAACGTGGCGCTTTGGAAGGGCGGGGGTTCAGCCCCGGCGCCTCCGGGAGCCCAACGAGTTGGGCCTTTAGGCCCTGAAGCCACGTTCCTTCAGGGGCTAAAGCCCCCAATGACGAGCCGTTTTCCGTGGCGGGGCTGAAGCCCCGCCCTTGCCGCCGCTCAGCAATATGACGCGGAATTTCGTCAGCAAGTACTAGAGAGTGTCCTGGGAACCCATTGTACCTGCGATAGTTCATTTGCCTCCCGATGGACCTAGAAAGCCTGCTCGGAGAGCCGCCTTCCCTCCGATAATCCGATTCCACTCTTGACGAGTTGCCCATCAAGTTGAAAAGCCGCAGGGTAGCGCGGAGTTTGTGCCTTTCAAGCTCTGCGGTTCTTTATTTGAAGAATACGCCCAGCTTGTTATTGCCCTATGGCCGCGTTGCGTGTTCGACCAGTGGAAGAACCGCAGACTCTCAAAACCAGAGAGTCTGCGCTACCGGCTGCTCACTCGGCGGGTTCTTGGCCGGTCAGCTTAAGGAATTCCTCCCACACAACAGCTTGCTCGTCTGGGGACAGAGTATCCCAGTACTCGACAAAGCGGTCGACTGGCTCCGTGCTTTCGAGTGTCTTTGTGAATGAATCGCGGACCCGGATGAAGCCTCTCCAGCGACGGCGTCCCTGGGAGCGTTTTCGGATGAGCTTGCGCAACCAGAATTCGATCCGCGCCTCGAGCTTGCTGAGTTCGCGAAAGAAGGGATCCAGTTCCATGAAGGCCAGCACGAGGCGGTCCGCCCGCGCCACCGTCTCCTCGACGTCGAATTGGGCGGGCGCTTGTGCGAACACCCGCTGCAACCGCTCCTTCTCCCAGCGCGCCTGGGCATGGAAGAAGCGCAGCCGCCGCCACACGGTCGCGGCGAGCCCGCGCACCAGCCGCAGTTCCTCGGCGTCGGCGGCAGCGAACCCGCGCTCGAACAGGCGGAGGCAGCCCTCAAATTCCTCTTTGCTTTCTCCCAGCCGGTTGACGCTTTCCTCGAGCGTCTGCTCAGCGAAGAGGCCGTGCTTTAAGGCATTAAGGCGGGCGGCGGCATTGCCCTGCGGGGCGCGCCGGGCAGCCTGGGCTTTGGCGAGATTGGCCAGACTGGCTCGCAGGCGTTTCTCGGTGGGCGGGGATCCTCGCTTCAAGGCCGCGCGGGCCTTGGCGAGGTTGGCGCGTCGGGTGGCCAGTTCGAGCTCCGTCAGAGGCTTTCCGGGCTTCCGCCCCCGGCGCCGGGCCGGCTTGTCGAGTTGCGGTTTGGTTTCCATCGGTCAGCTCCCAGCAGAGCGCAAGGCCCCCCGGAGATCCTTTCCCGCGGGCCGATTCTAGGCTACACTATTCCGGGGAGGCCGTCAAGAAGATTTTGGGTAGTGTCTCAGTTTGGATCTGTAGCGGCGAGTTTACCTCGCCAGATGGCGGCGTAAAGCCGCCTCTACAAGGGAGAGGGCCGCTTCGCCGGGCAGACGACAACTTCGTTAGGTATATGTTGCTTCGCCGCGAAAGTCTTCAGCTTCAGAAGTAGTGGGGCGGTGATTTCCTGCCCTTTGGCGGCGGTCAGAAGTCCCGAGCCCGTTCTGACCTCCTCATCCAGGATGAGTCCTGCGGTGAGTTCGCCTATGGGGACGCTGGAGGAGCCGTCGCCGGCCGCTTCCGGAGGCTTGCCGGGAGTTGCGCAATTGGTTGCACGGTTTATGATTTGATGTGCTATACTTAAGACCAATTAACTAGATTCAGGAAATTCATAGCGGGCTACTTTGCATGCCAATACTTGAAATCCGGCTTCCCTGCCGAGGGTGCGGGAAGGAATGTCGCGCCACGATCTTGGACGGTACCAGTTCGGCAAAGTTCAGGTGCGCCTCGTGCGGGCAGACGCTGTTGGAAGCGAGGTCAATCTCGGGCTATGTCTACGTGCTTTCGCACCCGAAAATGCCGGGGTTTTTAAAAGTCGGCTTCGCCAAGCGGCCGGTCGCTCAGGAAATTCAAGAGTTAAACTGGGTGTCGGGGCTGCCCGAGCGTTTTGTCTTGGAAGCATCTTTTGAAAGCTCCTCACCCGAGAAACACACTGCGGAAATCCACAAAAGGCTTGCAGCGCGGCGGGTTAAAGGGATGGAGTATTTCGAGCTGAGTCTGCCGGCCGTCTTACGGGTGGTTCAAGACGTCATCCCGTCGGACATGCTTGACGAGCCGGGAGGCCCGGGGTTCTTCGTGCCTGATCCGGGCGAGCTTTCCGTCCCTTCCAGCACGCTGTGGTCGTGTGGGCTGTGCAAGAACGAGTGGAGGGCGGAGGGCACTCCTTACCGCTGCCCGCTCTGCCAGAGCACTTCGATCGTTCCCCTTAGCGGGTCGGAGCTGACGCCCAACAGTCCTCGCTTATAGCGAACTGGCTCGCGTAGCTATCCTAAAGTACTAGCCCGGCTTTTTCGTCTTGAACGGACCTATCAGGTGTGCTAGCCTGAGCGTGGGTATCAAATCAAGTGGGGGAGGTGGCACACCCGTGAGCACTCCTACCGAGGCCGTCCGGGATGAATTGATGGCCAAGAACGAAGAGTATCGTCGCCTTCGTGAACAGCACACCCATTACGCTTCCCAGCTCAACTTATTGGCGGCAAGGAACTTCCTGACGGAAGAAGAGAAGGTGGAAGAGGTGCGGCTGAAGAAGCTGAAGCTGCGGGCCAAGGACCAGATGGAAATGCTGGTGCGACAAGCCCAGATGGTGCAATAGTCGCCTTCGAACCTGCCTGCGGACTTCTGGCCGTGCGGGGGCAGGTGATGTGAGCACCCCTTGAAGTGTACCAGGAGGCGGGCCCATGAGGAAGCAAGAGACTCCGGGCTGACAGGCAAAGGTACTTATGCTGCGGGAGGGATATTGGTACGGTCTTCCACTGGTGCTCATTTCCGGCGGTACTCTCGGATTCTGGTTTCGGGAGCAAAGCCCGGCCCTTTTGATCTGTGCGATCTTCTTTTTGATTCTGGCCTTACTCGTCCTCAATTTTTTCCGCGATCCTGAGCGTCCCATTCCAACCCAGGCGCAAGCCATCATCTCTCCCGCCGACGGCCGCGTCGTGCAGATCGTCGAAGAGAACTACGAGGGCTGTCCGCTGCACCGGATCAGCATTTTCATGTCCCCGCTGGACGTGCATGTCAATCGTTCTCCCATCGCCGGGGTAGTGAAAGAGGTCAATTATCGGAAAGGGGCGTTCCGGGTGGCGATGGAGGAAGCCGCCTCGATCGAAAACGAGCAGAACGTCTTCACCGTGGAAGGTGAGCAAGGCCGGATCGTGGTGAAGCAAATCGCTGGCATCCTGGCGCGCCGAATAGTATTCTGGAAGCGCCCTGGCGACGCTCTGGCGCGCGGAGAGCGCGTGGGGCTGATCAAGTTTGGTTCGCGCGTGGATGTTCTCATGGCGCCGGATGTGACATTGAGCGTCAAAGTTGGGGATCGCGTCCGGGCGGGGAGCAGTATCCTTGGAACCAGCCAACTCAAGTCCGAAATTCAATAGAAAAGCCGTTATGCGGCGGGGTGTCTCGATCCTTCCCAGCCTATTCACCGTAGGCACCCTGGTCTGTGGCTATATCGCCCTGCTGGCAGTGCTTCGAGGTTCACTAGGACTGATCATAGGCGGGGCCGAGGGAATGGCCGCGGCGGAATTCGACAGCGCTGCCAAGGCTATCGGGTGGGCCATTGTCTTCGATGGTCTCGACGGAAGAATTGCGCGCCTGACCCATTCGTCATCGCCCTTTGGCCGAGAGTTCGATTCTCTGGCCGATGTCATCACCTTCGGCGTTGCACCCGCCATATTGGCTTATGCCTGGGGGGTGCGGGCGATAAGCGGTCCTTCCGGACTAGGACTGCTCCACGACATAGCCCAGGTAGGTTGGATCGTCACCTTCGCCTACGTCATCTGCGGCGCAGCCCGCTTGGGGCGATTCAACATCGACACTGTCAAGCCAGCCACTGACCGGCGGTATTTTGTGGGCATGCCGATCCCTGCGGCAGCAGGCACAGTCGCCGCCATCGTTCACTGGGAGAAAACGCCGATCGTGCAATGGGGTTATGGCGTGGCCTGGATGGCGGTGGTCGGCCTTCTGGCGTTCTTGATGGTAAGCCGTATGCGCTATTACAGCTTTAAGAACATCGACTTGCGCCGACGCCGTTCTTACATCGCTATCATCCTCGTGGGGCTGGTCGTCTGGGGCGTCTGGGTCTATTCCGAACCTGTCCTACTGACCATCGCCGTTAGTTACGCCCTTTCGGGCATCGTTCTTCGCATCGCCTCGAAATTCCGGCCTCATCCTCCCGCGTCCGGGGAGGTTCATGCGGCATGAAGACCTCACCAGCAGGATACCGGGTTGCGGTTGTGGGCGCGTCTTCGCTGCTGGGTAAAGAGCTTCTGAACGTTCTGGGGGAACGCCACTTCCCTTTCTCCCGCCTGGTAACCTTCTCGGACGAGGAAGATGAACCCGAATTGCCGATCCTGGATTTGAGCGACGGACCACCCGCGTCGACCCTGGATGAGAATGTTACGGCCTCGGAGCTGGATTTTGCCTTTATCGCCGCGCGCTACCGGCACATGCCGCCGTTCCTGGATCCCGGGTCCTCAGCTCAGGGACCGCCTCCTTGCTTCATGATTGATCTCAGCGGCGTAGCGCCCGCGGAAGAGCCGGGGCCGCCGATCCGACGAAGCATCGTGCGTGTACCGTTCCTCGACCGTTCGTTTCCGGTGCGAGGAACGGCGGAAGGCGCTGACGCCCGGGTTTACGTTGGGGCGCGCCCTGCCACGATTGTCATAAGCACCTTGCTGCTGTGCCTGGGGGCGCGGTTTCCCCTGAAGAGGGCGGTCGCACATATTTTCGCCTCGGCTTCCGAAACCGGGTCCCACGGGATTGATGAACTTCAGAAGCAGACCGTAAACCTGCTCAGCTTCCAAAAGATTCCGCGCAAGGTCTTTGGCGGCCAGTTGGCTTTTAACTTGATGTCGCGTCCGGGTGGAACGAGTGGGAGCGAACTTCTGGCGCTCGAGAACGTGCTACGACAGCAACTCCAAGAGTATTTGCAAGGCAGGGTTCCCGTGCCGGCTCTGCGCCTGCTTCAGGTACCCGTGTTCCACTCCCTGGCGGTTTCCCTTTTCGTTGAGACCGATCCCCCCGCCGCGCCGGAGAAGGCCGGAGAGGCTTTGCTGGGAGAGCGAATCGACTTGCGGCGCGGCGCCCATGATTCGCCGACTCCCGTCGAAGTCGCCGGCTCGGACACCATCCTGGTGGATAGGGTGACGGCCGATCCGGACCACCCCGGGGGCCTGTGGATTTGGGCGGTGGCAGATAATCTTCGACTTGCGGCCGTGAATGCGGTGGAGATCGCCGAGAGTCTTCGCCGGCGGGTATAACCGGATGCGAGTTTTGGATGGAAAGGTAACTGGGCGGGGGAGGGCGGAAAGCTGCGAAGTTACTGTTTCCTACGTTCTGCTTTCTGCCTTCTGCCTTCTCGTTTCCGCTTTCTGCCTTTCCTGCGGCTATCACATGGCCGGGCGCGGCGAGCGCCTGCCGCCCGACATCAAAACCATTGCCGTCCCCATCTTTGCTAACCAGTCTTCCACCTTCCGCATTGAACAGAAACTTGCGGCCGCCATTACGCGCGAATTTCTGGAGCGAACCAAATTCCAGATCACGCCCAATCCCGCGGGTGCCGACGCCGTCTTAAAAGGAGCGGTTAAAGAGGTGAGCCGGGGTGTGATCACCTACGACCTGACGACCGGGCGAGCCTCCTCGCTCCAGATCCAGGTTATGGCCGACGTCAAGCTCCTGGACTTGCACAGCAACAAAGTGGTCTACGCCAATCCCAACTTCGTCTTCCGGGAAGAGTACCAGGTGAGCCAAACCACCTCCGGCCTCTTCGAAGAGGACCAGGCTGCGCTCGACCGGCTCTCCCGCGACGTCGCCCGCACGCTCGTCACCGACTTGCTCGAGAACTTCTAGTTACCACAGAGGCACAGAGACGCAGAGCGAATCTGTATCAATTCTCTGTGCCTCGGTGTCTCTGTGGTGGGGATCACTTCAGTTCGATCAAACACAGCGAACGGGGTTGCATAGGGATGTCGAGCACGCCGGGGAGGTTCATCTCCCGCACTTCCTTCCGGCCATCGATATCGAGAAGCAGCTTTTTGCTGCCTTCTGCCGGCAGTTCGACGCGCGGGGACTCCGGCAAGTCGGCGACGTTGGCCAGCACAACGCCGACTCGCCCGTCCGGCGCTTGCCAGGTCGCGGACTGTACCAGGGGCTCCTTGCCCCAGCCGAAGTCGCGCCGCGTCACGCCGCTGACGGTCCAAGGCCGCAGCATGCGTCCGTAGACGAGGTAATCGTGGGCTATGCCCGCGCGGAATTGGTTGAGCCTTTTGGCCCAATCGAGAATCGCCGCCTGGTCCGGCACGGCGCGGGTCCAGGTCTGGTCCCAATCGTATTCGATGAGCCCTTTGTCGCGGAGAGTGAAAACGACCATGTTGCCGTTCACCCAAGCCCTGGCGGCGGAAAGGCGCAGGGCTTCGTCGTTGACTCGATTGGTGTAGAAACCCTCAAACCCGCTGCCGTACTCGTGATAGAGGAACGAGTATAAGGGACAGGTGCTGACGCGAGCGTCCCAGGTCTGGAACTGCTGGAGATGGGTTTCGGGCGGAGCGCCCTCGCAGGACATGGCGACTTCAGGATTAACTGATCGAGCTATATTGTAATCAGTTGTTACTAATTTATCAAATGCCTCGGACATCCACGGTCCAGGCACCGGCGGATGGCCGTGATCGGAAGCGTAACAGGCCCTGGGGCCGGGCCCTTGATCGAACTGCTGCACCGCCGCGGGGCCCAATTCCGCCATCCGGCGCGTCATGTCCAGGACCATCTGGCGACCTTTCTCCGTGCCCACGCAGGTTACGTAATTCCTGCGCCAGGGCCATACGTCCTCGAGGAAAGTGCCGTCCCATTTGCGCGCCACGGCGTCGTCGCCTCCATGCGAGTGAAAATAAGGCAAGCCGTCGTAGTTGGTGTTCTTCTGCCAGGTCACCCAGCAGAGGCCGTCGCCATAGATAATCGGATGCCAACCCTTGGCTTTCGCTCTGGCCATGAATTCGCGCACCGCCGCTTCGCCCCCGAGCGGAGGATAAGCATCGGGCTGAACCCACGGACCGGCGTGTTCCCAGTTAAAGACAATCGGCATCAAAGGGCTCTCGAGAGCGGCCGCAAGTTTTTCGAGGTAAGGGAGTGCGTTCGTCAGCGGTGTGTACTCGGGGTTCACCGCCGCCGGAGGGTCCCAATCTCCCTGGCCGCGCATGGGAAAAGCAAGCGCGAACGGGGAGTCGGTTATCCACTTGGGCACGTCAGTCCGCTGCGCCAGCTTGGTGGAGCAAAACGGCTGCCGCGCCGCCCAATCCCGATAGATTTCCGCCGCCGCGTACCAATCGCCGTGAAAGGCGCCCACCACCACGTGGTAAGGGAGTTTGGACACGCCGGGACCGCGCGTGCCGGGATAATGGCCGAGCCCCATCACCACCCCGTTCCGCTCCATTAAGGGATCCAAAAACTTGGGCAGCCCTTGGGCATCGTCGCAAGCCACGTAGAGCCCCCCGGCGTCGTTGTAGTAAGCCATCAGTTGTGTCGATGTCCACTCGCCGGGGTAATTGTTGTAGCGCCAAATTTCGGGCGTGTCGTATTCTCTTCCCCCCCAAGCGCCCACCGACATCTCGGGCTCAACCGGTCCCGCCAGCGCGCCGTCGGCAAAAGACCAGAGGATGTGGCTGTAATGTTTGTCGGTGGGGTTGTCAAAAGGCACCTCGAGGACGGGGAACTGAATGTGCCCGATCCAGGAGTTCGTCCGGTTGTCTACTTCCAGGTTCCAGTAAGTCAGTGTTTCCCGAATCGGACAGGTGATGGTGACGCGCGCATCGACAGGCAAGCCGCCGATGCCTTTGTACTCGAGGTTGATGATTTGGCCGTCCGGAATCACGTTCCTACTGACCTTGACCTCTTGCGCTTCCGAGGAGGTAACAGTTTTGAACTCGGCGTGTTCGTTCAGGAACTCGATTTTGAAGAGCGGCAAGCTCGCGTGGTTGGGAATAAGTAAGTCGCGGTCGATGCCAAATGTCGAGCGGAAGGACGCGATGGTCCCCTTCTCCGATGAAATCAGCAACCGGTATCCCCGGTTGATCACGATGACGGGAGGCTTTGAGGGAGCGGCGCGTTGGGCCAGAGCGTTTGCTGCCGCACGCTCCCAGGAGCAGAATCGAGGAAAGCAAGCTCGAGAATTAGATTAAGAGTATTCTGTGATTTCATAAGTTCACCAAATCGTAGGGGGACGGCTTGCCGTCCCCGTCTTTGTCGGCCGGCGTGGAGGTGGCAAGTCCCTACCGCCGTACAAACACCTTCAGCTCGAGCCCGGTCAGCCATGCCACTTTTTCGATCTTTCCCACGACATGGCCGATTCCCAAAGCGCAATGGTGGGTTGGCCCCTGGGCGCACCAGGCGTTGATGAAAGGCGCCGGGTCAAGTCCGAATCGCAGACGGCTATTGGTGTTCCCGATCTTCAGGCGCTCGCCGGCCAGCGACTCGCCCTGGGCCGCCAGGAATTTAAGGCGGCCGTCGCGGGTTTGTGTAAGGCCCAGAATGGTGATGGGGCCTTTGCGCACGCTGGCTTCGACGCTGACGCCGTGGCCTGCCTTGCCGTGGTAAAGCCCCAGGCCTCGCAAGACCGGACGGCCGTCCGCAATGCCGAGGTGGAACGGGCCATCGTGCCCCATCAGAATAAAACGCTCGCGAAAATCCATGGCATAGAGCTCAGTGTAGCTGCCGCCGGCGCCCAGGAGGTCCATAATCTTCATGGCCTGGCAGTTCTTCAAGTCGGCTTCTCCCGAGCAGGGAATTCCGCGCGCCGTCAGCAAGGAGCAGCCGAGAATCAGGCCCGCCCCGAGCCGCTCGTAAGGATTCCCCGGCACGCCACGGTAATAATACGCCAGTCCGTCCAGGTTGAAATCCTCCACCAGGCGATCGAGACCCACCGCCACGCGGCAGGCCCAGTCCATCTCCTCCGGCGCGGGCTTCTTGGCCAGGGGATCGGAAGGGCTGTCCTCGCTGATGTCAAAGATGGCGCGCGTCTCCTCGGCCTTCTGCGCCAACTCCGCTGGAGTTGCCGCGCGCACCCGCTCATCCAAGTCGCACATCTCGAGTACCTCGATGTGCGTACCCAGTTGGGCCTGGTGCTGGGTGAAATCGCTGTACATGTCCAGCATGCCGGGGTAGGGGTGCCCGAGGAATCCGATGCGAGCTTTGCGGAGATTGTGAATCACCTTGGCGGCTTCGCACCATTCCCGGATTTCCGCCCAGGCCAGTTCGCTCGGCTGGCGCACATCCGGTTCGGGCTCGAGCATGCCGGTCACCTGCCGGAACGGGATGGCGGAGCGCGCGAACGCGCAGGAAATCTCCGGCACGCAACAGGCGGAACAGTTGGCCAGCCACTCACCGGTGTCGGTGTGGGCATAATCCAAGGCGGCGCGCGGCTGGAGATTCAACACCACCACGGGAGTTTTCGACTTCTGGACCACGGGCAGAACCTGCGAGGACGTGGCGTAAGTCCCCACGTAGCAGAAGACCAGGTCCACACGCTCGCAGAGGAAGGCCTGAGCGGCTTCCTCCGCCTTCGGCGCATCGTCCACAAGCCCCGCGCTGACCACCGTCGCCCATTCGCCCAGGCGCTCCTCTACTTTGCGCTGGTACCCTTCGAGGCGCTCTTTGAGCCCATGAAACTGGGGCCAGTAGGCCGCCAGCCCGATTCCGAAGACTCCAACCTTGGCCCTTACTCCGTGTTTCATAATCACCGCCATTATTGGCTGTCAGCTTTCAGCCTTCAGCTCTCAGCCATCCAAGACCTCGAACCAAAGTGTCATTCCGAGCGGAGCGAGGAATCTCGCTCTGGCCGATTTTGCCCGAAATCCGCCCAAGCTCGAAATGCCGGGGAAGAACCCAGTTTTCCATGACGATCCTTTGTTTTCAATAACATTCTCGCTTTGTTCCGTCAAAAACCAGCTTTCAGCAGTCAGCTCTCAGCTTTCAGCCACGCCGTTCGCACCCGGAGATGACTTGGGCCCAGAGGTTGCCTGGCACCGTGGAACCCGACCTGCCATGCCACCGGCGACATGCAACTTCTCCATAGCGGCTCTTTGTTTTCATAGACATTCTCGCTTTGTTCCGTGAGTTTGGTGTGGGGCAGAGAAGCTGCCGCAGTCCAGCAGGCGGAGGGGGACCGGAAGACCGAGCTTCCGGGCCAGAAAGGGACAAAAACGACCGCGGTCATAGCTAGCTCCCTGATCTCAACCTAAGATCATAGCCTACTATCTTCCGCTTGTCAAGAGACAGGTTGTCCGGGTAAGCTCAGGAGCATGGCGGAGCATAGCGCATCCCTGGCGGGGCTGGTGCTGGAACCGGCCGAGCTTCTGCACCAACTGGAGCGCGAGCGGGACCGGCTGCGGCTGCTGCTGGACCTCAACAACAACATTGTTTCCATTCTGGACTTGCGCGAGTTACTGCGCGCCATCTCCACCAACGTCCGGCGCGTGATGCAGTGCGATTACACCAGCGTGAGCTTGAGCGAGCCGGGAGAGGAGCGCCGGCTGCGTGTCTATGCCCGCCACTTTTCGCACCCCGACTCCGATCACGACGAGGAGATCGTTATTCCCATGGAGGGAACGATTTCCGGCGAGGTCGTCGAATCCGGCAAGGCGATGCTGCTGGACGGCAAGGATTTCTCACGATTCGCTCCCCAGAGCAATCCGCTGATCGCCGCCGGGTTGAAGTCGGGCTGCTTCCTGCCGCTGATCAGCCACAAGCGGGCCCTGGGCACACTGAACGTGGGCAAAATACAGGCCGACGGTTTCTCCCGGAAGACTTGGAATTCCTCCGCCAAGTGGCGAACCAGGTGGCGATTGGCGTCGAGAATGCTTTGAACTACAGGGAAGTCAACGAGGTCCGGGAGAAACTGGCCGAGGAGCGTGTTTACCTGAACGAAGAGATTCGCGCCGATCGCGATTTCGAAGACATCATCGGCGACAGCCGGGCGCTGAAGGATGTTCTGGGCCAGGTGAGGATTGTGGCGCCAACGGACTCGACCGTTCTCACCTTAGGCGAGACGGGGACGGGAAAGGAGCTGATCGCGCGCGCCATCCACAGCTTGAGCCCCAGGCGCGACCGCACCTTTGTCAAGGTGAATTGCGCGGCGATTCCCCTGGGTCTGCTGGAGAGTGAGCTTTTCGGACATGAGAAGGGCGCCTTCACCGGGGCGATCGCGCAAAAGGTCGGCCGTTTTGAGCTCGCGCACCAGGGCACGCTGTTTCTTGACGAGGTTGGCGATATCCCGCTCGAATTACAGCCCAAATTGCTGCGGGTTCTCCAGGAACATGAATTCGAGCGCCTGGGCAGTTCGCGAACCGTGCGCGTCAACGTGCGGGTGGTGGCCGCGACCAGCCGGAACCTGCTCGAGATGGTGGACAAGCATGAATTCCGCAGCGACCTCTATTACCGCCTGAATGTTTTCCCCATCACCATCCCTCCGTTGCGCGAGCGCCGTGAGGATATTCCCGTCCTGGCACGCTATTTCGCGGAGAAGTATGCACGCCGGATCAACAAGCGGATTGAGACTATTCCCGCCGAGGCGATGCATGCCCTTCAGCAATATCAATGGCCCGGCAATATCCGTGAGCTGCAGAATTTCATCGAACGCGCCGTGATTCTCTCCAAGACAACCACTCTTCAAGCACCGTTGGGCGAATTGGAACGGCTGGCGGATCGAGGTTCCTCCCCGCGTGTGCGTACCCTTGTGGTGACTGACCGCGAGCAGATCGTGCAGGCCCTGAACGCGGCAAAAGGCGTTTTGGGCGGGCCTGGAGGCGCGGCGGAACGCCTGGGACTGAAGCGGACCACACTGCTCTACCGGATGAAGCGGCTAGGGATCGAGAGATCGGGTGATCGGATGATCGGGTGAGCAAGATATTGGCGATTGGCCGGTCCGCGGGGGACTGGCACCTTGTTCACCCGATCTCCTGGTCCTCTACGACGCCGATTTGGGCTAGATGATGCACCAGATGTCTCAAGTAGTCCCTGGCTAAGAACTCCAGCGTGACCGGGCTCCCCGACCCGATGCGGCAAACGGTGTCCAACTTGGAGGGCGGCAGGTGGGCTATTACGTGAGCAAGGTAGCGGTTGTAATCGGCCCAGAGCGAGACAAGGAGAGACCAGCCGGCTTCTTGAAAAGCCTGCACACGCGCGTTTCCAACCTGGTCGTAAGCAGGGAAATCCAAAGAAGTCTGAAGCGCCGCACGGACGAATCGCTGGTGGTTGTTTGACGCCGAATCAACTAAATGTCCGATGACTTCTTTTCGCGACCAGCCGCCCGACAATATGGGCTTGGCACTTTCCAGCTCAGTGATTGCGCGCAGCCTTGGTTCGGCCGTCTCGACAACGCGCAGCAGATTTGCGCTCAGGTCTTTCATTTGGCCCCCTTGCTCTGACAATTATCCGGTTACACGATGGCCCACTCACTGGGATCCACAAACTCGCGCGTGGCGCTGGCCAGGCATGACCATATGGGGATGTAATGAGCGGGCAGAATCTTCTGCCCGGTGAACATGATGCTATCGGTTGCGCCCTTTAGTTCTTTCACTCCCGTGCCCTTGGCATCAAATTGTTTGTATTGCTTGCTATCCCTGCCAAACTGACCTTTGAGGATGTCCCGCTGTTTGTAAAAGTCATCGCTCGCCTTCTGCATTTCGGCCGCATTCAACGCAGTTCCTTGCGCCATGAAAAAAGGCGAGGCAACACCTGCCTGCTGGGTCTGATAGGCAAAGTTCTTCTGCATCTGCTGCAAACGCTTAACGTTATCCGGTGCGGTATCCTGCATGGTTTCATTGAGAAAATGCTTATCCGGGCCTAACGGCTTGAGTTGGTTCGCATTGACCGCGGAGCGGCCAAACGTCGAGGGCACGATATCGTCGAGTTCCATGAGGGCCTTGATTCCCGTGCAATTGATGCCGGTGTATTCGTCCGGGCACCCGAGCATGTGGCCGAATTCGTGCGTGATCACGATGTAATGGGTCGGTATGCTCCGCGTCAAATTGGCGGGCACGTGGATGAACAGGCAGACTCCGCTGAAAGTCTTGGGATCCAATCCCTGCTGCCTCAGAATGGCTTGGGCAGCATTTCGACGGGCCGACGACGTGTCGGCGCTGAAAAAGGAACTGCCTCCCAAACGCGCCTTTAACAGCTTCCGAAGCGCCTCGGCGCGCTTATTGCCCGGATTGCTAAAAAGCCCGCTCTGAGGAAAGCCATAGATGTTGCAGTGGAGTCCGCTGACCTCGTCGCTGGTAACGATTTTGCCGACCCGATCGGCAAAGCTAAAGAGCTTATCGCGATTGGCGGTATCCACATTTTCATCCTTGCCGCTGATGGGAATAACTGACAGCTTACTCTGCAGCAGAGTATCGGTGAGTTGTTTCTCTTTGAAATTGAAAATTGCATCGCCCATGAAGTCGTCGCGGGTCTCGACGCCCCAGTTGGAGAAGTTTGCCTTATAGGGCCAAACGGTAGCCCCATGGGTGCAACCGCCACTCCAAGCCGTCGAGTGGTTTCTCTCCACTTTGCGGCATTCGATGATGTATTGGGGGTCAAGGGCAGTTTCCTTAAATTTGATATTCACGGATGCCTGGAACTCTTCCAGCCGGGCCGCTGGCACTCAAAGCGGTACCGATTTGACCATGCCTCCCGGCACACTCGCAAGGCCTTGCCCACGAAGGCCGACTTTTCCTCAGGTTTCCAATTGATATAGGCGCTTTGCTCCCCTTCGCCTTTGTTCAGCCATTCGAAACGCACCCTTACCCTCACGTCCACGGTTCGTGCACCGATGTTGTAATCGAAATCGAAAAGTCCGATACCGGTCGGTGGCCGGTAATTCTTCACCGAAAACGCACCCTTTGCGGTGAACAATCGCTTGAGCCTTGCGTCCACTTTCGCCTGAAGTTCCCTCACCATCGCCGGATTCCCCATCGCTTATGTCCTCCAAAGTGGGATCACTATTGTGAAAATACTCCTACCGATTTACGAAGCGCAGAGCAGGGCAAACCACGCCCCAGTCCGCGCCATCCCGCTTCACCGATCCCGGGCACGAATGCCGTTCCTGGCCACGCTTATGGACACAGGCCCTGCCGCGTCGGTGACTTCTTCAAGCCGGAATTTCCGTTTTCACCTTCCGCCCTGCCTGAAATGTACACCCGTCCGCCCCTAATTACAAGGTTCAATCGGGCTTTCTGTCCAATCGGGCGGTCTCAAGTCTCAAACCTCAGATCTTAAATCGCAAATAACCCGCTCACCCTAATTGTCCCGTGCCTGTCAAAACTGACGTCAAACCGCCTTTGACACTCGATTCTGCTGCCGAATACCTCCTACAAATTCTCGCGTAACCAATACATTTAATAATGGTTATTCGCTAATGACCGTTCCCATCAGACTTGGCATCGCATTTGCCTGGATACATCGTTGTAGTAGTGACCCCAACGGTTACCCCTACCGGACCTCGGCTGGAAATCATGTGGATTGTCAGATTAGCATTACGGCGGCCTTACACCTTCATTGTGGCAGCGATTGCCATAATGATCTTGGGCGCCCTATCGATCCTCAGAACGCCAAAGGACATTTTTCCCAACATTAACATCCCCGTGGTGAGCGTGCTCTGGGGCTACTCAGGCCTATCGCCGGAGCAGATGGCGAACCGGATTGCAGTAATCAATCAGCGCGCCCTTACCTTGACGGTCAACGACATCGAGCACATCGAATCCGAGTCGTTAAACGGCATCGCAGTCATCAAGATCTTCTTTCAGCCGGGTGCGAATATCGGGACGGCGCTGAGCCAAGTGACGGCGATCTGCCAGACGCAACTTCGGCAGTTGCCTCCCGGCACCACCCCACCTTTGATTATCCAGTACAGCGCTTCCAGCGTACCCATTCTGCGCATCGGCCTGGCGGGGCAAGGGCTTTCCGAGCAGCGCTTATTTGATCTGGGCGCCAACTTTATCCGCGTGCAACTGGCCGACGTGGAAGGCGCCGCAATCCCCTGGCCTTACGGAGGAAAGCAGCGCCAAGTGCTAGTGGATTTGAACACGGAGGCGTTGCAGGCCAAGGGGCTGTCTCCAAGTGACGTAGTGAGCGCCATCAGTACGCAGAATCTGATTCTTCCTTCCGGAACCTCGAAGATCGGGCAATATGAATACGATGTGGAGACGAACGGCAGCCCGCTGACCACTGCGGAACTCAACGACCTGCCCGTCCGAACGACCGGCAACACGGTTATCTACGTCCACGATGTCGCCCAGGTGCGCGACGGGTTTCCGCCTCAAACTAACATCGTTCGCGTCAATGGCCAGCGCGCGGCGCTGATGACCGTGCTCAAGACGGGCAATGCCTCGACTTTGGATATCATTTCCCAAATCAAGGATGAATTGCCCCTCATCCAGAAGGGATTGCCGCCCCAACTCCAGACACATTTCCTGGCTGACCAGTCTCTGTTTGTCAGGGCGGCGATTCAGGGCGTGATCCGCGAGATGCTGATTGCTGCGGTACTCACGGCCGCCATGATCCTGCTTTTCCTGGGGAGTTGGAGGAGCACGGTGATCATTGCCGTCTCCATTCCCCTTTCCATTTTGACCTCGCTCATCGTGCTGAGCGCTTTAGGGCAGACGATCAACATCATGACGCTCGGCGGCTTTGCCCTGGCGGTGGGGATTCTGGTGGACGACGCCACGGTGGAAATTGAGAACATCAACCGCAACATCGCCATGAACAAGGAAATCCTGACGGCGATTCTGGACGGCGCGTCGCAAATCGCCGTGCCGGCTTTTGTCTCGACACTGGCCATCTGCATTGTCTTCGTGCCCATGTTCTTCCTCACCGGGGTGGCTCGGCACCTGTTTATTCCGCTGGCCGAGGCGGTGAGCTTTGCCATGCTGGCGTCTTATCTCTTGTCGCGAACCCTGGTGCCCACCATGGCGCGCTATTTGTTGCGCGGGCACGAGCACGACGCGGACGCGGCAAGCCTGGAGGCGCAGGCGCAGCGCCACCTTCTGGCGCGCCTGCAATTGCGCTTTGAGCACGCGTTCGAGCGGCTGCGGGGAAAATACAGGCGCGGATTGGAGGTCTGTCTACGGCATCGGGGCAGACTGGCGTTGGGCGTGTTAGGGGCGGCGCTGGCCTCCTTCCTGCTTTTCCCCTGGCTGGGCCAGGACTTCTTCCCCAAGGTGGACAGCGGTCAATTTACGCTCCACCTGCGGGCGCCCACCGGAACCCGCATTGAAGAGACGGCGCGGCTTTGCGATATGGTGGAGAAGACGGTTCAGGAGGAAATTCCCCCGGGCGAACTGGAAAGCATCATTGATAACATCGGACTCCCCTACAGCAGCGTCAATCTTTCTTACAGCACCTCGGCGCCAATCGGCACGGGCGACGCCGACATTCTGGTTTCGCTGGCGCACGAGCATCATCCCACGGCAGAATACGTCCGAAAGCTGCGCCTGCGTGTGGCGCGTGAGTATCCGGGAGTAACGTTCTACGTGCTGGCTTCCGACATGGTCAGTCAGATTTTGAATTTCGGCCTTCCCGCTCCGATCAACGTGCAGGTCGTGGGTCAGCAACTTGTTGCCAACCGGCGGTTCGCGGAGTCGCTGGTGAGCAGAGTCAAACTGGTTCCGGGGGTGGTGGACTTGCACATTCAGGAACCTTTCAACTTGCCGCGGCTGCAAGTGGACATCGATCGAACCCGGACGGCCCAGGTGGGGTTCACTCCCCTGGATGTGGCGAGTAATCTCTTGGTCTCTTTGAGCGGGAGTTTCCAAACCGCGCCCACGTTTTGGCTGGACCCCAAGACCGGGGTAAGCTACAGCATCACCACGCAAACCCCACAGTACCGCGTGGACACTCTTCAGGATATCGAAAACATTCCGGTCACCAACTCGAGAGGCGCAGCGCCGCAGATCCTCGGCAATCTTGCCTCGATCAGCCGCGGCTCTTCTTTGGCTGCCGTTTCGCACTATAACGTTCAACCTGTCATTAACATCTACGGTTCCGTGCAAGGGCGGGACCTGGGGGGTGTGGCGAAAGAGATCGACCGCATAGTGGATGAGAGCCAGAAGGAATTGCCGCGCGGTTCGCGAACCATCGTGCGCGGGCAGATTGATACAATGCGTTCTTCGTTCGTCGGGCTGCTGGCCGGGCTGGCCTTCTCGATTGTGCTCGTCTATCTCCTGATCGTGGTGAATTTCCAATCCTGGCTGGACCCGTTGATTATCATTTCCGCATTGCCCACGGCCCTGGCGGGGATTGTCTGGTTTCTGTTCGGCACCCACACCACGATCAGCGTGCCGGCGTTGATCGGGTCGGTGATGTGCGTGGGCGTGGCGACCTCGAACAGCATCCTGGTGGTGAGTTTCGCCAAAGAACAAATGGCCGAGGGCCGGAATGCCACGACCGCCGCGCTGGAGGCCGGCTTCACGCGCTTCCGGCCCGTCATCATGACGGCGCTGGCAATGATCATCGGCATGGTGCCCATGGCTCTGGGATTGGGCGAGGGGGCGGAACAGAACGCTCCGCTGGGCCGGGCGGTGATCGGCGGACTGCTGTTCGCTACGGTGGCGACACTGTTCTTTGTTCCCACGGTGTTCAGCATCATTCACGGGAAATCGGGTGATCGGGTGATCGGGTGATCGGGCCATTGAGCCATTTGCGAGACCTCGTTGGTCAAGTGAGAGAATTGACTGGTTGTCATCCTGAGCGAAGCGAAGGATCTTTGCAGATCCATTCGGACCAGCGACGTGCGAGAAACTGCAGGCATGCTTCGCTTCGCTCAGCATGACAGATCGCGAAGTCGCGGAGGGTCGAATGAAAGTCGAGGAAAGCGAAGATCTTGAGCGCGACGAAAGCCGCGGCGAGGGGCCGCCGGCGCCGGGTCGAGGACCCAAAGCCAGCGCCGCCAAGCCCATCGTCTGGCTGGTTCTTGTCGTGATTGTTGCGGGCATTGTTGCCTATCGGGGGATTTACACTCGAGTCCGTGCCGCGGCGGAAGTGAAGGCCGAAACGCGCGAGCTCGCCGTGCCCTCGGTTTCTGTGGCGCGGCCCAAGCGCGGCGCCCCGCAACAAGAGATCATCTTGCCGGGCAATGTGCAGGCGTTTATTGAAGCTCCAATCTATGCCCGGACGACGGGTTATTTGAAGAAGTGGTATGTGGACATTGGCGGGCGGGTGAAGAACGGGCAGCTCCTGGCGGAGATCGACACGCCTGAGCTCGACCAGCAACTCCAGCAGGCGCGCGCGGAGCTTGCGACGGCCAAAGCTAACTACGAACTGGCGCAGACGACTGCGGCGCGCTACGAGTTCTTGCTGAAAAGCGATTCCGTCTCCAAGCAGGATGTGGACAACGCCGTAGGAGATGAGCACGCCAAGAAGGCCATGGTGGATTCCGCCGGGGACAACGTGAAACGGCTCGAGCAATTGCAATCCTTCGAGAAAGTGTATGCGCCCTTCGACGGTGTCCTGACGGCGCGCGAGACCGATATCGGCCAGTTGATTGCTCCCGGAGGGGGAAGCGGCGGCAACGGCGGCTCAACCCGGGAGTTGTTTCGCGTTGCGGCCTGTCAATCCCCTGCGCGTTTACGTCAATGTGCCGCAGGTTGATTCGCCGTCAGCAAGACCCGGCGTGCAGGCTTATCTCACCATGCCCCAGTATCCCGGCAGGCGTTTCCCCGGCAAGATTGTGCGGAACGCCGAGGCCATCGAGCAGTCCTCGCGGACGCTTTTGACGGAGGTGGACGTTGCCAACCCTACCGGCGAGATTCTGCCCGGGGCCTACGCGGAGGTCCATTTGACTTTGCCCGCGGCGACCTCGACCCTCATCGTGCCGGTTACGAGCCTGATCTTCCGTTCAGAGGGCTTGCACGTCGCCGTGGTCCGGCAAGGCCGTGCGACGATGCTCCCGATCACCTTGGGGCGGGATTTCGGCACCGAGGTCGAAGTGGTGTCAGGGCTCCCGGCAAACGAAGCGGTCATTACCAACCCTCCAGATTCGCTGGTCAATGGTGAGGAGGTGCGCGTGGCCGGGCCGGGCGAAAACCACTGGGGGGCGGAGTAAGAATCGGGTGATCGTGTGATCCGGTGATCGGGTGAACAAGGGAATTTGTGATTTGCGATTTGTGATTGGTGATTTGGTTGAGCGGGAGCGCTGAGAGTCGATGGTAAGCGGAAGAGCACGGAAGACGCCGGACACTTCAAGAATGAGGTGGTTCTTGTCAAGCCGGGTTTGCGGTCAGCCAAATCACAAATCACAAATCGCAAATCGCAAATGTTCCCGCCTTCTGCTTTCTGCCTTCTGCCTTCTCTTTACCGGCTCCTGCACGGTCGGGCCGAAATACGCCCGGCCTCCCGTGGAAACGCCGCCTGCTTATAAGGAGCTTGCAACCAGCGCTGGCGGCGCGCAGGGCGAGTGGAAGCTCTCCCAGCCCCAGGAGCAGTCGCTGCGCGGCAAGTGGTGGGAGATTTTTGACGATCCGCAACTCAACGCACTTGAAGAGCGCATCGAGGTTTCGAACCAGAATCTGAAAGTTGCGGAAGCGCAGTATCGCCAGGCGCGTGATTTGATCGCATTAATCGCGCCGGGCTGTTTCCGAGGGTCAACGTCGGCCCTTCCACGACAGTAGAACAAACCTCCAAGAATGCTCCGCAGTCCGCCGGAAACGCGGGCCAGACGCTGGGTGATCTCGTACTGCCCTTCCAACTTTCCTACGAACTGGACGCCTGGGGCCGCATCCATCGCGCGGTGGAAGCCGCCAGGGAGAACGCCCAAGCCAGCGCGGCCGACCTCGAAACTGCGCGGCTGAGCATTCACGCGGAGTTGGCTTCCGATTACTTTCCCTGCGGGGTTGGACGCGCAAAAGCAGCTGTTGGACTCGACGGTAATCGCTTATCAGAAAGCGTTGGATCTGACACAGAACCGGTACATCGGGGGACTCGCGGCCGAGCGGAGGTGGCGCAGGCAGAAACCCAGCTTGAAACCACCCAGGCCCAGGACATCGACGTGGGGGTCACGCGGGCACAATTCGAGCACGCGCTGGCCACGTTGGTGGGCCACCCAGCCTCAAGATTTTCGATTCCGGCATCGCCGCTCAATCTTTCGCCGCCCAAGATTCCGGTGGGCGTACCGTCCGACCTGCTCGAGCGGAGGCCCGACATCGCCGCCGCGGAACGCCGCACAGCCGCCGACAACGCCCAAATCGGCTTCGCCAAGGCGGCCTATTACCCTACCCTGACGCTAAGCGCGGCGGGCGGAACGGAAGGATCGACAATCGGCAATTGGGTGGCATGGCCAAGCCGCTTTTTTGCCTTGGGGCCGACCTTGCTCGAAACACTCTATGATGCCAGTCTTCGCCACGCGACCACTGACCAAGCCCGGGCTGCCTACGAGGCGAACGTGGCAACGTATCGACAAAGCGTCCTGACTGCCTTTCAGGAGGTCGAGGATAACCTGGCGGCGTTGCGCATCCTGGAGGAAGAAAGCGCGAAACAGCAGCAAGCCGTCGAGTCTGCCGAGCGGTCCACGACGCTTTCCTTAAACCGCTACAAGGGAGGGCTGGTGACGTATTTCGAGGTTATAACCGCGCAAAGCATCGCCCTGAGTGATGAGGTCACGGCGGTTAATATCCTGACGCGCCGCATGAATTCCAGCGTGCTCCTGATTAAGGCGCTGGGCGGGGGCTGGAATGCTTCGAGCCTGCCGTCCTTTGTGTCCAAGGCGCCATCGCAAGTTCCGGCGACTCGCTCTGAATGACAGATAGCGCCCCACGAGATGAATCATGTTGAAGATTACGATCCACAACTCGACGAATGCGGCCACGCTGAACCTGGAAGGAAGGCTGGCCGGCCCCTGGGTGGAGGAACTGGAGCGAAGCTGGCGCGCGGCGAAAGATGACTCGCCGGAGAAGCCGGTAATCGTGGACCTCTGCGAAGTCACGTTCGTCGATTCCGAGGGCCGGAAGCTGCTCAGCTCGATGTACGAGCAGGGAGCCCGATTGAGAACTTTTGGCTGCATGGCGAAGGGAATCGTGGAGGAAATCGTTCAGGAGCACCGAGGAACCGGATGAAGCACAGTTATAGGGCTGGGTCTTTGAAAAGCGAGGCTCGGAAGACGACAACACCAGATCCCTTGCGATGAGTTTGTGCTCGATATAGACGGCCGGGGGAACGGCTTCAACCCTATCCACCTCCAGGGGAATACGGACCGCCACAGCCTGGAAGAGCCCGGGATCAATAACTGGGATATCGGCGCGTTCAAGCACACCACCATCAACGAGCGCTTGAACACCGAATTCCGCGTCGAGTTCTACAATGCCTGGAACCACGTCCAGTTCGGCGCCCGACAAAGTGGCCTCGCACCCGGGACTTTTGGTGTGATTACTGGCCTGCTTGAGCCGCCACGGGTAGTCCAATTCGCGTTCAAGCTACTCTGGTAAGATCGGCCGTAGGCGCGGCCCTTGTGGCCGTCCTGCCCCGTCGCTCGAAGATGACTCACCACAGAGGCCACAGAGTTCGCAGAGACAAGTAGTGGTATGCTTCTCCGTGGTCTCTGTGCGCTCTGTGGCGAGTTTATTGTTTGTGTGGCGGCTCTTATGGCCGGCGGGGGGAGTTCTTCCGCCAGTTGACGCATTCGCTGCACAATAACTTGCCAAATATGGTTTTATCATCCGCGCAGAGCCGGAGTGTTGCACCAGTCAACGGGCAGCCACAAGGGGTGCCCCGACGATCTGATTTTGGAGGTGTGCGATGAGAACTGATAGGTTCATCCCGTTGCTTGCTTGCCTCGTTATCTCGCTTGCGGTTTTACTTACTGGTTGTGCGCAAAAGGAAACAGCGCCGCAAAAGCCGGGACCAGTCGAGAAGGCCAAGGTAACCGTCAACTGGGACAAGGTCGTGACCGTGTCGAAAACCACGCCCACCCTGCAAGTCGTGGTCAACCCGCCTTTGCGTCGAGGCTCGCAGATTCACGACCGGGTCTTTCAGGCCCTGCACGATTTAGGCGCCGACTACGTTCGCTACGTGCCCTGGCTGCCCTACCCCAAGTTGGGGGTTGCCGAACTCGAACCGCCTGCCGACGGCAAGACATCCTGGGACTTTTCTTTGATCGATCCCATGATGGAAGACTTCATGAACGCCCAGACGGGGCATTCGGTGATCATCAACTTCAGCACCATACCGCAGTGGATGTTCAAGACGGAGAAGCCGGTGGCGTATCCAGCGGATCCGGACCAGGTGACGTGGGATTACGAGAAGGGGACGGAGTTTCGGGATCCGAGTTTAAAGGAAGTGGGGGACTACTACGCGCGGCTGGTGAGTTGGTACACGCAGGGAGGATTCACGGACGAGTACGGGAAGCGGCACGACTCCAACCACCACTACAAGATCGACTACTGGGAAATTCTCAACGAGGTCGACGGCGAACACAGCATGACCCCTGAGACTTACACGCGCGTTTATGATGCCATTGTCACTGCGGTTCAGCGCGTCGATCCCAAGATCAAATTCGTAGGGCTGGGGCTGGGCGGCACGGGCAAGGAATACTTCGAGTACTTCCTCAACCACAAGAATCACAAGCCCGGGATCCCCATTTACATGATCTCTTACCATTTCTACGCCGTGCCGACCGCCGACCAGACGCCGGAAATCATGCAGTACACTTATTGGGAGCAGGCGGACCGTTTCCTGAACGTGGTAGGGTTTATTCAGGACATCCGCGCGCGACTGTCGCCGGAAACGCAGACGGATACGGACGAGCTTGGCTCGATTTCCGCAGACGACATCGATCAGGGCACGCCGGGACACGTGGTGAAGCCGATTCCGAACTCGTACTGGAATCTCTGCGGCGGCCTGTATGCTTACCTTTACTCGGAACTGGCCAGACGCGGCGTCGAAGTTGCCGGCGAATCGCAGCTTGTCGGCTACCCCACGCAGTTCCCCAGCGTTTCGATGGTGGACTGGACCACCGGGCAGCCCAACGCCCGCTTCTGGGTGCTCAAGCTGCTGCACGACAACTTCGGTCCGGGCGATAAACTGGTGGATACGAGCGTGGACAGTTCCTATGTGTACGCGCAGGCCTTTCAGACACGGGACGGCAAGCGAAAACTACTTCTGATCAACAAGCGCAATCGGCCTTTTGAAGTTTCGACTCCCGCCTCACAAGGCTCGAACGTGACGTACGTCGACCAAACCACCAGCTTCCAGCCGCCCACATCGGCGCAAGTGGGTGCGACGTCGCTAACGCTGAGCGGTTATGAGGTTGCAGTGGTAACAATGTAGGGCACCCCTTGCGGGTGCCCCAATTTGTATTCGGGGCCGCAGGAAAGAGGGCGACCACAAGGGTCGCCCCTACTGTTTGATGACCGTGCCATCGAACTGCCGGATGACTCCCCATCCGCCGTTGAGGTGCTCGGGGCCGTCACGGAAAGGATACTTGGCCGCCAACTCCTCGTTGACCTCGATCCCCCATCCTGGCGAATCGCTGGCCCAAAGGAAACCGTCCTTGTAAGTTGCGCAGCCGGGGAAGATCTCGGCCTCCACGCCTTGAATGACCCCGCCCTCCTGAATGCCAAAATTGTAGCTGGCAAGATCCAGGTGCAGTTGAGCGGTGTGCCCGACGGGCGAGACGTCTCCGGGTCCGTGCCAGGCAGTTTTTACGCCAAAATTCTCCGCCAGAATCGCCATCTTGCGCGACGGCGTCAGGCCGCCCGCTTGCGACAAGTGGACGCGAATGTAATCAATCAAGCGCTCGACGATCAGCGGCTGCCACTCGTGCGGGCTATTAAACAGCTCACCCATGGCCAATGAGGTCGAGCACTGCTGGCGGATCTGGCGGAAGTAGGCAATGTCCTCCGGTGAGAGCACATCCTCCAAGTAAAACAGCCGGATCGGCTCAAGCTCCTTGGCGAATTGCACGGCTTGGTGTGGGCTCACGCGTTCATGGACGTCGTGAATCAGTTCGATTTCATCGCCCAGTTGTTTCCGGCACTCCTCGAGTATTTGCCGCGCATGACGCATATAAGGAACCGAATCAAAGACGGGGCCGGCATGCAAGCCTCTGAGAGGAGCGCCGCCGCTGGGGCCGTAGGAATCCATACCAGGTACGCCCGTCATGATTTTGATACATCGAAATCCTTTTTCCATCGTGTGGCGAGCGCGATCGATGGCCTCCGATGCTTCCATGCCGCCCACCGTGGCGTAGGTGAGGGCTGCTTCACGGGCCTTGCCGCCCAGCAACTGGTACACTGGCATGTTGGCCTGCCTGCCCTTGATGTCCCACAACGCCTGATCGACCCCGCTGATAGCATTGTTGAGCACCGGGCCATTTCGCCAATACGAGCTGTTGTAGCAAGCCTGCCAGGTGTCCTCGATGCGGTCAGCCGGCTTCCCGACCAGAAACGGCTTGAGGTACTTTTCCACCGCGGGGCCCACTAGATCGGCGCGTTGCGTAAAGGTGGCGCAGCCGTAACCGTAAAGGCCATCCTGATCGGTGAGGATCTTAACCACCACCAGGCGCACGCCTGCCGGTTGAGTCGTGATCACCTGGATGTCCTTGATGATGGGCGAGGGCAGCCCGCGTACCGCGCGCGCCGCCTGCGCTTCCGCGGCCAGGCTTCGAGCCGGCAAGACGGCGGCTGCGGCTCCCGCCGCGGCAAGTTGAAAGCATTCTCTTCGGTTCATTAGATCCTCCTGGTAGGGGCACCCCTTGTGGGCGCCCTTTGTGCGAAGTGGCACGAACGGAGGGCACCCACAAGGGGTGCCCTTACAGCCGTACGAACGCGCCGCGCCACGACCTTGAAAACGGCGTATATTGTATGACCCTGGGAAGCAAAATGTAAATTCAAGTGTGAGGCTGGGACGATGGGACAATTGGAACGACATCCCATGTGCCCTCGTGAGGGTTCAGATGCGCATTCGCTTTTGTGCACTTTTCATTTTGTTGGCGGCTGCGGCCGTGGCCTTCGAGCCGCCGGTGGATACGGTTGGGCCCCTGACAGTCCGAATCGAGCAACCCGCTCTGGGTTCTTACGGCGCCGGGGGCCGGGTGCAGTTCGATCAGCCGGACGCGCCTTTCACCTTAGAAGTCGAACTTAGCAGCAGCGCGGATCAGGCGTTACAGGGCACTCTGGGCGTGCGGGTCATCGACCGATGGCGAGTTGAACCTGGTGCCCCCGTCTCCTTCACCCTTCCGCCTCGGGCCAGCACGACGGTGGCATTTCGAGTCAGCTTCGGCGCCGGGACCTACAATGCGTTCTACCCAATTCACGCTCTGGCCGAATTCGATTACCAGGGCCGGCACATGGTGGCGCATCCGATCCTGATGGTCAGCACGACGCAAGCTAACATCCCGCGAGCACCGCTGCCGGTGGAGTGGAAGCCTGTCCCCGTCTCCATCAACCACTCCTTGGGAATCTGGCGGGAACCAGTGAGGCGCGAACGCTGCATCGTCAGCGCGGAAGCACCACAAGCAGGGGCCAGCGGGCAGGAGGTTTTCCAGTTCCGCCCCAGCATTCAGTTTTCCGAACCCCGCGGCGCCATCGTCATGACGCTGGGGCCGCGCCCGCCTTCGCTGCGTGAGCGCGTGGACGCCTGCATGGTTGAATACCCGCTGTCTCTGCCGCAATATCAGCCTCTGGTCCTGCGTTTCGCCGCCGCTGCTCCCAGCGGCGCGCTGTTTCGCGTGCGCGCCCTCCCCTTCGACGCCGCGTCGGGCGAGGATGGCGCAGTGCTTCTCGAAAAGCGCGTGGCCTCGGCGGCCTCCGAAGAAATGGAGGTGGATCTGGCCCCTTACGCCGGGCGCAAGGTGCGGTTACAGCTTGAAAGCGCCGGCGACGCAGGCCAAGCCTATTGGGTCGCTCCTACGATCGTGGCCGGCAAGGCGCAGGCTCCCCCTGAGTTCCCGCCAGCGCCTAATGCGTCGTCGCGCTTGCTTGGAACCGTTCAGGGCTATGAGGTGCACGTATATCCGGGCTCGTGCGGCGCCCTCGATTCCGCGATTGAGTTGTCAAAAGGGGATCGCAGGTTGCTGTTTCACGGCTTCCGCATTCATGTGCTGGGTGACGACCTCGCAGACGTGAACTCGGCCAGCGAATTGGTCTATGCCCACGAAGAGCCCGCCTCCGGGCGCTATCGCGTCCGACATCACTTCATGAGTTGGGCCGGTACATTCGACGTGCTCACCGAAATGTGGGTGGACGCGCGCGGGCTTCAGGTCCGCTTCTGGTTGGAAAACGTCCCGCCATCGCGCCCCTGGCTAAGCGTACACCTGGAGGGCGTCGCCGCGGGGCCATGGACCGAGCGCGCCCTGAGGATTTATGGCGGCCCTGGCAACGTCATCCAGGACCCCCAGGCGTTTCATCTTGGGTTCGACGGCCACAACCTGGCCACTTCCTTCGTCGGCTTCGACTTCGCTAACGGGGTCTCGTTGCTTCAGGGTGTGGACGCGGTCCCCGACCGGCTCGAGGTCGACCCGCAGGACCACACGTATACGCTCGTCACACCGCACGCGCAAACCATCACCTTCCTTCCTGCGGCAAATGTCTGGGAGGCTGTGAAGCTGTGGCGGGCGAATGAACTGCACGCTGCGGCCGGCGTCCCCAAGCTTGCGGGGCGATTTGTTTTCGACCTTTGGGAAGGCCGCTATGCCTCGAGTGCCCAGGCCCTGGAGCGGGCGTTCCGCTACGGTTTGACCGACGCGGTGGTGGTCTGGCACGACTGGCAGCGCTGGGGCTACGATTTCCGCCTGCCTGATATCTATCCTCCCAACCCACAGCTCGGCACACTCGAGGAATTCCAGAAGCTGGTCGAGACCTGCCGCGAACATGGCGTTTTGTTCGCTCCGCACGACAATTACATCGATCTCTACCCTGACGCCGAGGGCTTCAGCTATGAAAACGTAGCTTTCCAGAACAATGGCCAGCCGCAGCACGCCTGGTACCACGCCGAACGCGATGCGCAATCCTATCGCGCGCGTCCTGATCGCATCCGCCTGCTGGTGGAGCGAAATCTGAACCTGATCAAGGCGGGCTTCTCGCCCACGGCGTATTTCATTGACGTGTGGTCGTCCGCGCCGCCTTATGACTTCTGGACGGCGGACGGCCAATTCGTAGACCGCAGCGTCACGCGTAAGGTGTGGGGCGAGACCTTCTCCTGGATCCGCAACTATCTGGGTGATGATGCGCCCCAAATCTCTGAAGCCGGCCATGATCGTTTGATTGGCTGGCTGGATGGCGCGCAAGCCAATATTTTGCGCGTCGATGCCCAGGGCAGTGGATTCGTGTGGAGAATCCGTTGCGGAGACGCGGAACGCATCCCCTGGATCGATGCCGCCTACCACGACCGCTTCGTGCTGCACGGGGCCGGTTACGAGGATCGCTACGCTGCGGGCCTCGATTTGGCAGCTCACGGCATCTACAGCGACGACTACATGGCCACGGAGATGTTGACCGGCCATCCCGCCATGGTGGCGGCGCCGTTCTCGCGCGACGTGGTGCGCAAGTACTGGCTACTGCACGATATGATGCGGGCACTCGCGCTGCGGCGCATCGATGCAGTAGAGTTTGCCGGCGGTGACATCCACCGCCAGCATGTGACCTGGGATAACGGAGCCGAGGTGTGGGTTAATCGGGGCGCAAGCGAATGGAAAATCGGCGACCGCGCCCTTCCGCAGTATGGCTTCTACGCCCGCGCCCCGATGTCGGGAGGGACGGTTGAGGCCGCCATAGAACGGCAATCCGCCGGCACGGTGGAGTGGTCGCACTCGCCCGATTCTTATTATTTCAACGACCGCCAAGGCGCCGCGTACCGCCTGGCGCACCAAGGCGAAGGCTGGCGCGTGACCGCCGCGCCGGAGAGTGCCGCGTTCATCGCTCGCGTCCCCTGGACCGGCCCCGTTCCAACGGAAGGCACAGCCATAGACGAAAGCGGCACGGAGTTGCGTCGCGTGCCCATCCGCCGCGAGGGAGGAGCACTCACTCTCGCCTTCGACTCCAAAACCTTCGCCTATGTGTTGAAGTGAAGTGCAGGTCCGAAGACAAACGGTGGCTTTTGGGCGTTGGGAGTTATAGAATTCACCTCGCGTTTCGTCCCGAATCGGCCTGGAAACCGGAAGACGTTTTAGGAGGGAGTGCCATGGAGCTTAATCGAGTTGTTCGAGTGCTCGGTCTGTTTTCTCTTTCGCTGGTTGTTTTCCTTTCGAGCTGTGCGCAAAAAGAAACCGCGCCGCAAAAGCCGGGACCAGTCGAGAAGGCTAAGGTAACCGTTAACTGGGACAAAGTCGTGACCGTGTCGAAAACCACGCCGACTTTGCAAGTCGTGGTCAACCCTCCGCTGCGTCGAGGCTCGCAGATTCATGATCGGGTCTTTCAGGCACTGCACGATCTGGGCGCGGACGATGTGCGCTACGTACCCTGGTTGCCTTATCCGAAGTTGGGGGTTGCCGAACTCGAGCCGCCTGCCGACGGCAAGACATCCTGGGACTTTTCTTTGATCGATCCCATGATGGAAGACTTCATGAACGCTCAGACGGGGCATTCGGTGATCATCAACTTCAGCACCATACCGCAGTGGATGTTCAAGACGGAGAAGCCGGTGGCGTATCCAGCAGATCCGGACCAGGTGATGTGGGACTACGAGAAGGGAAAGGAGTTTCGTGACCCGAGCTTGAAGGAAGTTGGGGACTACTATGCGCGGCTGGTGAGTTGGTACACGCAGGGAGGATTCACGGACGAGTACGGGAAGCGGCACGACTCCAACCACCATTACAAGATCCCCATCTGGGAAGTGCTCAACGAAGTCGACTTTGAACATTCGATGTCGCCGGAAACCTACACGCGGGTCTACGACGCCATCGTGAGCGCCATTCGACGCGTGGATCCGCAGATGAAGTTCATGGGTGTGGCCCTGGCAGGGACCTCGCCGAACATTTTCCTGCAGGAGAATGTGCCGGCGTATTTCGAGTATTTCCTCAATCCCAAGAACCACAAGCCCGGGATTCCGTTGGATATGGTTTCTTACCATTTCTATGCGAATCCCTCGGCTGACCAGAGCCCCGAAGTGCAACAGTACACCGTGTTCGATCAAGCCTCCGGCTTCCTCAATTCGGTCCGGTATCTCGACGCAATTCGGCAGCGCCTGACGCCGAAGACCCAAGTGGATCTGGACGAGTTGGGCTGCATACCGGCTGACGATAACACGGTGCCGCGCAAACCCATTCCCGATTCTTACTGGAATCTATGCGGCGGAGTGTATGCCTATCTTTACGGAGAGTTGGCACGGTTCGGAATTGACGTGGCCGGGGAGTCTCAGTTGGTGGGCTACCCGTCGCAGTTTCCGGGTGTCTCGATGGTGGACTGGAACAACGGCCAACCCAACGCGCGTTTCTGGGTGCTCAAGCTCCTGCATGACAACTTCGGACCCGGAGATAAGCTGGTGGAGACCGCTTCCACAAGTCCGTATGTTTACGCGCAGGGCTTTGTAACTCGGACGGGTGAGCACAAGCTGTTGCTGGTCAACCAGCGCGACCGGACTTTTGACCTTTCGATCTCCGGCCAAGGCTATGCGGAAGTCAAATGCGTCGACCAAATTTCGGGCTCCCAGCCACCAGCCACGTCGCACCTCAAGGCGGATCAGTTCTCTTTGCGCGGGCTGGCGGTGGCCGTGGTAGGTAGCCCCCTTGGTGTAATGTGACAGGGTCGCTCAGACCTGCTTTCCAAGGTCTGCGGCAGGTGTCAACGAAATGAAGTCAAGGCCGCAGACCTTGGAAAGCAGGTCTGCGCTACCCACCTTTCTACATTCCGTAAAGCGTTTCCGTATTTACGGGCAGGCCGAGAAGTTTCAGGTAGGTGAAAAGCTGCATTTTATGATTGGTGAAATGCTCGAGGAAGGAGATGGTCATGCGCTCCATCTTGGCTGTCATGCCCCAGGGCACCGTGACGACTTTGTTGGCAAAGTCCTCCTCGCTCACGCCATCCAGAACCTGGCGCAGAATTTCCTTGTCCTTCTTGAGCTTGTCCAGGGCCTCCGGAGGGGTACAGGAAGGGAGTTTCTCGAGCTTCATGCCCTCTTCCATTTCTTTCATGGTGGGCCACTTGCCGCTAACCAGCATCTCGAGTCCGCCCCCTACACCTTCGCTCAGGTGGCAAAGCACCTGGCCAGCACTCATGAACGTCGAACCCGGCGCCCAGTCGAGTTTGTCGGCTGGAACCATGCCGATCATTTTCTCGGCCGGCCGGTAGCTGTCAATCACCATCTCGTAATACTCATTCTTGGTCATAGTTCCCCCTCTAAGATTGTGCGCTCTGCCTGTGTGTACGTGGGGCCTATCGCGGCTGATGTCATGGACGTGCCCCCCTTGTTGCATTGTCTCACGGTTATTGGAAACGAGCCGAAGCCGAATAGATTCTAGCGCAGTGCCTACATGCCGTAAAGCGTCTGAGTATCGACAGGCAGGCCGAGCAATTTCAAGTAAGTGAAGAGCTGCATCTTGTGATTGTTGAAGTGCCCGAGGAAACCGAATGCCATGCGCTCCATCTTTGTTGAGGCCCAGGGCGCAGAGACCGTCTTGTTGGTGAAATCCTCTTCGCTTAAGCCATCCAGGACTTGACGCAGGATCTTTTTGTCATGCTCGAGCTTCTCCAGCGCCTCCTGGGGATTACGAGAAGGCAGGTTCTCTAGGTTCATGCGCTCCGCAACCTCGTCCATTGTGGGCAACTTGCTGGCCAGCAGCCACTCTAAGCCGGTGCCCACGCCGTCGCTCAGATGGTAAATCGCCTGGCCGACGCTCATGAAATTCGGTCCTGGCCGCCAGTCGAGTTTGTCTGTTGGAACCATCCCGATCAGCCTTTCCGCCGGCCGATAATTCTCCATGACGAATTCGTAAAACTCATTCTTGGTCATGTTCGCTCCTCGCGGTTCCTCAGTTTGCGCAACGGCACTTGGATCAGGATGTAAGCAATAATCGCGAACGCCACAAGGGAGATCCGTCCGCCCCAGTTGGCCAGGAAGGGTAGTTCATCGTGGCCGGTCATCACCTTGGTGATGGACGAGACGCCAGTGAGGAACAGGGTTGCGAGGAGAATTCCGGTGATGGCCTCCCCGGCGATGAATCCGGAGGCCAGGAGGGTTCCCCGCTCCTCAACCTTGGCCTTTTGTTCTGCTGATAACTTCTTGCGCGCCACCCACACGTCGGCAGCCCATTTCAAAACCCCGCCCAGGAATATCGCCCCGCTGGTTTCGAGCGGGAGATACATGCCCACGGCGATGAGCATGGGCGAAGGCGCGCCAATCATCACCAGCGCTATGCCGAAAAAGCATCCCATGAGGAGCAAGCCCCACGCCATTTGCCCACCCACGATTCCCTGAGCAAGTTGAGCCATGAGGCCGGCTTGCGGGGCAGGCAGCAACTTGCCTCCGATACCGCCCGTGGCGAGGTTGGCTTCGTGCAGGGCGATGATGGGCAGCAGCAGGAAAAAGGAAACGGCGGTCACGCTCAGTACTTCCACGACTTCCATCTTCCACGGTGTCCCGCCCAGCAGATAGCCGGCCTTCAGATCTTGAATCAGGCTGCCGGAGACACAGCACGCGCAGCAGACTACCGACGCTACGCCCAGAACCGCCGCGACTCCTCCCAGGCCCTTCACTCCGATGGCCACCATCATCAGCGCCGCCACCACCAGCGCCGCCAGCGTCAGGCCGCTGACGGGCTGATTCGAGGAGCCGACCAGGCCCACCAGGTATCCGCCCACCGCAGCCAGGAAGAAGCCGGTCAGCGTCATCACAATAGCCGCTGTGAGGGCGGCGCTCCAACTCTGTGCGAAGTATTTGTAGATGATCGTGATAGGAATAACAAGCACAGCAATACCCAAAATGATCCATTTGATAGGGATATCAATATCCAGGCGGGTGCGCCGGGCGGCGTGTTCACTGCCCGCCGCAGAGGCGTGGAAGGCACCTCGAATCGAGGTGAGGATCGATTCGCGCATGCTGTAGAGCGTGTAGACGGCGCCCACCAGCATTGCTCCCACCGCGATGGGCCGAACCACGTTGTACCACACGGTGTAACTTGCCAGGTCCCAGGGCGCGGTGCCTCCCGTGGTTGCGCCCAGGCGGTGCGGCAGGTCGGGATCGATAAAAAGGACCAGAGGAATCAGCACCAGCCAGGCGATGACGCCCCCGGAGAAATTGATCGCTGACAAGCGCGGTCCGATGATGTATCCGATGCCGATGAGCGCGGGGGATGCGGAAGGGGTTGAGTAGGCAAGGCCTCCCGAGTACTCGACGCGGCCCAGAAGTTCCTTCTGGTATCCGAAATAGCTGACCACGGACTTCGGGAATTTCCAGAACGCGCTGATCGAATCCTGGAAAACTTGAAAGCCTTTATCGTCCTTGAGCAATTGGAGAAGGGCGCCCAATCCCATGGCGCCGAAAATGTATTTGGGTGCATCGGTGGCGCCCTTCTGGCCGGCTTTGACGATCTCGGCGCTGGCGGTGCTTTCAGGAAAAGGCAGATCAGGCGAGTCAACGCAAAGCGGGCGGCGCAAGACAATGATGAAGAATACGCCCAGCAATCCGCCCGCAAAGAGAATGAACGTGCCGGTCCAATAATGACTTCGCAAGTCAGTCCAGAGGCGCTGCCCGCCTACGTTGACCATCATGAAAGCAGGGATGGTGAAAATCGCGCCGGCCACCAGCGCTTCGCCTACGGAGGCGGCAGTTCGGGTCAGGTTCTGTTCCAGCACGCCGCCGCGAAAGAAGGGCAAACGAAACAACGCGATGGCTATCACCGCCGCCGGGATCGTCGCAGCCACCGTCTGCCCGGCCTTCATACCTAAGTAGGCGTTGGCGGCCCCGAAAATGGCGGCCAGGAGGATGCCCGCCAGGACCGATTTGAGGGTGAACTCCGGCTCTTTCGAGTCATGGGGTACAAAGGGTTTGAATTCGGCCATGTGCACGCTCCGCTGCGTCGTTCTACCGACCTTGAAGCTGGCAGGCTTGGCGCCGACTTCATCGTGGCACCGACTCCCAGGCCGACCGACGCGGTGCTCACCCGAAGGTGAGCGCTACAACCGAGGAATGGGTAGTTGGGCACTATATCACGATGGGCTACACCGTGAAAAATGCTTAAGTTACTAATACTTAAGTCACAGACACAAGTAAAGCTCCACCACCCAGCGCACGGAGATTTCAGGAACAATAGCGCGGCTCTCCCCTGCGAGTTCGGCGGCCTCTGGGGTGAATCACCTATGCAGGTTCGGCGAAGTGCCGCGAACCTTGAGGAGCAGCTCAGTGCTACTGATGTTACAATGAGCGGGAAAGGGCTCCTTTGCGGTGGGTTTAGCGAATGCTCGCAAAGTCAGTGGTGTACTCCCGCTGGTTGAAAGAGGCGAAGCGGCAGGGATTCTTCCATGCCGGGCAACGAGTTGGGGTCGCGGTCTCAGGCGGGCCGGATTCGACATTGCTCCTGCATTTCATGAACGACGCGGCTTCGGAGCTGGGGATCACTCTGGCCGTGGTCCACTTTAATCATCATTTGCGAGGGGCCGAATCCGACGGCGACGAGCGATTTGTGCGCGGACGGGCCGATTCCATGGCCATCGCTTACCTGGGCGGAGAGGCTGACGTGGGGCGGGTGGCACGCGAGAAGAAACGCAACCTGGAGGCTACCGCCCGCGAGTTGCGCTATCGCTTTCTCTTATCCCTGGTGGATCAAGGCCGGCTGGAACTGGTGGTGACCGCGCATACTGCAAACGACCAGGCCGAGACCGTGCTGATGCGCCTGTTGCGCGGTGCGGGGACGCGTGGCTTGAGCGGGATTTACCCGCTGCTGGAGGGCAAGGTCGCCCGTCCCTTTCTCGATCTCACGCGCGCCGAGATCATGCGCGAGATTGAAGCGCGAAAGCTTGATTATCGTGTCGATTCGACCAACCTTGACTCCCGGCTGCGGCGCAATAAGGTGCGCCGGGAACTGCTTCCCCTGCTGGAGAGGGAATTCAACCCCGGCATCATTCGGCTTCTCAAGGGCCATGCCGACCGGGCGAGAGATGAGGAAGCATTCCTCGAGCAACAGGCTCTCGATCGCAGCCGTCCTTGGCGCCTGCGCGAGGGCCTGGAAGAGAAGATTTCGGTGCGCGCTCTGGAAGGGTTTGAGCCGGCCATTCAGAGGCGGGTGCTGCGCCAGATGCTTCAATCCGTTCGCCCGGGGTTGCGTGGTCTAGGCTATTCTCACATTGAGGGAATTCGGCGCTTCGCGACCGGCGCACAGAGCGGCCGGAGCCTGCCTCTGCCCGGGGAGACTCTGGCGAGGAGGGAATTCGACTGGCTCGTCCTCGGGCCGCAGCCTGCTTCATCCGAAAGCGATGCCTACGCTTACCCGATCGATGTCCCGGGAGAGACTACCGTACCTCTTCTGGGGGTTACTTTCGTGCTAAAGATTGTTGAACCTGTCGGGCGTGCCGGGGAGTATAATCAAATGGCAGGTAGCGCCATGGATGCTGGGAAGCTGCCTCGCCGGCTGTTGCTACGCAATTGGCGAGCCGGGGACCATTATTGGCCTTCGGGAAGCCGAAAGCCGCGGAAATTGAAGGAGTTATTTCGCCAGCGGAAGATTCCCCGCAGCCGTCGCAATCTCTGGCCCGTTTTGGAGGGTGGGGAGCAGATCCTCTGGGTGAGAGGATTTCCGCCCGCCGCCTCGGTGGCTGCGACTCCAGAGTCTCGAACACTGCTGGTCGTCGAGGAAGGTGCCGGGTAGCGGCCCGGCCTGGGGGCGGCAGAGGCGCTCTTGCCTGCTCCGGACAGCGCACGCCATCCGCGGCGGCGAAGAGATTTCTATCAACCCGGTTCGTTAGGGCAGCGTGAAGCATCCAATACCCTGACAGTTGTAAGCGCCCCTGAAAGGCTTGGGGGCCGGAGGAGGAAGCGCCGTGAATTCGGCGGTAAAAAACATCGTTTTCTGGGTGGTGATGGCAGTCACCGCCGTGCTGATTTGGGCGGTAGTTAAGAACAGTGCAGGCGGAAACGTTAAAGACCTCAGTTTCTCAACTTTCATGGACCAGATTGACAGCAACAATGTCCATGACGTGCAGATCACGGGCACGGACGTTACCGGCACTCTGAAGAAAGATAACGACAAGTTTAAGTCCACTATTCCGCCGAATTATCCCGACCTGTACAAGAGCCTGCACGACAAGAACGTCAACGTCACCATTAAAGACAGTTCGGGGAATTCCTGGGTGACTTGGCTCATTAACGGCTTGCCCATGATTCTGTTGTTGGGCCTCTGGATTTTCTTTATGCGCCAGATGCAGAGCGGCGGCAACAAAGCGCTCTCATTTGGGAAGAGCCGCGCCCGCCTTCTTTCGAGCCAGCAGAAAAAGGTAACCTTCAAGGACGTGGCCGGCGTGGAGGAAGCCAAGGAAGAGTTGCAGGAAATCATTGAGTTTTTGCGGGAGCCGCAAAAGTTCCAAAAGCTCGGCGGGCGCATCCCCAAGGGAGTTTTGCTGGTGGGGCCGCCGGGAACCGGGAAGACTCTGTTGGCGCGAGCGATTGCAGGTGAGGCCAACGTACCCTTCTTTTCCATCTCCGGTTCCGACTTCGTTGAGATGTTCGTGGGAGTAGGCGCATCGCGGGTTCGCGATCTTTTCGAGCAAGGAAAGAAAAACGCCCCGTGTATCATTTTTATCGACGAAATTGATGCGGTGGGCCGCCACCGGGGCGCCGGCTTGGGTGGTGGTCACGACGAGCGTGAGCAGACGCTGAACCAACTGCTGGTGGAGATGGATGGATTCGAGTCGAACGAGGGCGTTATCCTCATCGCCGCCACCAACCGTCCGGATGTTCTGGATCCGGCTCTATTGCGCCCTGGCCGGTTTGACCGCCGTGTGGTGGTTCCGCGGCCCGACGTGGGAGGGCGCGAAGCCATTCTGAAAGTACACACCAAGAAGATCCCTCTCGCTGAGGATGTCGATCTCCCGGTGCTGGCTCGCGGGTCGCCGGGCTTTTCGGGCGCAGACTTGGCCAACCTGGTGAACGAAGCGGCCCTGCTCGCTGCCCGGCAAAACCGCAAGACGGTTGTCATGCAGGACTTTGAGACCTCCAAGGACAAGGTCCTGATGGGGGCTGAGCGAAAGTCCATGATCCTCTCGGAGGAGGAGAAGAAGAACACGGCTTTTCATGAGGCCGGGCATGCCTTGGTGGCCTCCGTGGTTCCTTACGCCGACCCGCTTCATAAGGTCACTATTATCCCGCGTGGTATGGCTTTGGGCGTCACCATGCAGCTCCCGTTGGATGACAAACACACTTACACACGCGATTATCTCGAGTCGCAGTTGGCCGTCATGATGGGCGGGCGCGCGGCGGAGGAAATCTTCCTCAACCATTTCACCACCGGCGCCGGCAACGACATCGAACAGGCCACGGAGGTTTCGCGACGCATGGTGTGCGACTGGGGAATGTCAGACCTCGGTCCCCTGGCGTACGGAAAGCACCAGCAGGAGATCTTCCTGGGGCGTGATTTGGCGACCTCGCGCGATTTCAGCGAGGACACCGCCATCAAGATCGACCAGGAAGTGAAGAGGTTTGTAAACACCGCCTACGAGAAGGCTAAGGAGATCCTGACCACGCACCGTGACGCCTTGGTGCGCATCGCGGAAGCATTGCTGGTCCGCGAGGTCCTCGATGCGATCGAAGTCAACCTGCTCCTGGAAGGGAAACCATTGCCGGAAGTGGTCCGGCCGGCGCCTCCCAAGCCTCCCGCGCCTGAGACGACCCAGGTATTGAAGCCTCGTCCCACACCCGGTTTGCCCTCGCGCGAACGGCCGCAGCCGGCGTGAAGGGTAGTGGTTAGTAGCTAGTGATTGGTGGCTAGTTCGAAGGGGATTGATTAGCGGACTAGCCACGAGTCATTTGAGCGCTGACCACTCACCACAATCCACTAGCCACTGCCTGCATGGCTCCGCGTCCAATCTTCGATATACGAATTGACGGGCGCAAAGTGCGTCTTGGGGAGCGTACTCTCATCATGGGCGCGCTCAATGTGACGCCGGATTCGTTCTCGGACGGCGGGCTCTACCTTGCTCCTGGCGCGGCCGTCGAGCGCGGATTGGATTTGGCGCGGCAGGGGGCAGACTGGATCGACGTTGGGGGCGAATCCACGCGGCCGGGTTCGCAGCCCGTCTCAGCCGAAGAAGAACTGCTGAGAGTCCTGCCGGTCATCCAGGCTCTGCGGCGCAAATTGGCCTCCACGCCGATCTCGATCGACACCACAAAGGCTGAAGTGGCCGAGATGGCCGTGCGGGCCGGGGCCAACATCCTCAATGACATAAGCGGTCTGCGGTTCGACGCGCGACTGGCTGAGGTGGCGCGGCGTCACAAGACCCCCCTCATCCTTATGCACCTGCGGGGCCGCCCGGAGATGATGCAAACACGGCCGTTTGTGGCGGATATCGTACAGTCGGTCAAGCGTGGGCTGGCGACTTCGGTCCGCCGCGCCCTCTCGGCGGGCGTGCGCCGGTCACAGTTGATCGTCGATCCCGGCCTGGGCTTCGGCAAGTCGCGGATTCAAAACTTTCAAATCCTCTCACATCTGGGAAAATTGCGCCGCTTCGGCCTTCCAATTCTGGTGGGCAGTTCACGCAAGTCGTTCATTCAGGCAGTCGCCGCCGGCACGGGCCTTCATGCAGGCGCACCACACAGCCAGCGCGGCAGAAAAGGCGCTGAGGGCTACTGGCCGATGATGAGATCGCAGGTAGGGGCACGCCACGGTGTGCCCCTGGTGTCTGCCGACGCCGCGGCTGTAGTGGCCTCGATTCTCGCCGGCGCCCACATCGTGCGCGTGCACGATGTGGAGGGAATTCTGCCGGCAGTGCGCATCGCGGACGCGGTCCTGGAGGCAGATGGGCAGGTGGGCAGATAGGCAGATGGACAGGCAGATGGTGGAGGTTATGTTGGTGCATTTGCCCCTTGCCAAGAGCACTGCCTGGCTGGCCTTTGAACACCTGCCCACCTGCCTACTGCCAAGCCTTTTTAGGAATCAAAGAGTTTGTAGTCTACAATAGGTAGGAGCATGGCGGACAAACCGCGGCTGTTTGGCACGGACGGTATAAGAAGCGTCGCGGGCGAGTACCCGCTCGACCCCGCGACCGTGTGGAAGCTTGGCCACAGCCTGGGCAAGGTTCTCCAGAGAGCGGACCCGGCGCGCCCGGCGCGGGTCATTTTGGGGCGCGACACTCGCGAATCCGGAAGCTGGATTGCCCGCCGTCTTGCTACCGGACTGCGCTCGGTTGGAGTGGAAGTCGTCGAAGCAGGGGTCATGACGACACCTGGGTTGGCATTTCTGACGGGTCATCACGGCTTCTCTGCCGGCGTGGTCATTTCCGCCTCTCATAACCCTTACGAAGACAACGGCATCAAGGTCTTCTCCAAATCCGGCACAAAACTCTCCGAGACTGTGGAGCTCGAGATCGAACGGGAGTTGGAGCAAATAGGGTCCAATGGGGAAAAGGCTTCCACGTTTTTTGAGAGCAATTCCGGAGTCCTCGGTTCCGAATTCCGAGCGGCGCCGCAACTGCTGGAGGACTACCTGGAGCGGCTCACGCAGATCATTCCAGCCGGCCCGGCGGTGATGCGATATAGGCTGGTCGTGGATTGCGCTCACGGTGCGGCTTCTCATGTAGCCCCGCCCCTGTTGCGCCGGCTAGGCACGGAGGTGCAGTTCCTGCACGCGGAACCGAACGGGCGCAACATCAATCTCGGTTGCGGCTCGCTTTATCCGCAAGCTATGGCGGACTCGACACGGTTGCTCTCCGCAGACCTGGGCGTGGCCTTCGATGGTGACGCCGACCGAGCCATTTTCGCCACGCGGGAAGGCAAGTTGATCGACGGCGACTACATTCTCTCGATCATGGCGCCGTACTTTAAGCAATGCGGAATCCTCCCGGGCTCTGCAGTGGTCGGCACTCAAATGACGAATCTGGCGCTTGAAATCGCCCTTGATGAGCACGGGATCGGATTGAAGCGCACGCCCGTGGGCGACAAGTACGTTTTGGAGGAAATGCAGCGTTCTGGCCTCAACCTCGGCGGGGAACCATCGGGACATATCATTTTCGGCCACTTGTCACTGGCTGGAGATGGCATCATCACCTTGCTCGAGGTGGTGCGCGTGATGGCGGAGACCGGGCAAGCCTTCGAGGAATTGACTCGGGCTTTCAAACCTTTCCCGCAGATTATCCGAAACGTGCGAGTCAGGGAGAAGTCGCCGCTCGAAGCCATTCCGGAAGTCACTCGCGCCATTGCAGATTGCCGCAGTGCGATCGGCGAGCGGGGTCGAGTGGTGGTTCGCTACTCGGGGACCGAACCCCTGGCCAGGGTGATGGTTGAGGCCGCACGAACTGAGGATGTGGAGTACCACGCGGCCCGCATCTCACAGGCCATTCAAACCGCCCTGGGGATCGGGAGATCGGGAGATCAGGTGATCGGGTGAACACCGAAAGACCGAAACCCGAAAATCGAAACTCGAAATCCGCAAACCGAAACTTGCGTCTCTGGCGATTTTCGAATTTTTCGTTTCGGATTGCCCGATCTCCCGATTACCGCAGTGAGGTCATAATGAAAAGCCCGCCCATTCTGCTTTGCTTGATTTCAGTCGCCATCTTCCCAACGAGTCTGCTTCCGCAGCAAAAACTGACGGCCGCCAATCTACCTGATTTCCTGGCGCGATACGATACCAACTTTGGGCCCTTAGACGCGGTTTTCAAAGACCTGACGAATGAAAACCTCCCGCTTACCGACGAAACGGGACAGCCCCTGGCCCGAAGGCCGCTGGCCGACCGTCTGCAGTCTCTACCCAATCTGCGTCAGACGGCTCGCCAGTTGGCCGCGAAACCTGAAGACCTGGTCCTTGCAACCACGCTGGTCATCCGCACGGAGAGTCTGGCTGACGATCTCTTTGATCTTTCGCAAGTGGCCTACGATAACGACCGCGAAGAGCTCGGCAACAGGCTCAACAATCTTCAAATCACCATGGAAGATAACAAAGGTCTATTGGCGGACTATCTTCTGGCGCTCGCTGCGGACAAGCAGAACAGGCTGCAAGAACTTGAAAAAGAGGTTGATGATTTGCATCAGAAATTGAAGGCGGGAGAGAAGTAAGTGCAGTTGAAAGTCAACAGTCGAAGCTCAAAAGTGCGACGGCCCCTTTCTCGTCGGGCGAGAGCGAGTGGGTCAGGAGGGTTCACTATGAACAGCCGTCACTTCTTCGCAATTTCCTTCGCCGTGGCCCTTGCCGGGACATTTACAGCGAACTACAGCTACTGCCAAAACCCACCAGCGAATTCGCCGCAAACAAATGCGCCGGCCGCGCCGACTCCTGGGGAGAATGCGCCAACCGCCCCGGTCGGGTCCGGGCTGGTGGTGCCCGCCGCGACCACGATCCCGCTCCGGCTCATGAACACAGTCAACTCGCGGACAGCACAACCAGGCCAGGCGCTATACTGCGAAACTATCTTCCCGATCACGGCAGGGAACAGGATTGTGATTCCCCGCGGAAGCTCCGTGAAGGGATCAATTACGCAAGTCGTCCGGCCCAAGCGCGGAAAGCACAAGCAGGCGCAAATGGGACTGCGGTTTGAGACTCTCATCTTGCCCAACGGCACTACCTTCCCTCTGCGCGCCACGCTTTCCGGGTTTGGCACCGCCGGGAATGAAGGATTTCAACCCAAGGAAGGAAAGATTGAGGGCGCTCCAACCAAGGGCGAGGATGCAGGCAAGGTTGCTGAGACAACGGTTACGGGTGCGGAACTCGGTACGATTGTGGGAGCGGCCGACGGGAGTGTTTGGAAGGGGCTCGGAGTCGGCAGCCTGGTCGGCGCCGGGAGTGGACTGGTGTGGATCTTGGCTAGCCGCGGGAAGGAGATCGTTCTCCCGTCCGGGACAAACTTTGACCTGCGCTTAAGCGCCCCCCTCACCTTCAACCGGGATGACCTTAACGCCCCCTCCGCGAACGATCAGGGGCAAGCGCCGCCGCAGTAAACCGGTGATCTGCCAACTGCCGCTACCCATTGGCTTGCCGTTGTTCCTTGCACTCGCGGCACAGACGCGACCAGGGCACCGCGTCCAGCCGTGCGGCGGAGATGGGCTTCATACAAGCCTGACAGACACCGTAGGAGCTGTGTTCGATTCTCCCCAGCGCTTCGTCAATAGCACGCAGAAGCTTGCTGTCCGTCTCGCGCAGGCGCACCTGTAATTCTGCTTCCAGTGCCGCCGACGCATGATCCACCAGATCGCCTTTATCCCCGCCTGAGGAAGGGGCGGGACTTTCGTTTCCGGCCATTGCCGCGGTCAAAGCCCGCCGCTTGGCCAACAGCAGTTCCTTATAATGACTTAGATTAATGGCATTCATGAAAGGACCTCCACAGCAGGAAAGACTAAAGAAGAGCCTTTCGCTCCTGGGGTTACCACTTCATGCGATATCTGGTGCTGTGGCAGCGAGTTTATGGCACCAAGTCGTCTTTTGCATTCTGCGCGCTCTGGACCGAGATTGCAACCCTTTGGTGAAAGTCTGCCGTCAGGGATGCGTCCGTCGCTGTCCCCTCGTCACTCGAGCGCGAAAGGCGTGCCGAAGCCGGGGTGAGGGGAAGCTAGTTGCGGGCTTATAAGGGGTGGGAGAATCAGAACATCTCACGCCAAGCCACTAAGTCGCAAAGGAGCAACCGGGGGTTCTTGTTTGCGACCTTTGCGTCCTTTGCGCCTTCGCGTGAATCCGGCTCGCCGTCGCCGGCCAGTGTGGACGGTTATGGTTTCGTCCTCATGGCCTCGAGTTCTTCGAGCGTGCGCGGCCAGTCCTGCTTGAGCAAGCGGGAGAGGGAGCGATCCGCGAGCAGCTTGCCGCCTGTCTGGCAGCGCGCGCAGTAGTTAGTCTCGTTGTCGGCGTAGCGGATGCGCTGCACTTTGGCGCCGCAGCGCGGACATGGCTGGCCGTGCCGGCCGTGCACGGCCATTGAAGGACGAAATGCCGTTACCTTTTCCGGAAAGCCGCCGCCGGTTTCCGCTCGCAATCTCTCGGTCCAATCCCGCAGAGTGTTCCGCGTGGCTTCGTAAAGGCGCGCGATCTCTTCCTCCGTTAGACGGCTGGTCAGTGCGGCAGGAGACAGTTGGGCAGCGTGCAGAATTTCATCGGAATACGCGTTGCCGATGCCGCTCATGAGGTGCGGATCAGTGAGCGCGCGCTTAAGGGTATGGTTCTCGCAAGTGAGGCGCGCCGCAAACTCTTCCAGCCGGGAGTCAAGAACTTCGAGCCCACCCGGGTCGAAGTCTGCGAGCCTTTCGGCGCCTGCTACCACGTGAATCGAGGCCCGTTTGCGCGACCCCGCCTCGCTGAGTGTCAGGCAGCCGGAATCAAAGTCGAACGCCGCCACGTCCCTGCTGCGCGCTGTGAGCTTTTTCGCCGGCGGCACCGAGGCCGCCGGGCTGCGATCCCGCCAGTGCAGCCGCCCGGCAATCATCAAGTGCAGAACCAGCCAATAGTCCTGGTCGAAACCCATGGCGATGCGCTTCCCGATTCGCCGCAGGCCTTGCACACTTTTCCCTTCCAGCTCCTGAATCGGCGGTTCAACGGTTCGCAGCAGATACGGGCCCGACAGGCGCACGCGCTCGAGCGGGTGATGAAGGATGCGCCGCTCGAGCGCCTCGATGTAGACGACAATATCCGGCAATTCGGGCATGTGGATTTATGATGTCACGGAAGCAGGGATCTGTCAGCAACGAGACCGGTCACTCATGCGGGCTGTGGTGCGGGCATTCCTTCGCTGCGCTCAGGACAGGCTCTGCCCCAGGGTGGCGCATCATACGTGCCGACGTTTGTTGTCGGCATGTATGCGCCTTCCCGACGGGCACATACATTGCGACAAAAGGCATCGCGACGTATGCGCCACGAGGTTATGGGGCCTTGGCGCGCTCCAATTCTCTGTCGGCATCCGCCTGCCGGCCCAGCGCCTGATAGGCGAGACCGAGGCTGTAGTGGGCCCGCCTGGACCGCGGGTCCAGCTCCACCGCGTGCTCGAGCTCCTTCGCCGCTTCGTTGGGTTTCCCCTGATGAAGATAGCCTTCGCCTACCGCGGCATGCGCTGGCGCATAATCGGGGTTGATCTCAGCCGTGCGCTGAAACTCTCGGAAGGCCTCCTCGTAACGGTTCCGCTTCAAGTATGCGATTCCCAATTCGAACGTCGCAGAGAAATTCGTTGGATCGAGTTCCGCGGCGCGCGCCAGAGACGCGGCGGCGGAGTCCAGGTTACCAGCTTGCACCTGTGCCGCGCCGAGATTGAAGAGCGCCATGGAGAAATCGGGATTGGCTTTAAGCGCCACCTGGAAATGCTCGATGGCTTCCGGAATGTCGTGCAGGCCTTGATAGTTGAGCCCAATCATGTAGTCGATGGTGGATGAATCAGGGTCGGTCCGCTGAGCCTCGCGCAACTTGCGGAGGGACTCCTGATATCGTCCCCGCTGGCCGTCCGCCATCGCTTCCGAAACTAACTCGTAGGTCTGGATGCGGTCTTTGGGGTCCGGAAGGGGCTTGCCGGAGGGTTAGGGTTGCACGTACGTCCCGGGCGAAACGGCGACGTAACCGAGTGAGCGCAATCGAGCGTAGAGCGCCGGGTCGGTCAAGGCCTTCTTGGGCTCAGGCCCCGCCGGTGGGGTGTAACGGCGCATCAGGGCATAGAGCCGTGCGCGCATCTCGCGCGCGCGCACTCCTTGTTCCTTGAAGAGATTGTTCCGTTCCTCTGTATCGAGACGCACCTCATACAGCTCCGGCTGCGGCGCCTCGATGAACTTCCAGCCCTTCGATTGGAGGCTGCGCAACGGGCTCCAGTGGAAATGCAGGAGGGGCAGATAAGTCTCCGCATAAAGGCTCGACGAGGCGCCCGAAGGGCGTCCCAGGATCGATGGCATCAGGCTTCGGCCCTGGACCATGGGCGGCACCGGAAGTTTCAAGGCCTGCAGAAGGGTGGGCAGAACGTCTACGAGCGAGACTTCTTCCTCGACAACGCGCGGCTGGGCACCTGGAACCTTGAAGATCAGCGGCACGTGGAGCGTGGAATTGTAGATGAAGAATCCATGGTTTTTTTCGCCGTGCTCGCCGAGCCCCTCGCCGTGATCACTGGCGAGAACGATCAAAGCGTTGTCGTACTCCCTGCGCTCCCGGAAATAGGAAAACAGCCGACCCACTTGCGCGTCCGCGAAGGCGATCTCGCCGTCATAAGGCGAATTGCGAAACCGGCTGGCGTATGGCTCGGGCGGAGTGTAGGGATAGTGGGGATCGTAAAGATGCACCCAGAGAAACAATGGTCGCCGCGGGTTGAGCTTCAACCAGCTCAGGACCTCGTCCACGACCCGATCGCCAGGGCGTTCCAACTGGTCGAAATTGGCCGCGCGAAGCTGGCTGAAATCAAAATGGTCAAAATACTCGTCAAAACCCTGGTTGAGCCCGAAGCGCGAATCGAGCACCGCCGCGCCGATGAAGGCCGCCGTGGTGTAGCCGTGGTCGCGCAGGATTCTGGCCAACGTCGCGGAATTTGGCGGCACCTTGTTGGTCGTGAAGTCGTGCATCCCGGTGGCCATCGGAAAGATGCCCGTAAGCAGTGAGCCGTGTGCAGGGAGTGTAAGAGGAACGGGAGTGTAGGCGCGAGTGAATCGGACGCCCGAGTGTGCCAGCGCGTCAATGGTGGGCGTCTGAGCCAAGGCGTACCCATAACACCCCACGTGGTCGGCCCGCAGCGTGTCAATCGTCACCAGGATGACATCCGGTGGGCCGGCCTCCGGCACCCGCTCGCCCGGCTCTTCCCCACCGGAATCAAAGCGACGGCGAGTCCGAGTGCCACCCCGAGAGCCAGAAACAAAATGGGTGCCTTGCTCCCAACCATGACGCCAGTATGGCCGATCCTGCGGGCCGTTTGCCAGGACTTTCTAATCTTTCGTATTTCCATCCAGCGAGAGGGCGTGGCGCATACGTGCCGACGTTTTTTGTCGGCACGTAAGCGCCGCACATTATCGACGGATTGGGGCTACCCGCGATGGGCTGTGGACACTCATCGTGAGGCAATGGTAAGCTGACCTGAAGCGTTGTTCGAATCGAAGGCTGTCCGAATCTCTCGCTGATGGAAGGTCCGGCCAGCCTTACAGGGCGACTACTGATGGCGGTCAATCCAACCGGCGGTCCGCAACTTGCGGATGACAGACGCGGCGTCGCGCAAGCGGTCGTTGCTCCGCTTACTCGCGCTGCGATCTTCCTGGTCGTGTCACTGAAGCCCGGCTCGGGCAATCGAACCATCATTCGGTCCTTCTGCGCGGATCTTGCCGCCCTGTATCGCGCAGTTGAATTTCGCGACATTGAAGCGGGACTTTCCTGCATCATGGGGATTGGGTCGGACGTCTGGGACCAGCTTTTTGGCGCGCCGCGACCGGCGGAGCTGCATACTTTTCGCGAGATTCGCGCCGGGGCGCGTCATGCCGTCTCAACCCCGGGCGACTTGCTGTTCCACATCCGCGCCAAGCGTATGGATCTGTGTTTTGAGATGGCGACGCAAATCATGGCGCGCATCGGTGAGGCTGTCTCACCCGTTGACGAGGTGCACGGTTTCCGATACTTCGACGAGCGCGATCTCCTGGGGTTTGTGGATGGCACGGAAAATCCTCGAGGCGATGAAGTTGCGGAAGCAGCGCTGATCGGTGACGAGGATGCAACCTTCGCCGGCGGAAGCTATGTCATCGTGCAGAAGTACTTGCACGATCTGGCCGGGTGGAATGCTTTGTCCACGGAGGCGCAGGAACGAATTATCGGGCGTACAAAACTCTCCGACATCGAATTGGACGATTCGGTGAAGCCCACCTCAGCGCATAACGCGCTAACGAATATCGTTCAGGACGGCAAACAGATCCAGATCCTGCGCGATAACATGCCTTTCGGGCGTGCCGGCTCCGGCGAATTCGGAACCTATTTCATTGGTTACAGCCGTTCGCCCCGCACCATGGAGCAGATGCTCGAGAACATGTTTATCGGGCGGCCGCCGGGCAACTATGACCGCCTGCTCGACTTCAGCCGCGCCGTCACCGGGAATCTTTTCTTCGTGCCGACCGCGACATTTCTGGAAAACGTAACTGAAGAGGGGTCCGTCGTTCCTTCTGCCGCTTCACCGGCGGCGGAGCCCGCTCCGGCCGCCCGGCGCGAGAGTAAGGGTTCGTTGCCGATCGGATCGCTAAAAGGAGACGTTGAACATGAATAATCTGCATCGCGAGCTTGCTCCGATTTCCGATGCCGCCTGGGCCCAGATCGAAGAGGAAGTGACACGCACGTTCAAGCGCCACCTCGCGGGCCGGCGGGCTGTGGATGTGCGAGGTCCAGCGGGCACGGGCCTCTCCGCCGTCGGCACCGGCCACCTGCGGGAAATCGCCACGCCGGGGGACGGCGTCCACGCCCGCCAGCGGGAGGTGAAGGCGCTGGTCGAGTTGCGGGTTCCATTCGAACTCGAGCGGCAGCAGATCGACGACGTTGAGCGTGGCGCCAACGATTCCGACTGGGAGCCGGCGAAGATCGCGGCGCGCCGCCTGGCCTTTGCCGAGGACGGCGCCATCTTTGTGGGCTATAACGCTGCCGGGATCACCGGCATCTGCCAGGGAACCAGCAACCCGACGAAAACGCTGCCCGGCGATGTGCGCGCGTACCCGGAAGCCATAGCCCAGGCACTGAGCCAGTTACGCATGGTCGGCGTCAATGGTCCTTACACGGCGCTGCTGGGTTCCGACGCCTATACGAAGTTGGCCGAGACCAGCGATTACGGCTATCCCGTCCTCGAGCACGTCAAGCCGCTGGTCGACGACAAGATCATCTGGGCGCCCGGCGTCCCTGGCGCCGTCGTTTTGACCACCCGCGGCGGCGACTTCGAACTGCACATTGGCCAGGACGCTTCCATCGGCTACCTCAGCCACACCGATACCGCTGTCCGCCTCTACTTGCAGGAGACCTTTACCTTCCTGCTCCTCACCACCGAAGCCGCCGTCGCCTTGGCTCCGCCCGCCGCGCAGAAGGGTTGATACGCTGTGGTGTGGGCGTCTCGGCCGCTGTGGAACGGACATTTTGCCCGCGAGTTCTTGCGGGGGTGGCCCCCGCGACGGCGGGCAGGACCCCGACAGGTCGGGGCAGGCTGCCCGCACCACTTCTCATGCAGCCACCCCCTCTGCGGCGTCGCGGTAGGGACGACCATTGCTGATCGCCCCCCGCACGGATCCGTACGAGCGCTCACTAGCGCATACGGCTCTTGTCGCGGATGAATAACGGAGAGCGCTCGGGCGTTCTCCATGCACCCGGTGGCCCCTGGGACACGCGAAAGGAATCCCGCTCGGCGTCGGGCGCGTGTGAGGCTAAGGGGTGCTCTCCTTGACCAGCAGCCTTCCCTCCGCATTCTCCGCAGACCGTCTGAGGTCCTTGTTCGAGTGTTTCATCGGTACTATGCCGCTGTCCGACTCCTCCGAGACGTACACGCGGGCCGTACAGCCTAAGCCTTCGCCCGCCGGTCCGCCCCAGCGACGGACATCTCCGAGGTCTCCCGGTTCTCGTGCAGAAAGTATCTAGGCGTGTCTGGGGTCTCGGACTACGCAGGACTGCTCCGGGTCTCGCGCTGGCAACCCTGAGCATGTTGCCTTCCGCCGGATCGAGGGCGTCGGCGTCCTGATTGCACATTTTCGAAGCTCCATACCCAGCCCACCTATTCCCCTGTTTACGCTTCACTGCGCACCTCGCGGCGCACAGCGCAAAACTCGGGGCCGAGTGGATCGCTAATCCTTTCTCGTGAGAAATTTGCATTCTCTGCTCCCTGCCGGTTTATCCCGGCGCACCGGTCCTTTGTTTTCTATAGACATTCTCGCTTTGTTCCGGCGATTTTGAGGTTTCGCCGGCGTTTTCCTCTTCCGGACTTTCTGTCCATGATTCCCCGGCTGGCGCAGACCCCTGACGTTTGGGGTCTGCGTTTCCCGAAGGGAAGGCCGCGCTTCACCGTTCTGCCCTGAATCGCAGACACTGGACGGCGTGTCTGCGCTAGCCCCTTCCAGTTGCGTAGGGGCGGTTCGCGAACCGCCCCTACACAGGCGCGCGTGTTCTTGGCGCATGGTCAGGATAATCCTCACCTTGCGGTCAATCGAGCGGTCCAGCGCCGCTTCCTGCCGCAGCAGCATCTCCCAAGTCTCCCCCGCCGGAGCCAGGCAGGCAGTCCCGCTCGATCGCGTCCTTCTCCTCCTGCGCCTTCATCTCCTCCTCGAACGCCGCCTCCACCGCCGCGATCTGCTCCTCCAGCAGGCGCAGCAGTTCCTGGTAGCGAGCTTCCCGCCCCGCCTCGTCCCCGAAGAAATCTTTCACATATTTGTCAGTCTTTGCCTGGTCGTGCTGCTCCCGGACATCCGCGCTTCCCCAGAAGAGGCCAAGCAGGTGAACGATCTGCCGGGGCCTCCACCCCAACTCGCCCTGGTAGTAGCTTTCGATCTGTTTCTGCTGGGCCAGCGAAAAGAGCCGCTGCCGCACCTGCTCGCGAATCACCCCCCAAAGCGAAATCAGCAGGCGCAGCCGCACCAAGGGGTGTGTGGGCTTGGGCAGGTTGGCCGCCACCGCCTCGCACTGGGAGGGTTCGAAGGTAACGTCAGCGAGGTCCCGGGCGAGCCCGCGCCGGCGCTCCTCGACCGCTTCGAGGGCGCGGCGCATCAGGCCCGTCTCCATGCGCTCGATCCGGTTGCGCCGCCAGTAGAGCTTGGCCAGGTCGGCGAGTTGCCGGTCCCAGAGCGCGTCGCCGGGGCCGTAGGTGGTGGCGAGTTCCCGTTGCAAGGCTGCGTACCGTTCGGGATCTTCGCCCAGGGCGCGCATGACGGCGGCTTCGTTTTCGGGCGCGGCATCACAGCCGTGCTTGAGCGCGTTCATTTTCATGCGCTGCTTTCCGGCCTCGCTGCGGGGGCCGGTGGAGTGCTGCGAATTGCGCCGAGCGGCGTCGAGCCGCTGGGGAGTAAGACACGTAGATTTGCGTAAAGGCATAGTAACTCCATGAATTGGAAGGTTGGGAGCAGGGGCGGCAGGCAAGCCGTCCCCACGCGAGGTGAGACGGACTTTCACAGACCTTACAGCGTACCATAAGAGGCTAGCGTTGTCAAGTGGCGACGGAGTACCGTTACTTTGTTGCTACCCGCGGGCAGGGCAAGCCCTATCCGTCGGCTGACGGGGACGGCTGGCTGTCCCCTTGGTCGTGCTTGTTGCTGGGTTTTGGTAGGGGCGGTTCGCGAACCGCCCCTACGGACGGACCGCGGATGCGCGCGGCTGGCGCAAGGCGAAGCCCTGCGTTGCGTGGAGCCGGAATGAACAGAGACCGCAGAGTTGCGCTCGCCACCCCGGGACGACCGAGCGCCCCAAGAACAAGTCCGCGTTCCCAGCAGCTTATAGTGGTTATGGTCGAAGGAAAAGGATATATTGGACCAGAGTAAGGGTCGCCGTTTCGGAGGTCAGAATATGTCGAAGATTGTGATTGAAGTCGGACAGGAAATGGACGGCGCCACGTTTCGCCTGAGCCCGAAGACGAGGGTGCTCCTCTCGTCCCGCTTCAAGGACATACGGCCCCCCACCAGTGTGTTTGTTTCCAACGAAACCGCATTAGACTTCGAACGTTATTACGGACCCCTTCGCGAAGAACTCGTCACGATTCTCACCGGCCTTCGAGAGAGCGATCTTCAGAAAGTCGGCGAGGTCGAGTTCGTGAATCCGGCGGACGGTAAGGTTTTGCTCGAGTCGATTCCTGCCCGATGAGGAAGTCTTGCGAGATAAGAGCAATCTTTATATTGGACGCGCTGGCCAGCTTGCGGTCATGAGCGAGTTTCTTCTGCGAGGATGGAACGCCGCTTTGCCGGAGGTTGATGTAGGCGATGACGTTTTTGTTGTAAAGGACGAAGGTGGAAAACTTTCTCGAATCCAGGTAAAAACCGCGACCTCAAAACACTCCGGAGACGCTTACACTGCGCAGTTTGCAGTTGGCTTGTCACAACTGAAGACTCCCCGCAACCCCGATCTCATTTACATCTTTACGGTCCGCCACGGCCCCAATTGGGGACCATATCTGATAATCCCCCGTGACGCACTTCGCCAAGAGCATGAATTGCATCGAATAGGGAGCGCTAGCAAGGAGCGGTTGATTTTGCGATTCGTTTACGGGCGCGACCGCGTGAGGTGCGGCACCCGCGACCTAAGCGCGTTCCTAAATGACTGGTCCAGGTGGCCGATCATCCGGGATCGTGCCAAGCCAGTCAATCCGATACGATAGAGGTCCAGCAAGGGCGCACCTGCTTTCCAAGGTCCGCGGGTCCCCCCGCTCCTTCATGACGGACCGCGGACCTACATAACAGGTCCGCGCGACCCACTCAGGGAACCCAGTTATTTCCGCAACCCATGGTGTGCAGAGTCCGAGCGGCGAGCGATTGACCCTCACGAGGGAAACGGTCTGAGGGACCCTTTCGGCCCATCGTCGGAGGTGGCTTGACTGCTCACCAGGCAAGGAAGAGATTGAGTATATCCGGACGGTCGAAAAAAAGCTGGCCGTATAGTTCGGGGCTAGCGCGAAGCTCTGCGACTTCCGAGCATCGTGGCTATCCTCATCGCAGGGCTTCGCCCTGGGCCAACCGGCGGCCGCCAGAGGCACATCGAATTCGACGAAGAGCCGTACAGGACGGCAAAATGCTTGCCTCGGCACCCGGCGGTACTCTTGTGCATCTAATTTTGGGTAGTGCATTTAGTGTTCGGGAGAGTCTTCTATGCCGGTCGTCCTGGTCTGCAGCGCTTGCGGACGGAAGAACCGAGTAGCGGCCAAGCACCTTGCCGGCACAGCTCGCTGCGGGGCTTGTAAATCGCCATTGACGCCCCTTGCTGAACCTCTCCCGGCCGACGACACGACGTTCGATGAAGTGGTGCAAAACGCTCCGGTTCCCGTGCTCGTGGACTTCTGGGCGGAGTGGTGCGGGCCGTGCCGGGCGGCGGCTCCTGAAGTCGCCCGCACCGCCGCCGACATGGCGGGCAGGGCGCTAGTGCTGAAAGTGGACACAGAAAAGTACCCTCAAATCGCTGCCCGCTTCAATGTTCGTGCCATACCGTACTTCGTCGTGTTCTCTGGTGGCCATGTCGTGGCGCAGCAGGCGGGCGTAGTTAGCCACGAACAGATGGAGCAGTGGCTGAGATCGGCTGCTCCTGTTTCGGCGTGAGAGACGATCCTTCTCGGCGTGTGCCGCAGTCCCGATGCGGAGCAGCACGATGTCTGGGAGGTGGTTCCTGTGCCCGGGCTAACCGACGCTGATTCCCTGCGCGGCTGGCGCAAAGCGAAGATATGCGGCCTCAGTGCGTTGTGGACGTAACCGATCGCGGGGTTTCGCCCTGCGCCAGCCGGCGGACTTTGAAAGCCAAACACGCGCGGACGTTGTGAATCTCAGGTGGTGCGCACGAGCGGGCAAGTGAGGACGATGTGCTGGCGGGGGGCCGTTTGCACGACGACGAAGGAACAGGCAGCCGGATCCTCGCCAACCAGGGGGCGGCGAGGCTTTCCCCTCCGAGTTGCCGGGCTTGCCCTCTCCTCGACGACGGACTATCGAACGGCCCCCCGAAATCCGGTAGGGTCTCAGTTTGAATTCGTAGCGGCGAGTTTACCTCGCCACGTGGCGGCGTAAAGCCGCCTCTACGTCAAACTGACACACTGCCCGAAATCCGGCCGGCCCAAGTTACCCGATGAGGCGGCAACGCACGCGCGCGAGTTCAGGGAAAGGCTGGCACGGGCAGGGCGGTACCACTCTGGCTCGAAAGAACCAGCCGCGCAAGATTACCAACGTACTAGTGTAGTGCGTCTTACGCTTCTTTACATTTGAAGGGCTGGGGCAGAACACAAGTGTCATTCCGAGCGTAGCGAGGAATCTCGCTCTGATTTGTTCTTCTCGGAAAGCACGCCAGAACCAGGGCGAGATTCCTCGCTACGCTCGGAATGACAGCAATTCTGCGCTGCGGCGGATTGCTGATCTCTGAAATCCTGATCTACCCGACCTACATTCCGGGGATATGTTCGGCGAGGGAAGTGGCTTGTGTAGTAGCGGCCTGGGCGTCCGGCATATTTGCGAATCCGCCGATGTAGCGGCCCTTGCGGAACATGCAAAGTCCGCCCAGGTATTGGTCGTCGGCCTGAAAGGCCTCATCGGCAACGTGGGCCGGCGCGCCTTCGGCGAATCGCTGCCGCAATTGGTTCAAGATGGCGGCCGCGGACCCGGGTGACTCTTCCATCACGACGAAGGCTTGCCCTTGCTCGTAGTGGGCCACGAAGCCGCGCTTCAGCAGGCGCAGCCCCAGGACGCTCTCCGGAATCAAGCGCACGGAGGCCAGCTTCGCGGTGGGAAACCAGGAGAGAGCGGCGGGGGGTGTGGCGCGGCCCGTGATTCGCTTTTCGGCTTCAGTTGCGAACGCCCGCAGCGCGGTGGCCGCCCCCTTTTCGGGACTCGCCGCCAGCTCAACGTAATACTTGCCCTTGCAGAACAGGGCGCGGCGCGGCAAGACCTGGCCGCCCATGCCGAGCTTCTCGATGGGCATCTGGGGATCGAGATTTGTCGAAAACACTCCGTAGGCGGAGTCCGCGTCGTTCATTTCGAAGACATCGAAGGTGATGGATCCGCCCTTCGAGCGGCAGGTCACCCCCTGCATCTGAACCAAGCCGTACAGAATATAACCTTCGGCGCTCCCGTCCAGGTACTCGAAGAGGTTATCGGGATTGTAATTCCGCGGGACGCCTCGCTGCTCCCATCCCGGCACGAGGTGGCAGTCGGCCACACCGGCCGCGCGCGCGACCGGCGCGACGGCCGGCACAGCAAGCAGCAGTGCGAGCACGCAAGTCGTTAACCCCGTGCTCGCCCCGGCTGTAGAGTCCGCCGATCTGGCCGTCAATAATCTCGTCAGCCAAGCCGCCGGCAATTTCACGCGAACAACTCCTGTGCGCGCGCTACCCGGCTCGCGACCTTCACGCCGTACGGGCAATTCACCGTGCAGTTCGCGCAATCCCGGCAGCGCACCGCGGTGATCTCTTTGGGCAGAGCCAGGAAGTGCTCGCGGCCCAGAGAGAATTGCCCATAACCCTCGGCGTAGGTGAGATAACGCAGCAGATCGGCCACCGGCAGGCCCTCGGAGCAGGCCCCGTCGCATTCCCCGCACATTCGGCAATAGAGCGGGGCGATGTGTTCGAGTTGCTGGGCCAGGAGTTTTTCCTCGGGCTCGCCAAACGGCCCCGCCATGGCCTTCAAGTTTTCCTCGAGCTGGTCCATGTCGGTCATGCTGGGGATGGTGGTGTTGACTTTCGGATTCTTCAGCACCCATTTCAGCGCGGCCAGCAGCGCCCCTTGTTTCGCGAGCTGCGGGTAAAATGCCCGGCGGGGATTCCCGGGGCGGTAGCCTCCCGCCATCACCTTCATCGCAACCACGCCCATGCCCGCATTGCCGGCCTGCTCGATGACCTCGCCAACACCCTTGTCCATCGTGAAGTTATAAGTGATCAGGACAACATCCACGGCGTTCTTCTTGACCAGCAATGGAATCATGCCTTTCGGCTGGTGCGTGCTGACGCCGGTGAAACGGATTTTCCCTTGCTGTTTAGCTACTTGCTGTGCCTCGAACATCTCATCCGAAACGCCCGTGGTCTTGTCCCGTCCGTGCAGATACCAGATGTCGAGGTGGTCGGTGCCCAACTCGCGCAAGCTCGTATCCAAATCGCTCAAGAGGCTGTTCTTATCGTTTCCGTCCGACTTGCTGGAGAGAACAATTTCCTTGCGCTTCTTCCCGATCGCTGCGCCGACCATGCGCTCGTTGTTGCCATGCTGGTAGCTGCGCGCCGTATCGAAATAAGTGATGCCGATATCTGCGGCGCGCTCGATCACGCTGGCATCCGAAGTGACCATGCAACCAAACCCTACAGAAGTGACCTTCAACCCGGTCTTGCCGAGGATTCGGTGGCTTAGCTGCGGTGAAGAGTCCAGGGAAGGTGAGGCGGCTGCCGACGGTGCTTCGAGGCTCGCTTTGCCCGCGCTGGTGCGGGCAGCCAGCCCCACCACCGGAAGCGCCAATCCGGCTTGTAAGAAGTCACGGCGAGAAGTACTCGGTTTCATGAAGACGTCTCCTTATTAAAGAAGCGATCCACGAGTAAGGCGCACTCATCATAAACGTTTCGATCCGTCCACGCCAGTCAGGAAATGGCAGTGGTGCAGTTTGATGTAGAGGCGGCTTTACGCCGCCATTTGGCGAGGTAAACTCGCCGCTACAAGACCAAACTGCACCACTACCCAGGAAATCGTTACTTCTGCCCTCGGAAGGCCGCAAAGCTGTGAGGTTGGATCTGGAGGTCGAAGGCATACTGGCGTGGCGCCTCCGAATTGCGTGGTGCGAAAGGACCAGGCGCCACGGGATTGCCGTTTAATGTCGCACTCGTCGTCAGGCTCTGAATGTGGCCGAAATTGCCGGTAAGCCGTACCGCCACCGGTTGGTCCAGGTAAGACTCTACAACAAACGTGTCGTTGTCGTAGGTAAACAGGCTCACTTTCGCCGGGGCCTCGAGCCTGACTGGCGTGGCGGGTGCGAGATACCTTCGTAGAGCGTCAATCGCGCTGGCAGGCAGGCGGTACAGATCGTTCAAGTTTTCCGGCAGCGTCCAAACGTAAAGCGTTCCTGCCCCATAAGTGTCCGTCAATAGCAGTGGTACACCGCGCCCGTTGGCCATGCCGCGCACCAGTGCCCAATCCTGGTTGGTGTAGAAATGAATTTCGGGAAAGAGAATGGCATTCTGGGCGCTGCCGAGTTCGGAGCCCGCGCCGGAGCCGAAGCCCGCCACGTAATAAGTGGCCCCGAGAATGTTGCCGGTGAGGCGCATATCGGTAATCTGGTTTATTCCCTGGTCTTGGAGCGCGCGGAGCAGGCCGGAGGTGACGATCACGTTATCTCCCGCCCGCAAGTGTTGCTCGATCTTCGAGACGATGGAGGAATCGTACTTCGCCGCCTCCGTCAGCAACACGGTCTTTGCCTTGGGCCATTCCGGGTACATCTCAACCGGAATTCCGATCATGCCTGCCATATCGCACAGAAAATCCTCGCCGCTCGACTGGTACGGCCGGTAGCTGCTCAATCCGACCGGCTTGCCGAGCTCGCCCGCGGCACGGTCCACCTCCCGCAGGGCGTAAGCGGCCACATCCGCCACCAGCGGATCTTTGGCATCCGGGCTGAAGGGCATGCCGCAGCATTCGCGCAGCATCTCGAAGAAATTGAAGGAGGTGGGCAGCATCTGCCAGGCGCTGCGCTCACCCGCCTCCGCCCGGCGCAGCAGGTCGGAGTACTGAAACAGATTGATGGCAGGCGCTTTGGCGAGAATGGTGTCCCAGAGCTGCTCGGCGTAGCGATCCAGGTAGCGATTGCCATAGGAATCCACCCATCCGCCGCCGTTGCGTCCCGGCGCGACGTTTTCAAGGTATCGGAAAACTTCGTAGCTCTCGTACTGTTGCAGTTGCTGGTCCGTGATTTCGGGGTCGCGCGTTTCATCGCCCGTCCAGATCTCAGGGAAAAGTTGCGACTCGCGGTCCAGATCGTAGCCCAATCCCTGGAAGGAGGGATACCAGTTGGGGTATTTGATAATGACGTGTACGTTGGGATTGGCGTCCTTCGCCGGCTTCAGGATCAGGTTTCGAGACACCTCGTCCATCAACTCCAGCCGGTACTCGTCCCAAGTGCGCTTGCCCTTGGCCGCGATGTCGGCGTCGCTTTTGGTGTTGATGAAAAAGAAGTCGTCGAGAATGATCCGGTCGAAGTGACGCGCCGTCAGCGCGGACATGCGGGACAGGAGGTCGCGGTCTTTGGGGTCCGCATAGTCCAGCGAGCGGAACTGCCCAAAGCCGCCCGGCCCCGACAGCGCCAACCCGCCAGCCGTCGCCACGCCGTGCGAGGAAAAGAAACGTTTGACGTGGTCAATCGTCGCGTCATCGGCGCTTGTACCGCTCCGGTAGGTTTCAATGAAAACTTCGTCCACATGCACCCGGGTGCTGATCGTGCTCCAACTCGAATCCAGCCAGGCGGGATCGCGGTCCATCTGCTCGACGACCTGGACTGGAATATAGACTGTTACTTTGAAGCTACGGTACGGCTGCGGCTGAGCTCCAGAAGAGGAAACGGCTAAGAGTAGAATTACCAGGGCGGATAACCAAATTCTGCGCATCAGCATGTTGTCATTTCTCCCGCAACAGGGGTTTCCATTTCAGCATTCTCAGCCACCGTATCAGAGGGATGGCGGCTACATCAAGCGGTAGGCTTGCTTGCGGTGGTCGGCTGCAACCAGAAAGACGATTCTCTGCGTCGCATCAATTTCATAGAAGAACCGCCAATCGCCCACGCGATACCGCCAAGTGGGGGGGGCCCAGTTCTTCAGGCGCTTGATGTTCGGGCCCCAATAGGGGTTTTCGCGCAGGATGGGGTAGATGTGATCGCGGAGCTTGGCTTCCAGACGGGCCCGGACGGCGGGTCCGAAGCTCGCGAGGTCTTTCGAAAATTGGCGCGCCTCGAAGATTCTAAACGGCGGGGATGAACCGGCCTTGGCGCTTTCGAGCATTTCGGGAACCCGTCTGGAGCCGTCTCACCAGCTCCGGTCGCGAGGCAATCTCAGCCATCTCCGTGTCGTCCGCAAAGCTGTTTTCCAAAATGCCCCGCAGCGCGGCGGTCTCCACCAAGTTAGCCAAAGACCTCCGCTCCGCTTTGGCGGCCCGGACGAAAGTTTGGTAGGTCTCATCGTCCAGTCGCATCGTCAGGGTTTTGGCCACGGGTGCTCTCCATCAAAAGTATTCAATATGAATATAAACGAAGGCAATGGGAGTGTCAACGGCAGCAAGGGTAGCGTCCTAATCTGGCGGATCAAGTAGGGGGATGTCATTCCGAGCGGAGCGAGGAATCTCGCTCTGGTTCGCCCGCTCGTGTCCCAATTGCAAGGCCAGAGCGAGATCCTTCGCTTCGCTCAGGATGACAGCGAAGGCCCGGAATGACATCCATATTTGGAAACTAGCCAAATTAAGACACTGCCCCTTCGGTTGAACGCTTGCAACCTCCAGGCCAATTGGCAATACTCATGGAAGACACAAGGAAGGGAACCCGACGATCCATGCATCCTAGTTGCGAGGTGTTTTGCGCAGGTAACGCAGTCGCAGACGTGCTGGCGCGTCCGGTGGACGGGCTTACGGCGCCCGGCGGTAGCCAGCCGTTGGAAGAGGTGGCGCTGGGGCCTGGAGGTAATGGTGTCAACACCGCCATTGCCTTAGCCAGACTGGGGGTTCGGGTAGCCCTGGCGGCGCCGGTGGGAAATGACCGGCTGGGAGAAATGCTCCGCCAGACCGTACGCGCCGAAGGAGTGGATGACTCCAACATGTTTACGGTCAAAGAGGCGCGAACCTCGGCGAGCGTGGTGCTCATCGAATCGACGGGGGAGCGGCGCCTGCTGCACTTTCGCGGCGCGAGCGCGCACTTTTCGGCTCGCCACTTGAACTGGGACTCGGTGAAGGGCGCGCGCGTCTTTCACTACGCAAGCGCCTTTGCCCTGCCGGCATTCGACGGCGAGCCTTTGGAGGGAACACTCAAGCGGGCCCGAGAACTGGGCTGCCTGACCTCAGTGAACGTTTGCTGGGATCAGCGCGGGCGCTGGCTGTCGATCCTCGAACCCGCCCTCGCACACACCGACTTTATCTTTCCCAACCGGGAAGAAGGAAGACAACTCACGGGCGAAACGGAACCCCCGGCAATCGCTCGCCGCCTGCGCAGCCTGGGGGTGAAGACCGTCATCGTCAAGCTGGGGGCGAGGGGCTGCTTGGTGGAGTCCCCCGAAGGCGCCTTCACCTCGCCAGGGTTCGTTGTGCAGCCTGTGGACACCACCGGCGCGGGAGATTGCTTTGCCGCCGCGTTTTTGGCCGCCATCTGCCAAGGCAGCAACCTGAGCGACGCCGCGCGCTTTGCGAACGCCGCTGGGGCGCTTGCGACGCTTGGCATGGGAGGGGGAGACTCCGCTCCCACCAGGGCACAGGTCCTTAATCTACTCACCACCGCGGTGTAACCACGAGGGCCACCCCTACAAATCGCGCTTCGAGAAGCGGCGCACAGCAAGGGCGAGAGCCAGGGCGAGATACAAACAGGCATAGAGGATCATGAATTTGCTGGGGACGGAGATGGCGCTGAAGGGCGTGAAGCCCAGAGTACTCACAATTGGGGATTGCATCTCAAAGACAGCGCGCCGCCACAGGGCTTCGCTGGGCATGATCAGGCTGGCGGTGATCCCTACGTTAAGGGCGCGCGGGCTGTGCGTCAGGGCGGCTGCTTGTTCGATCCATCCTCCGATAAAGGCGATTCCGTGCAACCCGAGCACCACCACGCCGTTCGTCAACGTGGAGAAACTGGCGCCCATCCGGAACGTCAGGCTGAGCATCAGGATGCATTCCAGCCAAATCAGAGTTGCGCCGCGCAGCAAATGATGAGGCAATACTCCGCCCACTGCGTGCAAGCTCATTAAATAGGTTACCGCCGTTATCCCACCCACCATCAGGGCCACATAAACTGTGACCATTCCGACGAAGCCCATCCACTTTCCCAGCAGTAATTCCCAGCGCGAGATGGGCTTGGTGGCCACGGCCTGAATGGTGCCCGAGGCCAGCTCGCCTGAGACTGTGTCCACGGAGGTTAGCACGGTCATGACCACCGCCATCAGGTCCACCGCGTAGAAGCCCACCATCAACAGCGCGCCGACTCCCTGGCGTTCGAGAAGCAGGTTGGTGTGAGGCTTCAGGTCCTTCAACTGAAAGTACAGACCGGTTCCGAACAGGCTCAGAAACGCCGCCCCTGCCGCCAAGGCCATCCAGAGCACCCTTTTTCGAGCGGCCTCACGGAAGGTTATACCCGCCATGATCCAGGCGCCCATCACAGCCCTCCGTCCGTGCCGACGATTTGAAGGAACATCTCTTCAAGCGACGTCCGCTGGGGAGTGACCTCGTAGACGTCTACGCCGCGCCCCACCAGGAAGCGCAAGATTTCCGGCAGGACCTCGGAACTGGCGACAGTAAGAGACAAGCGCTCACCGTCCAGCTTCGCAGAGGATGCCCAAGGGGAAAGCCCATTGACGGCTTCCCCCGTGAGTTTTCGAACCCGCATGGAAACGCGCAGGGCCTCCTCGCCCGCGCCGTGCAACTCGCGCGTCTCCAGTACTTCACCATGCTTGATGAAAGCCACACGGTCGCAAGTGATTTCGACTTCACTCAGGAGATGGGAATTCAGGAAGACCGTGGCGCCTCGCTCGCGCTGCGCCTTGATAACGTCCCGCACCAGGCGCCGGCCCACCGGATCGAGTCCGGAAGTGGGTTCGTCCAGGAAGATCAGTTCCGGATAATTCAGCAGCGCCTGAGCCAGGCCGATGCGCTGCAACATTCCCTTGGAGAAATCCCGCAGCCGCTGGTCTCGATGGTCCGTGAGGCCCACGAGGTCCAGAAGCGCAGGCGTGCGGCGGCGGAGGTCCGCCGGTGACATTCCGTAAAGGCGTCCGTGGAATCGGAGCAATTCAGCGGCAGTCAGCCAGTCATAAAAGCTGAAATGTTCGGGAAGAAATCCGATCTTGCGCCGTGTGGCGACCTCTCCGGCGGGCCGCCCCAGAACGCGCGCGCGGCCCTCAGTGGGAGCAGCCAAGCCCAACAGCATTCGCATCGACGTCGTCTTGCCTGCTCCGTTGGGACCGAGGAAACCAAACACTTCGCCGCGCGGGACTTCAAGCGTAAGACTGCGCACGGCCGTTCTTTGGCCATAGACCTTGCGAAGCCCCTGCGTCTGGATGGCGGTGCTGTCGACAGGGTGCAGTGGGATCAACCTCTCTTCTGCCAGCCCTGAAGGGGCTACTCAAGCGAATCCGCCAGCGGTACCGCCTGGTCGGCGCTGCCGAACCCGGTCAGCGAGTAGATAATGCCACTTTTCACCCACAAGAGCGAGTACCCGGGCATTCCATTCGCCCACCCGCGCAGCGTAATGAGCGTTCCCTGAACGCCGTCAACGCTTGTCGTTTCATACGAGCCTGCGTCCCTCGGAATGGGCACAACCAGGGTGGAGGTCCAGTCCACGGTGTCGCAGAAGGCCTGCGCTTCCTGCGCGCTCATGCCCGCCGCTTCGAGGGCCAAGGTCGCTAGCTGCTGGACGTTGAGCTCCGGAGGAACACTCACCGTCGGGCTGGGCACTTCCGCCAGCATCACGCATCCCGCCAGATCGGCGACCGAGGGCGGCTTCTGCGCATTGTTCTTTCCAGGTTGGGGGCATTGACCGTAGACTGCCGTCACCGATTTGGGAATGTGCACGGCAACCAGAGCTCCGTCGAGGGAGGAGGGCAATTGCAGGTCGCTGCGTCCGAGTTCGTCCAGGATGCCCTGCAAACGATCCCGGTTCAGGGTCATTTGGAAGGCTCCCTCTCCCTGCACCATGAGCTTCGGGGCATCCGAACGCGCAGACAACAAACGAGCCTGAAATCCCGCGAGTTGGTTCGCTTGGGACCCATTTGCGGCCACCTGGGGCTCGGAGCGCATGGTAACCACGATGTTGTCCGAGATGAACTGGCCGATCATTTTCGAGTGGAGCTAGCCGTCTGCTGCCCCTCGAGCGCCTGCGTGTCAATGGGAACCACGGCAATCTTCTGCACCCGCAGCATGGCCAGGACACGCTGGGCCCAACTGCGCGCCGGAGCGAAGCTGAAGCAGGCAACAAGTACCGCCAGCAGTGCCGCGCCGGCCCAGACAGGCCGCAGGCGGGCCGCGAACAGGCGGCTGAGAACTGTGACCGGCGCAGATTCCGCAGGCTGATGAGCCTGAAAGCGTGTGTAGGCGAACGCCGGGTCGCTGATTGCTTCATGCGGACCCGGCGCGAGCGTCGCCAGCGCGTTGCGGACTCGTTCGGCATCCGCGGCGAGGGTTTCGAGCTTATTCCGGCAGGGTGCGCACTCCGCCAGGTGCCGGTCGATTGCTGCGGATTCATCTTCGTTCAATTGACCATCGAGTTTCGCGCGCAGAATCCCTTCCTCAAGACAATTCATATTGCCTCCTCGTGTGCGTACATTCGCCGGAACCGTTTCTGGAAAGCTTTTTCGGCACGCACCAGCATCGTTCCGACAGTCCCCAGCTTGACTCCCAGCGAATCCGCAAGTTCCTTATAGGAAAGGCCGCTGGCTCGCAGGATCAGGATTTGGGCGTGAGTGGGCTTGAGCTTGGCCAATACAGCGCGCACGCAGCCGGCCCGTTCGGCCCTGAGGACGTCTGCCAGAGGATCGGGTGAGGCACCGCTTCCCGCCGTTTGGCGCCCGGCTGCTTCCTCATGGTGTCTGCGCCGGGCCGCCGCGCGCAGATGGTCAATCCCCAAGTTGGTAGCCGTGCGACAAAGCCAGCCGCCCACATTGCCATCCGATTCCGCCAGCCAGGGTTGACGGTGCAACTTCCAGAAGACGTCGTTCGCCAGTTCCTCAGCAAGCCCTCGGTCACCCACTAGCCTGTACAGGACGCCTGCCACGCGAGGGTAGTATTTCTTGAAGAGGGATTCGAATCCCGCAGCCTGTGGATCCGTTACGCCGCTGCTCATCATAATGCTCGGATCGGGATCGAGCATGCTGCCCTGACCCTCCCTTATTGCCACGCCCATCGGCAGCCTCCAGGCTTTAAGCCTTCCCAGAGGCTAATACGTCTCTCGACGGAAAAATGTGTCATCTAAGGACTTCATTTTAATCTCCTCAGGGGCAGAGGGATGCCGAATTCCGCCGGGTGGCGCAGACTCCGCGAAGCGGGAGTTCGTGTCACGCGGCAGCATTCCAGGTCGTGCTCACGGTGACGCGGTGTAGGGTCAGGGCTTGCCCTACCCTCGCCGGGATCAGCGGAAATGCGGGGACGGCAAGCCGTCCCCCTACTCCTCCGAGCCTGCGCTCGGCGAGATGGGGAAAGGGGCGGCAGCCTTCAATATAGGAAATCAGGGCGTAGGGTTCTGTTGCTTTTTTTGCTTCTCCAACCCATCAAGATTTGATCTGAGTGTTTCTAAAGTTGCCGACTGACCTTTGGGTTCCATCAGAGCCAGCGCTTTGCGCACCCACTTCTCCGCTTCCTCCAACTGGCCCCGTTCCTGATAGATCTGGCTCAGGTTGTTGTAGTCGATGGCGAGGCTCGGCTCGTCTCCCAGCCGCTCGGCGATTTCGATGGCTTTGCGCAGCCACTTCTCGGCTTCCTCCAACTGGCCCCTGTCCCGATGGATCTGGCTCAGGTTGTTGTAGCGAATGGCGAGGTTCGGCTCGTCTCCCAGCCGCTCGGCGATTTCGATGGCTTTGCGCAGCCACTTCTCCGCTTCCTCCAACTGGCCCCGCGCGTCATAGATCTGGCTCAGGTTGTTGTACTCGACGGCGAGCTTCGGCTCGTCTCCCAGCCGTTCGTCGATTTCGATGGCTTTGCGCAGCCACTTCTCCGCTTCCTCCAACTGGCCCCGGTCCTGATAGATCTGGCTCAGGTTGTTGTAGTCGATGGCGAGGTTCGGCTCGTCTCCCAGCCGTTCGTCGATTTCGATGGCTCGGCGCAGCCACTTCTCCGCTTCCTCCAACTGGCCCCGGTCCTGATAAATCTGGCTCAGGTTGTTGTAACGAATGGCGAGGTTCGGCTCGTCTCCCAGCCGTTCGCCGATTTCGATGGCTTTGCGCAGCCACTTCTCCGCTTCCTCCAACTGGCCCCGCGCTAGGTAAATCTGGCTCAGGTTGTTGTAGCGAATGGCGAGCTTCGGCTCGTCTCCCAGCCGTTCGGCGATTTCGATGGCTTTGCGCAGCCACTTCTCCGCTTCCCCCAACTGGCCCCGCGCGTCGTAAATCTGGCTCAAGTCGGCGTAGTCCGCTGCCAAATTGGCTTCGCTCTGAAGCTCCTGATCGATCTCAATTGCCTGGCGGACGAATCCTTCCGCTTTATCGACTTGGCCGGTCTGTCTAAAAGCTCGCGCCAGGAGGGTTTTGACGGAGCTGATTTGGCGCGTCAGCTTGAGGCGTTCGAAAATCTCTTCGGCCTCATGAAGGGCGTCGAACGCGTCCTGAAATTCGTGTCGATCAACGTAGAGGCGGCCGATGTCCAGCAGGAGATTCCCGACGGCGTTCTCATCCGGTGGAATCTTCTTCCTATATGCGGCCAACTGCTGCAGCTTCTCTGCAAGGTCTCCCGCCCATCGCCCGGAGGGCTCGCTTTGCTGCCGGCCGGTCGAGCCGCGCGCCTGGATCGCCGCGGCCTCCGAAGTGTCCGCAAGCTGCGCCACGCCGGACCGGAACGACCAGAAATCGGGCGCGTTTTGCATGACGTAGGCCACGCTCTCAGGGTCGAGCCAAAAGAGCGCCCAGAGGCGCTTATCCCGGAAATACTCACGGCGATAATTTAGAAGCTGGGCGATGGGAGCGACCTTCGAGCTGTCGCCGCCCGTTTGCGCGCGAATGAGCTCCGGCAGGCCGTGAATCATATAAAGGCACAACTTGCGGGGCGTCGCGTGCTCGAAATAGTCAAACAGATTCGGGATAAGGGCGCGATAGGTGGGAGGCTCGGCGCTCGCGTCACGCTCCGCCAGGACGACTCGCTCCGTGTCCATCCCATGGGAGGAAAGCGCCTGGCCAAGCTCGGCCTCCACAGCGGAGATTTTCTGGCGATTGTTCAAGACTCCGAAGTAAATGCAGCCGCGCTGCGAAGCACGCAGCGTTACCACAATCTCAGCTACGGCTTGCCGGTCCACACCGCTGAGAAGGTTGATTGCTGGGGCGCCGCGCTCAAACTCCGATGAGCTGGTGGACAATGGGGTTGACTCCATACCATCCGGGACCGTTGGGGTATTTCAGAATAAACAGGTTGTGGAGAAGGTCCAGCATCGGCTTGTCGTTGTCGGCCATCAATTGGCTTGTTTCCTGAACCCTCTTGAGGATCTGGATATATTCATCGCGAGTCAGGCTGAAACTGTATTCCGAGCGGAGTTCATCCACCGCCTGCTCGACATGCGCGAGCTTGATGCAGTTGGTCTTGGCCACCAGCGCCTTCACCGCCGCGCCTTGAATGATTCTGACCAGCTCACGAACCACTCCGCCGCTCATTTCCACCGCGCGGTCGAGCGCCTGAGACTCAATGAGCTGCCGCTCCATGCGTCTCTCAGCGATCTCCCGCATTCTATTCCAGCCGGTCTCGTTCCGCTCGCCGCTCTTCTCCTTGATTTTGAAATTGGGTAGCGGAAACTGTTTGCTGAAGTTCTGCATGGCCACGTTGTACTGCCCCGAATAGAGCAAGGCTGTCGGAACGGTGAAGATGATTTTGCACTGAGGTTCGACCAGAACGGAACCCTTGACGGCGAACAGGTCCAGGGCGATATCCACGGTAGGCTTGTCCAGGTCTTCCAGGATGACCAGGACTTCGCGCCCGCCTGCGTCCGAGTCCGTTTCGATCGCGGCAATGATTCGATTGATGAATACGATAAGCTGGGGGACGCGCGGCTCGAACTTAACCCGGAACTCTTTCTTGTCAGCAAATCCGGTCTTTAGCATCCCCGTGGCTTTAAAGAACCACGCCCCTATTCCTGCCTGGACTTTGGCTTCTGCTTCGTCCGTCTTGGTAGTAACCTGTGAGACTTCCGCCGACCACCTGTCGAGGTCGTCCTTCAGCGTCTTGCTTATCCAACCCTTTCCCTCCTCGTAAAGCCGATGGCCGATAGCGACCAGCAGATCCGTGTAGCTGAGGTCGGCGACGTTGAGCTCATCCTTGATCGAGAATTTGACCACCAGGAATTTCTCCACGATCTCTCGATCAGAAGCTAATTTGCTTAACGTCGAGGTCTTTCCGGACCCGCGATGGCCGCTGAACAGAATCTTGGTGTCGGTGGAATTGTTAAGGAGGTAGACCTTGATCTCCTCCTCGGGGCTGTCCGGCCGGTCGACATACCAGTCCCTGTGTTCCTCATCCAAGGATTGCATGGGATCGAAAAAACCAACGACTTCCTTTAGAAACGAAGCCTTCATGTCGGCCCGCCCTTCTTGCTCCTGTCCTAAATCCATGTTGTTACAACAGCCTGGAGCTATTCTGACGCCAGACCGCAAGTAGGTCAACCCATTCTTGGCCGCGAGGGGGAAAAAGGCCGGCTGGCACACCTGCGGCCCACTTGGCGAGCTAAACTCGCCGCCAAAAGTTCGAAATGTACCATTAAGCGTTTTCCACTTGACAATTCTGCTGATCCATAGTAGCCTATAACTGTGGTCATTTTTGGGGACACATTGTCGCAGGCGCGTGCTGGAGACCGACGAACCGAGAGGGACGGCGGGAAGCTGCTGGCTCTCGCGCAAACAGGGAGTTGGAAACAAATAGAAAAAAATATGATCGAAGCCAATATGTTATTGAAAACACACGATGGCAATTCGAAAACGAACCAAAACGAACTCCAGAACGAACCCAAATGGAGTGCTCAATGCGTGCATTAAGCCCGAGATTCGAGCGTTTTGACCTGGCACACGTTTCGGCTGAGGTCTTGACTGCGGAAAAGCGACCGAGTTCGAAATTGTCCGGCCGGCGGGAATCCGGAGGCGCGGTAGAGAATACAAAAACAGTGGGAACGAAGCCAAGAAGTGCTTGAAAACAAAGGATGTCACTTTTTTGAGTGCTGTAAACTAGGCGCGTTTTGTGCGCTCATTGGCGCAAAACGGAGCCTGAAAGGAGCAAAGAAACGGGCATTTTGCGAAAACGAACCGAAGCCGGCGGCTACTCCCGTGGCGGCACCGTGACAGTGACAATTAGTCGGCTAGATAACCGAGGGACTTGCACTGTCGCCGATCTGCCCACCTGCCCATCTGCCCACCTGCCCTTGCCCTGCCCCTTGTTTTTCCCGGCCCGCTTCTCAATAATGGAGGAATGCTCACACGCAACAATATCCGTTTGACCCTGGAAGGAGCGCGCGCCATCCTGGCCGCCGCTGAAAGCAAGGCTCGCGAGATCAAGGTTCCTCAGAATATCGCCATTGTAGACGAAGGAGGCCACCTGCTGGTCTTCGTTCGCATGGATGGGGCCAAGCTATCTTCGATCGAGGTGGCGCTCACCAAGGCGCGTGCGGCAGCCCTGCGCCGGGCACCCACGGGTCCCTCTCCGTCGCACGCCGAGCCCAGCGTTTTGCTTTCCCTGGGTTTGCCTCTGGCGACGGGTGGGAAGCTCACTTGCATCCGTGGCGGCTTGCCGCTGGCGGTGGACGGCCAATGGGTGGGCGGCATCGGCGTAAGCGCGGGCACCGAAGAGCAGGACGTCGAGGTAGCTCAGGCCGGTGTGGAAGCTCTGGCCAGACTCTCATGACTGAGGCCGCCCAATTCGCCAGGCGTTCCAAGCTTGACTACTCTCACGGGAAAGGACTAGCCATCCAGGTTTTTCTTGAAGCCATGGCAACCTTGGATTTGCGCACCGCGATGCTTGCCAAGCTGACGCGGGAAGGCGAGCTGCTCAAGGCCGAAGGTACTTCGTTTTCCCTCAAGCGGCCTCCGCGCGTGGTCGCCTTCGGAAAAGCCGCCAATCGGATGGCAGCCGTCCTGGATGAGATCCTGGGGGGCCGGATCGAGGCGGGAGTTTGCGTCTCACCGGGAGAACCGGCGAAGAAACTGGACCATTTCCGTTATTTTGTGGGCGGCCATCCTTATCCAAAGGCGGGAACGCTCGAAGGAGCGCGTGCGGCGCTGGACCTGGCTTCGAATCTGGCTACCGACGACGCCGTTATCTTCCTGGTTTCGGGCGGCGGGTCAGCCATTTTCGAACAACCCTTCGATTCCGATGTCTCGCTTTCCGATCTGCACGAATTCAACCGCGTACTAGTCACCTGCGGCCTTCCTATCGAGCAGATCAATGTGCTGCGCAAGCACACTTCGGCGGTGAAAGGCGGGCGCCTGGGCGTTCGGGCGTACCCCGCGCAGCAGTTGACGATCTACATTTCCGACGTGCCAGAGCAGCTTTCTTCGATGGTCGCCTCGGGCCCTACCCTGCCGGACGAATCGACTGCGGAGGAAGCCTACGCGCTTGCCGAGGCCAACAAACTGGCGCCTCGTTTCCCGCCCAGCATCCGCAAGCGCTTCCTGGAGCACACGCTGGAAGAAACACCCAAGCCCGGCGATGAACGTTTTAAGAACTCCCGCAGCGTTTGCCTGCTCTCCAACCGCGACGCCGTGGAGGCGGCGAAGGCGGCCGCCGAGAAACTGGGACTTGAAAGTGAGATTGATTCCAATCCCTGGGACGAAGACTATCAGCAGGTAGCGCGTTCGCACCTCGCTGCCGTCAAGGCCTTGGCGGAGGCGCACCCGGGGAAGCCGGTTTGCCTCATCGCAGGAGGCGAGGTCATTTGCCCCGTCACCGGTCCGGGAGTAGGAGGACGCAATCAGGCTTACGCGCTTTACGCCGCCCAGTCCATTGCCGGCCAGTCCAATGTGGTCTTGAGCGCCGGGACGGACGGGCGCGACGGCAATAGCCCGACCAGCGGCGCTGTTGCCGACGGCCAGACCGTCTCGCGCGCGCTGGCTCTGGGGTTGGACCCTTCGCGGTACCTGGCGGAAAGCGATTCCTACTCCTTCTTCCGGTGTCTTGGAGACACGGTGGACATCGGTTACATGGACAATAACCTCCGCGATGTGCGAGTCTGGCTGGACTTCGGGCGGAAGAGCCAGGCAGGTGGGCAGATGGGCAGGTAGGCAGATGGGTAGCGCGCACCAGCCGATTCTCATGGGAGGGCAAACGCGTGCCGTCCAATGACATCTCCGGGAAAGTGGCGTTGGTGACGGGCGCCAGCCGTGGCATCGGCAAGGCCGTCGCCCTGGCGCTTGCCGAGGCAGGCGTTGACGTGGCCGTGAACTACCACACTCATGACGCCGCCGCCCAGGAAACCTGTGAGCGAATCAAAAGCCTTGGACGCCGCGCCCTCGCGATCCGGGCCGACGTTTCGCAAGCGGCGGAAGTCGCGAGGTGGGTGAAAACTGTTGAGGAAGGTCTGGGTCCGGTCGAAATTCTGGTCAACAATGCCGGGATCACGCGCCCCCAGCCGCTCCACGAGATCACGGAAAAAGATTGGGACGAGTTGTTGGATACAAACCTGAAATCCGTGTTTCTGGTTACGCAACGTGTTCTGCCAGGCATGCGGGCCCGTCATTGGGGACGGATCATCAATCTCTCTTCGGTCGCCGCGCAAACCGGCGGAGTGGTCGGCCCGCACTACGCCGCGTCGAAGGCCGGCATTCTGGGCCTCACCCATTCTTATGCGACGCTTCTCGCGAAAGAGGGCATCACGGTGAACGCCATCGCACCCGCCCTCATTTATACCGAAATGGTGGCTGTCAATCCGAAGGCGCGCGCGGACCTGATTCCCGTGGGGCGCTTTGGCACGGTCGAAGAAGCGGCTGAGATCGCGGTAATGCTGGCTCGCAACGGCTACATCACAGGGCAGACGATTAACGTGAACGGGGGATGGTACTTTAGCTAGGGATTAGGGGCTAGGGTTTAGGGACTAGGGATTAGGGATTAGTGAACCTCAATCTCCGGCCCGACCCCGGATTTTTTGGCCCTAATCCCTAATGCCTAACCCCTAATCCCTTTCTCAGGAGGCAGAACATGCCGAATACGATTGGTTTCATCGGGCTTGGAATCATGGGCCAGCCCATGGCTCTGAACCTGCTCAAGGCTGGGCACAGACTCACGGTCTACAACCGAAGCGCAGGAAAGACCGAACCGCTGAAGGCGGCCGGCGCACAAGTTGCCTCGACACCCGCCGCTGCGGCCAAAGATGCCGAATTCGTCATCATCATCGTGACCGACAGCGCGGCGGTGGAGGAAGTTGTGCTTGGCAAAGATGGCATCCTGGGGACCATCGCTCCCGGCGCCACGGTGATTGACTCGAGCACCATCAGCCCCGTCGTGAGCCGCAAGCTGGCCTGCCACGTGGCGGGGAAAGGCGCCAGTTGGCTGGATGCTGCGGTAACCGGCAGCAAGCACGGCGCCGAAAAGGGCGAGCTGACCTTTATGGTGGGCGGGGACAGGCAAGTATTTGAACGCGCGTTGCCGGTTCTCCAAGTGCTGGGAAAGAAGTACATCTACTGTGGCCAAAACGGCCTGGGGCTCTCCGCCAAGCTCGCCCAAAACACCATCCAGGCTACGACGCTCGAGGTCTTTTGCGAGGGCCTGGTGCTGGCTGCCAAAGCAGGGGTGGCGCCGGAGACGATGCTCGAAATTCTTCAGTCCAGCCTGGCGCGGGCGGCGCTCACGGACTTCAAAGCCCCGTTTATCTTCAAGGGCGATTTCACGCCCTACTTCCCGCTTAAGCTGATGCACAAGGACCTGGAACTGGCCGCGGAAGCCGGGTTCGCACACGGCGTACCCATGCCGACCCTGGCGGCGGTGAAGGAAGTCTATGGCGCCTGCAAAGCCCAAGGAAAGGGCGAGCTTGACTATGCCGCCGTGGTCACGTTCCTGGAAGAATTGGCCGGCGTGAAGGTGCGGTCAAGTTAAGCCGAGACGATGATACCGGCATATCCGACGACGGCGTCGCGGTCGCCGGTGGTGTCGGCGGAGGTAGCGTATTTGATGAGTTGGACGTGACGGGCGCCAAGGTCTTTGGCCGCCGTGAGCATGACGATCGCCGGACCGTAGCCACACATCGAGATATCCTCGCGGCGTACTACTTCATACAGGCCCTGCGGATCGAGAGCCAGGATCTTGTCAATGGCTTTGTGGTCCTTCTCGCGCGTCAAGGCGTCGGGTTCATAATGGTTCATATCGCTGGAAGCGATGACCAGGGTATCGGCGGCGGCTGGCTTCACGGCCTGGGCGATGCTGTGGCCGAGGGATTCCAGCCCTGAATATCCTATTGAACCGATGGCGATGGGAACGAAACTGAAATCCCCCACGCTGCGCTGCAGGAAGGGAAGCTGAACTTCCAGCGAGTGCTCGTCCTCGTGGGCTTCGGAATCCTCCATGAGCAGGTGGCAGGTTTGACGCAGCAGTTTCGCCATCCCAGGATTAACTTGCGCCCGGCCCAAGGGCGTCAACCATTCGCCGCTCGACATGATCGCGAAGGGCGCGCCACGGCCTGTGTGGTTAGGACAGAGGATAATGTAGGTCTTGCGTTTGGGTAATCGGCCAAAGACCGCCCCTGCCACATGGCCTGAATACATATAGCCGGCATGGGGCACGACGCATCCCAACGCATCGTTGATCTTCTCCGCCTCGTTAGCGAGATACTGATCGAGTTGACGCGTTAGCAACTCCGGCCGGCCAGGGTAAAATCTCCCCGCAACCGCTGGTGGCCGTAAGGGAGGGGAAAGCATGGATGCATCCTATTCCCGGATTTCCTCGAATGTCAAGGGAGTTGCTTAGGGAATGCTGCCAGTAGCGCTAACTACCGGCAGGGCCAAATCTCAGGCGTGGATGCAGCGCACACCGTAGGACACACCGGGATTGTCGGGCTACCTCGCGCCTATGTCAAGCGGAGGCCCGACATGAAAATTCATTGCCCCTTCTGACAAGTCCGAAAGTTACAAAGTCCACCAGAGGAACGGCCACACCTGCAACACAGTCTATCGTTGCTTGGACTGCAACCGATGCTTTTCCGAGCGCCGCTACACCGGTTATTCCGGCCTGAAGCTCGCGCCCGAGAAGATCGTCCAAATTGTGAACTGTCTTGTAGAGGGATACCGATACGCGCGACCTGCCGACTCATGGACGTAGAGAAGAAAACCGTAATTCGCGTCATGCTCCACGCCGCCGAACTTTGCCAGCAGGTCATGGAGGTGAACTCTGCAACCTTCGGCTGCGCTACCTGGAAGCCGACGAGCTATGGTGCTTCACGGGGAAGAAAGAGGCAAACTGTAGTTTCGAGGAAAAGCACAACGGCCACCACGTAGGCGACACGTGGGTGTTCCTCGTGACGGACGCAGAAACGAAACTCGTCCCCACGTTCGTTGTGAGCCCGGATCGTGGCCTGCCTGCCGCACAGCGCCTTATGACCGACCTCGCAGAGCGACTCGCCGAGCCGACCGCAAATCACGACGGACGGCTTGCGTGTAGTTCTTCTTTTTCGACGCTGATGCGGAGGGCCCTTAGGAATTGAGCATCCTGGCTGGTAAGACGGAAAACCGGTTCCTGACGCAGGTCGGCGTTGAGCTTCTGGCGGTGCACGAGGTTGGTCTCACCCCGCTTGTTGAATCCGATAGTCACCTCGAGGACGAGGAAAAGGTCGTACCCGGAAGAGCGAATGCGCCCCAGGACTTCGGCAATGTTGTCGGACTCAGACAAGGAGTCGTTGATCGCGTCGCCGAGTTCCTTGATCAACCGTTTAAAGTTATCGTCCAGGTCCAAGGATCACCTTGCCTTCCAACGGCCCCATTGTATGATTCACTTCAAAACCGTGTCAAGGCGCAAAATTTGAGGTACGATAGCCAGTGTGATTTTCGCGCTGCCGCAGGAGGTTGCAGGATTAAGGAGTGAGTAGACTCGGATACCTATTTAAACAATTGTTTCGCAATGCGCAACGGCTCTTCCACTTGCTGGTGGGGCTGACGTTTTTAATCCTGGCGGCCGCTGGGGCAACCGTTGCTTTCGCCGAGTGGCAAAACCACCTTAAGAGTCCCTCGGTGGGTTTAGTCAGTTTCGTCCTCTATGCAAGCTTCACCGTCTTCCTGGTTATTCTCTGCCTTTATTCATTTGTGAAGGCGCGAAACGTCCGGTAAGACCGAAAATCGAAAGTCGAAACTCGAAATTCGAAGATTCAATCAAGAAATTGCGAGATCAAGCCCTGACCTCAGGTTGCAGCATCCAATTTTGAATGTCGCTTTTCGGTTTTCGAATTTCGGTTTTATAGTTGCCGAGGCAAGGCCACCATGGGTTCGAGCGACGATCACGAGGTGAAAGAAAGATTCACCACGGCTTCCGGCGTGCCACTGAAGAGCGCCTACACGCCTGCGGATCTCGCCGAATGGGATTATGAGTTTGAAGCCGGTTACCCCGGCCAGTACCCTTACACGCGTGGAATCCATCCGAGCCTTTACCGCAGCCGGTTCTGGACCATGCGCCAATACGCGGGCTACGGGACGGCCGCGGAATCGAACGCGCGGTTCCGCTATCTGTTGAGTCAGGGGCAAACGGGACTCTCGGTAGCTTTCGATCTTCCTACCCAAATCGGCTTGGACTCTGATCATCCGCTTTCCTGCGGCGAGGTCGGGCGGGTGGGCGTGGCCATCGATTCGCTCGAGGATATGGAAGCGCTCTTCACGGGTATTCCTGTGGATCGGGTCTCGACCTCGATGACAATCAACGCCACCGCGGCAATCCTCCTGGCGCTTTACTTCGCGGTGGCGGAAAAACAGGGCGTGGGGCTCGACAAGCTTTCGGGGACTGTCCAGAACGATATCCTGAAGGAATATGTCGCGCGCGGGACTTACATCTATCCCCTTGAGCCCGCCCTGCGGATTGTGACCGATATCTTCGCCTTCTGCCGTGACTGCGCACCGGAATGGAATACGATCTCTATCAGCGGTTATCACATGCGGGAGGCGGGCTCGACGGCGGTCCAGGAAGTGGCTTTCACATTGGCCAACGCGGTGACCTACGTTGAGGCAGCCGTCCGGCGCGGGCTGGTCGTGGATGACGTTCGCGCCGCGCCTTTCTTTCTTCCTGAACGCCCACAACGATCTGTTGGAAGAAGCCGCTAAATTCCGCGCCGCGCGCCGGCTCTGGGCGCGGCTGATGCGTGAGCGCTTCCAGGCGCAGAATCCACGCTCCTGGGTATTCCGCTTCCACACCCAGACGGCGGGCTCCACGTTGACCGCGCAGCAGCCCGACGTCAACATCGTGCGCGTCACGCTTCAAGCGCTGGCGGCGGTGCTGGGCGGGACGCAATCGCTGCACACCAACGCGCGCGATGAAGCCCTGGCGTTGCCGACGGAGGCTTCCGCGCTGATCGCTCTGCGCACCCAGCAGATTATCGCCGCCGAGAGCGGAGTAACGAACACCGTTGATCCGCTGGCCGGCTCCTACGCGATCGAAAAGCTGACTTCCGAGATCGAAGCAGGCGCCCGGGAATACCTGGGCAAGATCGATGCGATGGGAGGCATGCTGCGCGCCGTCGCCAATGGCTACGTGCAGAGGGAGATTCAGCAGGCCGCCTACGAGTATCAGAAATCCGTCGAGAGCGCAGAACGCGTGGTGGTGGGCGTGAACCGGTACCAGAGTGAGAGCGCCGCGCCGCTGGCCATTCTCCACATCGATCCGGAGGTGGAACGCGCCCAGTTGGAGCGATTGAGGAATCTTCGCGCCCGCCGGGACGCGGCGCGCGTGAACGCCGCTTTGCGCCGCGTCGAGGAGACCGCGCGCTCGGAGAAGAACCTGATGCCCGCTATCCTCGAGGCCGTTAAAGCCTATGCCACGGTGGGCGAAATCTCTGATGCAATGCGCCGGGTGTTTGGGGAATATCAGGAGTCGGTGGTGATTTGATGCCACATCCGGCAACTGGTATGATTTTGTTATGGAAAAATGTAAGCTGCTCGCGTTCCTGCTATGCGAGAACGCTACCCTGAACCACAGCGATGGCAAGGTAACACTGCACGGGGTGTTCGACAGAATGATCATCCCGAAGGCTCGGGCGCTTCCCAAGCTTTTCTTCGTTTATTATAAGATCGTTGTAGTCCAGCAACCGTGTACTATAGTTCTGAAACTGACCGACCCAACGGGTGGCGAAGTCAAAGGAAACTGGCGGGATACGATCGAACAGACTGGTTCTGTCCATTCAATCTGGGCTCTCATCGATAACCTTTTCACCACACCCGGTACGTATGCACTTGATCTGATGCAGGAAACTGATGGGTCGGACATGCTATCGTTAGCGAGTATGCTATTTGTCGTCGAACAGCAGAGCGAGTAAAGAGTGACTCAAATTGTAAGACTCGGGTGGCTTGGAGCGCCGCGGCGTAATCCGGAATGGATTAGAGGTTTTTAACCCCACGTTGCAGGAGTTCTCGTGAGTTCCCAAGTTATGATGTCTGGCCACGCCTTTTTGATACGTACACCAGAGGAGGCCGTACAACACCTAAATGAATGGTCTGGACAGGAGATCACTGCGGAATCGCTACGAGATACTCGGGCTCGACTGACTGATACAAGCCGCCAGGAGGCAAAGCGCTGGCGTCTGCTTGAAATCCTGGAGAGACCCGACCCAATTTGGAATCCCGCCCAACACCCCGAGCTTGACGCGGAAGGTGGCGCTGCTGCGTGGGTCGAGAAAATTCGGCGCGAGGAGGAGCGTGCGTCCGATTCCGCACAGCTAACCAAGGCTGTCTTCGAAGACTTCGTCAGATTGGTTGAGGGCATCCCCAAGGTCTGGGCAGTTTACGTGAGATCTGACGGCCCCGTAGTTCACATCTGGACCTATGTTGATTCCACTAATTGGAGAGACCGTTCGCCTGTCTATAACGTAGAGTGGGAAATGTTGAACCGTTACCCCAAGACTCCATTTGACTTCAACGTCGAGTTGGCCGCTGCCGGAAGTGAGCAATTCGAAGGGGAAGAAACAGCCTACCTTTTCAAACGCTAAGCATGGCGACTCTTCAACAGCATCGATTGAAGGCGGTCCACAACGGGAATTTTCTCGACACCCATCGATTATCGGAAGGCGAGTTCGTGGATTGGGCCGTCACCGTCCTCTTTTATTGTGCCTTGCACTGGCTCCGTGCCCTGCTGGCCCAGGAAGGTTATCAAGTCAAGAATTATAGAGACGAAGAAGAGGCTATCACGGGTACTGGGGTCTTCACATTGCAAGCGCTCGAATGGTACCGCCATTTGAAGGATTCGTCGCGTCTGGCGCGGTACGGGACGACGGGATTCTCCAGCTCGGATTACCTGGATCTCTGTCAGAGTTGCTTCGGGCCTTTCAAGATTTTCATCACGTCAAAGCTTCGCGCCTAAATGCTGAACCCCAAGAAGAGTGAACCCGAATATGGCACGTCAGAGAACCGACGTGATTCCGCCTCAAGCGCTCCCGACCGAAATCGATGCCCTGGTCGGCGAGAGAGAAGGGCACATTCCTTTCTCGACCTTCGACTCTTGACTCTCGACTTAGGAGCTTGACCCTCATGGCAACTCTGACGTTTCTAGGCGCCACAGGCACGGTAACCGGCTCGAAGTACTTACTGGAGGCGGGCGGCGAGCGCCTGCTGATTGACTGCGGGCTCTTCCAAGGTCTGAAGGAGCTTCGCCTACGCAACTGGAACCCGCTGCCCGTTCCAGCTTCGAGCATCCAGTGGTTGGTGCTCACGCACGCGCACCTTGATCACACGGGCTACATTCCACGTCTGGTTAAAGACGGGTTCAAGGGGCAGATTTACGGCTCACCCGCCACGGTGGATTTGTCGAAACTGGTGCTTCCGGATTCGGGCCACCTCCAGGAAGAAGACGCGGCCTATGCCAACAAGAAGGGATTCAGCAAACACGCTCCGGCGCTGCCTCTCTACACCTACGACGAAGCGGTGAAATCGCTCGAATCGTTCCGCCCCATCGACGAATCCAAGCCGCTCGAGCTTTCCATGCATTTCTCGCTGCGTTGCTTCGCCGCCGGCCACATCCTGGGTGCGCGAATGATCGAAGTCACCGTACGCGAAAACGGGGCCGTGAAGAAAATCCTCTTTTCCGGCGACCTAGGCCGATTTCCGCAACTCATCTTGCGGGCGCCCGAGACGCCGGAGGACGTGTTCGATTATATGTTGCTCGAGTCCACCTACGGCGACCGCCTGCACCCGCGCGACGATGTAGGCGCGCACCTTGCCTCCATCGTGGAAGCGACGGCCCAGCGCGGCGGCACCGTAGTGATCCCCTCGTTTGCCGTGGGACGGACGCAGGAACTGCTTTACCTTTTCCGCGAGCTGATCGAGCAGCGGAAAATGCATTCGCTTCCTATCCATGTTGACAGTCCCATGGCCATTGACGTGACCGACCTTTACCGGCGCCACCAGGAGGACCACGACTTGCAGACAGAAGTAATGGAAGAGAAGGGCATCAAGCCTTTCTCTCCTCCCGACCTGCACTTCGACAAGGCCGTGGCGGACTCCAAAGCCCTGAACGATGCGCGCTACCCAATGGTGATCATCTCGGCAAGCGGCATGGCCACGGGGGGGCGCGTCGTTCATCACCTGGAACGCTGCCTTCCCGACCATCGCAACACCATTCTTTTTGTGGGGTTTCAAGCGGCAGGCACGCGGGGCAAACTCATCCAGGCTGGTCAACCCGTCAAGATGTACGGCCAACTCGTTAATATCCGGGCGCGCATCGAAACCCTCGAGCACCTAAGCGGTCACGCGGACTACGGAGAGATCCTGGGCTGGCTGCGCAAATTCCACACACCTCCCGGCAAAACGTTTCTGGTCCACGGCGAACCCAAAGCCGCCGAATCGCTTCGCCAGAAGATCGACCAGGAACTCCAATAGGATGTGTCAGTCGCCTCGTACCTTCAGAAGGTTCAACTTTGATTAAAGTGTGTAGCGCAGAGTTGCAGAATACAACGGCATAGCATATCGCCGCATTTTGCTGTATAGTGCTGCCGCCGCTGCTTCAAGAGGCAATCCGCGAGTGGGGCGAAAAATCAGTCGATGGCAATCTGCGGCGAAGATAAAGCGGCTGGCACGTCTCGAGAGACCTTGAATTGAATTCACCTTTGCGCGTCGCCCTCTTCACGGATTCTTTCTCTGAAGCGAATGGCGTAGGTACGCTCAGCCGGGAGTTCGTTGCGTTCGCCCGACGCCGGCAGCTTCCTTTCCTCTGCGTTCACAGCGGCCCTCAAACGCGCGTTGCCCAAGCGCAATCTCTTACCACGTTGGAACTCAAGCGAAGTCTGGCGGCATTTCCGCTGGATCACGACCTGTCTTGCGACCCCTTGCTCAGCCGCTACAAGAATTGGGTGACCGCGCGACTGCGCCCCTTCCAGGCGGACCTGGTACACATCACGGCGCCGGGGGATATGGGGATCCTGGGGCTTTGGGTGGCGCATTCCCTGAGGATTCCGCTGGTCGCGTCCTGGCATACCAACCTGCACGAGTATGCCTCCCGCCGGCTGAACAAGCTTTTTTCCTTCCTCCCCCACACTTGGCGGGAACAGGTCTGCAATACCGCCGAGGAGCAGAGTTTGCGCGCCTGCGTCCGCTTCTATGGCCTGGCCCGCTTCCTCCTGGCGCCGAACGAAACCATGGTCAATCTTCTCCAGGAGCGAACCGGTAAACCCGCCTACCTGATGGCGCACGGTGTCGATCCCGAATTATTTTCCCCTCGCCGGCGGCGCCGGCGGAGCGGTCCCTTTTGCATAGGGTACGTGGGCCGCCTCACTCCCGAAAAGAATGTGCGCCTGTTCGTGGACTTGGAGCGAAGCTTGCTCGCCGCCGGGCAGAGTAACTTCCGCTTCATGATGGTCGGAGAGGGTAACGAGAGGGACTGGCTAAGGAAGAACCTTCGGTTTGGCGAAACGCCGGGGATACTCCGCAGCGAGGCTCTCGCGGAAGCGTTTGCCGACATGGATGTCTTTGTGTTCCCTTCGCAGACCGACACGTTCGGGCTGGTGCTGCTCGAAGCCATGGCTTCCGGGGTGCCCGTCGTGGTTAGCCCGCGGACCGGGGCTCGCGTGGGCGTACGGGACGGCATCACCGGATTTCACGCGGAAGACTTAAACTCCTTCACGAACAGCGTGCTGTGCCTGATGAATAGTGAAGGCTTACAGCAAAGGATGAGTTCCGCGGCTCGCCTGTTCGCCGCTTCTCGTGCCTGGGATGGAGCGTTCGAGCAGTTGTATCGCACTTATCAGTTAGGTCTTGAAGAAACCGGCTTACCGACAAGTGATCGTGCAACAGCAGTAATGGAGGTGGCCGGATCTCATAAGGAAGCATCATAAGACGCCATGCTCATTCATTCGTGTCTGTTGTTCTTATTGAACTCGCTGGCCGTTCGGCAGGTGCCGGCCGGTACGCCGCTTCACATCCGGCTCACATCTGCAATAGGCTCTTACGCAAGCAAGGTAGGCGCACCCGTCCCGGCGGTTCTCATTGCGCCGGTGGAGATCGATGGCCAGACGGTCCTGCCGGCCGGAAGCACGATATCGGGAAAAGTGAAAAGGGTCACGCGCGTGGGTTTGGGAATCCGCCACGAAACAGCCGGGCTCGAATTGGGATTTGACCGCCTAACCCTGCCCGGCGAAGCCCCCGTCCCCGTCTCTGCGCGCGTGGCCGAGGTCGATAACGCCCTCGAGACCGTGGCTCGCGATGGCCGGATCCGCAACCTCCGAGCCACTGACAGTGGCGGCTATCGGGTGAGCGGCTACATCCGGGGGGTGATGCTTCGCTGCGAGTTGCACGCTACAATCGCCGTGTGGCTTGTGAGGTCCGTGGTGGTGAAGGTCCCCGAGCCGGAGATCTATTTCCCTGCCGGCGCCGAACTCACGCTGACGCTGACTCAGCCCCTGCGCCCTAACTCATTCTTCCCAGTCGCCCCCGCTGGGAATGAATTGTCCGATGCGGAGCGCGACGACTTACACCGAATGGTTGCGGCCATCCCCGATCGGACCTACGCTCCCAACCCACACCGCCCATCGGATCTCACGAACGTGCTGCTCATCGGCTCTCATGACCAGGTTGCTGCCGCCTTCTCGGCTGCCGGCTGGGCCCAGGCCCTCCCAACGTCCTTTCGCCGCCGCGTGCGGTGGCTCCGGGCAATTGGCGAGAGACGCGGATTCAGTTCCGCACCCATGTCCGCTTTATTGCTCAATGGAATGGAACCGGATATGTCCTGGGAGAAAAGCTTCAACGACGTTACGAAGCGTCACCATATCCGTTTGTGGAAACAACCCGGCGATTGGAATGGTGAGGAACTCTGGATCGGCGCCGCCACCCGGGACATCGATCTGGGCTATTTGCGGCCGGGCCAGCGCCTCACTCATAAGATCGCCGCCGATGTGGACCAAGAACGCGAAAAGGTGGCCTATGATCTCGCATTTACCTCTTGCGCGAGCGTGCTGGGGTGGATAGGTCGGCCCGAGGTTCCTGGCTTCACCGAGAACGCCACAGGCGACTCAATGACCACGGACAAGCGGCTCGTGGTCGTCCAACTCAATGATTGTCGAGCTCCGCGGCTATCTACTGAAACGGTCGATACGAAGCCAGTCCCGGTCCATGGCGGTAAGTGGTCGGTCTTTGCGCGGCGGGAGATTCTCAATATGCGAAGCGATCTGCTTCGCGATAACTGGTATTGGAGGGGCTACGAGACGGTGCTTTGGACCGTTCAGGTCGTCCGGGTACACAAGCGCTCGAGTTCCGGCCTTGGGTCGTTTATCAGCAGCTTTTGTCCTTACAGTCTCCGGAGACCCGCAGTTCAAGAGGCGGCGTTCACGCAATGAGACTCCGTGTAGCAACCCTCCTGATCACCGGCTTGCTGTTCTCGTCTGCTCTGGCCAGAGAGGCCCCCCGGGCGCTGACCCTGCCAGAAGTGGTCAAGCGCAGAATGACAAGCCAGGATCATTCAGTCGAAACGCGAACGTTATTGAATAGAGGATGAACCGGCATTCGAAGTTCCGGCAACCGGGCGGTTAAATGTCACAGTCAGGAGTCTCGGACTCCAAAGCTTGCGCTAGAAGGGGCGCCGGCGTCGGTTCGGGTTCCTTGGCCACTCCCGGGAGGCGCCGCTGGTACCAGATCGTCTCGCTGGCGCGTTGCCATAGCCGCGTTGCTAGCCAAGTCAGCAGCATCAGTTGTGTGACAAGGAAAGACGCGCCGATCCATTCCGGCCTCACCAGCCTGATCCAAATCCATCCCAGCAATACCATCGCCAGCCAAGCCACGACACTGATTCGCAGGTAAAGCCAATAGAGCGAACCGAAGTTTCCAAAAGTGGTCTTGAAGGCGCGGCCGAGGGCGCGGCGAATGGCGCGTTCGTCTTCCGCCACGGCTCGAACCTGCGCCATGTCGAACCAAAGGCGAGCCGCCTGCAACAAAAAGAGCGCCACGAGCAGCCCGGTGAACTGGGACCAGACCCCCGGCATGGGGCTGGGCGATCGTTCATCCAACAGGTGCGTAGCGCCTGTCGTTAATCTGTAAACGATGCCCACGGGAATCAGGGCGATCGGCAACATGATGAGCAGGCGCACAAATCGCCAATAGAAACGGCCGCTGGCTTCGAAAAACTCGCCTTTGCTCAGTCCGCGGTCCAGCCGATAAGTTTCGAGCAGGCCGCCTTCGACGAACAGCATGAAAACGAAGAAGACCAGCATGAGGCAGGCCGAGGCCACTCGCGGCGCGGAAATCCCGTGCGCTTCCATCATCAGGTCCGAAAAAACGAAGGGATTAAAGCTATGCACGAACGCCAGACCTTGAAGACTCTGATCGAGCACGGGGCTGACCTGCCGCATAAACGTGGCGGCGCCCATGCCAGCCAGTACGAAATTGACCAGGAAGATCCACCACAGTACACTCTGGCGCCGCCAGACCAAACCTAGGCCCGCAACGAACGGACTCTTGTTCAGATCGGCCACGATAACTCCCCGTGAAAGAATCGGGTGATCGAGTGATCCGGCGATCGAGCGAACAAAATCCACTCGCGTGCAGGCATCCTTGATCCCGGAATCAGATCAGACGATAACCCGTCCACACACTCATCTGGTTACCCGATTTCCCGGTCACCCGATTAAGTTACGCCAGCCATGCGAGAAGCTGTGCCAGGTACTGACAAGCAAAGAGCCAGTAAGTTGCCAGCTTATGTGTTGCCCGCCGGTCAACTCCCTCCGTGCGGCTGTTGTTAAAAAAGTTATCGTCGAGCCGGATCGCCTGCTGGGGGTCAACTTCGGCCGACGTCACCCTGGCTTTCTTGTCGTAGCTGAAGCGCACCCAACGATCGCGCCCGTCCCATTTCTCCAGCAGTCGCTCGCCGTTATCAAAGCCGATGCGCACTTCGACCGGCATGATGAAATCGCCCTTGCGATGCACCAGCACCGTGTCGCGGTACGCTGTTACACCTTTCTTGGGCTTCGAAGGGTGCTGTCCGAACCAATTGAGAGGATCGGAACGGATGGAGAGCACCTCGTAGTCGAGGACGTTGGTGCCGTAAAGGGCTTGGTCGAAAAACCAATCCAGCTTCTGGCCGGAGACTTCTTCAACAGTCTTGACAAAGTCCGTGCCGGTGGGATGCGTAAAGCGGTAGCGCATGAAATAGGTGTGCATGGCTTTTCGCATGGTGTCTTCGCCGACGATGCCTTCGAGCGTCAACAGCATCGTCGCCGTCTTGCCGTAAGTAATCCCGCCATAGGCGCTGCTGTTCATGAACTTCCACGCGAAGTGGCTCAGCGGGTCGGTATCCGGCACAGCCAGGTACTCGGTTCGCATCGAGTCGGCATCGTCGGCTTTCATGCCCCACAGGTTGAGCATCGAGGTGCCCTTGCCGTAGAGAGACTTCATCACCTTGCCTTCGGTGTAGCTGTTGATGCCTTCGTCCATCCAAGCTTCTTCGAACTCGTTCGTGGCCACCATTCCATACCAGTACTGGTGGCCGAATTCGTGCTCGGTAACCAACTCCACGCCGAGCAAGCCCTCGGGCATCCACCAGGTTGTTCCGCAGGTAATGAGCGTGGGATACTCCATCCCGCCGGCATCCAGCGCGCCTCGCGGAGGATCAACCAACGTGATGCGGTCATAAGGATAGGGTCCGTACCACTTGTCGAAGCGGTCTAGGGTGCCCTTGATCACCGCCAGGTAGCGGCGGATGGAACTTTCGTGCCCGGGGGAGAGGAGGAGGTGAATATGCACCGTGCTCGCCGTTCCGGTCCAGGAGTCTTCAATCAACTTGTAGTCCGGCGAGGCCGTCCAGGCGAAATCGTGGATATCCTCGGCGTGCCACGTAACCGTCTTGGTGTGATCAGGATTAGAAATAGACGAAACCAAATTACCTGTTGACCCTACGACGTAGCTCTCCGGCACGGTGGCTTTCACGTCAAAGGTGCCGAAGTCGGCAAAGAACTCTGACGTGGCATGGAATTGGTGGCAATTCCACGCGTCGTGCCACCACACGCCCACTTTTGGGAACCACTGCGCCACCATGAAGAAATTTCGTTTGTAGCCGGTGCGCTCCACCACTTCCGGAAGCTGGTCGTGAAATGCGATTTTGAAGACCACGTCCGCGCCCGGCGCGACCGGTTTAGCAAGCTTCACCTGGAAAACCGTGCGGTCGTTCGCATTGCCGTCGTCGGGCTGAACGTATTCGAGGCGTTTCGTGAAGTCGCCTTGTCCGACTACCTCGAAGGATTTCACTTCGCTGGCCCCAAAGTGCATGGGGTCCCAACTGGACCCGGGACCCGTCCCTCGCGTCCCGTACAGGCTCACTTCACGCATGAAGGTGGACGCGGGTTGAAAGGCGTTCAAATAAAGATGGAAAGGGAAAGTGTCGAGCGGCCGGCCGGTGAGATTGTGGTAGGTCAGGGTCTCCGTTGCGTCAACCGTCTTTTTAACGGGATCGAGACGTGCCTCAATTTGGTAGGCGACAACGCGCGTCGAACAGGGCGCGATCGGCTTGCACCTCGGTCTTGACTGCTCCCTTGGTGCTCGCCTGGCCGCCTGAACCTGCCACTGCGGCGGCCCCCAGAATGAAACCGAGCAACACCAGACGAGGACAGAAGGGTTGTGTCTTCCACCCTCGGCTTAGGGCTCTAGAATTGCGGACTTCATTGACTACATCAGCGAACATGTAGCATTCCGTCCTTTGCGGTAGAGGATAGCGCAAGGTGTGGCGATGTCAAGTCAAAATGATCGGGTGATCGAGAGATCGGACGATCGGGCGAACAGGTGCGGGCGGCGCGGATGCGCCGTTTTTTGGCATGCCTGCGCTTCGCAGCCTGGCACGGGGCACGAAAGGCGCACAAGGTTTTTGTTCGCCCGATCTTCCGATTACCGGTTGTACTTTGGAGTAAGGCCTCGTAGTCGTTTCCAGGCTGCGTCGCAACGGGCAAGGAGAGATTCGTCAAGCGGGCCGTCCTGGCAGGCCTTGAGATTTTCTTCGAGCTGCTCGAGGCTCGAGGCGCCCAGGATGACCGAGTCCACTTGCGCTTGGCTGAGTAGCCATTGGAACGCGAGTTCAACCAGGCTCTTCCCCGCCTCGCCCGCAGTGCCTGCCAACTCTGCGACGGCGGCAAAGTAGTCGTCGTGCCAATAACGGTCGAGGTAAAGCTTGTTTCCGTCGAAGCGTGTTCCCGGATCGGTCCCCGCTGCCTGGATTGCTTGCCGGTCAGCAGGCCGCCAGCCAGCGGATTGTACGGCACCACGGCGATATTGAACCGCTTGCAGAATGGCAGGTACTCGTCTTCGATGCCGCGGGCCAGGACGTTGTACATCGGCTGTGAGACGAAGAAGGGCTTGAAGCCGCTTTTTTCCGCGATCCAGCGAATCTCGCAAACCTGCCACGCCGCGTAGTTCGAGACCGCCGGGTACCGCACCTTGCCGACGCGGACCGCCTCATCCATCGCAGCGAGCGTTTCTTCAATCGGCACCGCGTAGTCCGGCAGGTGGAGATAGAAAAGGTCCACGTAGTCGGTCTGCAGGCGCTTGAGGCTTGCGTCGAGCGATTTGCGAATGGCGGCGCACGAAAGCCCTGCTTCGTCGTCGGGCACGCCGGTCTTGAAACCCGCTTTCGTGGCCACAATCACTGTCTGGCGTTTTCCGGCGAGCGCCTTGCCAAGCACCGTTTCGGACGCGCCCTTGTTGTAGACGTTCGCGGTGTCGAAGAAGTTTATGCCTTCGGCAAGGCACCGGTCGATTGCACGCGAGGCCGCCGCCTCGTCCATCGACGAGCCAAAGGTCAGGGTGCCGAAACTGAGCCGGGAGACGCTCAAATCAGTCGAAGATGAGTCCGATATTCCATATTGTCCTCGTCCGGGAGCATCAAACCACAAAGACACCAAGCAGGCATGACGGTCTTAATTCAAGTCGCGCCGCCTTGGTGGCCTGGTGTCCTGGTGGTTCAATGAACATTGGGCATGCTCACCCTTTTCGCCCGCCACCTGTACTAAAATGAATTGATATGCCTGAACCGAAACTTCTTCAACTTGCACAAGACCTCGAATGGCTGGGATGCGAACTCGAATTCGTCGGGCACAAGCACGCTCTGGAAGGCTTCCCCGAATCAGGACCCACCTGGGACCAGTTTCGTGAGAAACAACGCGGCGTGCTGGCCACCGCCGACAAAGTCGAGCGCGAGTTGAAGAACTTCGTGCGCTTCAATCCCACCCGCTTGGTCGGCGTTGAATACCCCATCGCCCAATCGCTTGATTCTATCACCGACCTCCTGGGAAGCGCAGAGACCATCAAGCAGGCGGCGGCGGTCGCAGTCAACGAACTGCCGCCGCTCGTCCGTAACTTCACCAAGATGGTGGAAGGGTACCTCCAGGCGGTTGAAGGCGCCCGACGCTAACCGCCCGTCTGCCGCTGTGCAGGCTCGCGACAAGATCTCTCGCCCCAACATGTCATTCCGAGTGGACATGGGCCTGCGGCCCACCCATGGAGATGAAAGTCGCTGTCATCCTGAGCGAAGCGAAGGATCTGCAGTTGCGGCCCGGGGCGAACTAATGCAGATTCTTCGCTCCGCTCAGAATGACAGACTTTCGAGAAAGCGAAGCGAGGAATCTCGCTCTGAATCTTGTCAGGCCAGTGCGAAATTCCTCGTCGCCATCGGCTCCTCGGAATGACACAGTCTGTGCGGACTCGAGGAGAGGGCAGTCGATCGCAAGCGGGTCGCAACGGTGGTTCATTTCTTCGGCACTTGAATTGTCCCGGCGACGCTGGGTGCGCCGGGCGGCATTTGATCGTAGTCGAGGACGGCGCCGCTGAGTAGTTCATTGCTGGCGAAGAAAAGGGCTGCGTTGGCAATGTCCGCAGGCAAAAGGAGGCGGCCGAAGGGGCGGGTCTTGACGGCTTCCTCGATCCAACCTTCACCGAGTCCTTCCTCCACCGCTCGCGTATGATGCTCGCCTTCAGTCAGGACCCAGCCGGGATTAATCTGATTGACTCGAATCCGGTATTTCTTGAGAGCGTCGGCAAGGTTCCGGGTGAAGGTCATCAATCCGCCCTTGGCAACGGAATAAGCCATAATGTTCGGGAAACCCATATAGGCGACTACGGACCCGATGTTGATGATGCAGCCGCGGGAGCGTTGCTTCATGTGCGCGAAAGCTTCCTGGCAAAGGATGAAAGGCGCGCGAAGGTCGGTGGCAACGATCTCATCCCAGAGCGCCACAGAAGTGGTTTCCAGGCTGCCGCGCGTGTACACGCCGGCGTTATTTACAAGGATGTCGAGCTGGCCGAAGCGCCCCAGGGTCTGCCGGATGAGATCACGGCAGTGGCTTTCCTGTTTCAAGTCGCCGACGATGAGCAGCGCTTCGTTCCCGCCCGCCTCGATTTCCTTCAGCAGTTTTTCACCCTGCGGCTGGTGGCGTACCAAGCCATGCACCACCACTCGAGCCCCTGCTTCGGCAAACCGCCGCGCGATTCCCGCCCCGATTCCCTGAGTCGAGCCGGTGACGATGGCCACCTGTCCCCCTAACGGCAGATCGTTTCCCATGAAGCTCCTTTCCTGCGCTTGGCGCTGTAAGGGCAAGCCTTGAGGTTGCTCAAGCGCCGCCCCTGCATCAGAGCTGAAATTGTGCGACAACGATGGTATTGTCTTGTGTCGAGAAATACAACCGGTACAGCAAGCTGAGGTCACTACCATGAATCGACGTCAATTCGGTCGCACTCTTGCCGGCACGGCTTTAGCCGCGCCTGCCCTGGCACACTTGCCGGCCCATTCCCCACCTGCCCCGCCGGAGGGGGAAGCCCCCGGAGTGCCTTTCAAAATCTCCGTGATGCTTTGGACAGTATTTGAAAAGCTGCCGTTTGAACAACGGCTCGAGAAGGTCGCTGAGGCCGGCTATCACGCTGTGGAGCTGGTCGGCGAGTACAAAGATTGGTCGGAAGAGGAGTTTCGCAGGGCCGAGCGCAAGCGGCGTGAGCTGGGGATCACCTTCGATGTGACCGCCGGGCTTGCGCATGGCGTGGGAGACCCGAGGGCGCGAGAAGCTTTTCTTTCCGACCTGCGTCAGGCGCTCCCGGCCATGGAGAAGCTCGACTGCCGCGCTATCATCGTGATGTCGGGCGACGTCGTGCCGGGCATGCCGCGGGCGGCCCAGCACCAGAGCTGCATCGAAGGACTCAAGCGCGCAGCGGACGTCGCGGAGAAGAACAACATCACAATTATGCTGGAGAACATCGACCTCGAGGAGAATGCCCATTACTACCTCTGGTCGGTGCAGGAAGGCTTCGAGATCATCAGTCGCGTCGGCCACCCACGCGTCAAGTTCCTCGACGACTTCTTCCACGAACAGATCTCCGAGGGCAACCTGATTGAGAAGCTGGAAAAGAATATCGATAAGCTGGGGTTGGTGCACGTGGCCGACGTTCCGGGGCGGCATGAGCCCGGGACCGGCGAAATCAACTATGCCAACATCTATAAGAAACTCGCCGCGCTCAAGTACGACCGCTACGTGGCCATGGAGTTCATTCCCACTGGCGATCCCGTCGAAAGCCTGCGGCGGGCCCGCCAGGAAGCGCTGCGATTGGGGGTTAGAGGTTAAGGACAAACAAGCAGGTCAAATGGCAAACGGCAAAGGGCAAATTTCAAATGGTTTTCTATTTGCCCTTTGCCGTTTGCCATTTGAATTTTGAATTTCTTTGGCGCTCGGCCCCAAGCCCCTAGTCGGACGCAGTCTTCGTGTCCGTCCAGACTCGGACGGTTTCCTTCTCACTGTTCACCGTTACGTCGACCTCACCCTCGAGAGCCAAGGCGTGAATTCCAGCATTGACATCGATCTCGTCAGAATTGCCTGAGAGCATCGCCCGAACCACCGAGATCGGCACCTTGATGGCAATGGTTTTACCCGAACGATGTTCGGGGGTCGGCTTGTTAACAATTTTGATCAATAAGGATCGGCCGGACTTCGCCACGCTCACTTCGGCATCACGCCGCTCCATGGTAACGAATACGTTGTCGGGCGAATTCCGGACCGAGTCCAGGAGGGCCCGCAAATCGGAGCCATTTATCGAAGCCTGAATATTGAATTTCCCGTGGTGTTCATGATCGGACGGGATCGCAGGCAAAACTACTGACGCCATCTCAATCGGCACGTTGAAGCTCACGTCCCCGCTTGTCCCTTTCGCACTCTCCACGCGAATGTGAATCCAACGCTGGACGGTTGCGCCCGTCAGCATGGCAGCGCTCAAGAGAATCGTGGTTACGGCTGGGAGGATGTTTCTTCTCACGGGTCACCTCACAATCATTCGCTTTCGACTCAAAAACTCAGGAATTAGATGCCCTTCACCTACCTGGGGATGCCAGCCTCGAGGGACGGGGGGCTAGGAAAAAGAAGTTCAAAATTCAAACGGCTAAGGGCAAATGGACAATCCATTTGAAATTTGCCATTTGCCCTTTGCCCTTAGAATTGCTCTCGGGTTTTCCCTAGCCCTTAGCCCCTATTCATTCCACCCTTCGTGTTCCTGCCAATCCACGATGCGCACGTGCTCTTCCTGTCGAGGGAGTTCTGAAAAGATCTTCTTCATTCCTTCGTCCAGGTTTCCGTCCTGCGACTGGTAAATCCAGCTCATCTCCTGTTTAAGCGCCGCGGCCTCGCCGCTCAGGTAGACAACGACCTTTTCGTATTTATAGGGCGCAGGCTTGAACCCGCCGGCGCCGTACGCTTTATCTCCCCAGATGATGGTGTGCGGATCAATTCTATGTTCACGCAGCAAGCCTTGGCAAGCCTTGATAGCGAACCAGTTCGTGGTGCGGTGATCCACGTGGCGCTCGTCGGGATGGGGAAGCACGATCATGGCAGGATGAAAGTCCGTAATGAGCTGTTGAAGCGTGCTGATGACGGCGTCACGCGCGTAAGGCAGATTTGGCTTCAGGACATGCTCGTACGGCGAGTGGTCGACCGCAAGGTAGACCGACAAGAACGGGTTCGAGACCTCGATGTGCTGCGACCAGATCGCTCCCGAGCCGCCATCGGGCAAGCCCAGGATATCGACTTTGTCGCGGCTCAGGCCGAGGTGTTCAAAAGCTTCGCGGCTTTCCTCCATGCGGACCATGCCAAACCCGCGCGCCTCGTTCGGCCCGCAGGGCTTGTTGTAGTAGCGCTCGCACTCGCCCACATCGCCGCCTGTCAGGATCACGGCACGCACCGGAATCCCCGCTTCCACTGCCGCTCGGATGAGCCCGCCGTAGGCGGCTTCGTCATCCTCATGAGGGTTGATGATCATGAGTGAGGACGGCAGCGTGTTGATCGCGATTTCGGTCGTGGTTCCCGCCAGTGTTCTGCCGCCTTCGCCGGTTAATTCCAGTCTCACACGATATCTGCCGGGGGGTTGATCGGCCGGTATCGCCCAGGAAGCCGAGTCAACGGCGAGGGTCTGTCCGGACGCAAGATTGATTCCCGAGCGTAGCGCTGCTTTCTGGACGGCTTTCCCTGCGGAATCCAGGATGAGGGCGCGAACCTCCGCTCCCTTCCACGATTCCTCCCCTGCATTCTTCAGCGTGCATACGATTCTGACTTGATCGCCGGGCCGGTAGAGCGTTCGCGAATGGTCCACGGTGATAAATGGCGAGAGCTGCCCGGGCGCGTAATAATGCCGGTACTTTTCGAAGTCAATGTCAGAATTGTAGGGGTGCGTGAAATCCCTGCTGTAAGGAATGGGAAGTTCCTGGTTCCAGGGCCGCACGATCGCGAAGTTCGTAAACTGCATGTCGTAAAGGATGGTGTGGTCTGCATTCCAGACGGCTACGGTGTAGTCGTCCACTTCGGGCGGCGGCGTCTTATCGTGGCGTTCGGGGAGGCCGGATCCCATTACTTCCTTCTGCTTTCCTTGCAAAAACGTCGCAACCCCCGCCTTCATCATGGGGATTGTCGCCGTCCCACGCGCCGGCAGCTTCAAATGATCTCGCAGGACTTTCAACGCCAGGTCAGGATTGCCGGCGGCGTCCGTTGAGTAAAGTGCGATCCAGGGATAATTCGAATTCGAGAACTCGACGGTAAGGTTGTCAAGCTCAGCATCGGTCAGGTTTTCCAAAGTCAACTCGCATTCGAGCGGCTCGCCAACCGTGTAGAAAGTTTTGTCCAGGCTTAAGTGCGAAATCTGAATAAGCTTTTTGTACGTGACAAAGGGGCGCAGCGATTGCAGCGCGACGGTGCGACGGGTGGTGCGGTCCTGCACGCGCACCGCTACCGTGTAGAGCCCCGTGGGCGCTTGAGCGGGAATCGGCCAGCCGATTTCGTATTCAGCCTGCCCCGGCTGGGAGTCCGCCACACGGTCCATCTGGACGCTGGTGGTGGAAGTTGTTCCCGCATATTGGATTTCTGCAAACACGCTGTAACGGCGCACGTCCCCCGTAAGGCCTTTGACGGTGGCGCGGATTGTCGCCACTGAGCCGATGTTGAAGCCGGTATCAGCCGGGGCGCCACGGACCGAGATCTCATCCGCGCGGGCCGGGCTCGAGGCCGTTAGTAATGCTGAGATCAACGCCATCAAGAACAGGGTTCGTGAAAGCATGGATTAAGAGTCCTCCCCAAAGAATCCCGTTCATTATGCCGTGATTCTCAGCAAAACCAAAACAGATTGTTCGTTCTTTTGCCCGACTACCTGAAATCAAGCATGCGAATCTCACCCGCTTCGGGCCTCCAGGGCCTCTTCGATCCTGCGCAGCATGAAGACGTTTTCCCGGTTGTAGGTCAGCAAGTCCTGTAGGAGGCGCTCGTCGCGGGTGGCCTCATATCTCTTCCAGGCATTGTCGGCCCATTTGCCGTCCTTGCCGGGCAGTTCGCGTTTCAGCCCCAGCATCTCCTCGATGGCCTTCTGGCCTCCCCACAGGCCCGCCTTCCAACATTCCGGGCAGAGGTCGAGATGCGTGAACGTCCTGTCCAGCACCACACCCAGTTGGGCGGCAATCACCGGGAAGTCGAACCCTGTATAACCCTTCACCGTATCGGGAACCGAGCGCCCGTTGTATGTGACAATGCGCTTCACGCCGGCGAGCACCGACAGCAGCGCCTCACGCGTGGCTTCCTCGCCCACGAGTTGGATGAAGGCGTCTTTTTCGCCCTCCACAACCCTCACCCCAATCACCGTGATTTTGTGGTTCTTGCAGTCACGGAAAAGACGCTGGTCGGTGTAGGTTCCAACGTAGTTCGTTTCAATGTCGAGGTAGGCCGTTTTCACTCTTATTCACCCTCCCTCCCCAGGAATTCCCGACGCTTGCGCGGTTTCGAGGGTTTGCCGGGCTTGAGCGAACGCGCCAACTGGACAGCTCCGAAGCCAAACCTTGCGCGCAGCTTGTCGGCAGCCTCGAGAATCTTGCCAAGTTTCTCGTGCTGTGGTGCCTCGAGCAGGTTGCGTTGAAACACGCTACGCTCCAGGTTCGCTGCCCGCACGCCCACCAGCCGCACTTTCTTCTTCGGATCGTATGTGGCTTCAAAGAGACGCAGCACGTTCTCAAAAATGACCGAGTCGAGATTAGTCGGTTCGTCGATGGTGACGTCGCGGGTGAGGGTGTTGAAAGGCGCATAGCGAAGCTTCAATCCCAGCGTGTGCGCGTACAGGCCGTGATCGCGCAGCCGGCGGGCCACGAGTTGGGCCAGATAAGAAAGCGTGCGCTCCAGTTCCTCGAGGTCATCGATATCACGGTCAAAAGTGGTTTCGTGGCTGATCGATTTGGGCTCCTCGGAATAACCGTAGGCTTCGATATCCCGCCCGCACGACTTGGTGTAAAGCCATTCGCCGAATTTGCCGAACTTCGCCATCAGCTTCTCTTCCCCCATTTGGCGGAGGTCGCCGATGGTGGTGATGCCAAAGGAGCGCAGTTCCGGCTCCGTCACTTTTCCAATCCCCGGCATGCGGCGAATGGGGAGCGGAGCCAGAAATGCCGCCTCGCACCCCGGCAGGACGTAAAGCAGCCCGTGCGGCTTGGCCTGGTCAGAGGCGATCTTGGAAACCAGGTGAGAGGTGGAGAGGCCAATCGAGCAGTTAAGGCCGGTCCGCTCCTTGACGGTGCGAATCAGCTTGTCCGCCGCTCGAAATGGCGAGCTGTGCAGGCGCTCGCAGCCTGTGAGGTCAAGGTAGGCTTCGTCAATGGACATCATCTCGACGACCGGAGTGAATTCTCCGAAGATTTTGTAGAGTCTGTGTGAATAGTCGCCGTACTTTTCATGATGGCCCCGTAGAAAAATGGCCTGCGGGCAGAGCTGCTTGGCCTGTCGGATCGGCATGGCGGAGTGAACGCCGAACTTGCGCGCTTCATAGCTGGCCGCAGCCACCACGCCACGCCCGTCGGGATCCGCGCCCACAATTACCGCCTTGCCCATCAGCGACGGATCCTCAGCTCCTCCACCGAGACGAAAAAGGCGTCCATATCCACGTGCAGGATTTGAGTGATCATCGAAAAGGGACTAGGGACTAGGGGCTAGGGCGTTTTTAGACTTCGGATTGTCCCGCACCCCCAGCGCCCGGGCTCGCCTTCCCACTCCTTTGTTGTCACTGTGTCTTTTCTTTCCTCCGGCAGCAAGGGCGCTTCTAACTCCGCTGTCGATCCAACGATGCTATCAAGCCATGGAGCATTCGTCCCACTTCACTAGCCATCGATTGTAGTTCGTCTGCTGACTGCTTTGAAATAAAGCCGAGAAGATAAGACAAATCGATCTGTGTCTCGACCTCTGACTGCGAACCTAAAGCAATAGAGAGGTGGTTCAAATAAGCCAGCCGACTGCGACGGCTGTGGCCTTCCGCAATGTTTGAAGGAATCGAAACAGCCGCCCGCCGAATTTGACTAGCCAATCCATAAACCTCTCTTTTGGGGAATTCGGCCGTCGCTTCGTAGCACAGCCGAGCAAGCTCCATCGCTCTGCGCCACACTTCGAGATCGCGGTAAGACCTGATCCCTTCACAGTTCTTGTCAACCATCGCGCCTCCAACCCCTAGTCCCTAGCCCCTAGTCCCTAGCCCCTGTTTTCGTGCGCTCACCACCCGCGGAATGCCCGCCAAGTCCGGCAAGATTTCGATTTCCGTCCAACCTGGGCCGAGGAGGCCGAGCACCAGGTCGCGCATATTGTAGCCAATCTCGACCACTACGAAGCCGCCGGGCTTAAGCACCTCCAAAGCCTGCGGGAAGAGCCGGGCATAGACTTCGTCGCCGCGCTCGAGGTTTCCCCAAGCGATGCGGGGTTCGAATTCCCGCACCTCCCGCTGTACCCTGTCGAGATCGGCCTCCCCAACGTAAGGCGGGTTTGCAACCACAATATCAAAGGTCCCCACGAAGTCTTTATCAAGCAGGCGACCCAGGAGATCACTCTCGAGGAATTTGACGCGCTCCGGCATGCGCAGGCGGACCGCGTTTCGCGAGGCCACCACCAGCGCCGGCCTGGAGATGTCCGCGCCGAAGAGGATGGCGCGAGGCAACTCCGTAGCCAGCGCCAGGGCGATGCACCCGGAGCCGGTCCCTACGTCTACGATGCGCAGCCGAGCGTCCTTTGGCCATCCGCTGCGGCGCGCCAGTCCCAGCACTTGCTCTACCGCGTGTTCGGTTTCAGGCCGGGGAATCAGCACGTCCGGATTGACCTCGAAATCGAGCCCCCAGAATTCCTGATGGCCGGTGATGTATTGCGTCGGCTTGCCGGTACATCGCTCGTCAATCAGCTCGAAGTAGCATTGGACTTTCTCCACGGGCAGTTCTATCCCGGCGTTCGAGTGGAGAAAAGCGCGGTCGCAATTGAGAACGTGCATCAACAACAGCTCGGCGGCGAGTTGCGCGGAAGGAACCTGGTTTTGAAGGAGGGACTCGAGGCCGGTCTTAAGCGCAGTTCGGAGCTGCATGGCGGAAGGGAAGTTCTCAGTTTTCAGTCGTCAGTTTTCAGTCAAGAACTGAGAACTGACGACTGACAACTGACTACTGCACTTCACGCTGCCTCCGGCGGCTGTTTCAACTTCTCCGCCTGAAAGTATGCGATCAGCGCCTCGATGATGTCTTCGATCTTTCCATCCATCACTCGGTCGAGCTGATGAATGGTGAGCCCGATGCGGTGATCCGTCAGGCGATTCTGGGGAAAGTTGTAGGTCCGGATCTTCTCGCTTCGGTCTCCCGTGCCGACCATGGAGCGGCGCTCTTCCGTGATCTGTTTCTGCTGCTCCTGGAGTTTCATCTCATAGAGACGCGAGCGCAGCACGCGAAGTCCCTTGGCGCGATTCTTGATCTGCGATTTCTCGTCCTGGCAGGAGACCACCATTCCGGTGGGCAGGTGAGTGAGGCGCACCGCCGAATAAGTGGTGTTCACCGATTGGCCGCCCGGCCCGGAGGAGCAGAAGGTATCGATGCGGATATCTTTGGGGTCAATCTCAATTTCGACTTCATCGGCTTCCGGGAGCACTGCTACGGTTATGGCCGAGGTGTGGATACGGCCCGCCTGCTCGGTGGCCGGCACACGCTGCACGCGGTGCACACCGCTCTCATACTTGAGCTTGCTGTAAACCTTCTGGCCTTCGATCAGGGCGATGACCTCTTTGATGCCGCCGATGCCCGAGAGGCTGGTGGAGAGCACTTCCACCCGCCAGCCTTGCGATTCGGCGTAGCGGTTGTACATGCGGAAGATTTCCTGCGCAAACAGGGAGGCCTCGTCCCCGCCGGTGCCGGCGCGGATCTCGAGGACCACGTTCTTCTCGTCGTTCGGATCTTTGGGAAGCAGTAGGAGTCTGAGTTTCTCTTCCACGTCCGCCCGCCGCTTTTCCAGGTCGCTGAGTTCTTCGTGCGCCAGCGCTTTCATCTCGAGGTCGGTGGAGGCATCCTCGAGCAGCGCTTTGGTTTCTTCCAGCCCCTTGCGGATGCCCTTCCACTCGCGGTACTTCTCGACAACTTCGCTGAGCTCCGAGTGCGCTTTGGCGGTTTTCTGGTAGAAGGACTGGTCCGCTAGCACGCCCGGGTCTCCGAGCTGCGCCGTCAGCTCTTCGTACTTTCTTTCGATTTCTGCGAGTTTATCTAAGAAGTGCATTTTCCACCAAATGATGAGGCAGCCGGCGAACCCAAAAAGCGACTGCCGAGATCCTTCGCCCCGAAAACCGGGGGCTCAGGATCATCCAGGTTCTACAGGCTGGCGACTTGCCCATCTGCCTACCTGCCCACTGCCTACGCCACCACCAACTCCCCGCCGCGCGCTTTCTCGAGTTCCATCGCGGTGTCGATGGCCTTAATCGCGGTCTCGAGTTGGCTATCGTCCGGCTCGCGTGTGGTCACCCGTTGCAGCCAGAGTCCCGGCTGCGCCGCCCAACGCCATAGCTTCCCTTGTGATTTTGCCGCATAGCGGATGAATTCGTAGGAGACGCCCGCAATCACCGGCAGCAGCGCCAGGCGCCCCACGAACCGCATTCCAAAGGAGCGGAAGGGCAAGAACATATAAAACACCATGGCGATGGCCATCACCACTAGCAAAAAGCTGGTTCCACAGCGGGGGTGGAAGCGCGTGCAGCCGCGCGCCGTCTCGACGTCAATTGCGCCCCGCTTTTCGAACGCCCACACCACCTTGTGCTCGGCTCCGTGGTATTCAAAGATCCGCCGGATTTCCTTCCATTGCGAAATGAAAAAGAGGAAACCCAGGAACAGGACGATGCGAATTGTTCCGTCCAGGAAGTTGAATATCAGCAGGTTGCCCGCCGCGGGGTAACGCCGGCTGATCAGCGTGGCCAGCGAAAGCGGCACATACTTATAGAAAAAAACAAAGAACCCCAACGACAGCGCCAGGTTCGCCGCCAGGAGCCAATTGCTCAGCTCGCCCTTCTTGTCGGCTTGGGCGGGTTTCCCCGGTTCATCCATCGCTTGTTCAGCGGAATAACGCAACGCCCGAATGCCGAGCACCATCGCCTGCCCTAGGGTCCCAAGCCCGCGCAGGAGCGGGTATTTCAGCCAGGGATGCTTCTCAGACGGCTTTTCCAGGTAGTCCTTGGCCACTGCGATCGTGCCGCCGGGCTGACGCACAGCTACTGCATAGCTGTGCGGGGAGCGCATCATGACGCCCTCGATGACTGCCTGGCCTCCCATCAACGCCTCTTCCGGCGCCTGGAGAATCGGAAGCGCAATCAGGCGGGGCAGGTTGCGCAACCAATTCTTCGCGTTCGTCGAAAGCAATCTCATAAACCTTTTGGCTCCTCGCCCCGCCGCATGTTCCACCATTTAGGACAATTAGTGTGGAGGCTGGCCCAATCCTCGGAGAAGCGCTCTCAATGCGCGGCAGGCCGCTGCTGGATTAGATGCGCGCGAGCCAGCCATGGCTCAGGATAGCTGCAAAGACAAGGGGGTGTCAATTCAGGCCAAGAGGCCGAGAGGTAGCGCGGGCGTCCCGGCCGCTGTCCTGTGGGCATTTTGCCCGCACCGATGTGCTTCGCCTCCGTTCTCGGTTGTCACTCATTCCACGGGGGATCGATGGCGGGCCCCGGCGGGAGGCCCGCTCTACCTCGTCGTTTCGATTGACACTCAGGACAGCGTTACAGTAGGATATGCACAGGTGCAGGGCTGCGCCTTTCATTTCGACAGCTTCCAGGAGCCGTGTTTATGTTCAGGCTCGATGCTGACAATAAAGTTCACTTCTGCGACGGTGTTACGCGCCGTGACTTCCTTCATGCCGGCACGATAGCCTTCCTGGGATTAACCATGCCCGAGTTCTTCAGCCTGAAGGCTCGCGGCGCCGCGAAATCCAACAAGGACATCAACTGTATCCAGCTTATGCTGGTCGGCGGGCCCAGCCAGCTTGACACCTGGGATATGAAGCCCGAGGCCCCCGCCGAAATCCGCGGCCCTTACAAGCCGATCAAGACCAACGTGGCGGGCATTGAGATCTCCGAGATCTTCCCGCGCATGGCGAAGCATGCGGACAAATTCGCCCTGCTGCGCTCCGTCTATCACACCGCCGCGGCTGTGCACGACACCGGCTGCCAGATGATGCAGACGGGGCGGCTGTTCCAGGGTGGCCTGGAATCCCCCAATTATGGTTGCGTGTTGCGCCTGGAGAAGGGGCCCAAGGGCGACATGCCGCCCAATGTGTTGATTCCATTCACCATCGGCGCGTTGGGCGGCAATCTGCCGCACGGCGACACAGCCGGTTTCCTCGGCAAGGCCTTCGACCCATTTGTTCTCAACGCCGATCCTTCCGACCCGAACTTCAAAGTACCGGACATGCTTCCGCCGGATTACATCTCCGCCGTGCGTGTCGATCGCCGCCGCGATTGGCGCCAGGTGATTGACCAGTCAGTGAGCTACTTTGAGAAAACCGATCAGGATGCAAAGTTGATGGACTCGACTTTCCATCAAGCGTATACCCTCATGACCTCGGCCACGGCAAGGGAAGCCTTCGACCTGGCCCAGGAGCCCGAGGAAGTTCGCAAGCGTTACGGTATGAACCGCTTCGGCCAGGGCTGCCTGCTGGCGCGCCGGCTAGTGGAGCGCGGCGTCCGCTTCGTGACCGTGAACATGTTCGAAACCGTCTTCAATGAAATCACCTGGGACATTCACGGTTCGGCGCCTTTCAGCCCGATCAGTTGCTACCGCGATCAAATAGGCCCGATGTTTGACAATGCCTACAGTTCTTTGCTCGAGGATTTGAGCGACCGCGGGCTGCTGGACGCCACGCTGGTCCTGGCCACCGGGGAATTCGGCCGCACGCCGCGCATCAATCCGGCGGGAGGACGCGACCATTGGCCGCAATGCTGGACCGTTGTGCTTGCAGGCGGGGGCATCAAGGGCGGCCAGATTGTGGGCTCCTCGGACACGATCGGAGCCGCTCCCAAGGACCGCGCCGTCATGCCCTCCCACGTCGCCGCCACGGTTTACACGGCCCTGGGCATACCCCTCGACTTCATTATGAAAACCCCCCAGGGGCGCGAGGTCCGGGTTGTCGATCACGGCTTCGATCCGATTGCGGAATTGCTGACGTAGGGGCGGTTCGCGAACCGCCCCTGCCGTCTCGCGTCAGGTTGCTGACGGTGGTTTCCATACGATGTAGGGGTGGTCCTTGTGGCCGCCCAGGGCAACCACGAGGGTTGCCCCTACGAGTGAGGTTCACGGATTTCTCCGTGTCCTCTGTGGCTGCAAAGGCTTAACACAGAGAACACGGAGGATCTCAGTGTCCTCTGTGTTGGGCTTTTTCCGGGTCACAGAGGACACAGAGAAGATAAATAGTATGTGCAAGGTTCGCATCATTTCTTCCGTTCTTCTGGCCTTCCTGGTTGCTGCGAGCAGTACTATATTTTGGGCGCAAACAGCTCAACCAACCGACCAGCCTTACCACCAAACGGACATGAGCGGGGCGGCATCGGACTCTTCGACCCGCGCCACTCGTCCGCTGCACCCCGTCGCCGCCCATTCGACGTTCAAGGGCGTCGGCGTCAGCAAACTGCAAGTCCTGCCAACCTCGATCTCCATCAGCGGCCCTCGCTATACGCAGCGCGTGGTCGTCGAGGCGACTTTCGTGGATGGCCACCAGGAAGACGTGACGGCTGAGGCTCAGATTCACTTCCGCTGATCCCGGAATCGCTCGCGTGGATCAGGAAGGACTGGTTTGGCCGCAGTCCGACGGGCGCACCACCCTTACGGCCACCTTCCGCGGACAGCGCGACGCCGCGAGCGTAGAGGTTTCAAAGTTCTCGGCGCCGTTCGAGTGGAGCTTCCGCAACGATGTTATCCCGGTCATGACCAAAGTGGGATGCAACCAAGGCGCATGCCACGGGGCCGCGGCAGGGAAGAACGGGTTCAAGCTCACTCTCCGAGGATACGACCCGGAAACGGATTATTACACGCTTACCCACCAGGCGCTGGCGCGCCGCACTGAGCGGATCGAACCCGCCAGGAGCCTGATTCTTCTCAAGCCCACGCTGACCATTCCGCACGGCGGCGGCAAACGTTTCGCGGTTGGCTCGACGGAGTATCAGGTCATTTCCGGCTGGATCGCGGACGGCATGCCCAAACCGCAGGAGTCCGACCCGCGTGTGGCGAGCATCGAAGTGTTGCCCAACGAGGCTTCGCTTCGACCTGAGGCGGAGCAGCAACTCGTTGTCACCGCCGTTTTCACCGATGGCCACCGCGAGGACGTCACGCGCTGGGCGAAATATGACAGCGGGGACGAAGGTGTGGCGGCGGTGGATCAGGATGGGCGCGTGAAGATGCACGGCTACGGCGAGGCCCCGGTCACTGTCTGGTACCAGAGTCACGTCACCTTCGCCCGCCTGCGTATTCCCTATCCCTACAACATCAGCGCCGACGTTTACAAGCATGCGCCGCGGCACAATTACATCGACGACTACATTTTGAAGCACCTCCAGGTGCTCCACATTCCCCCTTCTCCCCCGGCCGGCGACGCCGAGTTCATCCGCCGGGTGTACCTGGATGCGGCAGGAATTCTTCCTGCCCCCGCCGAGGTCGAGCGATTCCTGAACGATGCTGCGCCTGAAAAGCGCAAACTGCTGATCGAACAGTTAATGCGCCGGCCGGAGTTCGTCGACTACTGGGCTTACAAGTGGTCTGACCTGCTGCTGGTGTCGAGCAATCATCTCTCGGACGAAGGGATGTGGAGCTACTACAACTGGATTCGCGAAAGCGTGGCTGCCGACAAGCCCTGGAATCAGTTCGTCAACGAAATCGTCACGGCGACGGGCAATGCGCGTGAGAACGGTGCTGCGAACTACTGGGCCATCCACCGCGACCCGCTGGATATCTCGGAGAATATGGCCCAGGCGTTCCTCGGCATCACTATTACCTGCGCCCATTGCCACAATCACCCGCTTGCGAAGTGGACGCAGAAGGACTACTACGGCATGGCCAACCTCTTCGCGCGAGTGCGGCTGAAGACTTCTGGCCGCACCATCTCGCGGGTCGGCGTTGGCCCCGTCTTCGAGGACGTGACGGTCTACTCGAATCCCTGGGGACAGTTTACCGACGACCGGTACACGAAGCCGCTGCCGCCCAAGCCGCTGGCCGCCGCCGCTTTGCCTGTGGATTCGCCCCAGGACCCGCGCCTCTATTTCGCCCAATGGCTGACCTCGCCGGAGAATCCTTTCTTTGCACGGGCGATTGTGAACCGCGTGTGGCGAAGCCTGATGGGCCGCGGCCTGGTGGAACCGGCGGACGATATGCGGGATACGAATCCAGCCACCAACGCCGAGCTGCTCGATGTGATGGTTAAGGACTTCATTAAGCACAACTATGATATTGACTATCTTGTGGAGACCATCCTGGAGTCCGCAGCCTATCAGGCCTCCTCGCGCCCGAACGATCAGAACGCGCAGGACGAGCCAGTATTACTCGCACTATTTGATTCGCAGGCTTCCCGCGGAAGTCCTGCTGGATGCCTACTCGCAGGTGACCCAGGAACCCGAAAAGTTTGAAGGCTATCCGCCCGGGACTCGGGCCTTGCAGTTGCCGGACGCGGCGGTGCGGTCTTACTTCCTCACCGCCTTCGGTCGCCCCGCGCGCCAGCAGACCCGCGAGAGCGAACGCACTTCAGTTCCGACCGTCACCCAGGCCTTGCACATTATCAACGGCGATACTTTGAACTACAAGCTGCGCGACGCCGGGAATTCGATCGATATGCTCATGAAACTGGGTTTTTCTGATGATGCGATCGTGAATTACCTTTACCTGGCATCGCTCAGCCGCTACCCGGCCGAGGCCGAGCGCGTTGCGCTGTTGAATGCGCTTCGTGAAGCTGAGAGCGCGAAGGTGCAAGGAATCTCCAACCCGCGGCGCGCGGCACTGGCCGACATGGCCTGGGCACTGCTCACGAGCGAGGAGTTTGTTTTTAACCACTAAGCTACTTTCCAACAATGCCCTCTCGTGGGGAGAGGGCCATGTTTCTCATGTGGAAGCGAACTGCAACTATCAGATTCCGTTGTCTTGGCCTAGCGATGGCCTGGCTCATGCTGTGGGCTGCGGTCAGGATACAGCCGGCCCGCGCCGCCTCAACGCCGTCTTTCAGCAGCGACATCGCGCCGATTCTTCAGAAAAACTGCCTGGCCTGCCACTCCAGCGCCGCCAAGATGGGCGGATTTGTTATGGAGAGCTACGACCTGCTGATGAAGGGCGGCAAAGACGGGCCCGCGATTGTTCCCGGCAAGAGCGAGCAGAGCAGGCTCGTTCAGATGCTCGAGGGGAAAGTTCAACCTCGCATGCCGTTTGGGACCGACCCGCTTCCAGCGGCGGACATTGCCGCTCTAAAGGCTTGGATTGAAGCTGGGGCCAAGGGTCCCGCCGCGGGCGAAGCCGCCCAGCCGCTCGCACCCCTGGCCATTCCCGATATCAAGCCGAAGGCGCCGGCGGTTTCTCCCGTCGTATCTCTGAGGTTCTCGCCCGACGGACGCATTCTTGCTGTTGGCAGTTATAAAGAAGTTCGGCTGATGGACGCCTCCACCGGCAAAGTCATCCGCACACTCGAGGGTCACGCCGACTACGTGCGGTCGATTGTCTTCAGTCCCGACGGCAAGCAACTGCTGGCCGGTGGAGGTCCGCCACAGCAATGGGGTGAAATCAAAGTGTGGGATGTCGCTACCGGCGCGCTCCTGCGGACGATGCGCGGCCACGCGGACTGCATCTACTCCCTTGCGGTCAGCCCCGATGGAAAGCTGGTCGCTTCGGGCAGCTATGACAAATCCATCCATATTTGGGACGCCCAAACCGGAAAGGACCTGAAGGCCCTGCTCGACCACATCGATGCCGTGTTCGCCGTGGCATTCAGTCCGGACGGAAAACTTCTGGCATCGGGCTCGCAGGATCGGACCGTCAAGATCTGGAATGTGGCGTCCGGTGAACGCCTGTATACGTTGAACGATGCGCTGGATGGAATTACCAGCATTGCGTTTTCGCCATCCGGGGAGTACCTGGCAGGCGCCGGCTACGACAACTCCATTCATGTGTGGAAGATCAGCGAAAAGGAAGGCAGCCTGGTGCAATCGCTCATCGCCGACGAAGACAGCATCCTTCAGATCGTCTGGTCGCCTGAGGGGAAAACCCTAATCACGAGTTCCTCCGACGGCTCCATCCGTTTCCGCGACGCGGCAACCCTCGACCCGGTCGGAGTACTCCCTGGCCAACCTGATTGGGTGGATGCGTTGGCCATCAGTCCGGATGGCAAGTGGCTGGCGGCAGGACGATACGACGGAACATTAAGCCTCTACGACGCGAGATCGTACAAGCCCAGGCTCGGCCCGCTGATGGCCGAAGGCAGTACGCAGCTGGGCAGGTAGGCAGTGGGTCTGAAATCTGAAATTTCCAATCTCAGATAGTTGCAAGGCGCTTCGGAGTTCACTTATGCAAACAAGCGGTCTGAAAGCGGCAGTCACTGTGGTAACGCTTCTGGGCGGCGGGCTGCTGCTGTTGGCCGACGAACCCATCATCCCGCCGGCTCTCTCGCGCATCTCGCCGGCGGGAATGGAGCGCGGCACAACCGCCAATTTCAAACTCGAAGGTCGCGGGCTCATCGCGGCGCGCGCCGTGCTCTTTGATGGCCCCGGTTTCACGGCGAAGATACTAAACGTTACGGCGATTCATGAAGAGATCAAGGCGGCGCGAGCTGGCGTGGACCTGGAGGCTGCGGTGCCGCTGGGGGTAAAGTCCGAGGCCCAAGTGGAACTCACCGTTTCCAAAGATGTTGAGCCGGGTATCCATTGGTTCCGCATTCAAACGCCCAACGGTACGTCGAACATGCTGCCGCTGGACGTCGGGTCGCTGAAGGAGGTCCAGCAGCAACGCAATTCTTCTGATCCGCAGCAAGTCGAACTGCCGGCCACGATTGTTGGCGCAGTTTCCACGGTCGGCGAAGTGAATAGCTACAGCTTTGAGGGTAAGGCCGGCCAGGAGACGGTGTTTCAAGTTGTGGCATCACGGTTGGACTCGCAACTCGAATCGCTGCTCGTCCTGCGCGACTCTTCCGGAGGGGAGATTGCTCGCGCCGGAGAATACCTGCGCGAGCCCGATGCGATATTGGTGGCCAAGCTGCCGAAGGAAGGCAAGTACACGATCTCGATTTCTGATCGCGATGAAAAAGGCGGCTGGGATTATTTCTATAGGCTCAATGCGGGTCCTCTCCCGTACGTCACCGGCTGGTTCCCCCTTGGCGTCCCCGCGGGCAGGCCGGCGGCGGTGTCCATTGAGGGGGTCAACCTTGGCGGCGTGAAGCAAATCGAAGTCCGGCCGCCCGCTCGCGTCGATGGTTGGACGACTCTTCCGCTGGTGGTTGCGACGCCCTCCGGTCCGCTCCTGAATAAGCCCCGCGTTGGCGTGGGTGACGTGCCGGAGGTTTTCGAGAAGGAGCCCAACGATACGCCTTCGCAAGCTGAGGCAGTTTCCATCCCCGTCACCATCAATGGCCACATTGATAACCCCAGCGCCGCGAAGCACGACGACGACGATTTCTTTCGCATCCACGCGGTTAAGGGCCAGCGCCTGGTGATAGAGGTGGCGGCTGCCCGGCTTGGTTCGCCTCTCGATTCCGTTGTCGAACTGCTCGACTCGCGGGGCAACAACGTGCCGCGCGCCACGGTTCGTTGCCTTTACCAGACCCAAACCACCCTGGCGGACCGGGATTCGCGAAGCGAAGGAATAAGGTTGGTTTCTACTACCGGACTCCACGAGAACGATTACCTGATGGTCGGCGATGAGTTAGACCAGATTGCGTACATCCCCGACCAACCGGACGCCGACGTTATTCTGAAAGGGTTTGAAGGACAGCGGTTCACGTGGCTGGGTACTTCTCCAAGTCTCCGCCCGTTGAATACCACGGTCTACAAGGCGCAAATCCTCCCTCCGGACGCTGAGTTCCCGGCGAACGGCCTCCCCGTGTTCCATCTCACCGAGCGAAACGACGACGGCGGGCCCAGTTACGGCGCCGATTCGCGGTTGGATTTCGAAGCGCCCGCCGATGGGGACTATCTTGTTCACCTCAAGGACGTCCGCAACCTGGGCGGCCCCGGCTTGGCGTATCGGTTGACGATTCGCGAAGCTACGCCCGGTTTCACTCTCGTGGCCAATCCTGATAACCCCAACATTCCCCTGGGCGGATCGACGCCGATGACCGTCTCCGTCAACCGGTTACAGGGTTACGAAGGCCCGATCGAAATCGAAGTCAAAGGTCTGCCCCAAGGCCTCACGGCGAAGAAGGCGGAGATCGCGGCGGGAGAGGATTCAACCGTGGTCGTCTTGAGTGCCGCGCAGGGCTCGAATCCGGACTCCCTGCCGGCACACTTCGAAATTGAGGGGCACGCCGTCGTGAACGGCCGCGCCATTACGCGCCGGGCGAGCGCTGACAAGGCTCTGCAGGTGGCGTCGATAATCCCTCCTCCGGACGTCGCGGTGCGGGCCGAGCCCGAACAAGTGGCTATTGCCCCGGATAAAGAGGTAAGTGTGTCTCTGCACGTGGAGCGAAGAAATGGATTCAAGGGGCGAGTACCGTGCGACGTTGTGAACCTGCCTCCCGGCGTCCGGGTTGTAAACCTGGGCCTGAACGGGATTCTGGTGCCGGAGAATCGGAGTGACGCAACTTTCAAGCTGCGCGCCGCGGATTGGGCCAAGCCGATCGTTCAGCCGATTTACGTGGTGGCCAATGTCGAGTCCAACGCTACCACACAGCACCCATCCCCGCCGATCATGCTTCGCGTGGAAGGCAAAGGAGAAGGGACGAGCATCGCGTCGCGGTAATGTGTTTTGGAACGGCGGATTGAGCCCCAAGGGGCGGCCTATCACAGCCCAGGCCAACGGTCTGGGTCCAAACGCGCGTACATTTTTGTAGCAAGCCCTGAACGGGCGAAATACGGGCCGCGATAACGCTCGACACCGTCCCAGGCCTAAGACGTGGGCATATCACGCCCTTCCAGGCGCTTGCCGGAGTGTGGCTAAACTCCTTGACCCAGGCCGGTAGCCCGGGCTTTGGTAGCTCGCCGCTTCGGGGCTAAAGAACGAGAACACCACCTGACAGGAGCCCAATGCGAATCTTGAGAAGAAACATGCTCTACGGTTTACTCGCTTCAGCCGGTATGGCACCGAGTCTGAACGCCCTCCATGCGCACCCGCATGTTCCGCATCCGGGAGGAGGGTCGCCGTCATCATCGGCTACCCCGCCCGGGGCACGTGCGGATCGAGCGCCGGGCATCAGCGGCCAGGGGGAGATGAAGTTCCGACGTCCTCTACACTTCCGAACGACTGCCGCCGGAGGCCCGGAAGGTATTGGTGAACGCTCACGGAGGTTTCGCCGTCGACCGCCGCGCAGGCAAAGAGGAGACTTACTTCGCTCTTCCCGGAGCCGGGATTCTCCAGGTCAGTTCCGACCTGAAGACGATCAGTCTGGTCGACACTCCGGATGAAATGCGGAACCTTAACCTGCACGACACGACCATTTGGTACGACGCGGACGGATCCCCCTATTTGACCTTCCCCGCCAATGATGCCGGCAAGATTTTTACAACTACCCTGGATGGAAAACTCGTAAATGCTCTCGATGCTCCCACCGCTGCTGTCGAATTCGAGCATCCGGAGATTCGCGACTATTTTCTGGGCGGAGGGAATTTCGCTCCTACAGCAGTTGAATTCCTGAACGGCTTGTATTACGTCACCACCGGGTATTGCAATCTCGATTATGTCCTGACGGCGCGGATCAATCGCGAAAGCCGCTTCGAAGTCGCGTGGAACGATCTGGCCTTCGGCGGAAAAGGCGAGGGCGTGGGCCAGTTCGGAACCGCCCACGGCATCACCGTGCCGCCCGGCAAAACGCGGCTCGACATCGCCGACCGGCCCCATTCCCGCCTGGACCGTTTTACCCGCTACGGCCATTACCTCTCCAGCCTGAAGATGCCCTCCGGCTCACTGCCCTGCGACATTAACTACCTCGACCAACACTACAGCGTGGTTCCCGCTCTGGATGGCCCTGACAAGAAGAAAGGCGCCCCAATCTATATTCTCGAGGACGAGAGATTGATTTCGACCATCATGCCCAAAGAAGACCTGGGACTCGAGAACTTCGTTCACATCCACAACGCGGCGCTGCGGAGAATCAACGGCAGATTCTACATCCTTACGCAGGCGTGGAACCCGGGCGACTTCGCCATCCTCGAGCAGGCAGGTAGTTAGGAACGACCCGCAATGTAGGGGGACGGCTTGCCGTACCCGCTTGCCGTCCCCCGGACGGCTACTAGGCCGACGCGGGTAGGGCAAGCCCCAATACTGTTCACTTAATGATTCTGATGCATTCCGAGAATTCAATTCGCGCAGTGGAGCAAGTCCCGCGACGACGCAGCGGGAATTTGCTCAGCTTGCGTTTCACCCCACGCGGGTGTTGCTGGCCACGACTGGAGACGACTCGCTCTTGCAGGATTTCATCCAACATCGCCTCATGGAACGCCTTCCTCTCCCGAGGGGGGGGTAGCAGCGTAGAGGGGCAGCTTACGGCGGACCACCCGCACGGCGTGCAGGAAGGAAAGCCGGTCGGGATCTTCTCCCCCTTTCAAGGCCGCCTCGTGCATCAAGCCGCGCAGGGCAAAATGCGCCAGCAGCAGCCCGTAAAATTCTTGTCGGACCAAGTCCGGTGTCTTGCTCCGCAAAACGATTTTCGCTCCCCGCAAGTGGGTCTTCAGCTCGTCCAGGGCGGTCTCGATTTCCCAGCGCTCGTGATAGAGCGCCGCCAATTCCTCGGCGGGCGCTTCGCTCGGGTCGAGGATCGTGGTCACCAAGCGATAGAGGGGTTCGGCGCCGGGCACCCCTTCCAGCCGGTATTGGATCACCCGCACCACCACACCCTGGGTGTGATGGCGTCGATCCTGCTCGGAGGGATAAATACGGCTCAGATAGGAACCGTCCGGCAGGCGACTCTCCACCGGCAAACGCCGTTTCTTGGGCACCCGCCACAGCAGGTCCGCTCCGGCCGCACGGGCTTGATTCCACAAGCGAAAACCCAGGAAGTAGCGATCCGCCAAGCACAGCATTCCCTTCTGCAGAGTCCCGATCACCTCTTGCGCGAGGCTGATCTCGCCCGTCGCGCAGCCCCCCAGGCGGCTGCCAAACAACACGTGCGTGCCGTTCTCCACCAGCGCCACAAAGCGAATTTGCGGGTAGGCGCTGGCACCCCGACTGGCCGCCGGGCGACCGAAGGCTTGCACGTTGGCGGGTTCGTCGGCCACGTCCAAAGTGCTGCCGTCCAGACTCACCAGACGCCAGCGCCGATACCAAGCCCCGGGGGTCTGGGGCACGGCCACGGGCTTCACCACCTCGTCATGCAACTGCTGCAGGACCGCACAGCCCAGCCGGGTGCGGGCTTGCGAAATCCCCGATTTGCCGGTGATCTTCACCCGCTGGTGCGGCCCCAACAACCACCCCCAGCCTTCCAGCAGACAGCGCAACACCTCGCGATAAGACACTTGCATGAACAACGCCAAAGCAATGACATAGTAAACGACCACGTGCGCGGGCAGTTCGCGTTGCCGCCGGCTGCTCTTCTGCTGCGCGGCCAGCACCGCCTTCACCTGCGCCAAAGGAAACGTCGTGGCCAGCACGCCGAGACTAATGTAATCCGTAATTCGGGTACCTTTTGGAAGTTCAGCTCTAGTACGGGCCATTGTGGTCCTCCTCTCAAGGTCAATGAGAGAAGGATACCACAGATTTAGTTAAGTGAACAGTATTGGGGCAAGCCCTACCCCTACCCCACCTGGGTGCATCCCATTGCCGTCATCAATGGATTGGAGTCACTTTTCGGCTTGACTTGCCGCAGACAGCGCCCTAACATCACCCTGCCCCGGGCATGATAGGGAGCTTGAGCCTTCTTCCTGTGGCTGCACGCACGCCACCTCCTGTTGCTGGGTGTTGATCGTTTAGGCGGTGAAGGTCGCCACTCCGGCCTGTTCTTCTCAACCCAATCAGATATTTCCGTGGAGGGTGTATCTATGAACCGACGGCTTCTTCGGAAAGGATACGTTCTCGGGTTTATTTGCGGCTTGCTGATTCTCGTGACAGGTTGCGGTGGAGCTTCGACGATCATGACCAATCTCGTCCCGGCTATCACAACCCTGTCTCCCTCCTCCACCACGGCGGGGGCAGCGGCGCAGACGCTCACCATCACCGGGTCCAATTTCCTTTCCAGTTCGACGGTGACTTACAACGGCGTAGCGCACACCGCGACGTTTGTGAGCTCATCCCAGTTGACGATTCAACTGAGTGCCTCGGACCAAGCCACCGCGGGAACTTACGCCGTCGCGGTGACCAATCCCTCTCCCGGCGGGGGAGCTTCGAATTCTGTGAACTTCACGGTGAACAATCCCATACCCACCATCACGAGCTTGTCTCCGGATTCCGCCAGCGCCGGTGCAGCAGCGCAGACACTGACCATCAATGGGACGGGCTTTGTTTCCAGCTCGACCGTGACTTACAACGCGGTGGCGCACACCGCGACGTACGTCAGCGCGACGCAGTTGACCATCCAACTGAGCGCCGGCGATCAAGCCACGTCAGGCAATTTCGCCGTGGTCGTGACCAACCCCACTCCCGGCGGGGGAGCTTCGAATTCCGTGAACTTCACCGTAGACAACCCCGTGCCCACCATTTCGAGCTTCTCCCCGGCGTCCGCCACGGCGGGAGCGGCGGCGCAAACCTTGACGATCAATGGGACGAACTTTCTTTCCACGTCCACAGTGACCTACAACTCGGCGGCGCACACCGCAAAGTTTGTGAGCGCCACCCAATTGACCATTCAACTGAGCGCTGCCGACCAAGCCACGGCGGGAACTTACGCCGTCGTGGTGGTCAATCCCACTCCGGGCGGAGGCACTTCGAACTCCCTGAATTTCACGGTGAACAATCCCACGCCTACGATCGCGAGCCTCTCTCCGAGTTCCGCCACGGCGGGTGCAGCCGCTCAAGCCCTGACGATCAATGGGACGAACTTCGTTTCAACCTCGATGGTGACTTACAACGGGGTGGCGCACACTGCGACCGTTGTGAACTCGACCCAATTGAAGATTATGCTTAGCGCCGCCGACCAGGCCACGGCGGGAACTTACCCGGTGGTGGTGACCAACCCGGCGCCGGGCGGGGGCGCTTCGAACGCCGTGAACTTCACGGTCAGTAGCGTTGCGAATAATCCCGTACCGGCCATCTCGAGCCTTTCTCCCTCCTCCGCGAAGGCAGGGTCTGCGGCTCAGGTGCTGACCATTACGGGGACAGGCTTTATTTCTACCTCGACCGGGACTTTCAACGGCGTAGCGCATGCAGCTACGTTCGTAAGCTCGACGCAGTTGACGATCATGCTCACCGCGAGCGACCAGGCCACGGCGGGTAGTTACCCCGTGGTGGTGACGAATCCTGCGCCGGGCGGAGGGCCATCGAACGCCCTGAACTTCACCGTCACTGCGGTGTCTACCGTGCTGACCGTTAACACGACGGCGTTGCCGAACGCCTTCCTGGGAGTGTCTTACGCCGCACAGGCCGAGGCCAGCGGCGGAACACCGCCTTACACTTGGAGTATCTCCGCCGGCGCGCTGCCCCCAGGTCTGGCGCTGGTGGCCGGCACGGGAGTAATTTCGGGTCTGCCTTTCGGCGGCACAGGCTCCGCATCGGTGACCTTGCAGGTGACGGATTCGAAGTCTGCGATCGCCACTTCACCCTCCATCAACGTCACGATAGGTAATGACACCCTTTCCGTCTGCGAGTCGGGGCATGAGTCTATTCTCAAAGGGCAGTACGCCTTCAATCTGCTCGGATACAACGGCAGCGGTTTCCAAGCCGTCGTCGGCTCACTGACGTTCAACGGAACCGGCGGCATCACGGGCGGGGAAGTCGACATCAACACCACCGGGGCTGCCTTCGAGACCAACACTACGATTACTGCCGCTGGCAGTTCTTACACCGTGGGGGCGAGCAACCGCGGTTGCGCCACGTTCGTCACTGCCGCCGGGACGACCTTCACTACCCGCTTCACTTTGGGAGCTTTCTCCTCCGGCGTGGCTACCCAGGGGCGGATCAACGAGTTCGATCCCGCCGGCGCGAGCTCGTTTATTGCTGCCGGCCAGATTCTCCAGCAAACTACTTCCGCTTTCAGCGCCGGCCCGGCGGGCAGTTTCGCGCACTTGGTGTCAGGCTGGGATTCAAGCAACGGTACGCGCATCGCCTGTGCGGGGGTATTGACGCGGACGGCAACCGCCGGCGGCGCCGGCAATGTCGGTGGCCTGGACCAGACTTGCAACGACGGCGGGGACTATGGCAACGTCACCCTTGCGGGCACCGTGGGGAGCTACTCTGCTCCGGACGCCAATGGTCGCTTCACTCAATCGACCACCGTCTCGGGAGTTGCGAGCGAAAATGCGGAGTACATGGTTTCCGCCAACCTGGCCCTGCTGCTGAGTGTGAATTACGATAGCGCCAACGACATCATCACGGCGGGCGAATCGTATCTTCAGGCCGGCGCCGGGTCGTTTACCACCGGCAGCGTCACCGGCAGCTACGCCTGGTATCAAACCGGGGTGGACGGCAGCACGGGAGGATGGATGGAATTCGGCTACTTCGTATCCGAGGGCACCGGCACCTCGATCAACATCGAGGCTTACGTGGACGAAGCCGGGGCAACGGGACAAACTGCTGCCACCTGCACCTACACCGTCGCTTCCAATGGCCACATGACCATCAACGCCTCCGGGAGCTGTCCGGACCCGCCGCTTGTCTACCTCCTCTCGGACTCGCAGGCCGTCCTCTTGAGTGAGGACGCTCACGTGCAAGGCGGGCTGGCCTTCCTGCAGAATGACCCGACCGGCGGTTTCAACCCCAAAACGATGGCCGGAGCGTACTTTGGCGGCACCACGGAGGTTGTGAACCAAAACAGCCGGGCCGAAAACTACCTGATCGATCTGCAGAACAGCACGGCGTTCCCCAATATCTTTATCTTGGGCGACAAAGCCAACGTTAACCCCGGCGATGAGTTGGCCGATCAGTTCATCGAGCAACTGCTGTCTTTCGGCGCCTACGGGATCATGATGACGCAAAGCACTCCCACGGCAGCCGCTGAGACGTTTGGTATCGCGATCAACGCCACCAGTTTTCTGATTGCCACAGACATCGGCAACACCTATCCGACGTTCGTCCTGTTCGGACCATCAACCCCGGATAACGTGGCTATCTCCCTTACTGAACCCACCACCGCGCAAACTGTGGCCACCAACGCGGAGGTGCCGATCACCGTCTCCGTGATCAACGCGACCAACACCGGGGTTACCTGGCTCCTCAATGGCATCCAGAGCGGCAGTGCGGGGGCCGCAGCCTTCGGAAGTGTATCCGGTTCCGGCAGCTCGTTCACTTATACCGCGCCCCCTGGGGTGCCCACCCCGGCGACGTTCGACGTTACCGCAGTCAGCAGCACCGATGCGTCGAAGACCGTTTCGTTCAGCGTCACCGTCACCGATCCTGGCCATTAGGAAGGTGCAACAACCCCGTCCTGGAGGCGGCCCTCGTGGCCGCCCCCGCGAGTTTCTACTTCCATGTTGCCCAACCCCGCGCCAGTCGCCGGCAGAGGGGTAATCAAACCCTCATATCGACTCTGACTTTCTGTCTCTTGACAACCAATAGGCTATGATGGTATGATCCATAGCTGGGGTTGCAGGGAACGTGATGTGTCAGACACATAGTCGGTCGCGATCGAGGCCGGAGGTTGTCTCCCTCCGCGCCCCAGGCGCTCGCAAGTCGCAATCATTCCCTCAAAAGCAGCAAGCCGACCCGCAGGCCGATTTTATCGGAAATCCTGCGGATTGCAATCCCCTGCAACGCGAACGATTGCGTTTTTTGACGACCGATCCGGGAATGTCTATGAAAACAAACAGTCGAGGAGTTAAGGAGTCGAGGAGTTGAAGAGTTGTGGGGCCAATTCAAGAGGTCGGGCCGGACGGTGACGGTTTGTCAATCCTCAACCCTCGACTCTCGACTTCTCGACTTGAATTCGACAGAACAAAGCGAGAATGTCTATGAAAACAAACAGTCGAGAGGTTGAGGAGTCGGGGAGTCGAGGAGTTGTGGGGCCAATTCAAGAGGTCGGGCCGGACGGTGACGGTTTGTCAATCCTCAACCCTCGACTCTCGACTTCTCGACTTGAATTCGACAGAACAAAGCGAGAATGTCTATGAAAACAAACAGTCGAGAGGTTGAGGAGTCGGGGAGTCGAGGAGTTGCGGGGCCAATTCAAGGGGTCGGGTCGGATGGCGACGGTTTGTCAATCCTCAACCCTCGACTCTCGACTTCTCGACTTGAATTCTTGGGCAGAAAGTCATCATTCGGCCAAGATGCTGAGGTGGCGACATTTAGTCAAAATTTGAGCCGGGGGCCACTATATTTGGGTGTCCTAGTGAAAAAACTACTATATATTGTGTTTTCCCTCTTGACACGTCCTTACCCGCTGTGCTACTTTTGCGGGGTTGCGCTCGGAAGCGGGGCGCAGCCAGTGAAGCCAAGCGATCCCGATGTCCATCGGGATCACGACTCACCGCAGTCCAGGGATTTGCTGCTACTTCTACCTGAGGAGGCCTACCATGGCGGAGAGAGATGCCGTCACTATGGCAACAGTTGCTACGTCTTCGGCCAAGGAGAATGTCCCCATCCGTGGCATCACTATGGGGCGGCTTTTTACCAAGCCCGGAATTCACCCCTTTGACGAGGTCGAGTGGGAATTGCGGACCGCCTCCATTCAGAATGAGAAGGGGCAAGCGATCTTCGAGCAGCGCAATGTGGAGGTGCCTGCCGACTGGTCGCAGACCGCCACCAACATTGTGGCCTCGAAATACTTCCATGGAAAGCTGGGGACGCCGGAGCGTGAGTCCAGCGTACGGCAACTCATCAGCCGCGTGGCGGACACCATCGCTCAGTGGGGAGTCGACGACGGCTACTTTCGCGCCGAGGAAGACGCCGCCAACTTCCACGACGAACTGCTCCACCTCCTGGTTCGCCAAAAGGCCTCCTTCAATTCCCCGGTGTGGTTCAACTGCGGCCTCTGGCACAAGTACCACCGGAATTCCCCGGCGAGCGGCTGGTACTGGGAGTCAACCACGGGTGGCGTCAAAAAGGAGACGGAGGCCTATCGTCACCCTCAGTGCTCTGCCTGCTTCATCAACTCCGTTCAAGATAACCTCGATAGCATTCTGACCCTGGCCAAGACGGAAGGGATGCTCTTCAAGTGGGGCTCGGGCACGGGCACCAACCTCTCGCCGCTGCGCTCCTCCGTCGAGCCGCTTTCGGGCGGCGGCATCGCCTCCGGCCCCCTTTCGTTCATGAGGGGCTATGACGCGTTTGCAGGGGTGATCAAATCGGGCGGCAAGACGCGGCGCGCGGCCAAGATGGTAATTCTGAATATAGACCATCCGGATATTACTGATTTCATTAATTGCAAGGCCAAAGAAGAGCGCAAGGCCTGGGCGCTGGTGGACGCCGGTTACGACAAGGCCATCGACGGAGAAGCTTACAGCTCCATCTTCTTCCAGAACGCCAACAACAGCGTGCGGGTAAGCGACGAGTTCATGAAAGCGGTGGTGGAGGATCGGGAATGGACGACGCGCGAGGTTTCCACCGGCAAGCCGGCGAAGACCTACCGCGCCCGCGCCCTGATGAAGATGATCGCGGATGCGGCCTGGCAATGCGGCGATCCGGGAATGCAGTTCCACACCACCATCAACAAGTGGCACACCTCCAAGGCCACGGCCCCCATCAATGCCTCGAACCCCTGCAGCGAGTATATGTTTCTGGACGACTCCGCCTGCAACCTCTCGTCGCTGAACCTGATGAAGTTTCTCACCCCGGAGGGCGAATTCGACGTCGAGACCTTCCGTCATGCCGTAGACGTGATGATCACCGCGCAGGAGATCATCGTCGACAACGCCAGCTATCCCACCGAGAAGATCGCCGTCAATTCTCACGACTTTCGCCCCTTGGGTCTGGGTTACGCCAACCTCGGCGCGCTGCTGATGGCCAACGGCTTGCCCTATGATTCGGACGCAGGGCGCGATTTCGCCGCCGCCATCACAGCGTTGATGCACGGCGAGGCGTATCTCCAGTCCTCGCGTATTGCCGCCGAACTCGGACCTTGCGCCGGCTACCCGCTCAATCGCGACCCCTTCCTGGGCGTGATCGAGATGCACCGCCAGGCACTGGGAAAAATCAACGCTCACAACGTTGCCGCCAACCTGTGGGAAAGCGCCAGGAAGACCTGGGACGATTGCCTTGGGAACGGAATGAAATACGGCTACCGCAACGCCCAGGTGACGGTGCTGGCGCCCACCGGGACCATCGGCTTCATGATGGATTGCGATACCACGGGCGTTGAACCTGACCTGGCGTTGGTGAAGATCAAGAAACTGGTGGGGGGCGGCGTTATCAAGATTGTGAACAACGTGATTCCCACGGCCCTCTTGAAACTCGGCTACACCCCCCAGCAATCCTCCGACATCGTAAGTTACATCGACCAGCACGGCACCATCGAGGGCGCGCCGGGCCTCAAGGCGGAGCATTTGCCGGTTTTCGATTGCTCTCTGAAACCGGCCAACGGCAAACGCTCCATTCACTACATGGGACACGTGCGCATGATGTCGGCCGTGCAGCCGTTCCTGTCGGGCGCTATTTCCAAGACAGTAAATATGCCGGAAGAAGCGACGGCCGATGAAATCGCGAATGTTTACGCCGAAGGCTGGCGCCTGGGGCTGAAGGCCATCGCCATCTATCGCGACGGCTCCAAGCGCTCGCAGCCGCTGAATACAGCGAGAATGCAAGATTCAGGATTAAAGAGCAGGAGTCGTCCCCAGCCTCTGCTCCGCAATCCCTAGCCCCTAATCCCCAGCCCCTAGTCCCTAGCAGGCCTTATCGCCGCAAGTTGCCTGACGAGCGCCGCGCCATCACTCACAAGTTCGCCGTAGGAGCGCACGAAGGCTATCTGACCGTGGGCCTTTACGACGGTGGCCCGCCGGGCGAGATCTTCATCACCATGGCCAAGGAAGGCTCCACCGTTTCCGGCCTGATGGATTCCTTCGCTACCGCCGTTTCCCTGGCCCTGCAATACGGCGTGCCGCTCAAAGTACTCTGCGACAAGTTCAGCCACATGCGCTTCGAGCCCAGCGGCTGGACCAACAACCAGGAGGTCCGCTACGCCAAGTCCATCATGGATTACATCTTCCGCTGGATGGCTTACAAGTTCCTGCCCAAGGACGCGCAGCCGAGCGAAGACGCCAGCGTCGCATCACTGAACGGCTCGGAAGTGGAAAAGGCTGCCGGCCTCGCCTCGCAGTTTACCCAGGCGGCGGGCGGACCGGGCATTCTCCCCTCGGAGACCGGCCAGGCCGGCCTGGCGGGCGTCGTCCATAGTGAAGACGCGCCTCCCTGCTCCGATTGCGGCGCCATCATGGTCCGCAGCGGCGCCTGTTATAAGTGCCTGAACTGCGGCTCCACCAGCGGATGTTCGTAGCAGACGAGTAGGCAGTAGGCAGAAAGCAGTAGGCAGCAAACTGTGCCGCGTGACGCTGCCAGTTCGGGGCAAGCGGTGATCCCCTTGAATCCCCAAAGGGGAATCATACAGTAGCCGGGGGCGTGGATCTAGCAGCGCCAGGCTGTGGGAATTCTGGTAGTATCATGTTATGCAGGCGTTGAGCTCTTACAGCCCCGAGGACCGTTCACTCGTCGAGCCTGCGCTCGTGTCTCTTCAAGATCAGTCGCAATGGATTACGGGAGCAGGTTGCTATTCCGCCCGGGGCATTTTCGTTTGCTTCGTCTGGCCTGACTGGCCGCCGACCCTCGCTGAAGAACTGGGGTGTCGGGTCAAGGATTTCCAGTCAGAACATCCCGAACTCCGGCCGGTTCAACCGGGAACACGTGAGTGGGACGCCGTGTTCCACGGCTGGCGCAGCGATTCGGACTCCGCCACGGCCATCGCGGGGGTGTTCAGGAAGCACTTCGGCGACCGCCTCCTCTGGGTCGAGTCGGAGGTCAACGCAAGGGGCAGAATATCGGGCAGGGCCATGATTGAAGGGCTCAGAGAGGCACCTGCGCCACCACCGGGAGCATCTCCTTCTCTCCGTGCGCGCCGGCGCATTTCATCGAGTGAGGTGACTCTCGATCTTTACTGGAAGGACTCGATTGTCACTCCCCCCGGGCCGCTTTCCATTGCTGATCTCCAGCCATTCTATGAAAGCGTCAAGGAGATATCCCATTGGGCGCAGCGCCGGATTCAGCCTATCCTCGAGATCCTGCAAGAGAGGCTTAAGGCGCTTTATGGAGAGCGTTTCCGGGGGCTCTATGTTTTCGGATCCTACGCTCGCCCGGACGCCGGGATTGAGCTACCGGTGAGCTCGGACCTCGACGTAGCCTTGGTCTTGTCGGATTTCGACAGCCTGTACGAAGAGCGCGCCCGTTTCGGTGATCTCGTTGCGGACCTGTCACTTGAGCATAGCCTAGTTATCTCGGTGGTTCCAGTTAGCGAAGCCGATTTTCGGGAAGGGCGAACAAACTTCAGCCGCGTAATCTCCGAGTACGCGGTTCCCGTGAAATGAACGCGAACGTTCGAGCCCATTTGAGAAACGCGCATGAAAGGTTTGAGGATGCCAGGGGGATGCTCTCCCTTTCTCGTTACGCGGGGACCGTAAACCGGACCTATTACGTCATGTTCGAAGCGGCCTCGGCGATGCTCGCGGGTGCAGATGTTGAGGTTGAGACGCACCACGGCGTCAAGATCAAATTCGGCGAGCTGTTCGTGAAGACAGGAAGAGCGGACCCGAAGTTCGGCCGTCATCTCTCGCGAGCCTTGGACCTTCGAGAGGATGCTGACTATGCGATCGATTCGAGGGCCGAAGTCCCCAAGGAAGTTGCTGAAGAACAGTTACGAACGGCGCGCGAATTTCTCGAAATGGCCGAGAGTTTTCTGAAGGCAGCGGGAGGTAAGCATGAGGCTGGTCAAAGCGAGTAAGACTTCTGACCTTGACGTTAACGGTGCTTTGCACGCGATCTCCTCGACAGGTAGGGGGCGCTGCTGGCATTGCGACCGCAAGCTGCCTGCGGCGGAAGAAGCCATTGGTGCGGGATGGTATGTGCAGCGCGTGGAAGGCCAGCACGTAGCCAGCATCATCCTGGTGTGTCCGAAGTGCCGGCGCAAGCGCGCCGATTCGAATCGAAAACAGCTTCTGCGCAACCTCTCTCCGTCTGCCTGCGACGCCGTCCACTAATCCTCTCCAAAGCCGTCTTCGCTGCTTCAAAGCGGGCTGTCATTCCGAGCGAAGCGAGGAATCTCGCCTTGATCATCCTTCCGCGATTAGCCCGACACAGAGCGAGATTCCTCGCTTCGCTCGGAATGACATTTCATTGTCGTTGGGGCTGCTGCGCGCGGGCGCCTATGTGTTACACGGCACAAATCGGGAGGTGATCTGAGCCTGCACTTTCGCGGCAAGGGTATCGACATCGTCGCGCCTGAGCGCACTCGTGGCGATGGGAGGGTGAACGATCATCTCAGTCAAGCCAGACCTTACGTGGTAAGTGTCTGGTTTCAGCACGGCGCGCGTTCCGTTCAAGGTAATCGGAACAATAGGGACACCGGATTGAACGGCGAGGTAAAAGCTCCCGGACCTGAACGGCAACATCTTTCCGTCGCGGCTCCGATGGCCTTCGGGAAAGAGTACGACAGAGCTTCCCGCGCGGATCCTCTCGGCGGCCGCGTCGAGACTCAGCCTCACGCCTTTGGGGCGTCCTCTATCGACGGGAATGTGTCCTGACCGCGTCAAGTGCCAGCCCAGGAAAGGCAGCTTGAACAGCGATCGTTTGGCGACAAAGCGGAACTGCACGGGCAGATTCACGAAGAGGATGGGGATGTCCATGGCGCTCTGGTGATTTGCGCAGTAGATGGCAGTCTTTAAGCCGGCCAGGTTCCCCAAGCCTTCCACGCGAGTCCGGATGCCGCTGGTCCTCAAGATCAACCGCGACCAGAGTCGCGCGAAGGCGTGCTGCCATCTCCCCTGGCTGTCGAACAAAGAGGAGCATAGTGAAAGCGTTCCGCAAACTGCGGTGTAGAGATAAATCAGCAGATTGGTGAATAGGAGAGAGCGCAGATAGCTGAGGCAGTACGAAACGCCTTGCGGTTTGCGGTTCGTGCCGCTGGGGACGGCTTGAGGAGTTCCCATGATCGTATCACGCCGGCCCTTCGCCAGGGCGCGGGACGGCTCGGTTCGCGAGCTGAAGCTGACCTTCCAGCAGTGCCTTCTTGACGGCCCCCACCAGATAGAGGGAGCCGATAATGATGACCACATCGTCTTCGGAGCTCGCCCGGCAGGCCCGCGCCACAGCCACGGAAGGCTCGGCTTCGATGACCAGCCGCTGGGGGCGAAACCGTGCCGTCGCGAGTATCTCTTCCGGCGTGGCCGCGCGCGTCAGGTGGGGACGCGTTAAATAGACCTCTTCGGCAAGCGGAAACAGAATCTCGCTGATTTCGCCGATCGCCTTGTCGCGCATCGAAGCATAAACAAGCCGCAGGCGCCGCCCCACCAGATCTTCCTGAATGAACTCCGCCAGCACGCGGGCGGCCGCGGGATTATGCGCCCCATCGAGCAGGACCAGCGGATGTTCCAAGACCCGTTCCAGCCGCCCCGGCCACGAAGTGTTTTCCAGGCCTTTGACCATCGCGCTGGGGGTGATTCGGAAACCATCCCGGCTGAGGCGCCAAGCTGCCGTCACCGCGGCCGCGGCGTTTTTCACCTGAAACCTTCCTAGCAACGGACAACTGAGGCCGGAGAAGCCCTCCGCGCCCAGGGAGAGATTGAAAAGGTAGTGCCCCTGCAAGCTTTGCAGCCCCGAAAGCCAGCCGATCGTGTCCGTCTCCAATAACTCCGCGCCCATTTCCGCGCAGTGCCGCCGGATCACCTCAGCGGCCTCTCCCGGTTCGCATCCGCTCACTACGGGCACCCCGGGTTTGATGACTCCCGCCTTCTCATGCCCAATTTCGGCGAGGGTAGACCCGAGAAACTCCATGTGGTCAAGCCCCACATTGGTGATCACCGCCACGCGCGGCTGAGTAACGTTGGTAGCATCCAGGCGGCCTCCCATGCCCACTTCCAGCACCACGAAGCCGGCTCCTGCCTGGGCGAAATAATGGAAGCCAGTGGCCGTCAGAAACTCAAAGAAGCTCGGCACTTGCCCCAGAGCTTTCTCCCCCAGCAGGCTTTCAACAGCCTGGCGGACTTCAGAGAAGGCGCGAGCAAAGTCGTCCTCGCGGATTTCAGCGCCATCGACCCGCATCCGCTCGTTCACTCTGACGAGGTGAGGAGAGGTGTAAAGACCCGTGCGGTAACCGGCTTGGGTCAGAATGCTGGCCAGCATGGCCGCAGTGGACCCTTTCCCATTTGTTCCGGCAACGATGACAGTGGGGTACTTCAGGTGAGGGTTCCCAAGGCGGGTGAGTACCCTCGTTGTCGTCTCCAGCCCCCATTGCAGGCCATGCACCTCCTGGCCGAGGCTGTCCAGGTATCTCAAACACTCGACGTAATTCATCGGTGTATTAGGAGTCAGGAGTCAGAAGCCAGAATGAAGTCACAAGGGCAAAGGTTAAAGGCTGAAGGTTAAAGGCTAAAGTCTAACGGATGAAGGCCAGGTTCACCGTTCACCATTTAGCCCTTACCCTTTAACCTTCACCATCCATTCTGAACTCTAAATCCTGACTCCTGACTTCTGCTATCCGTCCCACGCCCGCAGCAGGCGCGCAGATCGCGCCAAGAAGCTCTTTAACTCTTTGCGCGGAACGATAACGTCCAGCATGCCGTGGGCGAGCAGGAACTCCGCGCGCTGGAAACCCGGCGGCAGTTTCTGGCGGATCGTCTGTTCGATGACCCGCGGGCCCGCGAAGCCGATGAGGGCGCCGGGTTCCGCAATGTTAAGGTCCCCTAGCATGGCGAAGCTGGCAGTCACGCCCCCCGTGGTCGGATCCGTCAGCACGGAAATATAGGGCTTCCGCACTTCATCCAAGCGGGCCAGCGCCGCGCTGATTTTCGACATCTGCATCAAGCTGATGGCGCCTTCCATCATTCGCGCGCCCCCCGAACACGAGACCACAACCAGGGGAAGTTTCTTGTCGATGCAACGGTCGATGGCCCTCGTCACCTTCTCACCCACCACCGCACCCATACTCCCGCCGATGAACTGGAATTCCATCGCGCAGATGATGGCCGGCTTGCCTTCGAGTTGGCCTTCGCCGGTGATCAGGGCGTCTTTAAGTCCCGTGTTTCTTTCCGCTTGCCTTAACCGGTCGCTATAACTCTTGGTGTCCTTGAATTGCAGCGGGTCCGTGCTGGCCAGCCCAGCATCGTGTTCCGTGTAGCGCCCATCGTCGAAGAGCATCTCGAGGCGGGCGCGCGAACCCATTTTAAAATGGTGGTTGCATTTGGGGCAGCAGAGGAGGCTGGTCTCCAGATCTTTCTTCCAAAGTATCTGCTTGCAGTCGTCGCACTTCACCCAGAGCCCCTCCGTCTGGATGCGCTTCTCTTTGGGCGGTTCGATCGGTTGTTTTTCTTTTCGAAACCAAACCATGGGTTTATTGATTCATTGAATCATTGTGTCATTGAGTCATTGAAGAACCGTAAGAATCGACCAACTTAGAAATGGCTAAATGACTCAATGGCCCAATGGCTAAATTTCAGTACTCGATTCCTTTTTGGGCCGCGATCCCTTTCTGGTACGGATGCTTCACTTCCCGCATCTCGGTGACCAGATCCGCAAGCTCCACGATCGAGGGGTGGGCGTTGCGCCCCGTCAGAATAACATGAAGCCTTTCGGGTTTCTTCTTCAAAGCCTCCACCACCAAACCCGGATCAAGCATCTTGTAGCTGATGACATAGTTGATTTCGTCGAGGATAATCAAATCATATTGGCCGCCCTCGATACTTTGGCGGGAGAATTCCCATGCCTCTTCCGCCAATCGCACGTCCTCCGGGTGGGGCTTTTCAGCACCCAGCTTCACGAAGCCGCGACCCATGGGCAGGATCTTAAATCGGTCCCCTCCCAGCATGCGGGCCGCCTCGAGCTCCCCATAGTGCCAGGAGCCTTTTATGAATTGTACCATCAATACCTTCAACCCCTGCCCTACGCACCGGAGCATGGTCCCCAAAGCCGCCGTAGTCTTCCCTTTGCCGGGCCCGGTGTAAACGATGATCAGTCCTTTTCGCGTTTCCGGCAAGCCAACCTCAAGTCTTCGGGCTCCAGGCCTAGCGTGGATACGGGTATCCGCGCAGGATAGTAAATCCACGGTAGATCTGCTCGAGTAAAAGCGACCGCGCCCAATCATGCGTCAGCGTCATTCGTGAAAGCGCCAGGAGCACATCTGCTTCCTTCCTGAATGCCGCCGAGAATCCATCCGGCCCTCCGATTAGAAAAACCAGTTCCCGCGTTCCCCGCAAGGCTTGTTGCCCAAGCCATTCCGCGAATTCCGCCGAAGTCCACTCCCGCCCTCGTTCGTCCAAGAAAACTCTGGTGCTCCCCCGCGTTTTCTCCAGCAAGTTCCGTTCGCCGGTGGAGAGTCCGGCCTTGCTTCGCCGGCCCGCTTCGCGCACGGGCGGTATCTCTTCCACAGTCAATCCGGTAAAGTGTTCGATCCGGCTGGCCAGGTCAGACTGTACAGCTCGCTGGTGTGGATCTTTCGTCTTACCTTCCCAGAGAATGCGAATTCGCATGTCAAAATCAGTGACCAGTGACGAGTGACAAGTGACGAGCCTGAAAGCGGATCAGCAGGCAGAGCCAAGTGTTTCGTTGCTCTTCACTCGTCACTTATAGGTAGCCGGGGAGCGTTCCTCCACAAGCGTTCAAGATCGTAGAAGTGCCGAGTGCGCTCCAGAAAGATATGGACGACAAAGGCCATGTAATCCATCAGGATCCACTCCGCTTGCGAATAACCTTCGATGTGCGCCGGAGTCAATCCTGCCTTCTCGAGCTTTTCCTCAATCGCGTCGCAAATCGCCTGCGCATGCCGCACGGAAGTGCCGGAGCAAATCAGAAAATAACTGGTGAAAGAGCAGGTTCGCTCCAGGTCCAGGACGCTCAGGTCCAAAGCTTTGCGGTCTTGAGCGGCACGAACCGCGGCCTGCAATTGCGGGGTCATCATCCTGGCTACTTCCCGCCACAGCCGCTCTGTAGGGGCGCATGGCCTGGCGCCCGCACTTCTGAGGTCAGCCGGTGCGGACCGTAGAGGCCCTCCTTCAGAATGTATTCTTCCACAAGCCGGGGAACAAGGCCAGTGACAGTTCGGCCGGAGCCGATGGCCTGTCGGATAGCGTGTGAAGCGACATGCATCTGGACGCCTCTGAGGACGTAAAGGGTGCTGTGGCGCAATCGAATGGTATCAAGCCGTCCCGCACCGCTCCTTAATCCCTTCCTCGCTGAAGAGGGGGCTGGGGGGTGAAGGTGCGCGGCGGCGGGTCAACTCATCTCCTCCGGCACCACTTTCCGGATCGCATCAACATCAAAGCCTGGTCGTGAAACGACGATGAAATCAACCAAGTTCAAGAGGCGGCGATACTCTTTCCAATGGGGCAAATCCAGGAAAGCATCGACCCCGATCAGAAAAAAAAGACGGTCGTCGTTATGAAGCGAACGGCGCACTTTGCGAACCGTGTCGATCGAGTAGCAAGGTTTGTCTTCCGCGGTTGGCGCTTCCAGCAGTGACGGGATCAATCGCCGGTCTCCGGCGCAGGCCAGCACCGTCATCCCATAGCGATGCGAGAAGGATGTTAAGTGGTCGCCGTGCTTGTGGGGCGGCCTTCCCGTGGGAACAAAGAGCACCCGGTCCAACTTGAACATGCGTGCCGCCGCTCGCGCCGCCTGCACGTGTCCGGTATGGATAGGATCAAAGGTTCCGCCGAATAAGGCAATATTCACGCTTCTAGAACCCCGTCAGAAGATCCGGTGATCGGGAAATCGGGTGAACAAAGACCGTATGCAACTGGTGTCACTCGCCGAATCCTCCGCCCGCCCGATCCATCCCTTAGATGCCCGGCAACTCGAGTCGCCCATCCGTTCTATCTCCCGATCACCCGATCTCCCGATCACCCGATCTCCTGGGTATCTGCTCCAGCGTTGCCCAGGTACGCTGCTTCAATTCCTCCAATCCTGCGCCGGTTACGCTGGAGATTTCAAGCAGGACCTTGCCTTGGGCATGGCAAAACTCTCGCAACTCAGTCAGCCGCTCGCCTGAGCCCGCAGCATCAATTCGCGACGCGACCAGCAGCATGGGCTTGCTGGCCACGACCGGGCTGAAACTCTCCAACTCTTCCACGATCACCCGGTAATCGTCCACCGGGGACCGGCCGGACAGCTCGGCGGTGTCGATCAGGTGAAGCAACAACCGGGTTCGCTCCACATGCCTGAGGAACCTTGTGCCCAACCCTCGCCCCAAATGGGCGCCTGCAATCAAACCGGGAATATCGGCCATGACGAAGGAATGTTCTTCATCGACAGGCACCACGCCGAGGCACGGCTCCAAGGTGGTGAAAGGATAATCGGCAATCCGCGGCCGGGCGGCACTCAGTCTGGATATCAAGGTGGATTTTCCCACGTTGGGAAAGCCCACCAGCCCCACGTCGGCGAGAAGCTTGAGCTCAAGCCTTAACTCCCGTTCCTCACCTGCTCTGCCAGGTTCGGCCCGGCGCGGAGCTTGATGCGTGGAAGTGGCAAACTGGGCATTTCCGCGGCCGCCCCGCCCGCCTTTGGCCACCAGGTAAAGCTGGCCGGGTTCGTCGAAATCCCACAGCTTTTCCTGGGTGGCGTGGTCAAATACTACTGTGCCCACTGGTAGCACCACGGTGAGGTCCTCGCCGTCCTGACCGTGGCGATTCGAGCCTTCCCCGTGCCTTCCTCGACCCGCGCGAAATAGGCGGTTGTACCGGAACTTCAGCAGCGTGTTCAACTGTTCCGAGCTTTCCAGAGTGACATCGCCACCCCGGCCACCATCTCCCCCGCTCGGTCCGCCCCGCGGAACGAACTTCTCACGCCGGAAAGCTACACAACCGTTCCCGCCGGGGCCGCCGACAACGTGGATTCTGGCTTCGTCGATGAACACGTTAAGTCCACCGCCCCTAATTTCTCTTTTCTGAGAGGGGCAACCGCTCGCTTAATCCCCTCCGCCGGGAGGAGGGAACAACGCCCCGCTCCGCTCCTCCAAGAGGAGGGGATTACGGGGAGGTACGCATGGTCGGTATGACAACTGGACGAACCATACGCGCTACCGCCATCCCAAAACTGGCTGGCCGTTTTGTGGGGAAATAGACGATTGTTGGTTGCCGCAAGTCCGTTCGAAGCACTGCCGGCCACGTTCTGCGAAACCGGCACCTGCCAGCCCTGTTGCTGCGGGGCCGGCACTTCGCCTAATTCGTTGAGGGAACCAGAATACTCACAAACCGGCCGGAATGGCCTTTGTCCTCAAACCGGACTACGCCTGATACCTTAGCAAAAAGTGTGTCGTCCTTGCCGACGCCCACGTTATCTCCAGGCTTCAAGCGAGTGCCGCGCTGGCGAACGATTATTGAGCCGCCGGTTACAAATTGGCCGTCAAAGCGCTTCACTCCCAACCGCTGCGCATTGGAATCTCGACCGTTGCGAGAAGTTCCCTGCCCTTTCTTGTGTGCCATGTTGAAATTCCGTTCAGGAGCCACGACCCCTTAGACGCTCCTCAACGAGGAGGGAAGTAAGCGTCACCTCATTATCGGAGGAGGGGATAAAGGGTTGGTGCAGCCCCATCAGTTCGTTACGATGTCGTTGATCAGTACTTCGCTGAAACCTTGGCGGTGCCCCAGGGTGCGGCGGTATTGCTTCTTCCGTTTATACTTCAAGACTCGCACCTTGGGCGCACGGGCGCTTCGCACGATCGTCCCCCTGACTTTCACGTTCTCGACCAGCGGCGTACCTACCGTCAACCCCTCTTTTCGTACCGCAAAGACGTGATTGAATTCGATCGTCGAACCCGACTCGCCATCCACCAGCTCGATTCGAATCACATCACCGGGCGAAACTTTGTACTGTTTACCACCTGTCCGCAAAATCGCGTACATAAGTCTTCCTCTCCTGAGCTATCGCAAAACCTTAATTATACGGGCGTGTTCACTGATCTGTCAAATTGGTTTAATTGTGGAATTGGAAAGGTACATCGTATCCCCCCTGCGGAGTTAAAGTGTTTGAGCGAAAAGAGGAGGGGACAGATCGCCGACCAATCTTGGCTCCAACCCGCTCACTTTGGTTTGTCACGTTGTATGCTATATTCCCATTATCGGGCTGGTGGGCTGACACTCCGGGTGCAACGGTCCGAAAATCGGAGGCCGGTATGCTGTTTAGAGATCAGGTGGCATTGATTACCGGCGCGTCCAGTGGCATTGGGCGCGCCACCGCAGAAGCCATGGCAAGAGAGGGCGCGCGAGTAGGTGTCAACTATTGCAGGAGCCAGGCCGGGGCGGAACAGACAGCGGAATCCATTCGCAAAGCAGGGGGAAAAGCACTGGTGGTGCGCGCCGACGTTACACATGCCGCCGAGGTGCTGGCCATGGTCGATGCGGTGCGCAAAGAATGGGGGCGAATCGATATCCTGGTCAATAATGCCGGCGATCTTACTCGCCCGCCGTTCGCTCACCGACATGACTGAGGAATACTGGGACCAGATCATGGCGCTCAACTTGAAGAGCGTCTTCCTGTGCGTCCGCGCCGTATGGCAGGAGATGGCGGAACGCAAAACGGGATGCATCATCAACGTTACATCCATCGCCGGACGCAACGGCGGAGGGCCAGGCGCGGCGGCTTACTCCGCCGCCAAGGGAGGCCTCCTGACCTACACCAAGGGCCTGGCAAAGGAGTTGGCGCCACATGGCGTCAGGGTGAACGGGATCGCGCCAGGCGTGATTGCCACGCCCTATCACGAACGTTACAGCCCCGGTGAGGTTTTTCAGAGGTTTATCGCGTCTATTCCCCTGGGCCGGGCGGGAACTTCAGAAGAAATTGCGGACGTGATCGTGTTTCTGGCTTCACCGGCAGCCCGTTACATTACCGGTGAAACTATCGAGGTCAACGGCGGGATGCTGATGGATTGAGAAGAGCAGTTCACAGTCGACAGTCGAAAGTCGACAGTCAACAGCTCGCGGACTAAAGGCAGTTGACCGTCGCTAATGGGCAGAAACAACTATCTGAGCTTGCGCAGCAGGCGAGGCGTCAACCACCACGTGAGTTGTCCGGGGCTCCGAGGCGGAAATTCCTCAAAGCTGATCATGCAGCAGCCGCCCTTCTTGAACCCCAGATTGGCGTGGCTTCCCGCCCCGATTAACCGCGCGGCCAGCTCACTAAGGTCGGGTTCGTGACCTACCACCAGCACTCTCGTCCGGCCGGGGCGTTTCGCCAGGAACGCGATCACCTCCTCGGGCGACCCGCCGGGCCGCATCGGGTCGCAAACGTCCACGGCTGCACTTGAAGCCAACGACTCGGCAATGATCCTTGCGGTTTCCACCGCTCTGACCAGCGGGCTACTCACGACCCAGTCCAGTTCGAGTCCCACTCGCTTCAGGCCTTCTGCGATTTCGCGCATCTTTTCTTTGCCCTCAGGCTGAAGGGGGCGCTGCGCGTCGTCCGCAAATCCGACGCTGCCACGCGCCACCGCCAGGCCGTGCCGCATGATGTAAAGTTCATACCCTGACTGCGCTTTTCCCTCAGGGGGGTGTGGAATGTTTTTTGCCATATTGCAGCTCCCTCGAAAAGCAGTTCGATGGGCATCACTCGCCACGCCCACCGCTGAGAACATAGAAGGCTCGCCGGTCCTCCCCGTCCCCCGTGGTGACAAAGCCCTCGACCCGGCAGCCTGATTCCAAGGCACGCTGGAACATGCGCCGCGTTTCCAGCCGCCACCGCTGTGCCAGTTTTAGCGCGCGAATCCGCATTTCATCGGTATTGGCAGGAATTTCCAGCAGCAGCCGGGGCGTGGTGAACGAAAGGTTGAGCCGGCGATTCACCATGAATCCTTCATGATTGCGTCGAGTTTCGTTGATGCTCGGAAGGCTGAGGTCGGCCGAGCGCAAGGAAGGCGCACGAAGGCAGCGCGCCACATGGACACTGCCGATTTGCCATCTCACCACGAAGCGGTCGCTGGCCAAGCCCTTTTCGATCACGCTGGGGAAGCGGCCGTAGCAGTCTTTAAGATACTCTTCCACTCGTGCGCCCAGCCGGGCAATATTTAAAGCGGCATTGCGGCTTTGCAGAGGGTCATACGTCCAGCAAATGGACTTGATCCCTTCTTGCAGGGCTAATTCCCTGTGCACGAGCTTCATTTTGTAGCCCAGGCCCTGGTCCCGGTGGCGCCTATCGACGGCCATCATGTGGGACCAGTGAACCAGCCGCCCGTGATATCGTCCCAGGAAGGCATAAAGGAATCCGAGGAGGTTCCCTTTCGCGAGCGCCCCCAAGACCACGCCGCCGTACTTCTGCGTGACCTGCAGGACCTCGCTGCCGACCCCCAGGTTCCCCCACACTTGCATCTGAAGCCGTTCACATTCCCGGTATTCGGCAAGGCTTCTCAGCCGTCGGATTTCGATGTGAGGCACGATCGAGTCTCTACCCGCCGCCGTCTCTCAGCCGCTCCCACATTTCGCGAAACAGCTTTATCGAACCGGGAGCAAACCCGGCGTAATGATTGTTGAAGAACCCCAGGATGTTTATCCCGCGCTTGAGCAGCGCACGAATGATGGGGATCCACGTCTCCATCTCGCGGGTCCGGTCAATGATGATTCTATCCCAGTGCTGGGTCCTCTCCTCGATCCCTTTGCGATCGCCCAGCCATCTCAGATAGGCAAAGTCGGCAGTCACCACATCCTGCTTGGCCACGAGCTGTTCGACCGGCGTCATCCAGGGATGATCGATCAACGCCAAAGCGATGTTCCTGGCTCGAAGCAGATCGAGAAGCCGGTCATTAATCCAGTATTTGTTGCGCAACTCGACAGCGAAGGCGCGGTCTTTGGGAAGTTGCTCCAGAAAGTTCGACAGCCGCACAAGGAAATCGCGGGGCTGCGGGAAGGCTTGCTTATTGAAGTAGGGGAACTGAATCAATAGAGGCCCAAGCTTGTCGCCAAGCAGGTCCATTGTCTTCAAGAACTCCGAGAGCTCGGTGGCGCAATCAACCAGCACCTTCTCATGAGTGATAACCTGAGGAAACTTGGCCGCAACCAGGAAGCCAGCGGGAGTGCGCGCCGCCCAATTCCTGACCATAGCGGGGGTCGGGGTTCGATAGAATGTCGAATCCACTTCCACCGTGTCGAAATGCTTCGCGTATTCAGAAATGAAGTCACCCGGAGCGGTTCCTGGGGGGTAAAAGACGCCGACCCAATCCTGACTGGACCAGCTCGACGTGCCGAGGCGCAAGTTAGGGATCCGAGGATAGTCCAAGCTACTCTCCGCACATGCCCCGCTCGCGCGCTCCACAGGTCCGGCAGGGGCCGTCATCAAAAGAAGCGGCGGAGTGCGAGCCCTTGGCCACCGCGAACACGGAAAGCATCTTGTCCACGTTCGGGCTTTGGCACTTCCCGCAAAGCACACTGGCGGAGAAGGAGCTTACTATCTTCTCGAAACGCGCTCCGCAGTCCTGACACTTGTATTCGAAGATTGGCATGGGTGTCTCCCCCCTTGCAATATATCGGATGCTGGCCGACAATTCAACGGTGGCGCGGGCGCATTTTTCAAGGGTCGCGTCGATGCGCCAATGAAATTGGGGCTTGACACGATGCCGCTGAATTGCTTAAAGTTTCCATCGGCCACGTTAATTTTGGGGTTTATCAATCATTAGAGGAGAGGAGCAGCAAATGGCGAAAGTCCTGACGAAATCACAGGTGGTAGCTCATCTGGCAGAAAAGGCGGGGATTCAAAAGAAGGCTGCCGCTGCAGTCCTAGAGAACCTGGCTGCGTTGGCAACAAAAGAAGTCAAGGGCGGCGGACAGTTCGTGGTTCCTGGACTCGGGAAAGCTGTTAAGGCGCACCGCAAAGCTCGTGTGGGTCGCAACCCACAGACCGGTGAGCCCATCAACATTCCAGCGAAGACGGTCGTCAAGTTTCGCTTGGCCAAGGCATTCAAGGACGCCGTGGTGCCTCCAAAGAAGAAGTAGCGTTCGGCCGCGGGTCGGAATTTCGACTCGCGGCTGCCCGCCCAGGTCGCGTGCAAGCTGAACTCTGCAGTCAGCAGACAGAACAGGGCGCGTGGGGTTTCAAGTCGTTGCGGTGAGGGCTCACCGGGAGGAGCAGGGTGGTGGTGTCATCCGCTTTTGAGACTCCCGTGCAGCGGGGCGAAGCCCGTGTGTGGCTCGTGACAAGAGGCCGTCGGCTGGTCTCCGCGCCGGAAAATGTCCGGTTGCCTGGCCTAATTCCTCAGCGGCTCGACTCCTAACCATGACAGGATGTTAGCGACCGTATCGAATAGGGCGCGGCCCTTCTTCCAATGCCTGCCGGTCCCAAATCAAACCTTCCCGCGAATACTGTGCGATCTCGAAATCTTGCGTCAGCTCGAGCGCGTCAACGGGGCAGGCGTCCTCGCATAAGCCACAGAACATGCAGCGTGATAGGTCGTAGGTGAAAGTCGTCAATCGCTTCTTGCGGTCCTCGGTCCGTGCCCAGCCCACGACGATCAGGTTTTCAGGGCAAGCAATCGAGCAGAGATTGCACGCAATGCACAGCGTCTCGCCGCTTTCCGGGTGGTTGTTCAGACGCGGCGCGCCCCGATAGCGCTCCGCGACCACGGGCCTTTCCAGCGGATATTGTTCAGTGTAGGTCGCGCCCGGACGTTGATAAGAAAACGTCAACTTCAGGCCCTTGATGAGGTCGACCAGGAATATCCGTCGCAGCCATTCCCTAGCGCTCATTGTTAGCACCCTTCCTTTGACTCACTTCACGTTTTGGCGTGTAATACCCCTGTTTCACCGCCCCACACCGCCATGATAGACTGGACGGGGAATTGAGGGAAAGACAAAAGTCGCCCCTCGTGAGCCTGCGCGCCAAAGCCAGGCATCTTTAGTCGACCGTGAAACGCATACTCTTCATCACCATTCTCGCCTTGGCCGTTCTATACGCCGGCGACTATCTTTCCCTTCGTTATCAGATCCCGAAGGGCCGCGCGCAATTTGGAGTGGTGAAAATCCAGAGCTATTATGCGGTGGGGCTGAAAAGCGGCAAAACTGATTTCATGTTCCTCGGGCCGAAGAACCAAACGTGCGTTCACTCGCTGTTTCCCCATTTTGGCGACAGTCCGTGCTGGTACCTCAACCGGAAGAAAGTGCAGCGTATCAACATGTGAGCACGGGCCGCGGCCACCGAGGGCAGAAGTTCGCGCTATTTGGGCACCATCCCCTGTAACCAGTACGCCTGAGCGAAAACCAGGGCGCTGAGCCCGAGCGGCAGCAGCAAGCTGTGCCAGAACGTGCGGCGTAAGATTTCCCCTTCCTGCCCGATCAATCCCACGGTCGTGACTCCCACGGCAATATTCTGAGGCGAAATCATCTTCCCGATAACGCCTCCAGCCGAATTGGTGGCTGCCAGCAGTATGGGGCTAACGCCGATCTGGCGGCCAACCGCCACTTGCAGATTGCCGAAAAGGAGATTGCTGGCCGTGTCGCTCCCGCTCAGGAAGCATGCCACCCACCCAAGATAGCCGCTCACCAACGGAAAAACCTTGCCCAGCCCCGCCAGGGCCGCGCCCAGCGTATAGGCCATTCCGGAATAGTTGTAGAGGTAGGCTAGAGCAACGATCAAACCCACCGTCAACGCCGGCAGGCGAAGCTGCTTCAGGCTGGTGATTCCAGCCCGGAGAACAAGCCCCGGCCGGCTGCGGAACGCCAGGGCCGTTACGACAGTGGCCGTAAGGGCCGCCGTGCCCGCCGCCAAAGGCTGAAACTGGTAAACGGCCGCATAGAGCTTGTGGTATAGAGCGATGAACACGGCATTGTGGAGGTATGGCACGGGAACGTTGCGTTGAGCAACCTGGAACAGCTTGAAGTAGGACCACGCGACCATCACGCCCGCAAGAATCAACCAGGGCGCCCAGCCAGTCAAGGCTTGCGGAGCCGTCTGGGGATTTGGAAGCGGAGTGCCGGGACGCAGCGAAGGGGTTCCCTGCGCCGCTGCGGGCGAACCCTCCCGCGTTTCACGCGCCGAATCAGGGCCCTCCTCTGCCCGGGGCTTCCAGACGCGCAGCAGCAGCACCATGCAGGCAATGGCGGACAAGGCCGACACAATCCCGGTCGCGTAAGGCCCCCAGTAGTTCGAGGACAAAAACTGTGCTAGAGCATAGCTGGCGCCGGCGACCGCGGCTGCCGGCCAGGCTCTTCGCAAGC
>CAVROP010000103.1:0-204971 GCA_963722675.1 uncultured Acidobacteriota bacterium
GGGATAGGTCCGCTGGATCCCCATCGTGGTTGCTCTCATCGCCGGAGCCACTATGGCGATGTGGCCACCACTGAAATTCGTCAACTTTGGCGGCGCCGATTTCGCGTCACGTTTTTCGGTAATCGCGTTCTTTTCGCTTGTGATCGAACGGACCGTCGAGATTCTGATGAGCATTTGGCGGTCGGAAGAAGCGAACAAACGTGAGGCAGCCGTCCAGCGTCTCGTAGCAAGTAACACGGCCGCTACCGACCCAACCCTCATCGCGGCCCAAGCAAGTCTCATCGAATTCAAGGCAGAAACGTTGCAATGGACGATGCCTATCGGATTCGCCCTTGGTCTAGTTGTTTCTGCATTGGGTGTCCGCGTGCTAAGCCAGTTCATAGACCCGACGGCCGCAGGCGAAAGGCAGCTTTGGTGGTTTAACATGGGAGACATTCTGTTTACCGGAGCCCTCTTGGCTGGAGGAGCCGACCCAATCCACAAGCTCCTCGACCTATATCGAAAGTTCGTGGAGTCTTCGGCAGCGAAGGCCGCCGGGACAAAGCCATAGAGACTAGTGTTACCGAGGTCCTCCCGGACCAAGCCTGTAAATGTGCAGTATCTACCCGCCGGTATGGGTACCGAGCTGGCAGGACTGTCGAACGCGACCCAAATGCAGTATCCGTTACGTTGGCGTGTCGAGAGGTCCAAGCAACTCCTTAGTCTCTGTTGGACACTTGGGCTGTTATCGCCAACTATTCTTTTTCGCCCGGGGCCTTGCGCCGACGCTAACGCTGGTGGGTCCAACTTCCGAGTCATCCAGGACCTGACCGCCAGCCGAGGCAGCACGCTCACTTCGACGAGATGCCGACGATACGACCGACCCGCGGCCTTCTGGAAAACTCTAGAGCTTTGGCAAAATCGCGCGGGCGATAGCAATTGTTTTGGCATTCGCGTCGGGAACGGGACCCGGAACGAGTCGAATGAGCGTGTTTCCCTGGAGAACGTTCAAGCCGAGATTCGCAAGGCGCACGGCCCGGTCGCCCAAGCCGGGAATATCAGCACCGAAGCCCTGGGTTCCACCGCTGGCAGTTTTTCCAATTCCACCGAAGATAGCTTTGGTGGCGGTGAGGGCGGTCATCTGCGGTTTGCCGTCCTCACCATCGACAACGAATGTGAGAAGAGGAACATCGCCGCTAATTCCCGGCGCAGCCCCGCCACCCGCCGCGCCCGCTTGCGCGGCGAGGCCGCCCATGAGTTTACTCAAAGAGTCCGTCACGTCGTTCCCGTTGACCTGCGCGCCCGGTTGTTGGATTTGCCTCATGAGGTTTGCGGCACCTTTCTGGGCGAGTTTTCCGCTCAAGCCCGCAGGGCCGTAGTAAAGGCAGGTGGCTCCTTGGTCCTCTATGCGCTCGATGGGCTCGCCGAGCATGGCTGCGGCGTCTGTCTTAGAAAGAAGGTCGCAGGCTTTGTAGGTGCGTATTTTCGACGCAGTGCCGGAACTTACAGGAGACGAAATGGAATTTAGGTCTACACCAGCGCTCGCGGCTTTTTCAACCGCAGCTTGCTTTAGCCTGTGCACGACGTAATACAATCCACCCACAGTTGCGACCCCGGCCAACACAAGAAAGACCAGAACCAGGGCAAGAATTTTTAAGCCCGACCCCTTCTTTGCAGGTGGCAAAGGGGCTGGCGGAAAGGCCTGCTGATTGGAGGGCGGTTGAGGATGGGATTGCTGGCTAAAATTGGACGCTGCAACGGGCGGCGGTGGTGATTGATACGTCGGAGCCGGCGGTCCGGCCGCAGGAGGGCGGGCGGGTTGCGTGGGGGCACCGGCAGGTGCTGCCTGCCGCGCTCCGCAGTGAATGCAGAAGGGACCGCCGCCAGGCTGCGCGGCCCCGCAGTGACCACAAAAATTGGACATTTTCCACCACCTCCGCTGTGGCGATTGCACATTGATAGTGGCGATTCGTAGTCTCGCCGGAAATAGGGTCAGGGTTGTATTATACAACGAGAAGAAGAAGGAGTAGGACCGAAAGACCGAAAGCTCACGGGACGATTGATCCGAAGGTTCGTAGAAAACATTCCGCCTGAAATTCCGCGCTTCGTCACTTAGCCCAATAACTCAATGCTTTTGAAGTGGATGGCCGAATTGTTTCCGCATGGTCGGAATTCGGAAGTTGGCCCCGCCGAGAGGTCGTAGCGATAAGTGTTGGGAAATCCCCTTCCCACTAGCAATCATGCAAACTCTCAGGATGCGGGGTTCGGGTCCCTGTTGGGGACTTCGGGGAGCCAGGGGTTGGGCTCGAACGACTTTGGGTCTCCGCCGCCATGGGAGCAAACTGGGATTACACCTGTCTGCGTGGCTTACGCCATGCGGATCCAGCGGAGCATGGTCCGAAAATCGGGCGGTTTGCCGTGGAGTAGAAGGCCGATGCGGAAAATCTTGGCAGAGCTCCAAACTGCAGCGTAGGCTCCAGCCATGCCGAGAACAATGGAAGTCCAGACTTGCCAGAGCGGGGGCGGTGTGTTGGAGGCCATGCGGATGAGCATAACGAAGGAATTTATCGGCGGGATCATGCTGAGCGCGAGGGCCATTGTGGAACCCGGATCGCGGCTGACAGGCATCCAGAGAAACATAGGCACCATCAGCGTAAGCATGACGGGCATGATGAGGCTTTGCGCTTCCCGGATTTCGTTGACGCAAGCCCCCACCGCCGCCATCAGCGCCGCATAGGTGAAGAAAGACGCCAGGTAGAAAATAAACACATAGAAGATGATCCACCCGTCGATGAGCCCCAGCATCGCGAAGCTCATCAGGGCCATGAGGCCCAACCCGAGATAGACAAGCAGGACCATGAGCCCCACCACGAATTGGCCGAGGATTTTGCCGGCCATCAATTCCATGGGCGAGACGGCGGAAAGCAGCACCTCCGCAATTCGCGAGGACTTCTCCTCGATGGTGGTGGTCATCAGGTATTGGCTGGAGGTCATAACAGAGATGAAAATCAGAAACATGAAGGCGAACGGAATTAGTGCGGCAACCGCCTCATGCTGGGCTTTGTGCTCCCCCTGCTGGCTCACGCGCGTCGATTGAACCCAGGGGACGTCGGTGAGAGACTCCATCTGTTTCGGATCCATTCCAGAGGCTCTGGCGCGGGCGGCAACCGTGGAATATCGAACCGCCGACTTAATCTCTTGCTCCACCTGACTGTCGAGTTTCTCGCGGACGTAGAGATCGTAAGCGCCGAATTCCGGCTTGCCGGCGGCACGCCGCACCGCATCCGGATGGATGACCACGAGCGCGAGGCGGCGCGAGGGACCTTCCTGTTTGGCCAGCAGAGCCTGCTTTTCCTGTTTCAGGTCGGCTGATTCCGCCAGTTTCTGAATATGAAGCTCCGGGACTTCGCCTATCATTTTCTTCGCCGCATCGGGCAGCGTCCGGGTTCCACTCTGCAAAGCCAGGCTTCGAACGGATGGAGGGAGGTTCTTCTCCACCAAGTCCAAGTCCTGCGCCCGGCGCAGGGCAAAAGCCGCGGGGGAGAGGTATTTTGCGACGCCCTCCGCTACCTCAGAGGTGGGATCCAGAATGGCCACCTCACCCACCACTCGGGGCGGGGTCTCCAGATGAGCTTTCGAGACAAACAGCACCGAGGCGACGATGATTACCGGCGTGATCAGCACTCCGATGATAAACCCTTTGGTGGTGATGGTAGCCAGAATTTCGCGCGAAGCTACTTGCAGTGTCTTCTTCATGATCGCCCCTCCTTGGCGCTGGTCGCTAGGCCGCGGATTTCCGACTCGTCTGCAGCCTCTTCAGAGCCGTCAGTCACGATCTGGACGAAGATGTCCTCGAGCGAAGGGCGCTGGACCTGGAGTTTCGCCGGGGCGACTGTGGCGGCGACGTCTCGCATCACTGCCGCCAAGTCGGCTCCCTCGTGCAACCTGAGCTCATAGTCATCGTTATGGCGTTCGATCCGGCTAATGCTCGGCAGTGCTCGGAGCCGCGCCAGATCGGCAGATGGGTCCAAGGGCTCAAACAGCACCGAGCGCGGGTCATACTGGGCTCGGATGCCGGCGATGGATTGATCGAGTACTTTGCGGCCCTGGTGAATCATCACCACGCGATCGCAGAGCAACTCTGCTTCCGCCATCATGTGAGTGGAGAAGAGGATGGTGGTTCCCCGTTGCTGCTCCTCGACCAGCAACGCGCGCAACGAGCGGGTGCTGACCGGATCGAGGCCGGTAAAGGGTTCGTCCAGAATCAGGAGTTCCGGTTCACTTAAAAGGGTGGCGATCAACTGGACTTTCTGCTGCATTCCTTTGGAGAGATCCTCGCATCTCTTCCCCTCCACTCCTTCCAGATCCAAGCGGGAAAGCCAGTTCGGAATCTGTGATTTCATGCGGGCGGAGGCGACTCCCTTGAGACGGCCAAGGTAGCGCAAGAAGGCGCCAACTTTCATTTTCCTGTACAGCCCCCGCTCTTCCGGTAGGTAGCCAATGCGGTCTTTGGCTTCCAAGGCGGAGACATGGTCCAACACAGTAATCTCACCTTGGTCCGGGAAGAGAATCGACATGATCATTCGAATCGTTGTCGTTTTCCCCGCTCCGTTGGGTCCGATGAACCCACAAAGAGAACCTTGGGGAATCTCCAAGTCGAGACCCTCAACGGCGTGCTTGTCTCCGAACGCCTTGGTGACCCCTTTGAGCACAACAGCGTTTTGCATAAGCTTCCTGGCGTCCTTTCAACTGGGGGGCTGCAACTTCCATAAGCATACCTGAACTCATCGATTGAATCCTTAATATTCGAAGACCCGCGCCGGAGTGAAGGACGCTTCGGCATGGGATGGGATCTCCCTTTTCTTCCAGGGGCATTCGAACCGGGGCCCTCAATTTACACCAAGGTCCCGCAGGCTCGCGCGAGGATTTCGACACTCCCCTTTTGCCAGTCAGCCTGGTATTCGCCTAACGCGTGAGGCTGCGCAGGTGGTCGAGGCTGTAAAGTTTGGCCGCCAAATCCCAATCTTGAACTGGCCGGCCCGTGGCAGGAGGGACATAGAGGGTGAAACCCGCGTGAAGTTCTTCGGCGTGCGACGCCATATCCTGGAGGGCAAATCGCAGGATGGCCGGAGGCAGAAGGGCGTGGGGCGAGCAGTATACAGCCGCCACTTGGTGCTCTGCCGGGTAGTACTGCCGCAGGTGGGCAAGGAAACGAGCGAATCGCTCCGGCCTCGACACGCGCTGGCTGTGTAGCCCGGTTTCGAGCGTCCCGACTTGCCAGATGATGGTGGGAACATCATTCTGCAAAGGGCGTCGCCGCAGCAAGAGATCGGTGGCCTCGTACATCTGAACGCCGTGCACCACCGGGTCGATCCGCAGGGCGGCGAGAAGCGTGTCGATGGCGGAGATGCCGGGGAGCACCTCAACCCGTAGACCGAGCGCGTTCGCCATTTCCAGCACTAGAAACGGCGCATGCGCCGCGATCAAGGGGTGCCCGTGGATCGCGAAGGCAACGGGTGGATGATCCAGAGCGGCTTCCACGACGCGGACGGCCATCTGCTCGTAAGCGCTTAGGCGCGGCTGATCTTCGCGGTAACTCTGCTCAAAAAGCGAACTGACCCGGGGGCACAGCCCCTCCAGGTAGCTTTTCGTGGCCACACCTGTGTCGAGGTAAAGGATCTCCCGCGAGGCGCGCAGGGCTTGCTCCACTTCGCGCGTGATCTGGTTAACCGTCTGAATGCCCAGCCCGGCGATCCACAGGTCGGTCATCGCACGTCTCCACTGCGCAAGACACGCATCAGATCAATGAGGCGGCTGTGTCTTTCTTCGCTGGGGGCCCCACGCACCGCAACGACTGCAGCTTGCACTTGCGGTGAATCGAGACGGCTCCCGAACGGGGATGCGTTGGGATCTCCGGCGGTTTCCGGCGGGGACGGCGCGGCGACGTTGGAGGATTGTCGCAGCGACGCCCACAATCCCACCTGGGGATTGCCCGCGGCATCTTGAGCCTGCACCGCGGAAAGTTGAATCACGGCATGCAAGGGAGCCAGAGGCTGGCCGGGGAGCACAACACCCGCCGGCGGAGGCAAAGTGGCAGGATCACCTCCCTCGGGAATCGGATTGGCCCAGACAACATAGGAGATTCCTTGGCGGTCCCCCTCCGCGCGGTGCGCACAGGGGACTACGGTCAATGCCAACCAGGTGTCGGGCAACGGGCGGGCCTCGATCGGGGCGGGAGGGGCCGGCGAAACCGAAGGCGCTTCTCCCAAAGGGCCTGAGGATTCCATTTGGCGCGCAAGGGCTGCTCCAAGCAATGGAAGCAGACGATGGTCGGGCCGCCGGAGGATTTCCTTTTCTTCTTCGCTGAGATCGAAATCCCTGAAGACTTCGTCCGGAGATTCCAGCAGACACCGGCGCAACTCCGGCTGAAGGGCCGACTCGATGAGCAACCGGTCTATTCCTGGTTTGGGCAAGTTGGTTGCACCCTCAGGCAGACGCCATTCCCCCCTCAAGGTCAGATTACTGGATACGAAGGCGCGGATCATCGACCACGTCAGACCGTGGCCATCAGCTCAGGCGTAGATTCTTCAAGTAATTGAAACTGGTCGCAATCGCTTCGAACGGACTGCCGTCGCAGCGGTCCTGCTCTACAAAGATGTGCTCGGCGCCGGCCTGGCGCGCGTGAGCAAAGATCTTCACCCAATCGATACGACCCTGGCCGACAGGAGCGAACGGGTTGGGCCCGCTATCATAGGGGAAGCTGGTGGTACTCGTTGGGAAGCCCGGCTTGAAGTCCTTGACGTGGAGCAAAGGAAAGCGGCCCGGGTACTCTTGGAAGTAGTCGAGCGGGTTCTCACCGGCGTAGATGGCCCAGAAAACGTCCATCTCCATCTTCAGCAGCTTCGGATCGCAGCGCGCAAGCATGATCTCGTAGCCGGAAGTGTTGCCTAGACGTGCAAACTCGTGGAAGTGAGCGTGGTAGCAAAACTGCATTCCGGCTTGCTGCGCGAGCCTTCCACATTCGTTGAACAATTCGGCCCGCCGATTCCATGCCTCGGCGTCGAGTTGGGGGTTATCGCCCACCACAATATACCGAAAGCCGTAGGGATGAACGTGGTCTAACGTCTTCTTCCAGCTTTCGAGATCTTTGGGCACCTCATCGTAGGTGCTAGGCGCCGTCAGATTGGCGGCGCTCAGGTAGGCCTTAAGTGTTGCGGCGGGCATCTCAGTCGAAATTTCCACTTCGCGATAGCCGATGGCGCCCACTTTTTTTAGTGTGCCGGCCGGGTCCTTCGCGTACCCCTCGCGCACGGTGTAGATTTCCAGGCCGATCGGCTTGGACCAGGCCAGTTGACCAGCGCCCCAAGTCTCCGACGCCGTGATTGCCATACCAGCAGAAACACCTTGGCCTGCTTTCTCAAGAAACTGTCGACGAGTCAGCATAGTTTACCCCCCAACAAGGCAGCAGCCATTTAAACCTACCACTCGACCCAGGGTCAAGCAACCTCGAAACTCGGTGGTGAGGAGTCTGCGCCCGGTTCGTGGTACCATATCCACCACAAGGTTGCAGATCCGGTTTTACACACGGTTACGGTCGCGTTCCACGGGGGCGGCGGGCGTGGCGGGTACAATTTCTAATCTTGCGGGAGGGAGTTTATGGACGAGACACGAATGAGGGATGCCCTAAAACTCAAGACCTGTATTTGGATGTTTATCGTCGCCCTCGTGGCGCTGGCTTCCCCGCGCAGATTGATGGCCCAGGCCGAAGATATTACCGGCAAGCTCCAGGGCTTCGATGCCTACATGGAGAAGACGCTCAAGGACTGGAACGCGCCGGGAGTGGGCGTGGGCATCGTCGTCAAGGACAAGCTGGTTTTCGCCAAGGGCTACGGCTATCGTGACTACGGAAAAAAGCTGCCGTTCACTCCCACAACCCTTTTCCAGATCGCCTCCAATACCAAGCTCTTTACCGCGGTGGCTGCAGGCATGCTCGTCGAAGAGGGCAAGCTGACCTGGGACAAACCGGTGCGTGACACGGTTCCGGCCATCGAGTTCTATAACGACGCGCTTAATAACAACGTCACCCTGCGCGACATGCTCTCTCACCGCACGGGAATCACGCGCCACGATCTGATCTGGTATAAGGCAGATCTCAGCCGCAAAGAACTCTTCGCAAGGATCAAGTACATGGAGCCGAAGGAACCCCTGCGGCAGACCTTTCTCTACAACAACATGATGTTCGCCGCCGCCGGGTATCTCATCCAGCTCCAATCAGGCAAGACCTGGGAGGACTTCGTCCGCGAAAGAATTTTCCAGCCGCTGGGCATGAACGCCAGCGTTTACTCGGTGGCGGAGATGCTCAAACTGGATGACCATGGCGTGCCGTTCACCGAGAAGCGCGACACCATGGAACTGTACCAGATCCCTTATTACGAAGATACCGCGGGAGTGGCCCCCTGCGGCGCCATCATTTCCAACATTCAGGAGATGTCCCACTGGCTTATCGCTCTGATGAACGAGGGGAAATATGAGGGCAAGCAGGTGCTTCCCGCCGAACGTACTCAAAGCCACGCTGGAGCCGGCCATCGCGCTCCCGAACACCATGGCCGAAACCCGAGGTTACTGGGAACTGCTTAATCCCGCTTATGGGATGGGCCGGGACACCGCATCGTACCGGGGCCACCTGGTCACCTACCACGGCGGCGATCTGGATGGCTTCCATTCCCAGGTCTCCTTCATGCCCAAGGAGCGGATCGGGGTGATCGTCTTTGTGATCGGAGATCACTGCGCCAGCCTTTACAACACCGTCAGTTGGAGCGTATACGAACGCCTTCTTGGCCTGGACCGGACTCCCTGGAGCGAGCGCCTGCTGGCCATAAGGTTGAAAGCCAAAAAGGCGGGGACGGAGGCTCGCGCCAAAGCCGGAGAGGATCGCGTTCCAAACACCCAGGCTTCCCATCCCCTCGCGAATTACGTGGGCGAATACGAGCACCCCGCTTACGGGGTGCTGAAGATCGGGATGAAAGACCAACAGCTCCAGTTCGATTTTCACAAAATTCAACTGCCCCTGGCTCGCTTCCATTACGACCGCTTCGACACGCCGGACGACGAGATTTACGGGAAGTGGTCGGTGAACTTCCTCACCAATCCTCAAGGCGATGTGGCGACCGCGGTGATGTCCCTGGACGAAGCTGAAGCAAGCTTCACGCGCCGGCCCCAGACGCTCGAACCCCAGCTCCTCTCGAAGCTCGCCGGGACCTACGAGAACCCAACCGGCGTCAAGTTCCAGGTCGTACTGAAGCAGGACGGCAGCCTTTATGTGGTGATGCCCGGAGCGCCCGAAGCCAAACTGATCCCGTATAAAGGCCTGCAATTCCATGTCAAGGAATTCTCTGACTTGGTCTGGGAATTTGTGATGGAAAACGAGCAGGTGAAGGCGGTCAAACAAAGAGACCCGTCCGGCGTGGTCGTTTTTCCGCGAAGGTAGGAGCCGATCGCTGATTTCCCATGGAAGATTTCAAGCCACAGGAGGCGAAAATGGCAAGTGATAAAGCAGGCGGCAAGGTATGGATCGTTCCTGATTGTTTCCTGCCGGCGCAGAGCACCGGCGATCTCAAAAGTCATGAGTCGGCCTGTGTTCTGAACGTCGGCAAAAAGCCGGCGACATTGAAACTCACGGCCTACTTTGAAGATCGTGAGCCGATCGAGGGACTCCATGCGACGTGCGCGCCGCGCCGCACCAATCATATCCGGATCGGTCCGCTCAAGAATCGTCGTGGGGAGGCGATTCCGGTGGGGAAGCCCTTCGCTCTCAAGATCGAAAGCAACGTCAAGGTGGTTGTGCAGCACACTCGGCTTGATACCACTCAACCCGCCCTGGCGCTCATGACCACGATGGCGTATTTGGCCGACTGACTTTGGGAGGCGGCGGCCCCTCAAGCTGCTCCGCCGTGCCCAAAGGCTTTCGTGATAGACTTCTTCGGCTGATTGTCTGGACCTCGGGCAGTCCTAGGTCGCCCCGAGAATTCTCTGAGGAGGAAAACACCATGAAGAGATTCATCGGACTGGTTATCGTCGCCTTGGCCATACTCATGGGCGCGCCTCGCAGCGCCTGTGCCCAAGGCGCCTTCACGCAGCTCACCGGCAAGGCCTTTGAATCCGCAATCCCCAACGACTTTTACCTGGAAGGGAACAGAATCCCTGTTGAGCACCGCAATGCCGTGCTGCTGAAAACCCCAGGAGGCGCTCGATTGGTGTTGGCCTTGATCGACACTACAGGATACAGCTCCCAGATTAAGCAGAAGTACATGGGGATGGTCATTACGGAAGGGGCAGTGTCCGTATGCAGTGTTCCGCTGAATGTGGGGAGCTACGGATTCGGACTCGAGAAACCCGCCGCGGCCAGCAGCGAGGACGCGAAGTTTCACGTTTACAACCAGGCTGGCGAAACGGTGGGAGATTGTGCGGCCAAGAAAGACAGCGCCGTCAAACAACCTAAACCACTCGAGGCAGTTTTGAGTAAGGAAGCCGGCGCGCGCCTCTACTTGGGGCGATACTATCTCGAGCTGAAGTAGGCGTCGGGCGTCTGCCGTAAAGACTGCCCTCTCTAACACTCGCCAATCGCTAGTGCTTCGTTGTGTTAACAGGCGCAATTATTCGGAGTACTGGAAGGGCGGGGCTTCAGCCCCGCCGGCACGCAGAGCACGGTTAAAGGGGCCTTTAGGCCCTGAAGCAACGCGGCTTCAGGGGCTAAAGCCCCGAGGAGAGTGGCCTGTCCCTGCGGCGGGGCTGAAGCTCCGCCCTTCCGACACCAAACGAATAAGAACGCTTACTTCTGCGAGTAAGCACTAGAGGTCTTTTCTCTCAAACCCAAATTGCGCCACAAAAGGCAATGCCGCCGTGGCGGCGAGCATCAGCAGAAGGAGGAGAGTGTTTACATGCTGGTGGGTCAAAAGCCAATCATAGGCGCCATGCGCGTAGATCTGACCTGCTACGTCCCATCCGCCAAGATAACCCCAAAGCGCAGCCTGCCAGGTAACCTCCCGAGCCGTGTAATAGATGATCAGCAGGCAAAAAGCCAGCTCGAAGCCGCTGCGGTTACTCCCGGTCGCGATCGATAAAGCAAAAGCGCCACTGAACACCAGCACACTCAGCTCGAATGCTCCCAGACCTAACGCCCAGAGATGGTGCAGGTAGAGCTGTGAAGTCAGGCAAAAGAGAGTGACCGTGGCAACCGTCAAAGGAATCAGCGCCAACCCGCACAGTTGGGTGAATCCCGCCAGCCACGCGCTCCACACAAAATGCCGGCGCGCGCGCGGCCGCGTCAGCAGGAAATCGTATTCCTTGCGGGCCGCGGACTCTCCCACCCCCAGGGAGCCGAGGTCGGCGGCACAAAAGAGCAGGAGAAAGATCATGGCGAGCACAACGTGCTCGACGCCGTAGCGCCACGCGTCCATCGCATCGGCGGTGCTGGCCGGGTGCACCCACACCCAATGTCCGTGCACTAACTTCATCGTCACCGGTAACGTGGCCAGCAGCACCAGAGCGCATCCCAGCACCAGATAAGCCACCAGCCGGAAACGGTTCCTCAACCAGCAGTTCCAAAAGAACACGGCATTCTCCTCTCCCCAAGTCCTCGCTGACCTTTCGATTCCCCTCCTTCCCCAAGGAGGGGCTAGGGGTGGTTATGGGGCGCTGGGCCCCCCCCCTCCCCTCCTCCGCCCAGGAGGGGAGTTCCCGTCACACCTCGCGATACCTTATCCATGCCAACGACGCTCCTAGAAAGCCCGCCGCCACGGCCAGCCAGAATGCGGTCGCACCCCATTCAAAGGAGGTCAAGGGCCAAGCGTTGTTCCTGAAGGCCCGCAGCGTCCAACCCGTGGCCCTCAGCAGTGTATCGGAGTGCCACCACTCGTCCAGAGCCGTGGGGAAGAAGGAAAAGGTCAAAAGCACGGCGACGCTGAGCGTTAGACCCTTCGCGGCGCTGCCGGCCGCCAGGGTCGTGAAATACGACAGGCCATAGACCGCTGCCCCCAGAACCCATACCGCAGGCAAGCCGGCTAGAATGTTCCCGGGCCCCTTGGCGTGAACCAGGGCGAGGAATGGAACCAGAGGGAAGGCCAGGCCGCCGACGATAATAACCATGGCCGGCAGACCGACTTTCCAGTCCGTGAGAACGAAGTTCCTTCTCGCGTCAGGCCGCGTCAGGACGAAGTGCATCGTCCCGGCGCCATATTCCCCGCCTACGCTGCAAGCGCCGAGGCTCAATCCGGCCAGTAGAGCAGCGATTTGGCCGCAATCCCGAACAACCCAATCGAGCATCCAGAAGGGCACATCCATGCAGAAATCGTAATTGAAAAAGGGGCGGCGGGTGGCCGCGTAGAGCATCGTCCAATAGCTGTGCATATTCGCATCGGAGATCACATTCAGGCCGAATAGAATGCCGCTGCCGAGCGCCGCCAGGAAGTAAAGCGTTATGCGTGCGCGGGAATCATGCCAGGCTTTCCACTGATACATGGCACCTCCTTTCGCGTGAGCCCCAGGAAAACTTCCTCCAGGCCGACGGGTAGGATTTCGAGGACGGTCATACCCTTGGAGCGCAGCATCGCGGCGAAGTCCTCCGCCTCGCGCGTCACCAGATAACTCCGGAAATTCTCCGAACTTTGCACCGCCATGAGATCGGGGGAAGAGATGGCCGGCGCCGCATCACCGGCGGCCCGAATGAGCCGGTAGTTCTGCCGGACGTCCTCGAGGCGCGTTTCCAGCAGAATCTTCCCTTTGTCGATAATTCCTACCCAGTCGGCGATGCGCTCGACTTCGGCGAGTTGATGCGAGGAGAGGAAAACCGTTTTGCCATCGCTGACGTGGTCCTCCACCAGCACGCGAAGCAGTAAATCTGTTATCACCGGATCGAGGCCGATGCTGGGCTCATCGAGAATCAGCAAGTCGGCGCCCTGGCAGAGCGCCAGCAGGTGGCACACCTTGGTCTTGTTTCCCAGCGAGAGCTTGGAGAAGGGCGTCTGCATGGGAATCTCGAAAAGGTCCGCATAGCGCGCCACCAGTTCGCCGGACCACTTGGGGAAATATCCCTGGTTGAAGTGGACAATCTGCGCGGGCGTGAGCGAGCCGAAGAGCATCTTGTTTTCCGGAACGAAACCGGTGCGCTCCAGGATGGCAATCAATTCCCGGCCAATGTCATAACCGAGAACTTGGGCGGCTCCGGCGCTGGGACGCAATAAGCCAAGAAGAGTTTTAACGGTCGTGGTCTTGCCGGCGCCGTTTCGCCCCAAAAATCCGTAAACCGAGCCGCGCGGAACTTTCAAGTCCAGGCCATCGACGGCGCGCGTCTTGCCGAACAGCTTCACCAGGCCCTCAGTGTGGATCGCCAGATCGTTCATCGCTTTCCCCCCAGTCCATCCAGTTCGTCCTCGACCAACTTCACCACATCACCGGGCGCGAGGCGCAGTTGAGTGCTCTCGACCGCCAGTTGCCGCGCTACGGGCCGCAGGCGGCGTAGCTTTTCGGATTTCAAAAAGCCGGGGCTGTTTGCCGCCACGTAAGTGCCGCCGCCCGGCACGGTGCGGATCACCCCCTCGCGCTCCAGATTCTGATAGGCTTTGGCCACGGTGTTGGGGTTCACGCGCAACTGAGCGGCCAGCTTGCGCACCGAGGGCAGGGCATTGTCCTGCCGGAGCGCCCCGGCGGCGATCGCCTGCTTCACTTGGCTTTCGATCTGCAAGTAAACGGGAAAGCCCGAAGAGGTGTTGATGTGCAGTAGCATGCTGTACTAGTACGATAATACAGTTGAGGGGTCAACAGTACGATGGTACCAGTCGCCGCCGCGGCAGAAGCATTCGCTTTTCTTTGCGAGCTTTGCGCACTCTGCGCCTTTGCGTGAACCCGGTCTGTCCGGCAATCCCCGGATCTTCGGTCTGCTTCTTTCGGAAGCGGCGGAACTGCGGAGATTCTTCGGCCCAAGAATCGGGCCTCAGAATGACAAGCGGCGCGCGGTCAGGCAGGCCGGAGCCCGAGGCCAGGGCCATTCGGCAGGATCAGTTTTCCATCTTTGACTTTAACTCCCACAAAGGGATCATTGGCGATCAGCAGATTTCCGTCCAGGTCTGCGTAATTGACCAGGGGTGAGAGGTGAGCGGCGGCGGTGACGCTTACGGAGCTCGAGATCATGCAGCCCAGCATAGTTCGAAGGCCCAACGCCCGCGCCATTTGGATCATCTCGAAGGCCACCAGCATTCCGCCGGACTTATCCAGTTTGACGTTTACGCCGTCGAAGATGCCGACCAGCTTGGGGATGTCGCTGGGGCGCTGGCAGGCCTCATCGGCGATCAGGGGAAGATGCACACGCTCGTGGACCCAGCGTGTTTCCTCGAGCATCGAGGCGGGCATGGGCTGCTCGACGAACTCGACGCCTTGGGTTGCCAGCCAGTTGATTTTCCGCACTGCCTCTTCTTTATCCTTCCAGCCTTCGTTGGCGTCCACGCGCAGGGGCTTGTTTGTAACGCTGCGCACCGCAGCGATCGTCGCTTCGTCCGTATCAAGCCCCACTTTAATCTTGAGGACCGGGAATGCTTCAGCCTCGCGAACCTTTTGGCGCGTAATCTCCGGCGTATCGATGCCAATTGAGAAAGTGGTGATGGGAGCGTCGTCGGGGTCGAGGCCGAAATACCGATAGAGCGGTATGCCCAGTTTCTGCCCCACCCAATCCATCACGGCAATGTCGAGTGCGGCTTGGGCTGCGTACTGTCCCGAAAGCCGGTGAGCGATTTCCGCATGCAGCTTTTCGAACTCCCAGGGGTCGGCGGCGGTCACCAAGTCGCGAACGGATTCCGCCGCCTGCCGGGCGCCTGCGGCGTTTTCCTGATAGCGAACGATGGGTGCGCCCTCGCCGTGGCCGGTTATGCCGTCCCGAATGAACCGCACCTGGAGCGTGTCACGATAGGCGCTCGAGGACATGGTGGTGGTCCAGGTGTGGCGCAAATTGCAGGCGGGCAATTTCCAGGTCTCGAGCTTGGTGCTTGAGGCACGCCCCGGTCGCACCGTGTAGGGGCACACCATGGCGTGCCCCTACCGCGAGCGCAGCGCCCAAGGCCTTTCATCCAATCGCGGCGGTTCATTTTAGCCTCCGGCAGGCAACGAGAAGTTTCGTCCAGTACGGATCAGCGAGCCGGCTGATCTGCACTCCGGGATGCTCGTGGGTCGTGTCGTGGATAAACTTTCCGTGCCCGATGTACATGCCCGTGTGCGTGATGTTCTGGGGAGAGCCGCCAAAGAAGAGCAGATCACCGGCTTGAAGCTGTTGCGGCTGCACCGGCATCACACCCTGCCACGCTGCCTGAAGGTCGGCGTCGCGAGGCATCACGATCCCGCGGCGGCGAACCAGCATCTCGGTGAAGCCCGAGCAGTCGAACCCGAAGCTGGAAGTCCCGCCCCAGAGGTAGGTGAGAGCCAAGGAAGCGCTTGGCGAGTTCGATGGCTGTCAGCCACGCTGAGGGGCTTGGGGTCAGGATCGATGTCGCCGCGTTGAATCCAGGCGGTGCGCTCGTCCGGCAGGCGGACCTGGATCCAGCGATCCGCGTCATTCTCCGGCCCAGGAACCACTTCCAGGCGCGCCTCGAAGGGCAGGACCATCAGGGGTTGGTGCTTGGTCACGGAATCTTCGCGGTATAGATTCGCGAACAGGCTTGTAACCTGCGCGACTGCTTCCGGAGGCAGCGTAGTTGTGCTCACCGGGCTTGTAGCGACGCAGCGATGCGAGAAGCATCCAGCCGGGATAATCATCGGGCGTGCGAACCTTCACCCACTCGCCCTTTTCTTCGTCCACAACTACGCTCGACGCCACAGATGGCCTGCGACACCACATCGGCGTCCTCGGTCGGGGCGGAGTACATGTTCGCGACAGGTTTTATGACGACTGCCCCGGGTAAGGACAGCGCGGTTAACGCCAGGACTAACAATAGGTTCATGGAACTCTCTCGAGAATCACGTCATTCCCGCGAAAGCGGGAATCCGGTATTACTTGAACGAGATCACGCGCCCGTACGAACTTGAACGGCTCAGCCGATTGAAGTATTCATAAGCCAGCCGTGCGACGTCCTCAACGGCGCGCTCACCCTCGTCGCCGTTGGCATCGTAGGTTGTGGTGATTGACATCATAAACGGATGGCCCGGAATGTCGATCAGACCCGTGTCGCAACGCACACCCTCCAGAGAGCCGGGCTTGTCCGCAATAGAAGCATCTTCGGGCAGCGCTTTGTGGAACTCGCTTTCCTTCGGCAGCCGGAGCAGGTCAAAGTATTCCTTCGTATGAGCCGCGTCAAGCGCCTGGCCGGCGTGGACCTTCTCGATCAGGGTCAGCATCTCGCGGGGCGTGGAGACGTTTTCTTTGCCTTTTTTGGCAGCCTCGAGGTCGATCATGTGGCGGCGCAGTCTGGTTTCTTTGAGGCCGATTCGTGTTACGCCTTCATTGATGTTGTCCATGCCCAGCCGATCGATGAGGATATTCGTCGCGGTATTGTCGCTGAGCACGACCATGAAGATGGCAAGATCATGCAAGCTGAGGGTGACCGTGCCATCTCCGAGCATGGTGAGGATCGGCTCCGTGTCACCCACGGTCATCTCGCTGCGGCGCAAGGTATGCTTCTCCTCGAGAGAGAGCTTTCCTTCTTGCGCCTGGCGCATCAATTCCAGAAGGATCGTCAGTTTGATGGAACTGGCTTGAGGAAAGACCGTGTCGGGAAGGCGCAGCAGCGTCTCGCCGCTTGACAGGTCCTTGATGGCATAGCCCATCACACCGTTCAGGTGCTCCGCGACATTTGCCAGTTGGGCCTCGAGTTTCGCGCGCAGGGCTGTCTGAAGCGATGGCTGCGCGCGTAAGGACGACGCCAAAGTCAAGGTAATCGTTAAAACCGCAAAAATACGGACCGGAAATGGAATCTTCACGAGTGCGCTCCTCCAGCAAGCGGAAGAATGGTAACCCAGGGCGAACCGCCAATCAATCCGTTAGCGTGCCAACACCGCCAGCAGCGCCTGGTAATTATCCACGAGCATGCCTTCGTAGCCGTGGGGCCTGCCATCCCAGGATTTCCAATCGTAAGACTTGCCGCCCGGCCCGAACCCCTGGAAGCCTCCATCCTCATAGCCTTTCAGCAGGGGAAACAGGATCTCATCACCCTGGGCGCGGCGGCCCAGCTGATACAAAGCCTCGAGGGTGAAGTACTCGAACGATCCCGTCGCGCCGCCATTTTGGTAAACCTGGAAGGGATCGCGCGTGCCCCAGACGTAGTCCTCCGGGCGGACCGGAATCAGCACACCGGGCAGCCCGTATTCGAAACGGCTATAGCCTACCTCTTTCATCTTGGCGAGCAGGCGGTCCATGATGGGGTTTGCCTGGTCAGGCGGGACGAGGCCATAAACGATTGCCGCGCCGTTCACAAACGTGAAGTAGTAGTCGTGGAGCTTCCCGTCGGCGCTCTTCCAACCGGCAATCAGACCCGTTTCGGGATTGAAGAAAGTCTGAAGGTAGACAGAGCGCAGTTTCTCAGCGCGCCCTGCATACAGTCGCGCGTCCTCTGCCTTGTCAGCTTGGCGCGCCAAATCGGCCATGTCGATCAAGGCGCGGTAAGCCAAGGCATTGGAATAAGCGTCCTGATGGCCAAAGCCGATATCGTCCCACCAGTTGGCCGGACGCACCGGGACGCCGGGAGCCCAGGAGCCGGAATTGCCGCTCATGGGGTATTCAATCAGCCCCTCGCCGCGGCGGTCCATAGCGAGCATCCTGGCGGCCCAACCCTTCAAGCCGGCATAGTTGTTCAGCAGCCAAGCGCGGTCCTTGCTGCCACGCACGTAGTCCGCGGCGGCGATCAGCAGCGAGGGATAGGAGTCCAGAAAATCGTAGGGGACGTCGTGTTGGGCTCCTGCCAGGCCGTAGGCCTTCATGCCGCTCAGGTAGCGGTCCAGCGTCAGGCGGACCAGGTCCAAGGCGGTCACGCCCGGCGCCAGCGGCGGGGTGCGCGCCGCCATGGAGGAGTACTCGAACAACGTGAAGGCGCAGGGGTCACTGGAGGCATGGTTGGCCAGCACGCGCAGGCGGGGGTTCAATTGAAAGATATTGAGCCAGTCGCGCCGGAACCCGTCAAAACGCGGGTCGCGGGCGAGGCCTGGAGTCCCGGGATGAATCTCCACAACCTCCAGCGTGTAGTCGACCTGCCGGGTCGCCGCGGTGGGCGCAGGGAAGGTCACCTTAACAAAGTCATTGTCTCCCAGCGGTTCATCGTGGAGGCCGCGCAGCCGGAACGCATCGTAGCCTAGCGCCTGGCCCATGCCCGGCGTGCCGGCAATGCGAAACGTTCCGAGGTCGGGCAGGTGGAGAAGCGCCGGAAGCCGCACGCTGCCGTCGGCGTTGATAAGCCCCAGCAAGCTGGCGTGGTTGACGCGAGAGTTGAAGTTCAAGGTTAGGGAGGGCGGAGGATTCCCTGCCGCGAAACGCGAGCGCAGTTGAATCTGACGAGGTGAGAAGTCGAAGGTCCAGGCGGGCGGCGCGTCAGGTGGTTCTCCCGAGGAGCGGTACTCAAACCTGTTGCCCTCGTGCCGCAACTCGTAGGCCCGCTCCGCCTTGCCTGGCGCCCGCAGCGGGTTTACACTGAGCTTGTTCTTGCCCAGCGAATCCACTGCCAGCGCCACCAGGGCGGGTTGATCCGGAGCGACTTCCACGCGCAGGAAGGCGGACTGGTATTGGAGCCGGGTTTGAGCAGGCGTGACCACTCCGACGGCAAGCAGAAGAGCCGTCAACAGGAATGAGCGGGCCAGCCTTCGGCCTGCCGCAACGACGACATGGTTAAGCCTGTGTCGGTCAAATCGATGGCACATGTTAGGCGTTTTACTCCAATCCGTTTCGTGGCGTCAAGGCATGATGTCGATTCATGGCGCCGTCCATAAGTGGGCCATTTGTCGCAGCGGCCGGTTTGGGGTAGTGACGCATTGCCCGACCGCACGGCCAGGCAGTTGCTCCTGTCTCGTAGGTTCAACACAAGCCCTTTATTTTGTTAGCGCTATCGGCCCTCCGGGTAGCGGCAATTTGGTTCCAGGATTGCTCTGCGAAAATCAAACCGACCGGGAGAGGAAACTGACATGAATGAGCACGGGTGGCAGGGGGGGTTTCTGGATAGGTTCTCCCCGCAGGTACGAGAGAAGCTTCTGTCCCTCGCCGAGCCTTTTCGATTCAAGGCCGGGGAAGACATCATCGGTGAGGGCGGCCACAGTAAGTATCTATACATTATCAAGAGCGGAGGCGTGGCCGTGGAGATGAGCATGCCACCCAAGGGACGGCGCACGATCCGCACCGGCGAGGCTGGGGACATGATTAACTGGTCTGCCTTGGTTCAGCCGCACCGGGCCACCGCCTCGCTGCGCGCGGTTCAGGATACCGAAGCCTTTGGCATTAATGGTGAACTGCTCATCGGCGAGTCTCATAAGGACTGTCAACTGGGATTCGAACTCTACCGCGCCCTGACGGAAGTGATTGCGGGCCGCCTGAACGCCACGCGCCTGCAATTCGTGAATATCTACTCGGTCGGCTAATCTCCCTCGGGCTTGCCTGGTATGTTAAGCCTAGCCAACGAGGTGTAGGCGCTCGCTTCCGGCTGTTAACCTGCTTACTGCACTGCCGGGGCGCTTGCCGGCCTCCCGACTACACCAGGATGAGGTCTCCGGCCGGCGTTGCGTATCCTACCTGGGGGCGAGACGCCCCCGCGACAGCGGGCGGGACGCCCGCACCACGCCTCATGCGCGCACTCCCTCTGCTGCCGGTCCTTTGTTTTCTATAACATTCTCGCTTTGTTCCGGCGATTTTGCTGTTTCGCCGGCGTTTTCCTCTGCCGGACTTTCTGTCCGAGCGTCCAGCCCCACGACCTTACTCAGTTCCTCGGCAGCACGGTCGTTCGGCTCACCCGCAGGGGCGGTTCGCGAACCGCCCCTACCCCGCGCATGTTCTTGGCGCATGGTCAGGATAATCCTCACCTTGCGGTCGATCGAGCGGTCCAGCGCCGCTTCCTGCCGCAGCAGCATCTCCCAAGTCTCCCCCGCCGGAGCCAGGCAGGAGTCCCGCTCGATCGCGTCCTTCTCCTCCTGCACCGCGACCTCCTCCTCGAACGCCGCCTTCACCGCCGCGACCTCCTCCTCCAGCAGGCGCAGCAGTTCCCGCCACAGCACCTCCACATTGGCCTCGCCGCCCATCTGGTCACTGGACCTCGTTTAGCCGCTCCTTGTCGTTCTTTGCCTGCCAGTAGGCCCGATTGCTGAACATCAACATCAGCTGGGCGATCCGCGCCGGCCGCCAGCCCGGGGTTGTCCCCAGAAAGTTCTGGATTACGCGATACTGCATCGACGTGACAATCCCCTGTTTGAGCTGTTCGTGGATCGCCGTCAACCGCGAGAGTTGCTGGCGCAGGCGCGCGCAGGGCTCGGCGGGCACGGGCAGTTTGGGGTCGGTGGCGAGAGATCTCGAGGCGTCGAAGGTGGCGGCAGCGATCTCCTTCAGGCGCTCTCGTTGCCGCTCCTCGACCGCCAGGAGAGCGCGGCGCATCAGGCTCGTCTCCATGCGCTCGATGCGGTTGCGACGCCAGTAAAGTTTGGCCAGGTCGGCGACTTGCTGGTCCCAGAGGGCGTCGCCGGGGCCGTAGGAGGTGGCGAGTTCCCGTTGCAAGGCTCGATACCGTTCGGGGTCTTCGCCCAGGGCGCGCATGACGGCGGCTTCGTTTTCAGGCGCGGCATCGCAGCCGTGCTTGAGGGCGTTCAATTTCATGCGCTGCTTACCGGCCTCGCTGCGGGGGCCGGCGGAGTGCTGCGCATTGCGTCGAGCGGCGTCGAGCCGCTGGGGAGTGAGATACGTAGATTTGCGTAAAGACATAGTAACTCCATGAATTGGAAAGTTGGGTGTAGGGGCGGCAGGTAAACCGTCCCCACCGAAGGTGAGACAGACGTTCACACAACCTGCAGTTTACTAGAATCCTAGGCCACAGTCAAGTGTCAACCGAGTAACGCTACTAGGTCAACACCCTACGGTTGTACCTGCGAACTCTAATTCTCGAGTGCTTCTCGGGTCATCTCCGCTCCCAGGCGGCGCAGCCTGCTTTCCAGGTCGCTGTGCCCGCGTTCAATCTGATAAACGTTCTCAACCACCGTCTCGCCTTGAGCAACCAGTCCGGCAAGCACAAAAGCCATTCCCGCCCGAAGATCCGGAGCCGCGACTCGCGAGCCGCGCAGGGTTTCAACGCCTTCGACGTCAGCGAGGTTTCTGGCTTTTCTCGTGATCTTTGCTCCCAGCGCGACGAGCCCGTCAATCTGGGTGAATCGGTCCTCGAAGACACTCTCCCGGATGGGGCTGGTGCCCTCGGCAACCGAGGCGAGCGCCATAATGCCAGGTTGGAAGTCAGTGGAGAAGCCGGGATACGGCCAACTCACCACATTCACCGGCTTCAACTTCTGCGGGCCACGGACGCGCACCAGCGGCCCGTCTGCCGTGATGCGGACACCCATCTGCTGTAACTTGGCCGCCAGGATTCGCATTTCATCCAAATGGGCTCCGACCAACTCGACATCTCCTCGAGTGATGGCAGCGGCCATCATCATCGGTCCGGCGTCCAGGCGATCGGCCATGACGGCGTATTCGACGGGGCGCAGTTCTCGAATGCCTTCGATCCTGATGGTGCTGGTCCCCAACCCATGGAGCTTGGCGCCCATGTGCACGAGGAAATTCCCAAAGTCGGCGACCTCGGGTTCACAAGCGGCGTTTTCGATGATCGTCTCACCAGAGGCCAGGCAGCCGGCCATGATGAGGTTCTCGGTGCTGGTTTGGCTGGGCATGTCGAGATAGGTGATGTTGCCGGTCAGGGTCTCCGCGTGGATCGTCAATTGATCGTTGGTTCCCTCCACCGCAGCACCCAACCGCTTGAAACCGTTGTAGTGAAAATCCAGCCTGCGAATACCCAGAGCACATCCCCCGACGCCACGCAGCTCAACCTTTCCGAGCCTGTGAAGCCCGACAGGCAGGAAGAGTATCGAGGCACGGGAGCGCGTGGTCAGTTGAGGATCGAGGACGTGATTGGATACCGACGAAGCGTCAATCACCGCCACGCGTTCGCCCGGGTCGTAGATAACTCTTGCCCCGACGGACTCCGCCAGCGCCAGTTGAATGTAAACGTCATTCAGGGGAGGCACATTGCGCAAGATGGTCTGGCCCTTCTTCACCAGAAGCGCGGCGGCGATCATCGGCAGGACGGCGTTCTTTGCGCCTTGCACGACGATGGTTCCCCCAGGACGTTTCCACCTCTGATGACATACCTCGCCGGCCGCATACTCTTTGAAATTGATTCCGGGATGGGTGTGATCAGCGACATGACTCAACCTCTCCGGTAGTGGTGCCGTTTGATGTAGAGGCGGCTTTACGCCGCCATTTGGCGAGGTAAACTCGCCGCACCAACATCAAACTGTACCACTTCCGTCTTTCCAGATAACGACTTCTTCTTCCAGTTCCAGCCCATAAGCTTTAAGAACTCGCTCGCGGACGAGATCCATCAACTTCAGGATATCCGCCGCCGTAGCGTGGTCGCGATTAACAATGAAATTCGCGTGCCGTTCGGACACCACCGCCCCGCCCAGCCGCATTCCGTTCAATCCGAGTGAAGCAATCGTCCTGCCCGCGGAATGTCCGGGGGGATTTTTGAACATGCAGCCCGCGCTTTCTTCCTGAAGGGGCTGCGCGGCGCGGCGTTTCCGGTTGTACTCTTTAACTCGCTCCAGGACCTCGGACTGGGGGCGGTCCAGCAACTCGAGGGTGACGGAAAGCACGAGGTCGTGGGAAGAAAGATTGGTGTGGCGATACTCGAACCCCACCTGATCGGCGTTCACGGTTTCGACCTGCCGGGTGTCGCCTTTGAAGAGCGTGACGGCGCGCGCCACTCCGGCCATCTCAGTGTCGTAGGCTCCGGCATTCATGTGGAGGGCTCCGCCCAACGTCCCCGGCACGCCCACCAGGCCTTCCATCCCGCCCAGATTCCGCTTCGCGCAGGCAAGAACTGCGGTGCCTAAGCTGGTCGCCGCCGGGACCACGACGCGGTTCTCTGCAAATTCCATCGGCTCACCCCGCGCCAGATGCAGCAGGACGTCCGGCACTCCTTCGTCAGCCACCAGCAGGTTCGACCCGCCGCCCAAGATCCGCCACGGCACATCCTGCGCTTCCAGATAGGCCACAAGCTCCGGCACGCGGCGGGTGTCGTGCACCCGGAGGATGTCCGCCGGTCCGCCCACGCCCAGAGAAGTGTGCAGGCTCAGGCGTTCCCCAGGGAGCCACTCCGCACCCCAGGCCGCGAACCGCTCCGCAACTCCGTTTTCCCGCGCCAATAGCGACATCGGTTTTGCTCCGCGACGAACGTCCGTACGAACACAGTAATAGGCTACCACTGGACGGAGGCCTTGTCAAGCGAAAAATGCGAAGCGGCCGCACGGACCGTTCTCGCCCTGCGCGGGGCGATCGGCGATCTGAGAGGTGAGATTCGAGATTTGAGAACCGCCGGAAAACGCGGCGAAGCAAACCACAGAGATTTTGCCCTGCGCCCGAAGCGAGCGGAAGCACTCATTTTCCTTTGCGGCCTTTGCGTACTTTGCGCCTTTGCGTGAAACCGGGTCGTTGGTGCTAAGATCAAGTCACGCCGAGCGGCCAGGCGATCCGCCCTCCTTCCAACGGAACGCCCATCGACCCCTTTCAGGTTCCTGGCATACAATAGGGTTTACAGGGAGGACTATGCAGAAGGCCGGGGTCATTCGCATGGTGGCGAGGTATCCTGTCAAGTCCATGCGCGGTGACGCATACGCTTCCCTTCCTCTGACCCTTCAGGGCTTCGAAGAGGATCGCCGGTTTGCATTTGTGCAAGCTGAGTCGCGAAGCGATTTCCCCTGGCTCACGGCGCGGCAGATGCCGGAGCTTGTCCGCTGGCAGACTTCGGTCGCGAAGCCGGGCACACCGGACGCCGCCGTGACGGTCACGACGCCGAGCGGCGAACGGTGGCCGGTGGCGAGCTGCGAGCTTCGGCAGGCCATCGAGAAACGTTTCGGAAAGCCGGTCTTCCTGCTCAGAGACCATCGCGGCTCGTTCGATGTCGCGAACGTCTCCCTCATCAGCGAGCAGACGGTCCGACGCATTGCCGAGGAATCGCAAACCGAGGCTAACCCGTGGCGCTTTCGGCCAAACCTGCTGGTGAACCTCGAGGGTGGTGCGGCCTTTGATGAGCTGAAGTGGGTTGGCTGTGTTTTGCGCCTGGGCGACAAGGCGCGCATCGCCGTTATCAAGGTAGACCCGCGCTGCGTCATAGCCACGCTCGACCCCAACACCAGCGAACCCGCCCCCCAAATCCTGAAATGTATCGCTGAGCAGCACAACAAGTGCGCCGGAGTCTACGCAACCGTGCTCACGCCCGGGGAAGTGCGCACGGGCGACGGCGTCTATCTCGAAGACTGAATGGGATTATCGAATCGCCCTCGAAGCCGTTTTTCTCCGTGAAACTGCGGGGATGCTTCGCTTCGCTCAGCATGACAGCTTACGCTCGGCGCAGCCACTCTTCCCCTTCAGCAGTAGGCCCTCGCTTCGGGGAGCGGCGCTTCGCGCGGGAGGGTTTGCTCCGCAGGTTCTTTAAGCCAGCAGGCGAGCAATAGAACGGTTCCGGTGGGGCTCACATGAATGTAAAAGATATTGTCTCCGGCTTCGAGGTCATAGAAGTTCTTGCGCCGAGGGTCGGCAGCCGCGATCACCCCTGCCACCAGCGCGTTGCGTAGCGCTTCGACCATTTCCGATGGGCAACGCCGAAGATTATCAATCCGAAATGAATCGTGCATCTTGAGGATCATGGTTCCCTCCGTTTGCCGGAAACGCCGCACTCTAACCCTTATTACGTTCGGAGGGGCGGAGATGTTGCACAACTTTGTAATTCGTCTTGCCAAGACCATGCCGGAGACCCCCAAAACCCGGCCCCATCGGAACGGGCGCATCGTCTTAAGAATTCCCGCTCGTGGTGTGCGCATTGATTCTTGCCTTTGGCTGTCGCAAGTCGAAGGGTGCGCTTTTGCGGCGTGCGGGTGAGAAAAGCCAAGTCAGGCGTATGTAGCGCTACGGCGGGAAATTCATGCGGCGCAGGAGGCCCTGGAGGCGCAGAGAGGCGAGCGCGGGCTACATCAAGCGCTTCACCGCGTCCTGAGCCTCGGCGATTTGCGGCAGCTTAGCAGTGGAATGCTCGAAGTGGCCCAGGAATTCCTGGTAGGCCTTGAGGGCTTCGGCTTTCCTGCCGGTCTGTTCCAGGACTTTCCCCAGATAGAACCGCGTCAAGACGATAGTGAGGTAATGTGGAAACCACGCAAACGCAAACCGCAGGTGTTGCTCGGCCTCTGGGAGCGCTCCCAACTCCAGATAAGCGCGGCCAACCTCCAAGGCAATGTCGGTACGGAATTGGCCGCCAAGCTGTTGCCAGCCCGCCGTCACCTCCTGTGACCGGCCTGCGTAAGCGGCGGCCCGGAAGCGGCACTCGTCAACATATTTCCCGGCCATATACTCGCCCAGCGGAGGCGTTAAGTAAGCACGCAGGGTGTCGAATTCTTTCTCCGCCGCCGGCTCATTCTTCAACAGGAGGTAGGCTGTTCCTCGCACACCCGAGGCCCAGGGAGCCGGGTGACGCCGTCCCAAGGCCAGGGCCGCCTCCGGCTGCCGCTGCTCGAAATAGATCTGCGCTGCCGGCCACAGCTCTTTCAAGGCCGCTGGCGGCGGCTGGGTGTCGCGAAGCTGCGCCGCTTCTTCGTAGCGCGCTACCGCGGCCTCAAGGCGGCCTCGACCGACTTCGATTTCGCCCAACATATCGGCCGCAAATGCGCGCGCGTTCGCGTCATTCGCCTGGCGGGTCACTGAAAGGGCGCTAGCTTCGGCCAGCGTGTACTGACCTAAGCGGAGGTAGGTATGTGCAATGCCTAACGCGGAGCCCCAATACCAGCCAGGATTCAGTTCCCGGTTCTTGCGGTGGGCCGCGAGAGCTTCCTCATATCGCCCATTCCGCTCCAGCACATCGCCGCGGGCATCTATCGGACCGGGATCGTTGGGTGGGACCAGCGACGCAAAGCGGTCCACCGCGGCCAGGGCTTTTGGCACGTCGCCCGCGAACCCGTACGCCCAGGCGAGTACGTCGTAGACCCCGGGCTGGCGCTCATCCAGGCGCAAAAGTTCTTCCGCAATGGGAGGGATCTCCCAGTATTTGTGCTCTCGGTCTCGGCAAAGAAGGAGTTCGAGACGCGGCTCGAGTTCGCGGGGAAACCCATGGATGACCGACTGGAGCAGCTCGTCAGCTTCCTCCAAGCGGCCGTCGGCTTCAAGCTGGCCGGCCTGAATCACCAATTTCTGCTGACGAGGCAGCGACAGCCCTTCGGCAAGCTGCGCGGCACGAGCCATGGCGTGGCGGGCGGCTGCCTTATCATCAACCTCAGTAAGGTTTTTGCCAAGCCAGAAGTAAGCCATGGCAAATTGGGGATCAAGCTCGATAGCGCGCCGAAGCGGTGCCTCAGCCTTGTCATGGATGTTGCGGTGAAAGTAGTCAAGGCCTTCCTCGTAGGCGTGCAGGGCCTCCACATTCGACGTCATGCTGGCGGCCGCGTCGAGCTGCGCGGGAGCTTCACCCGGCGTCAACTTGCTCAGGATACCGGCGGTCGCCCGGTCCACCATCGCGAACACAGCGTCTGCGCTGTCACCTTCCACCTTGTCGGCGTAGAGCACTTTGCCCGTGCCCGTCTCCTGAACCCGCAAGTCCAAACGCAGGCGCGGGCCCACTTTGAGCAACGCCCCGCTCAGGAACACGTCCGCCTGCGCTTCCTTGGCCACCTCCCGCGCCTCCCCGGAGGGCAGCGTTCCCTCACCCTTCGTGCGACGGCTGATCAAGCTGCGCACACGCTCGGTGGAGATGACCTCCAGCCCTCTTGCCTGCGCCTGGGCCAGGTCGGTGGTGAGCAGATCCGCCACGCCTCCTCCCAGCCAATTGAGGGACGCGTCTCCCGACATGTTCTCAATCTCGACCACCGCCAACGCTTTCGCCGGGCCCGGAGCAGACCCTCGGCCCGGGAAAAGCCCTGGCCATTTCCAGAATGCCGCGGCCATGGCCAGTGCAACCAGCGTCAAACCCGCCAGCACGAGCAATCGCCCGCTCGGCCGGTAGCGGCGCCCCGCCAGCGCTGGTTCTGGCTCGCCGGCCAGAGGCCGCCCCTACAGCGGCGGCCGGTGGGGACACGGGCGCTAAAGCAGGAGTGATCGCGCCGAATCCATGGCCCGCTTCAGCCGTTTCAGGTCGGCCCATAGCTCGGCGGCGCTCTGGTAACGCGCCTCGCGGTCTTTCTCCAATGCCTTTTCGATGATCGCTTGGAGCCTGCGATTGATGGCGGGATTCAGGCGCTGTGGGGGCATGGGTTGGCGCGCCAGAATTGCTTCCCGAATCTCGCCCGCAAGTCTCGCCGCTGAAAGCCTGCCGGCCCGTCGCCAGTCTCGTAGAGCACCGCGCCAAAACTGAACAGGTCGGTGCGCGCGTCCACCTTTTCGCCCCGTGCTTGCTCCGGCGACATGTAGGCCGCCGTCCCCATCGCAGCGCCCGCGACGCTGATACCATCCGGTTCCATGGAGAGAGAGGGAGGGTTGTGCGGTTGTACCCCCTCACTCGTCTCGCTACCCTCAGCTCCCTCTCGCCCCGGGGGGCGCGAGTTGTCCTCCACGGAGGGATTGTTTCCGTGCCGCTGAACCCCGCTCCCTGACCCCTGTAGCTTCGCCAGCCCGAAGTCCAAGATTTTGGCTTCCCCGTGCTTGGTCACGAAGATGTTCGCCGGCTTAATATCGCGATGCACGATGCCCTCGGCGTGCGCGGCCTCGAGTGCGTCGGCAATCTCCATCCCCAGATCGAGAAGCCGGCGCTCCGGCAGCGGTTGGCCGGTGATAAGGTCCTTAAGGGTGCAGCCCTCCATCAGCTCCATTGCCAGGAAGGGTTGCCCCTCCACCTCGTCGATCTCATAGACCGTGCAAATGTGGGGATGATTGAGCGCCGAGGCGGCCTGCGCCTCCCGCTGGAATCGCGCCATCGCTGCGGGATCGTCCGCCAGGCCTGTGGGCAAAAACTTCAGCGCCACCTTCCGGCCCAAGCGAATGTCTTCCGCCTTGTACACGACCCCCATGCCACCCCGGCCCAGCTTCTCGAGGATGCGGTAATGGGAAATCGTCTTTCCGATCAAGGGGGAATTCTCTTCGGCTGACCGGCGCGACAGGGCTTGCTCCTGAGCCAGCATCTTCGCCGCCGACTCCAGCGCCGCCATTTCCATGAAGTGTTCGGCTCGTTTATCGTAAGTCAGCAGTGATCCGACTTCGTCCCGCAAGCCGGGATCGCCGGAACAAGCCGCGTCGAGGAAGGCGCCCCGCTCGCTCTCCTCCCGCTCGAGGGCGGCGTGATACAAGCGCTCCACTTGCCGCCAACGCTCAAGCTTCATCGCGATGCCCCTCGCTCATCTCGCGCAGAAGCCAGGATTTGGCCAGCCTCCAGTCTCGCAGCACGGTCTCCTCAGAGACCCTCAGCACCTCGGCGGTTTCCTCCACGCTCAACCCGCCAAAGAAGCGCAGCTCCACCACCCGGCTTTTTCTCGGCTCGAGTGTCGGCCAGGGCGTTGAGGGCTTCGTCCAGCGCCAACAAGTTAGTCGGTGCTTCCCGAGACACAACCAGAGCTTCGTCCAAGGAAACTTGAGGGGACTTCGCCGCCACGCTTCAGGCGCCGGCGCGAGCGGGCGAAATCGACCAGGATTTGCCTCATGAGCCTCGCGCAAACCCCAAAGAAGTAGGCGCGATTCTGCCAACTGATCTCCCGGAAATCGACCAGCCGCAGGTAGACTTCATGCACCAGCGCCGTGGTCTGTAGGATATGGCCGGACGCTTCGCCAGCCATGTAACGCTGCGCAAGCTGGTGAAGTTCGCCGTACACCAAGGGCGTCAACTTCTCCAGCGCACGCTCATCCCCGTCGCCCCAGGCCTGGAGCAGTTGGCGTTACCTCGTGAGCGGAGGGCCGCGCCATAACCGTCTGCCTTATGTGTGACTTCAAGGTTACCACAACCCTGTCGCACATTGCACTGGCTCAATCATCCCAAAATATTCCGGCCGGGATATTACAGTTTTCGAACCCATTTGTCGCCATGAATGACAGAGCGGGCCAGATCCCAAGTGCTCTGGCCGACTCTGAGATAGGGCAAACGAGAGATTAGAGAGTGGGCGGCTACAGTTCGGGCGGCAAAGCGCAGCGGCAGGCGTCCGTCGCCAGGACTGAGTGTGTGGCGCCTTCTTCAGAATCGGATTAATGTCCTAACCATCTTTGGATAAGGAGGCAGTATGAAGAAGAACTTTCGTATGACACTCAGAAGGGTAGTCACAGTACTTGCTTTAGCCGGAGCGGTCTTTTCACTACTGGCGTTGGTTTCTAATGGGCCCGCTCGTCCGACCGGTGTTGCTTTCGCTCAGGGGCGCGCCGGCTGTACTCCCGTTGGCGGGGCCCTGATGACGAATATTGGGGCAATCGCGGGTGAAACCAATTTGGGCCCCGTATTTGGTGATCTGGCGGGCTCAGTGGCAGCGACCATCCTCGGCGAGAACCCAAACGGTACCTTCAACCTCCAGCATTATTGGGTCACTGCGGCAGGCGAAACGATCACGTTTAGTGTGGCCGTGCTGCATCCCACTTACCCAACAAGCTAACACGGCCATCGTCGCCGTGCCCTGGGGAAACTACAGATCCAACATCACCGGTGGCACCGGCAAGTTCAATGATGCCACGGGTTATCTGGATTACTTCGGGATGGCGGATTTTGGCCAGAATACGCTGGTGCTCCGCTATCGCGGCCAGGTCTGCTACGCTAACTAAGCGCGCGGGCGGCGCAGCAAACCTCTTGATCGTTGAGAAAAGACCAGCGAGGTAACCGGGACACTCAAACTTACCCTAAGCAGGATGGGCGCATGCCCGTCCTGCTTGGGCCGGTGATGGAGCAGTTCGCGTTGAGCCGACTCCACCCAAGTCAACCAGGCCGACTCCCGTTAGCTTGAAGCATTGTCCTTAGTTCGAATCGTGGCCCCAGGCCACAGAGGTGTCTGACAATTTGTCGTGGTGGCACGGTGTCCCTCTTGGCCGGCTCTTGAAGACGGCGGCTACAGTTCATGTCCGAAAATGGAAGGTGGAATCCCAAAAGCGGACACTCCACACACTACAATTCTCCTGGCAGGTCTTGTAACTCCTTCCTGTAGAGTGAGTTCGACCCTTCTGCGATTGGTCCACAGCTTGCTAAAAAGTGGCTCGAGGCTGGCGGGCTCGCAGTGCGTCCAGCTTCTAACCACGCGCCGGTTGTGAGGGAACACCATGAACGCTCTGCTTCAAGATGCGCGCTTTGGCTTTCGGATGCTGGCGAAGAACCCTGGCTTCACGGCGGTGGCGGTGATCACACTGGCGCTGGGGATTGGCGCGAACAGCACGATTTTCAGTTGGATTAACTCCACCCTGTTGGACCCGATTCCGGGGGCCGCGAATACCAGCAGAGCTAGTCTCGGTGATGAGGGGAGAGTGGAGCGAGAATCCCATGCCGCCGTTTTCTTATCCTGACTACGTGGACCTGCGCGCCAGGACCGAGAGCTTCTCCGGCCTCATCGCGTACCAGCAGGATTTCATGTCCCTCACCGGAAATGACAAGCCGGAGCGATCATTCGGAACGTTCGTTTCCGCGAATTATTTCGATGTGCTCGGTGTGGCGCCCATCCTCGGACGCAGCTTCTCGCTGACGGAAGAAGAAAAAACCGGAAGCACGCCGGCGGTGATCATCAGCTACGCCCTGTGGCAGAGCCATTACGGGGGGGACCGCTCCGTAATCGGCAAATCAATTGAGATCGCCAAACGCCTGTGCACGATTGTCGGTGTGGCCCCGCCGGGGTTTGTAGGAGCTGCGACGGGGACCCGTTCGGATCTTTGGGCTCCCCTGGTTTATGGCAACGATCAGTTCCGCCAGCGCGGCACTTTCTGGCTCGACGTGCTGGGAAGGCTCAAGCCCGGCGTCACGCGGCGACAGGCCGAGGCGGAACTGGACGTTCAAATGCAGCGGATCGTCAAGCAGTATCCCGATTCGCACCGCGGTCCCAACCAGATCACGCTCGACCCGCTCTATCGTTCCCCTTTCGGCACCAACATTTTCTTGTACAAGACGCTGCCCATGCTGCTGGGGCTGGCGGCAGTGCTGCTGTTGCTGGGTTGCGCCAACGTTGCCAACCTGCTGCTGGTTCGCTCCGTGGCCCGCCGGCGCGAGCTGGCGCTGCGCTTGTCGATGGGCGCCCGGCGCTGGCGGCTGGTGCGCCAACTGCTGGCGGAAAGCCTGGTGCTTGCGCTGCTGGGAGGCGGAGTCGCCATGCTGCTTACGGGCTGGACCGCCGGGGCGATGGCGGCTTTCTACCCGCCCACCAACCTTCCGCTCGCCATCAACGGTCGAGCTGACCACGTGGTGCTCGGCCTGACCGTCGTCATCTCAGTCCTCACCGCCCTGGTCTTCGGGATTCTGCCGGCGCTGCGATCTTCCAACCTGGCTCCCATCACCGTCCTGAAAGAAGAGGCGGGAAGTATGTCGGGCGGAGTTTACAAATCGCGGCTTTCCCGCGCCTTGGTGGTGGCGCAGATCTCCCTTTCGCTGCTTTTGCTGATTTCGGCCGGTCTCTTCATTCGCAGCCAGCAGAACGCCCAGCGATTGGATCCTGGCTTTGACCCTAATCACGTGCTGGTGGCTTCCTATGATCTTGGAGCTCTCGGCTATTCGCAAGATCAAGGCATCGCCTTCCACCGGCAATTGCTCTCGAAGCTCTCGGCCCTGCCCGGGGTTGAGTCAGCGACTTTGGCGGATTTTTCGCCGCTCAGTTTCACCATCCATTCCGAACATGTCCAACCCGACGATTACCTGCCACGAACCGGTGAATCCATGCTGGTCTGCGCCGCCGTCGTAAGTCCGAACTACCTCCGCACGATGCGCATTCCCATCATTGCCGGGCGCGACTTCACCGAGCACGACACGGCGGGGTCGCAGCTCGTGGCCATCGTGAACGAGGAATTTGTGAACCGATACTGGCCCCGGCAGGACGCGATTGGAAAGCGGTTCAGCGAAGACGGGCAGTCGTTTAATGTCGTGGGCGTGGCTCGAAACGGCAAGTACCGCCGCTTGGTTTATCCCCCGGAGCCGGTCTTCTTCCGGCCCCTTTACCAGCGTTATCGGGCTTTGGCGATGATTCACGCCCGGGTCTCCGGTGATCCGCGGAGTTACGCCGATGCGGTGGAGAAATCCGTTCACGAACTCAATGCCGATCTGCCCGTCTTTGGTGTGACCACGCTCAAGGCCAGCATGCAGTTTGGAAGCATTTTCGAACGGCTCGCCGGGACCTTCGCCAGCGCGTTCGGGTTATTGGCGCTGGCCCTCGCCGCCGTGGGCATCTACGGGGTGATCGGCTACACCACGCGCCAGCGCACGCACGAGATTGCCATTCGCATCGCGCTCGGAGCACGGACCGCCGAGGTGTTGCGCTTGGTGCTGGGGCAGGGGCTGCTTCTGACCCTCGCGGGCTTGGCCGCGGGGATCGCCATGTCGCTGGCGCTGACTCGCTACCTCAAAAGCGTGCTCTTCGGCGTCACCACGAGCGACCTGTGGACCTATGCGGCAGTGACGTTCTTGCTTTGCGTGGTCTCGCTCATTGCCTGCTATATCCCCGCGCGCCGGGCAACCAAGGTCGATCCTATGGAGGCGCTGCGGTACGAATAGTGACTGTAACCCTCCGTCGTTTCCGGCGATGCGATCCGGCTTCGCAGGGGTCAGGTCCAAACCGCCCAGCCCAGGCATCCGCACTGACAAAACTAAACATCCAGTAGCAGGCTGCGGCCTAACACTCCCGTAGCCTGATCCTGCGCCGCCAACGCCGAATCACGCGCCACCCCTGCCAGACAGCGAAGCTGGCCGGCGAAATCCCAAGCCAGATCGCGGGCGGCTCGGACATTGCACATGGCCAGAAGCCTGCCAATTTTTCCGGTGTCCTGGGCCAGCTCACCCAGGATTCCTGTGGCGAGGAACTGCAGAGCTTGGGGAAGGACGGTTTCCAGTATCCCGTTCACGTGCTCGTAATCTGCGTGTTGCGGGCTCGTCTTCCCGGGGCTCAGGTTCAGTTCGGCGCCGGTCTGAACCAGCGCCAATGCCAGATCATGATTGATGTGCGCATTCATTCCAGCCAGCGCAAACTGGATGCGTTCAATACCAGGGCGATAGCGCGCTTCGAATAGGGCCTGCCAGGAAGCGGGAACGTGCGCGGGGCTATTCAGCCAGTTCAAGATTGCTGAGAAATAGAACTCGGCAAAGACAACGTCGAGGCGGGTAAGCCATGCCGCATCTTCCCAGCCCCCTTGGGGCGGACTGCTGTCTACCTTTTGAGTGACCATCATGTAGAGAAGGTTGAACCACTTGAGCCCGTCGCCGCTCGGCAACAGGCTGTCGATCCTCCGCATCAATGTGAGAACGTCGCCGATTGTAGCGGGCGGAGGGCCGCTTGTGATTTCGATAAGTTGGCCATCGATGGCAGTGCTGTTCATAGACCATTCCTTGCCAAAAGCGATGTCTTCGTGCGCGCGAGAATGTGCCCTGTCATTGCAGTGATCCATCACACAGAGCGAGATTCCTCGCTGCCGATGCGGAATGATTGCATTTCATCGGTTTCCGGTGTTCGCGCTGAGCGGCATGAGCGACTGTCATGAAGCCCTGGAAGGGTTCAGCGGCGAGGGGTGCTTGGGCTGGTAGAGCCAGAGTTCGCTGCCGCCCGGAAGTTTCAGGGCGGTGAGCAGGCCCCAGCCGGTGTCGTTGACCGGCTGCGTAAACTCAACACCCTTGCCTTTCAACTCGCCAACGGTCAACTCCACGTCGTCACACATCAAGTAGAGCTGGTGATGTCCTTTCAATGCGCCGCTGCCCGGCCACGACTTCTCGTCGGTCGGGTGAATGCCGAGCTCGGCCGGAGGTAACGCGAAGATCAGCCAGCCTTCACCGGCATCCACCGATGCCAGTCCGAGCACGTCCCGGAAGAAGGCGCGATCCGCCTCGGCATCGCCTGTGTAGATCACCACGTGGGCTGCATTGATCATCGTCCTTCTCCTTCCCGATAAAGCCTGGCCTGCGGGAGGCCGCTCCAGTTTTCCGCCTAGGCAGGCCGACGAATGGAGATGCCTTTCACAGCGTTGGTGTTGGTGCTTAAATCCCCGTTTCCTACTTTAGAACGTCGTGCAAGAGCAGGCAAGGCCGAACTTGCAACCCTAATCCGTCGCTAACGACGGGCCAGACTGGGCGGGGCGCATGTCCAGATCGACCATATTCGACTGGCGGCGGGATGCCACTCCTAAGGCAAGCCAAGGACAGGCGCCTGCATAGGGTATATACTGTGGGGCGAGTGGCGAACTAAAGCCTTAGTGGTGCAATATGAAGCCTTTCAGCGCAATACTCTTGCCCATTTTGATCTTGGCGTTTCCAGCCGTCGTTGGGTTAGAACGAGGGGCTTTGTTGGCCCGACACGCTGACATCCCCGGCTCATCGACGCTTCTCCAATACGTCCTTCTCTTTTGTCTCATTGGCTATTGGCTCGACGTGGATAGCCGAGAGAAACGAACCCTTCGTGTCTGGGACATGGGATTCTTCTTGTATGTCGCGTGGCCGTTCATTCTTCCGTATTATCTTGTGAAGACGCGAGGCATCAAACGGACGCTGCTCACGCTCCTTCTAATCACGGTGGTCTACGTGGGGGCTTCCTTGGTTGGAACGACCATTTCCAGGCTAGCCAAAAGAGTCTGAGCACGCCCCTTGACCCGGCAAGCAGCGCACCCACCAACCCCTCCCGTAGCTGCACTGTCCTGCAACCAGCACAGCTACCTTCCGGCGCCGCCTTCTTAACCTTAACTTAAGACTCCGTTGCTCGTCTCTATAGTTTGCTCACTCATTTTCACTTTGACTTCACCCAGCTTGTCCTCCGCCGGCCGGTGAATTAGTTCGTCGCCGAGTCCCGCTCTGGTGTATCCTCACCGATGCCATGAAACCCAAAATCGTCTTTGCACTCTGCCTCCTGGCCGCGGCGCCGGCAAGCGCCAGCCCCGTCTCTGCCCAGTATCTCGCGGAGCGCGAAATCCTCGGACAGGCCGAGGCACGCATCCGAAAATACCGCACGGGCGACGCTCACCTTCGGCTGGCGGGTCCGGACAGGGAGCCGCTCAGGAAAGGTATTCGCGTACGCATCGAGCAGACCCGCCACAAATTTCTCTTCGGGGCGAATGTCTTCATGCTAGGCCACTGCAAGACGCCCGCCGACAATGCGGCCTATGAGAAGGCATTTTCCGGCCTGCTCAACTACGCCACCGTGCCCTTCTACTGGTGGGAATACGAGCCCCGGCCGGGCAGCCCGGACTACGCGGACACAGAGCGCATTGCCGCCTGGTGCGCAGCGCACCAAATCGCCATGAAGGGCCATCCGCTGGCGTGGAACGAGGGGCAGCCGTCCTGGCTGCCCGCCGACCTCGCGGAGGCCACGCGCCTCCAGATGGAGCGCATCGCGGATATCGTGGGGCGGTTCAGGGGCGAAATCGGCATATGGGACGTAGTGAACGAGGCCACGGACTTTGACCGCGAGTCAACCCGCGAGGGCGGGCCCACGCTGACTGCCGCCATCCGGCAGGCCGGCGTGCAGGACTGGCTGCGCACCGCCTTCGCAAGGGCCCGCCAGGCCAACCCGCAGGCCACGCTCGTGATTAACGATTACGTCACGAGCGAAGAGTACATGCAGAAAGTGCTTGCCAAGCTTGTTGATGATTCCGGACGGCCGCTTTACGATGTCATCGGCATCCAGTGCCATCAGCACCAGCGGGCCTGGTCCGCCGCGGAGACCTGGCAGATATGCGAGCGCTTTGCCAGGGCGGGCAGGCCGCTGCACTTCACTGAGACCACCTTTCTCTCTGGGCAGCAGGGCTGGGAATTAAAAAAGGAAAATCCCCAATTTGATTGGGCCGGCACCGCCGAGGGAGAGCGGCGGCAGGAGAAGGATGTGGTCCAGTTCTACACCGTGCTCTTCAGCCATCCTGCTGTGCAGGCCATCACATGGTGGGACCTGTCTGATCAGGGCGCGTGGCAGGGCGCCCCGGCGGGGCTGCTCCGCGCCGACATGACTCCCAAGCCCGCCTACGAGGCGCTCATGAGGCTGGTCAAAGGTGGGTGGTGGACGCGGACCGAGGTGCGCGTGTCGCGCCGGGGGCGTGCACAGTTCCACGGCTTCTTCGGCCAGTACCGGGTGACTGCGGCGGAGGACGGGCGCGAAATCAGCGGGACGTTCACATTTGACGCGAAGACTACGCAGCCCATCGAAGTCAGGCTGGAGTGATTCCGCACATGGGGTACTCACAGCGGCGGCGCCAGTTGCCTTTCTGTGTGCTCGCCGCAAAGTGGGGCTGGGTGCGGTCCTCGGCCGGGGCCTGCTCTAGGTCGTTCGGGATCGGGATGACGCCCCGTGCGCATGCTCGGGCTGTTCTTGGTTGGTATGGCGGACGAGATCTGGGGTCTACCGGTGTCAATGGGCCGCCGGGGGCGCGGGGCGGATCGTCACTGCAGATGTTTCGATGGGCAATCCATCCTGGACCAAGTGGTTGAAAGGAATATTTTAAGGGTGCATCTCAGGCATAAACTTTCTGTCCTATCACAGTGAACTCACTGGTAATTCACTTGAATTGGCCCTTTCCCTGCGTGAAGATGCTACCGCCGTGGGACAAGTGGCGCGAGCGCACGGGCGATTTGCGAGTCTTACGCGCAGAGAATGGAGGTCGGAATAATGAAAAGGCATTTGTTCTGTATTGCGCTTTTGGCATCCTGCCTTGGTGCGGCATTCGGGCAGGATTATCGCGGAAAAGTGCAAGGCATGGTGACGGATTCCAGCGGAGCCGTGGTCATCGGAGCTAAGCTCGCGCTGGTAAACGTCAATACCGGCATCGTAACTAGAAGAGAGGAGCAGCGACTTAGGGATGTACCGCTTCGAGTTGGTGGAGCCCGGCACCTATCGCATCGAGGCCGCATCCCAGGGTTTCGCCAAGTCGATTCAGGAAAACGTGGCCGTGCGGGCCGGGGGCGACGTAACGGTCAACATCACGCTGCAACCCGGCCACATCGCGCAGTCGGTGACGGTGACTGCCAACCCCGTCGAACTCCAAATGAACACCAGCACAAAAGATTTGACGGTCACCAGCACGCAGCTTGCCCAGCTACCTTTCCAGGAGCGAAATCCGTTCACCGCTGCACTGCTCGACCCCGCCGTAGTGAACGTTTACCCCTATGTACCCAAGCCGTATTACATGTGGCAAGCCACAGAAATGGACTTTGGTGGGCAAACCTCCCGGCAGAACGATGTCCTGATTGACGGCAGCTCTGCGGTGATCGGTCCTAAGGGAACTTACACGCCCACGGTCGAAGGGGTGCAGGAAGAAGTGGTGGAGCAGGTCGCAGTGGATGCGGAATTCGGCCACAGCGCCGGTGGCGTCATCAGCATGTCCACCCCGCAGGGCACCAATAACTTTCATGGGTCGGTGTTCTATTATGGCATCAACCCTTCTCTGAACGCCGTATCCAACGCCTTTACTCGTACGCCGAGCGTCTCACGCAACAATATCTGGGGGGGTCGATTGGCGGCCCCATTAAGAAGAACCGCCTTTTCAACTTTTTCGATTACGAAGGCCGCCGGTCGTCGGCCCCCAATAGCGTCACGATGACGCTGCCCACCGCCGATGAGCGGCAAGGGGACTACTCGCAATCGTTAAACGCCGCCGGCGATCTTAGGGTCATTTACAATCCCTTCACGACGGTCGTTGACCCTACGACGGGCGCGCAAACCCGGACCCCCTTCGCGAACAATACTATTCCTCAAAGTATGCTGGACCCGTCCGCAGTTAAGATGATGTCGTACATCTGGCAACCTAACTCCACCCCGACGAACCAAGCCAATGCGAACAATTTCCGGTTGACGGTCGGCCTGCAGACGAAGTACTACAACTCCTCCGATCGTGCCGACTGGAACCAGAGTGACAAACTCCGCATCTTCGGGCGTTGGAGCCAGTTCCATGCCTTCAATTCGCTGCCCGACTACACCGGCATGAATTCGCCGGCTGAGAATAACGGCTCGGGCGGCGTCATGCTGTCCAAGGATTTCACAGTCGACGGCGTTTACACGCTGAACCCAACGACGGTCATCGATTTGCGTTTCGGCTACGCCTCCATGAATGACGACATTGCCGTCGCCAGCATGAACTCGAGCGCCTTCGCCAGCCTCTGGCCCGGCAATACGTGGTACCAGCCTTACAACGATCAGTGGGGCGGCAAGATCCTGTTCCCCTACCTCGGCATCGGCGGGAACACCTTCAGCGAGCAATACCTGTGGTTCCAGCACCCCCACAGTTACACAATCACGGGCAAGGTGGTGAAAACCCAGGGTCGGAATACCTTGAAGGTCGGTTTGGAAACTCGCCGACAAGCAGTCTTCGCCTCTCTGCCGGTGAACAGCACCTTCAATTTCGGAGCCGGCACGACCTCCAGCACGTCCATCAATGCGCCCACGGCGGTCAGTGGCGATGGCTACGCTACATTCCTGCTGGGAGCCCCGGATGACGGATCGCAGTCGTACTATTCGACGCCGTCGCAGGTGTCCGTCTTCTACTACGGCGCTTATGCCCAGGACGATTTCAAAGTGAACCGCCGTCTGACGCTGAACCTGGGATTGCGGTACGAATACGAGAGCGCACCCGTGGATGATGGGAACCGGTTCACACGCTTCCTGGATCTCAATACGGCCAACTCCACTTTGCAGGCAAATCCGCCCCAGTACACGTCTGACGAACTCGGATGCGTTCGCAGTATTTGGGTTCCGGGGCCGCGCCGGCGCCAAACGGCAACTGGATGTTTGCCTCGAGCAGCAACCGAACGCAGTTTAATTCCCCAGGCCTCAACATCGCACCGCGCCTCGGGCTGGCCTTCCGGATAAATAACAAGACCGCTTTGAATGCCGGCTACGGTCGTTTCCTGGTCCTGAACTCGCAGGTTCAGAACGGACTCCTGGAGAACACCCGCTACTCCTACGTGGGTTACAGTGCAACGAGCACTATCCTGCCCTCGCAGCAAGGCGTGCCGGTGACCAAGCTCTCTGATCCTTTCCCCAGCAGCAATCCTCTTCAGCCCGTCACGGGCAACAGCTTGGGAGCGAACACCAATCTGGGGAACGCGTTTGGAGACGACTGGGGAGATGGCTTCCGCGACCAGAACTACAAAGACGGCAGGGTGGATCGCTTTAACCTGACCGTCGAGCGCGAACTGCCCGGAAAGCTTCGGGCTGATGTCAGTTTCATCGCCAGCAACGGGCACCACCTGGATTCCTACGGCTGGTGGGATTCATTCCCTGTGAATGAAGCGAATCCCAGCCTGTACTACAACCCCACGACGGGTCCAGCCATGACCGTTCAGTATCCGAATCCGTAACACTGCCGCGCAACTCAATGCCGACGGAAATCCGGTTTGATCACGGTCGAGTTCGACCGCCAACTTCTCGGCCCCTGCGCGGGGGAGTCGGGCACAGGGGTTTATCGAGCGACATATTGCGGAACTATGTACTTTACGCAAGCCTTGGGGGTGAGCTATGATTAGCGCACCGCCGAGGCCGCTAAGTATTATCCCAAGGTTGCGCCCATCTTTCAAACCCCAGCGGCTTCCGAAAGGCAAAACCGTGACCGTCTGCATAGCCGCCATTTCTGATATTCCCGGGCAAACTCCCTATCTCGTGACTGCATCGGACACGATGGTGGGCGGAGCTATAATTTCTGCCGATTCTGTAACTGTCAAACTGGAACCCTTTCATAAGGATTGGTTCGCCATGATGTCGGCAGACGACCTTACTCAATGCATTCCGATCATTGAGAGGGCCGGAGAATATTTTACTGGAAGAGCCAACAAACTGAGAACTGTTAGGGCAGTTTTCAAGAGAGCATACAGTCAACATCGTGTAGAGATGTGTGAGGACGCGGGCTTGAGTGCATACGGATTAAGCATGAAGGCATTTCTCAAAGACGGCAGGAAAAAACTGAGCGATAGGATGTACGAATCAATCCGCAAGCGGATGGAGGAAGTCAAGGTTGGATGTACATTTCTTGTTGCTGGTTTCGACTCGTCGGGCCGCCCCCACATCTTTGAAGTAAGCGAAAGCAAAAATGGCGGGATTGCAGATCACGTATATGATAAGCCCGGATTCTGCGCAATTGGCTCAGGTAGCTACATCGCTGAAACGATTCTCTATTCGCTGGGGCAGAGCACAGACAGAACCTTCTGTGAAACCATCTTCAACGTATGCGCGGCGAAGTTCATGGCAGAGAAGGCAAGTGATGTCGGAAAGGCTACATATCTTCTGTGCAAAAAACAGGGAAGCTCCGCATTCGCCTATGCTTACGGAATAATAGAAGCAATGAGAAGGGCGTGGGATGAGCACGGATGCCCACGAGTTCCAGAACGAATAGTTGAAACCATCGAAAAAGTTTACCATCCTCGATGTGAATAGACTTATTTTATGTAACGTATTGATTCTAAGACGAATATAGTTGCAATATTTTACTTGACACAAGGTTGCGCTAAGTATAATATTAAAGCATGAGAAACGAAGAACAGCACAACCTGACGAACTCCGAAGTGGTAGAGGCCATGCCGCTGGCGTGCTCCGATGAACTTGCGGCTGTCGAACTCTTTGAGGAAATGCGCTGGGGCAATAATCCCGCTTGCGTTCACTGCGGCAGCATGGACGTTTACAAGATGACGGACGCCGCGACGGGCAAGCGCAACAAGCGTTACCTGTGGCGCTGCCGCGATTGCAAGCAACAGTACACGGTCCGCATCGGTACGGTGTACGAAGAGAGCCGCATCGACCTTCGCCACTGGGCTTACGCTTTCTGGCGTGCTTCCACTTCCAAGAAGGGCGTGGCCGCTCTTGAGATCAAGAGGCAGTGCCAGATCAGCTACAAGTCGGCCCTCTTCCTCATGAACCGCATCCGGTTCGCAATGGCTCCCGTAAATCCCGAAGCTGAGAAGCTGTCGGGAATTGTCGAGTGCGATGAAACCTACGTCGGCGGGAAGCCACGGCCAGGGGGAGTGAGAAGGAAAAAGACTCTGGTGTTTGCGGCGGTCGAGCGTCAGGGAAGGATTCGGCGGCAGGTGGTGGCTGACGTGAGCGGAAAGACTTTGAAGGGTGCGATTCGAGAGTTGGTGGCGAAGGACTCTCGCATCATGACCGACGAGCATCCCTCCTATTACGGGATCGGCTACGAGTACGACGGCGGGCACCAGTGGGTCACTCACAGCACTGACGAGTACGCGCACGGGGACATCTACACGAACACGGCGGAGAGTTCCTTCGCGATCTTGAAGCGGGGAATCACGGGCATTTACCACAGCGTCAGCAAAGAGTATTTGCACCGCTACCTGTGGCAGTTCGACTTCATGTGGAATCTGCGGAAAGCGAATGACGGCGAGCGAACGGCTGCGGCCATCAAATGCGCAGAAGGAAAGCGGCTCATGTATAAGAGCCCGGAGGCTGCCTAGGGAAAAAGGCAAAGGCCCGCTGGGCGGGCCTCAAATTACAATTGGAAATGATGTCTTGCGACTCTTGAATTATATCACGGGAGTCTCGTAAGGCATGAGATTTCGGATGACGTTAGAACTTGAAACGGAGGGAGGTCGTATCATGTCCGATTGGATAGATAAGCTAAAGGAGAGCGAGCAGGGCAAATTGAGCGACCTAAGCAGGCAGGAAGAAATCAGATTACACAAAGCGAAAATCATTCGTGCCAAGATGCCTGCGTTTTGGGAGGCGCTCAGGGAGCGCGTTGAGGCCGACTGCAATAAACTGAGAGCGGAATTTCCAGCCGACAAGCATCGAAATTGTTTCGTGACTGGAGTCCTTCCAGGCAGGTTCACCATAAAGGGAGGCGGATTGCCACAGCGCATTCTTGACCTAGAATTAAACCTTGATGGTCTATGCGTGGGCACGTTCGAGAGCGAGATGCGGGACCGTGGACAGACCGCCGTTCGAACGAAAGGAAACGGAGAAATCGGAATTGAAGTTGGCGATGCTGAAGAATTGCAATTCCGCTTCAGTGGAACACTGCACAGAGATATTGAGTCCCTATCCGAACACCTTGTCTCATATGTGGCCAGAATTAGGGGATGATAAGTGGCATTTAGAGATTGTTGCGGGGAACGCATGAATAGAATCGAGATCGCAATTATTCTTTCGCTGATTATCCTACCGGTCCTTGTATCCACGCGATGCGGCGGGAACAGCCCACAGAAACCCGTCATAAGCAAAGAACAGCAGCAACGGATTGATGCCCAACTTGCACAGATGCGAGCGAATCAGGCGGCGGCTCTAGCTGCGTCACAGGAGACATTGCGCCGTGAGCAGGAGTGCAAGTCGCAGGCATGGGGCTATTTGATCGCGCTTCAGACTGGCGACTGGCTTGCTGCCGCTGGATTCTGGAGGCCGGACCTTAAGTCGAAGAAACTCTTCGCTGTGCATAGCTATCAGGAGATAGTCAGCGGTCCATATTGGCCAGCGAAGCACAAGGGAAACATCATAACGAGAATTTACCATCAATTCGAGATCGAATCGAGCACGCAGGGCGGATTTCCGATTCGCAAACGTTGGAATATCGTCATGGAACCCGAAAGCAAGAATTTTGCAGATCGGGACTGTGCGATTGTAGACTTGGTGGAGGCGGAATGACTCAGGAGAGAAAGTGCTTTGTCAGTCCACAGGATATTTCAGCCATCCGGCTACAATGCGCAAAATGTAAGGCTGCTGTGATTATTCCTGTCGAAAAACTTCAAAAGGGTGGCGGGTTTGTTGCTCAACTTTCTCGTGATTGCCCTTACTGCCAGAATCCATCCGGCTTGAATCTTGAGACAAGAGAACTAGCCGAACTCGCGGATTTCAATATCGTACTAGGAAAGTTGTCAGAGATACTGAAAGGGAGAGGCGTTGAATTTAGTCTTCAAGTGGAATGCGGCGAATAGAGTGTTGATATGCCTAAGAATCCTAAACCACCAGCAAGGCCAAAAGCGAAGTCCGGCCCCAAGCCGGAAGTTCTCAAGCTCCACGGAAACTGGCAGGCAGCCATCAAGAAATCTCTAAAGAAGCGCAAACCGCCCGAGGGTTGGCCCAAATAATGAGAGGGCGTGGTAGGATAGGATGAAAGCATATCCCCTTGCGTAAAGTATATACTTCCGACATATTGTCATTGTCCTTTGTTTTCATAGACATTCTCGCTTTGTTCCCCAAGAAATCTGTCTCAACAATCAGCTTTCACCTCCAGCCATGCCATTCCCGGGTGGCGCAGACCCCGATGTCTGAGGTCTGCGATGTCCCGAAGGGACAGGTCAGGGCGAGCGGCACAATCTGACCGAACTGCGCCTTCGGCGCATCGCAGACGTTCAAAGGCAACGTCTGCGCCAGCCATCGACTTCTTTACCCAGTCCTTTGTTTTCATAGACATTCTCGCTTTGTTCGCCAAGAAATCTGTCTCAACAATCAGCCTTCACCTCCAGCCAAGCCATTCCCGGGAGCAGACCCTGATGTGTGGGCTCTGCGATGTCCCGAAGGGACAGGTCAGGCCGAGCGGCACAATCTGACCGACCTGCGCCTTCGGCGCATCGCAGACGTTCAAAGGCAACGTCTGCGCCAGCCATCGACTTCTTTACCGAGTCCTTTGTTTTCATAGACATTCTCGCTTTGTTCCCCAAGAAACCTGTCTCAACAATCAGCTTTCACCTCCAGCCGTGCCATTCCCGGGTGGCGCAGACCCTGATGTGTAGGGTCTGCGATGTACCGAAGGGACAGGTCAGGCCGAGCGGCACAATCTGACCGAACTGCGCCTTCGGCGCATCGCAGACGTTCAAAAGCAACGTCTGCGCCAGCCATCGACTTCTTTACCGAGTCCTTTGTTTTCATAGACATTCTCGCTTTGTTCGCCAAGAAATCTGTCTCAACAATCAGCTTTCACCTCCAGCCGTGCCATTCCCGGATGGCGCAGACCCTGATGTGTGGGGTCTGCGATGTCCCGCAGGGACAGGTCAGGCCGAGCGGCACAATCTGACCGCCCTGTCCGTTCGGGCTGGCGCACACCTGGTTCTAGCCTATAAACTTAGATGTGGTTTGCCAAGGAATTTCCCTGTAGCGGGGTATTTGGGCGCCTCAACGGACAGTTTGAGGGGCCGGCGCGGACTCGAGCATCTTGGAGAAGAGCCGCAGAGTCCCAACACCCGGGACTCTGCGCTGCCCGCTACCGGCTTCCGGGGTCACGCCAAGAGGTGATAGCGGCCGAACAATCTCTCGGTCATCCTGACCGCAGCGTGGCTCTCCTCGGCCCGGACGCAACCGAATCGAAGTTCAAGTCCCAGCCCCTTGGCAATTTCAGAATCCTCCACTTTGCGGTCCACGGATTGTCCGATCCGCAGTTCCCCGATCGGGCGGCACTCGTTTGGGGCGCGACCCCAAGGCCAGGTGTGAAGTGGCACAGGCACTCTTGCCTGTGTCTGACGGAACAGTGTATCAGCCCTGGACACAGGCAAGAGTGCCTGTGCCACTTCGGCCGACTTGGTGACGCTTTCAGCCTGCAATACGGCAAACGGAAAGCTCGAAGGCGAAGAGGGAATCGATGGACTGGCGGAGGCCTTCTTGCTTGCCGGCGCCAAAAGTGTGGTCGGAGCGCTGTGGGATGTTGAAGATTCCGCGACGGAATCTTTGATGAAGGCTTTCTACTCGCACCTGGCGCAAGGGCAAGACAAAGCCTCAGCACTTCGGCAAGCCAAACTCGATTATCTCCAAAAATCGGCCAATAGCTCACCGGCCTATTGGGCACCGTTCACCCTGATCGGAGACGGCTCCGCGCCTATCATTTTCTGACCGAAGACCCAACGCGCTTGAAGCCGTCTAACAGAAAAAGTGGTGCTGGCAGTGTCAGAGCACGCTAGCCGGGAGCCAAGAACTCTACCCCGGCTGTACAGATCACATTCGGTAGCGGGTCGGTCCATATTGAATCGCGACTCAGGCCTTCGCCAACACAGGTCCAAGGGGCAGGAGTAATCCACCGAGCCGCGGGCCATCTTCCGAGTGGCGCGTCATGCAGACATTAGGGAGGCGTGCAAGTTCGCTCTCTTCTGCGAAGGGGAGGCTACTATGCAACAATAGCGAGAGATCTATGGAGGGTCGATGCGTTTTGTAAGCTTCGCACTGCTGCTTCTCATGCTGGCGGGCAGCGTTAGCGCTCAAACAAAGTCCGCTCTCCACCTGGCAGACTACGTGGGCACCTACGCCGATGCCCCTGGCCATACGCTTGAAATAGTGGACGGCGATGGACTTTTCGCCGTTGTGGATGGAGCTAAGTACCGGCTGCGCCCCTCAGGTGTGGATCAGTTCACCACCATAACCGGCCAAACAGTCCCGTTCCTCCGCGACGCGAAGGGCAAAGTGACGGGGTACGAACAGGATGGCAAGTTCCATCCTCGTGTGTCCACCACCGTCAGGCCCGAGGCCGCCGCGCTGGCCCGGCCGCGTCCCAAAGGGCAGGACCGCCCTTCAGACTATCGCTACCATGCGCCCGCCAATCTGCATGACGGTCTAGCCGTCGGAGACATTGCGCGCTCAGACCTCGGAGTTGCGACGGCGGATGCCATTGTGCGCGGCATCCTCGACGGCACATACCAAGATGTCCACAGCGTCCTCCTCTACCAGCGCGAACATCTGGTGATGGAGGAGTATTTCTACGGCTACAATGTGCAGCGTCCGCATCAACTCCGGTCTGCAACCAAGTCTGTGGTCAGCGCACTTGCGGGAATCGCCATCGATCGAGGGGCTCTCTCCGGAGTCAACGAACGAGTGCTTCCGCAGATGAGCTACACCAGCTACGCCAATCCCGACCCCCGCAAAGCAGCGATGACGCTTGGAGACTTCCTCTCCATGAGTTCAGGGCTGGACTGCAATGATCACAGCTCGACCTCTCCGGGGCGTGAGACGGTGATTGATAACACGCCCGATTGGGTAAAGGCGACCCTCGATCTTCCCATGATCAACGACCCTGGAACCAAGGCCTACTACTGCTCGGGCGGCGTCGCGGTCGTTGGTCGGCTCGTAGAGAACGCCGTGCACATGCGGTTGCCGGAGTTCGCACAGGCAAGCCTGTTTGGGCCGCTGCGAATTTCACGCGCGGACTGGGCGTGGAACTACGACCTGACGAACGCCGACAAGGAATACTCCCAGATCCACCTGCGCCCGCGCGATATGCTCAAACTCGGGGTTTTGTTCGCAGATGACGGCGGCTGGCACGGACGTCAAGTGATCTCCACTTCCTGGGTGCATGCGGCGCTTTCAGGACACAGCCACGTGGACAATGTGAGCTACGGCTATTTCTGGTGGCGGCCCTGGTTGAACGTCGAAACGCCCGGCGGCTCACAACACGTTGACGTAATCGCTGCGCAGGGCAACGGCGGACAGAAGATTTACCTCGTGCCGCAATACGATCTCGTTGCAGTGTTCACCGCAGGTGGCTACAACGCAGAGTCCACGCCGCCCAACACCATCATGGCGAAGATCATTCTGCCTGCATTGATGGCAGCTCGCAGTCGCAGTAATGCTGCATCGCCGGCAAGATGAGCTGCGATCACTTGGAACGCGTACGGACCTTGGAGTCCTCAAGCCAATGTCTGTATGTCGGCCACTCGGACACTATCCGAGCGCTCACCTCGAAGTGTATTCGGATTGCATCTGGGATCCGGTGACGGTGACGGCACTTAAATCATTTCTTCACTCTTTCGGTCGGGTAGCCCTGCCAAATATACTCCAGAGCCTCGGCTAGGGTCTGTTGTTTCACGCCGCGGTCAGCTGTGGCTGGCGTTGCGGGCAAAAACAAACTGGTAGTGGTAGCCTTTGGCGGCGAGCCCTTTGGCCATGTTTTCATTGGCCACGACCCAGTCATGCATACCGTCGCGCATGACATTCGGATTGAGTAAGTCTCTGTCGCCCACTTCCATCCAGATTCGAATCGGCTTGCGAGGACTTGCCGGGATCAGGTGTTCATGAAACTCCCATGGGCCGTGGGGGGTCTCGGGGTTATACGGCCACTGTTGATTGACGTAAGTGCTCGAATACGTCAGGACGCGGTGGTACAGCTCCGGATGATACCAGGCTATAATCAATGCGCAGGAGCCGCCGGAACTGCCGCCCATCGTCGCCCGGCCCTCGGGGTCTCTGGTGAGTTTAACGTGGCATTTTGCTTCCACGAGAGGCAGAACTTCACTCTCCACGAACTGCGCACAACGGCGCTCATCCGGACTGCGGGTTGCCGTATGGACAGGACCGGCTTATCCCTATTTGGGTCGCAACCGTCGCGCTACAACAAAAGAAACAAACAATTCAGTTTGCCTCCGCAGTCACCAATTTGCCGTAGCCCAACTTCCACACTTTTTGGGGTCTGGTCCTGTATTTTCTATAACTTAAGATTTTTTTCGTCACTATCCGTGTTCTGCTCCCACATCTTGATCGGTTTTACGACCTCTTGCGGAATACGGAGGGTGGTATAGATTTCGCGGTGCAGGGGTTCGGGGGTTGTGGGCTTACGGATTTTCAGCACCCGCTGGCTCTGGGCTTCGTGCAGCACGACCGTGACGACCTGGTGCGTGCGGAGGTGTTCGCGCAAGGTTGACCACGAGGTGTGCACCCCAGCCTGCAGGAAGCGATGCTCGATGGCCGCCAGCAGGTGATAGGCCAGCACGCACAGGAAGATGTGCGTCTGCGTGCGGTTTTTCAGGTGATGGAAAATCGGCCGCTCCAGCAGCGGACTCTTCATGTCCCGGAAGGCATCTTCCACGCGCGTCAGCAGGATGTAGGTGCGCCAGATTTCCTCGGCGCTCAGATCCTGCCGGTCGGTCTTGAGCACATAGCTGCCGTCGAGCTTCTCCGCCATGGCCTTTTTCTCCGCCAGTTCTTGCCAGACCACCTGCTTCGCGGCCGAGTCATAGTCCAAGCGTATAGTAGCGGGCCACGCGCGGGTAGCGCTCGCGCAATCGCCCGATCGCCTGCTGAATCTTCTTCTCCTCTTTCAAGTGCCCCTTACTGACCCGCTGCTGAAGCTTGGCCACATCGACCAGCAACTTCGCTTCCTGTTTTTCCCGAATGGCCCGATCCTTCTCTTCCCGGCCTTCGCTGCGGCAAAGGATGTAAACCACCTCGCCTTTTTGCTGGCGCTTGATCTCCACGCGCGTCTTCTTCTGAAAGGGATTCCGCGGCGAGGGCGTACGCACGATCTCTTCCCAGCCCTCCTCGCTTTCCAACTCCGCCAGCCACTGGTTCCGCTCCCGCTTGCAGTCCCGCCACCAAGTAGTGCTGCCCGCGCTTTTGGATTTGCTCCAGGTTCTCGTCGTAGGCCATGCCCCGATCCACGATCACCGTGGCGCCCGGCCTCTTCCCCGTCCGCTTCTCCAGCACCTCGAGCATGCGGTCGAGACTCTTCCGATCTTGCGTGTTGCCGTCGAAGACCTCGTGCGCCTTGGGAAATCCCTCCCGGTCCAGCACCAAGCCCACCACCACCTGCTTGCAGTCGGGACGCTTGTCGCGCGAATAGCCTCGCTTCGCCTGCGCATTCGCCAAGGCTTCCCCTTCGAAATAAGTCGAGGTCAGGTCATAGAGAAATATGGAATCATCAAGATTGAAAAGCGTCTTCTCGCGCTCGGCCAGTTCGCGCTCGATGCCTTCCCGCTGCGGATGCAGCCGGTCCAGATTCCGATACAACGCCTCGTCCACAAGGGTAGAAAAATCTTCTTCCAGAAGGTCGCCCAGCGCCGTGCGCCGAATCCAGTCCGGCATGGCGTGTTCGGAGCGAGGACAAATCAAACGGTTCAAGGTCATCGCTTCGGTCAAGGTACAGGCGCGCGGGGAAAGTCCAGCGCGGCCCAGGATGACGTCCAGGCCGAGCTGGCGCCACATCTGGTGCCCGACATGCACCGGGCCGGCCTCGCGCGCCTCCTCGATCTCCACCTTGTCCACTTCAATGGTGACCGTCGAGTCGGAGGCGGCCGTTGACTTCTTCCCACGAACAGCGCGCCGACTCAGCCGTTCGACCTCGGTCGGAACCGCGCCCAGCGAGGCTTGCCCCTCCAGCGCCGACCCGATTTTGTGCGCTAGCCCCAGCCAGTGCTCGGCCGGTGCAGGTTCCAAGCTCCCCAGCGAACAGATGGTGCGCTGGCGTGGGCCTTGGGGAGTCTGTACGGATTCGACGAGGAGGTGATTGAGGTAGGTCTTGCCCTTGAATTCGCGCTTTGTCTTGCGGATATACATTGGCCACTACATATAAGGCCTCGACCTGCGAATGTCAAGATGGTAGGCAAAATAATTAGTCACTATTTCCTTCGTCTCGAGTGACCAACGCTGAAAGCAACCCACTTCTACAAGCGATCCCCCACTTTTCGCCAAAATCATCGGGAAAAGTGTGGAAGTTGGGTAGCTCCCGACGGCCCTCTCGACCGAGGTCGCCGTCCAGGAGCACTTTCGACTATACAGCCAGCGTGCCCCTCACTTGCTGTTACGATTGGGGCGGCGGTCAATGAGGAGATTGCGCCACAATTCCATCGGCGCGCCGTGCGGGTCATGCTCGGAGTCGTAGTTCGCGCCGATGATGTCGAAGTCGCCGTCGTGGTCGACGTCGGCCACCCGGATGTTATGCGATCCGGTAGTGGCCACGACCTGAAGCTTCCATCTGGCGCCTTTGCCCTGGTTCAGGAAGAAGCCCACTCGCTTTAGCTTCGAATTCTGCATTTCCGCGAAGACCACGTCGGGTTTCCCGTCCAGATTCATGTCTGCTACCTTGAAGGTGTGCACGTAATCCACGTGGTCCTCGATCAGATGCTCTTTCCATGACCCATGGACGGCATCCCCGGGGTTTTCAAACCATGAAAGCCGTCCGGGGCTGTCTGCGGCGGAAAGTGCCACGTCCGGACGGCCGTCCTCGATTGAGGTCGGCGATGGTCACTCCCGCCCGGTCCGGCCAACCGCGCACGAACCAGTGTTGCGGCCAGGGGTCATGGACGGGGTCGCGGGGATTCTCGAGCCACCACCCGGCTTTGACGATATCCACTCTTCCGTCGTGATTCAAATCGCCCAGGCAAGTGCCTTCGCCGTATGTGTTCGAAACCACTACGGGCGTCCACGAATCCGGATTGTTCTGGAAGAAGACGACTTGTTCCGGCTGGTTCACAGGGCGAGGAAGCTCCCACTTCTGGTTGGCGATCATCACGTCCACCTTGCCGTCGCCGTTCAGGTCCGCGACTTCGACGTCATGCGCCTCTTCGAAGTGGAACGGCGCGTAGTTTCCGATCACATGGACCTTCCACGGGTCGGTGGCAGGGTTCCCCCGCGGCCGGGGATTCTCGTACCATCTCACCTCTTTCGATCCGTCCTCGGGCACCACGATGTCCAGATCTCCGTCGCCGTCGACATCCACCAGTTGCAGATCGTCAGCAAAGTTACCGTTGGAGTCAATCACATGTTTCGTCCAATTGGGATACTCATACCAGTAGAGGCCGCCGGGCACGCGCGTAGGTCCCGGATCCATCGGGCCTTCGCCCGAACTCACCACGTCCACCTGGCCGTCACCCTTAATATCCCCGGCCCCGATGGCCCATTGGTTCAAGGGGGCATGGCTGTCGATAATAACGTGCTCAAAGGGTATGTCCCTCGCTTCGCCCGAGGGACGCGCCGCGATAGCCGTCAACTGCCAAACCACAACCGCTCCGATTATAAGAAGGGCATACACCTTTTTAGTCATACGGACCTCATCTGCCAGAGTGGGGATTACCGAGCCTGGAGCGCTCACCAGAGGTGGAAGGGCGGGGGATGAGAGCCTGTGTGATAACCCAATCCAACTGGCACTCCGAGCGCAGCTTAGGCGGGGACCGGCTTCCGGAAAGTCGAACGAGGTGTGAATCAAGGCGGCTCGAGGGGCGCCGCGTGTGACCGCCTGAGGGGCAACCGGAAGCGTTGCCCCTCAAAGTTCAATCCCGGTCGGCCAGTCCGCCCGAAATTGTAGCACGTCAGGAGCGAGCCGCTAGAACGTAATCTTCGCGGCGATCTGAACGATGCGAGGACTTGCCACGCCGGCGACGTTGCCGAACTGGCCACTGGTGAACGAACCCACAGGAGTCGAGAACTGCGCGTGATTAAAGGCGTTGAAGGCCTCAAACCGGATCTGCAGATTCATCGCTTCCCGCAGGCGCGTGTCCTTGTGCAGTCCCAGAGTCCAGTTGTTGATTCCCGGCCCAAAGAAGAAGCGCGGGGACGCGTCGCCGAAAACCCCAAGCGTCTCGGGCGCGAACGCGCTCGGCGAAAACCAGGCGTGGTTCGCGTTGTTTCTGGGGTTGTGCGTGATGTCGAGCGGACCGACGACATTGGGCATATCAATGCCGGAGGTGCCCCGAAGAGCGTGGTCATCTCCCTCGAAGAGTGGAACCGGGAATCCTGTTGCAAACCGGGTGATCCCGGCCACGCTCCAGCCCTCGACGAGCCGTTTCGGAAGCGACGCGAAGGCCCGGTCAAACGGTACGGTATACACGTAGCTGACCACAAAATTGTGGGTGATATCGAAGTTCGAAAGGGCACGGCTGAGGCTGTGATCGGCGTAATTCAGGCGGTCGTTGAAATAGGAGCTATTGTCGAGGACCTTGGAGAAGGTGTAAGCCGCCAGGAACGTGGAGCGGCCGGCCTTCTTCTCGAGACTTGCCTGGAAGGAGTTGTAATCGGAGTTGGCCCAGTCGCCTTCATAGAAGCTGGTGGAGAAATCCCTTCCGAAAGGCGAGCGCGTTCCGTAAACCGAGGACCCGTCAGGGCGTGTAAACGTCTGGTCTTCCTCGCGAGGACCGCATTGCGGCGTTCCCGGTGCGACGCCGCTCCCCCTGAGGCTCAGGCAGAGGTTCGGATCGCCAGGGTTCGCTTCCTGAATGCCGATGAGCTTGCGTCCCAACGTCCCGACGTAGCCGAGGCTCAACACCATGGAGCGGCTGAGTTCGCGCTGCACCGTGAGATTGTAGTCAAAGGCATAGGGAAGCGCGTTGTCCGTAGCGTAACCCAGCGTGCTCGAAAGCGGATAGTAATAGGAGAAGTTGAAGTTCTTCGCCGCGGCGCTTCCCGGCGCCGGAATCACGAACGGGAAGGGATGTCCCTGGGACTGGCCGGTTGAGCGCGTCGTGAAGGGCGATTCGAAGAGCGGCGGGGCAGCCGATCCCCAGTATTCGCCAAACGGAACGGTGCCCAGAATCCAATAGAGCGTCTGGTCCTGGATGGCCGTAAAGAACTGCCCACCCGCGAGGCGAATGCTGGTCTTTCCGGGTCCGCCGAAGATCTTCCCAAGCGCTCCGCTGGAATAGTTCGGAGACCAGGCAATACCGATGCGCGGCGCAAAGTTGTCGTACCGAGTCGGCGCGAGCGTCCGCGGAACCCCGGGATCGCCCGGGTAGACAAGTCCGGTGGGCGCCGTCGGGTACTCGACAGATTGTTCGCCCGGCACCAGCGCCACGATCTTATTCTGCGAATCGTACCAGGGCTGGCTGAACTCCCAACGCAGTCCAAAGTTCACCGTTAAGTTGGTCTTCACGTGGAAGGAATCCTGCGCAAAGGCCGCTCCGTATTTGCTGCGCGAATCGAGAAGCTGCAAGCTCGATTGCGTGTAGTTTGCCGGAGCCCCCAACAGGTAGTCCGCAACGTCGGAACCCGTCTCCGAGCCGTCGAAGCTGAACAACCCGACGGGCGCGCCGGCGTTGCGCTGGTTCATCTGGTAGTAGCGAAAATCTACGCCGAACTTCAGCGTGTGGCGGCCGGTAATCTTCGACAAACTATCCTGGAACTGGAAGGTGTTCTGGTTGGCAATGCCTGGTGCGATCGTACCGAAGCTGAATTCGTTAAGTGAAACGCCCGGCACGCCGAGGAAGCCGGCAGGACCGGAGCTGTTGATCCCATCCGTGCCTGGTCCGGTCACGAACCCCATGCTCGAGAGTGTCGGCGCGGTTCCCGTCGGAACGGTCTGAACGGGCAAGCGCGTAAAGCTGGCCCGAAACTCATTCACCGCGCTCGGACCGATCGACCGCGTATTGCTGAGCGTGGCTTGCTGGTTCTTCACGCGAGTGGTGTCCGGAAAACCCGGCCAACTGGCGCCCGCAAGAGCCTGGTTGGCATTGGTGCCTTGGTACAAATAATAGATCGACCAGTTGCCGGTCAGCCTGTTCAGGAAATCCACCCGCTGGCCGAAGATGTTATCGGAAGTCCGGGTGGGGTAGGCGGCGGAGGCGTAAATGTCGTCGCCCACAGTCGGATTTGGAATGAACCCGATCGTCCCCGCCGTGGCCGGCGACCAGGCGGAATTGGGAATGATGCCCGTGGGGAAGACTTGTGCGTACGGTTCGCCATCTGAAACCGCGGTTCCAAGCCGCTGGGATAGAATCGCGGCCCACGCGGCCCCGTTAACCGCGCCGGTCAGATTGGCGGCGCCGATATTGCCGTTGCGCTGGTCGGGAGAGAGCACCTGGACCTCGCTCGCCGATCCGCCGTTAATCTCGCGCGTCCCCTGGTAGTCGGTAAACCAGAACAGCTTGTCTTTGATCGCCGGTCCACCCACCGCGTAGCCGAATTGATTTCTCTTGAGCGTCCCGATGCTGCTGTCAAAGAACCCGCGAGAATCCATGTCGTTGTTGCGAACGAATTCAAACGCCGAGCCGTGGATCCGGTTCGCGCCGCTCTTGGTAATGGCATTAGTCAGCGCGCCGCTGAACCGCCCGTATTCCGCGTCAAAGCTATTGGTGATCAGCCGGAACTCCTGGATCGAGTCGAGATTGGGTTGTATACCGGCCTGGAAGTTTCCGACGTTCGAGACGTCGCCGCCGTTCACCAGAAACCCGTTGCTGTTTTCACGCTGGCCGTTCACCGAGATGGTGCCGGGGCCTTCACCGCGCGTGCCCTCCGGCGCCACACCGGATTGGAGCGCGAGCAGGTCGAGGTAGCTGCGGCCGTCGAGAGGCAATTGGAGGATCTGCTTATCCTGAATGACCAGGCCTAGTTGCGTGTTGGTGGTTTCGATCTGCGCGGCGTTCGCGGTCACATTGATTTCCTGCGTGGTCGCTCCTACCTGCATCACAATGTCTACGCGGTGCTGCTCGTCAATCGTCAGAACCACGTCCTTGATGTTGAAGGTCTCGAAACCCGCTGCCGCGGCGCGAACCATGTACCGGCCGGCGGGAAGCGCCAGGACGCGGTACTCGCCGGTTGCGCTTGAGGTTGCTCCGGTTTCCGAGTTTGTATCCATGTTCGTGACCACGACCCGCACCCCGGCCATCACGGCGCCCGAGGCGTCCGTAACGACACCGAGAATGGTGCCGGTCACATCGGCCTTCATAAGCGAAGGCGCCATCATGACCATGCAAATAATAAGTAGCCATTTCTTCCACTGCTGAGGCATTTTTCCCTCCTTAACAAAACACTTTCTGCAATCTGGCCGGTCATTGGCCGACCAAGCCGGCGAGCCGCAGAGCACCCACTGCGAACGGGGCTCGTAATCATACCGGGCGGTCCACAAGACTTCTGCGGGTAACGTACGCACTGCTTTTCTCCCACCAACTCTACACGTCGGCTGACTTAATGTCCCACCATGCTAGCTCGGATGCTAGCGCAAAGTCAATTCGCTCCGGCCAACGACCGCAACTTCGGGATGTTGGCAGGCTCGGGTCCCCCCCATATTCCCCTGTTCGGACCTCAAGGATTGCAAGGCCAACTCGGAGTCGCAAGCTATTCCCGAAACAAGCGCTTTCGACAGACGCTTCGCCGATGGCTGGTAGGGATCGGGCTCCTCTGGCCAGAGTGTCCTGCCCCGGCGCGCTCCCACGGCCACAACCTTGAAAAATCCCCAAATGAGTCGCTAACGTTGATTGGACGGTAGGGCTGTCTTCGACAGATATTTGGTAAACCCTTGGCGAAAAGGCAGGAGTTCTTTCCCACAACCCCGTATCGGGGGAGTTTGAATTATTCGTGGTGGGAAGGGCGTTTCACAGGCACAATCTGGCAGAGGTGGTCGGGGGGGCTGTTCCCCCTTGTGGCCATGTGTGCCAGCCGATTCCGCAACTGCGTATGTGTGGAATGGAGTCGCATCGCTGGCGTAAGAAATGGGGGCGCCAAGGGTCGCGGACGACGTTACGGAGGAAGTTCATGCGGCGCGGGAAAGTCCTGGAAGCGGGACGCAAACTATTAGCTGTTGCCTGTGGACTGTTGACTTGTTTTCACCAGTGGAAATTATCCACCAGCATGATGTGGCTGGCGGCGACGTCCTCCTGGGCGTAGAGGATCCACCGGCCATCGGGGGAGACACTGAGCCCAGGTTCGCCAAAGATGGGATCTCTCTCGGGCGCGACCACGTTGGTCACCTTGCGCGTGGCGAAGCTGAAGAACTCAATGGCGCGCGTTCGGGCATTGTAGAAGTAGATGCCGTCCTGAGTTAGACCCCAATACCCCCACAGTCCGGCCCCAAGTCGGTCAAGGACGAGGGTTTCCTCACCGCCTTCCACGGGCACCTTCCACAGTCCAGATGCTATAAGGCCTTTCGCGTAGTAAACGGTTTTGCCGTCGTAAGACTCGAGAGCGCCGAAACCACCACCCTTCGTCAGCTGAACGGCCTTGCCTCCTTCGGCTGGCACCTTCCACACTTGGTAGTTGCCTGTGCGGTTGGAAGCGAAATAAATCCATCGGCCATCTCTTGACCAGCTGGGCGCGTTATCTTGCCACTTCTCGCTGGTCAAGCGCAACGGCGGGCCACCCTCCAAGCTCACTACGTAGATGTCTTCGTTACCTCGCGCGTTGCAGTCGAAGACCACCTGCCGTCCATCCGGAGACCAGCGGGGTGTACCCGCTGTGGCGTTCCCGAAGTTGGTCAACTGGACGGGCTTAGACCCGTCGCTGTCGCAGACCCGAGATCTCGTAGTTCCCTGTGCGTCTCGACGCGAAGACAATCCTCTTCCCATCCGGGGAGAACTGCTCATCCCAATCATTTTCCGTCGAGGCAATATGTTTGGTGGGTGGCTTGGCGCGGTTCGGCACTCTGGGTACTTCAAACCGCCAGATATTGGCATTCGACAGCTCCTGGACGTAGGCGAGGCGTCGCCCGTCGCGAGATAGCGCAGGCCAATCGGCATTCTCTCTGCCCACGGAGAGCGGCTCAGTCGCACCTCCCGCCACGGAGATCTTCCATAGCCCGAAGGTGCCTCCTCTCTCCGATGAATAGATGATATGCGCGCCGTCGGGGGCCCAGGTAAGTCCTATGATGCCGACGTTGTCGTAGGTCAGGCGCCTCGGCTCTCCGCCCGTAACATCAACAAGACACACCTCCACCGCGGCTGGGCTGAATATACGGAGGAAGGCGAGAGTTCGTCCGTCGGGAGAGAAACGAGGATTGAAATCCCCCGTGAACGCTGATGGCGGAGACGGAGAAGTCACCACACGCTTGTCTAAGCTCTCGACCGAGAGGACAGAAACCCTTCTGAGTTCCTGGCCCGGAATCCTCTCGCTGAACGCCAGAAGCTTCCCATCCGGCGACCAGTCGAGCAATTCAACCCTCCAAAGGCCTCCCAGACGTGGCGAGTAGAGCTTGCGTTCGGGACCGCCGAGGGCTGGGACGAGGAAGATGCCGTCCTCCGTCTCGGTGTAACGGTAAAAGGCAATGTAGCGGCTGTCGGGTGACCAAGCCGGCACTCGGTCAACCGCCGGATCTGTCGTGAGGCGAAGGACGCTTTCGGTGCCGATCACCTTCACGTAGATATCCCAATTGTCTTCCTTCTCACCATCCCATGCGAAAGCGATCTGATTGCCGTCCGGTGAAAACGACGGGTCCGTTTCCTGGCCAAGAAAGCTGGTGAACGGAACAGCCCTGAGAGGCAGCAGCGAGGGTGGGGCGGGTGGTTTGCGGAAATGGCGATACCCGATCGCGCCGCCGATGAACAGCGCAGGCGCTGCCGCCAGGGCGATCCAGCGCCCGCGTAGGGGCGCCCGTCGTGGGCGCTCTTCTGGGGCGGGCCCCGATTGGATCGGGGCGGGCACAAGGCCCGCCCCTACACCCGGGCGGACGCCGTCCCCCCTACGACCGGCGCGATGAAGCGATATCCTCGGCGGGGCATCGTTTCGATGAACCGCGGGTTATCGGCAGAATCATCGAGCGCCTCGCGCACCTTTTTTACCGCCGTAGCGAGGCTGTGCTCGAAATCCACGAAGGTGTCTTCACTCCAGAGTTTCTTCTGAATCTCCTCGCGCGTGACGATCTCGCCTGGGCGCTCCAGCAGCATCGCCAGGATTTGAAAGGGTTGCTCCTGCAACTTGATTCTAACGCCGCTTTTGCGCAGTTCCCCACTGCGGAGGTCAACGTCGAAGACACCAAAGCGGATGACGGGCGGTGATGGGGAGGAATGAGGCATAGTGAGTCCCCCGACGTTGGCCTCAGTCTACCACGTTCACACCGACGCTCAAAGGTCAACCGTCGCGGTCAACTCCTCGCCTAACCCTGGATCGCCCAGCGCGTTAGCAGGTCAACAGCAATTCAACCCCAGTTCAACGACTGTGCATGGACTCGCTTTTTGACCTGAACAAAAGTCGGCGCCATCTCGCATCGCGGAGGTGAGCGCCATGATGGGACTGGGACTAAGAACCTGTGGCGTGGGGCTGGGGACCATGCTGGGTTTGGGTTCGCTCGTAATCTTCAGCGCACCGGGCAATGCGGCCGCTCCTCGATACGGAAGCGCTGAACCGAAGCTGCGAATCACGGTGCGGATTCAGGACTATGCCCAGGTGGCGCCCAAGATTCTTGACGGCGCGAAGCGCGAGGCAACAGCGATTCTGGGGAGGCCGGGAATCGAGGTTGGCTGGGTTCATTGCACCGGGACGGGGCTCCCGTCGGAACCGTTGTGCCTGCAGCCCTTTGGCGCGATCGATCTGGGCATCAGAATCCTCCCGCAGACGATGGGTGACCAAATGCCGCGCAAGGACGACGTTTTTGGTTTCGCGGTAATCTCCACGGATTCCCGCCCCAGCTTCCTTGCCAGCGTTTTCTACGATCGCGTGCAGGCTCTTTCCGATGCCCTCGGCTACTCGCGGGGGGCGACGCTAGGGTACGTGATGGCGCACGAAATCGGTCATCTGTTGCTTCGGACCTCGGGCCACTCGCCCCTCGGGATTATGCGTGCGCTACTCACTCCCGAGGATCTGCTCCGTCCCTTAAGATTCACGCCCACACAATCTTTGGTCATCCGCGCCGACGTTGCAAGGCGGAACAGGATGCAACAGGTTGATGCGCCTCCTGAGATTCCTGCGTGGAGGCAGCAGATGGCCGCCGGCCAAAATAGACCCTCAGTAACAGCATAGTGTTTACCGAAGGCACCGCCGCCGATTCCTTGTGAAGAATCCCCACCCCACCAGTGACTTTCAGGTGATCGACATCGGTAGAAGCGGATGGGGAATGAAAAGTCCGCTTCGAGGACCCGAACCCCGTTTCTGAACATGGTCAAGGGGGGCTCGTTAACAGTTCGGGACCCAATCTCGTCCTAATAACGTGAGCTTCCTAATACCCAAGCCGGCCTACTCGAATTCTCCTTCCCGCCACAACACCGGAACTCTCGCGACGCTCGTATGTGCGGTTCTTCTTCTTTCCTCCAGTGTCGCCCTCTCGCAGGAGAAAGTGGACCTCGAGGCTGCCGGCCGCATTCGCGACGCCGCATTTAACCACTCTCAAATAATGGACATGGTCGGATATCTCACCGATGTTACCGGTCCGCGCCTCACTGGTTCGCCCAACCTCAAGTTCGACTACGGGACTGGACGCATTCGTGGAGTTTTCCTGCAGGGGAATGAGGCCGCCCGGCCGGTGCTTCGCGCCTCGCTCGGGCCATTTAACGACCTCGGCGCTGCCACCCTCTCCATCGCCGGGGCCGGCGCCACCGATCACATGTCATTTGACGAAATTGGGCTGCCGGGGTTCCAGTGGATTCGTGACTATATGGAAGGCAACGACACACGCGCCCCGCACACCAACATGGATACCTATGATCATGTCCTCGAAGACGACCTGAAACAGTCCGCCGCCGTGGCGGCGTTTGTCATCTACGATCTCGCCATGCCTGAGGAAAAGCTCCCTCGCAAGCCGCTTCCCTCGCCTTGATTGATTCACGGCGTCTTCGGCCGCGTCGAACTAGCGTAGTTCACTTCCCCGGCTTCACAAGTGCTTGATAGACCGTAGGCTGGCTTAACGCTGCCACATTGGGCTCACCAGGCCCGATCATTCGCTGCGTCATGCCGACAAAAATCAGATCATTCGTGGGATCGGCCCAGAACCAGGTGTCCGCCGCTCCCAGCCAGAAGAAAGTGCCTTTGCCCACCACCTGGTCGGCCTGGAGCGGGTCCGTGTAGACCGCGCAATCGTAGCCCCACCCCAAGCCGGGCCGGATGCTGGCTGAACCAATTGAGAACTCGCCCGTCATGAGGCGGGGGGCGAGATGGTTAGTGGTCATGAGCTCTACCGTGGCCGGCGCCAGGATGCGCACGCCCTCGAGTTCGCCGCCGTTCTGGAGCATCTGAGCGAAGCGCAGATAGTCCTGGGCGGTTGAGACCATTCCGCCGCCGCCCGAGGGCAGCGACGGCTGCGTTGCATAATCGGCGGGCGTTGCGCCCGGCGCCGCGTTCAGAACCAGTTCGCCGTTCGGGCCCGATGCATAGAGCGTGGCAAACCGGTTCCGCTTTTCCCGGGGAACGAAAAAGCCGCTGTCCTTCATGCCCAGGGGCCCAAAAATGTGTTGCTGCATAAAATCGGGCAAGGACTGTCCCGACAGTTTCTCCACGATATAGCCCTGGATATCCATCGACGCGCTATAGACCCAGCGAGTTCCCGGCTGGTAGAGCAACGGGATCTTCGCCAGCTTGTCCATCATTTCTTGCAGGGATTGGGACTGCCACACGTGCTCGTCCAGGTACATCTTATCGACCATAGTATTGCCGAAGAACCCGTAAGTGAAGCCCGCCGTGTGGGTCATCAATTCGTGCATCGTGGGGGGATGGGCGGGATCTTCCAGAATCATCTTGCCGCTATCGTCCACACCCTTGAATACTTTCAAATGGGCGAACTCAGGAATGTACTTCGAGATCGGATCCAAGGGATGCCATTTGCCTTCTTCGTAGAGGATCATCATGGCCACGCCGGTGACCGGTTTGGTCATGGAGTAGATGCGGAAGATCGTGTCCCGCGTCATCGGCGCGCCGCTTGCGATGTCCTTCTTCCCGTATGTCCTTTCCTCCACCACTCTGCCGTGGCGCGCCAAAATGGTGACGATGCCGGCAAGCTGCTTCTCGTCCACTTCCCGCTGCATTACCGCGTGGAGCCGCTCGAGCCGCTCGGACGAGAAGCCAAGCGCCTCCGGCTTATTCCCGGCAAGTTCGGGAGTCTTGCTGCTCGCTTGCTGGGACTGGATCAGAGTCGCGCCGGCCACCAATAGCAATCCGGCAAGCAGCGCTGGAGCAAAAAGCAAGAGACGTGAGTTTCTCATCGTGCTAGTCCTGTTGGATTTATCGAGTGAGCTAAGTTTACCCTATCAACCAGCAGACTGCACCTGAATCACGTGGTTATAGCCTATCCAGGGCTAGTTGCGCCGTCGCGGTAACTAAATCATTTGAAGAAAGCTAAGCTGGGTTCGGGAATGGGCTGGTTGGTCATACAGGCGTTGGCGCTGCCAGGGGCAGCCACGCGACCGGGCCTTCCGAGTGCGTTCCCAGGAGCAGTAAATTAGAGGCTAACCGGGTTTTCAGTCCTTAAGTTTCCAAACTCATCGGCATACAGGCGCTGGCCGATCACATTAGCGAAGTATTTGAGAACCGAAGTCAGTCTCAGGGCGGCTTTTCCCTGACTCAAGCTAAGTAAACGCCGCACTCTCAGGGAAAGGAACTGCACGCGGAAATAGAGGATCAAGAGGCGTTGTTCCTTGGTGTAGCGCTGCTTCCCGTCCGCGGTGTTCTTGAGGAGGTGGGTCAGGGCGAGGAAGTCGCATTTTAGTGCCCTCGGCAGCCGGGAATAATCAACCGTGGCGCCGACCTCCGCCAGCGATTTTCGCAGGGACGGAAACTCTAATCGGATCACATTGGCGATGGATTGGAAGTAATCGCGCTCAAACTGCCGGCGCAGAACCCGCTGGCAGGTCGCCTGGAAGTAGAAGAAGACCATGGCGAGCGAGAGTGCCAAAATCAGCCATGAAAGAATCATTCCTCTGGTCTCCTTCCCTACATCTTTCACGATAATCATATTCTGGGTTATTACACGCTGGAATAGTACAAGAGTTCCGGTACCTCAGTCGTTCGTTTCCAGGCGAGAGGGGAGAGCGCAGGATGGATGTGGTTGAACTTCTTCGTCAATCGATCCCCCACTGCGTATCTTACGTCTGTCATTCGTCCGGCAGGGCGCTGCCCCGCGTTTCCTCAGCGAAGGGGAGCAGCAGCAGGCCCAGCCCAAACGCAACAGAGGTGAAGGCCACGGGACTTCCGAGTGTTCCAAGTCTGCGGACCGTCGTCCCTAACAGGAAATTCATTCCGGCGCCGATGAAGCGCCCGAAGGAAGTCGCAAAGGCGAACGCCGTGGCCCGGACGGAAGTGCCGTACTGCTCAGGCAGCCAAAGGCTGAAAAGGGCGAAGTTCCCGCCGAAGAATCCCAGGAAGAACAATACCGAGATGAATGCGTAGAGCCCGTGAGGCAGGTAGAACGCCCACCCGAAGCTGAGAAGGATGGTCGCGCCCATACCCACAAAATAGAGGCCCAGGGTCGGTTTTCGTCCGAAGCGCTCCGCAAGAGGGGGGACCAGGAGGCAGCCGAGGATGGTGCCGAGGGCGAGTATGCCGCTGGCGACGGAAACCATCCGCGTGGCGTGGGCTCCGGTAATGCCCGCCTTTCCCGCAAGCAGAAGGACGGCGGTAGGCTCGTATACGGCGGCTGCCCAGAGGCCGACAATGGCCACGCTGAGCAACGCCGTGTTCACCAAGGTGCGGCGCCGATAGTTTCGGGAAAAAATGCGGCGCAGGCGGGACTCGGCGCCGGCAGCGGGGACAGGAGCGGCACGCCGCCAGCGCTCCGGCTCCCTTACGTGCCACAAGACGAGGAAGGCCAGAACCACTGGCGCGAGGCCGCACAGGAACATGGCACGCCATCCGTAGCGCGCTCCCACGGTGTAGTCGAGGGCGGAAGCGAGGAAGAAACCGGCGTAGTAACCGGTTTGCAGATAGCCCGCGCCCATTTTCCGGCGGTCCTCCGGCCACGCCTCCGCCACGTAAGTGCCCGCCAGCGCCCACTCGCCGCCGATCCCGATGCCGGCCAGCAGCCTGAATGCGGCGAGTTGCCACACGTTCTGCGACAGGGCGGCGATGCCCGTGAAGACGGAATAGACGATGATTGTTGCGGCCATCATTCGGGTGCGCCCGAAGCGGTCCGCCAGAGGTCCCCAGAGAAACGACAGCCCCCACCCGACCAGGAAGAGTGCGAATAAAATAGATCCCGCGAAACCGACATTGTGGGCGGTGCTTGCAATGCCCGACCTGGGCAGGAGTTCGGTAAGCGCAGGGCTGAGCACCAGCGCATAAATGAAAGAGCCCATGCCGTCCAAGGTCCATCCCGCCCAGGCGGCCCAGAAGCCCAGGATTTGCTGGCGGGTCAGAGGAGTCCGGCCCGGAATTCTCGCGGCGGCAGTTGATCTCTCGGCCAAGGCTATTTCCGCCCTTCCAGATGCTGCTTCCAAAGCGGGAGGTAGGTCTTTCGCAAACGGTCCTTTTGCACCTTGCCCATCGCGTTGCGCGGCAATTCCTTCGCGATCGCCACGCACTTCGGCAGTTTGTAGTTCGCGAGGCTGCGGCGCAGGAACAATTTCAGGGAATCCGCGTCAACCTCTGCGCCACCACGGGCCACCACAACCGCCATTACCCCTTCGCCGAAGTCAGGATGGGGCATGCCGATCACTGCCGACTCCTGCACCCCCTCTAAACGGTCAATGCAGTCCTCGACTTCTCTCGGATAGACATTGAACCCTCCAGAAATAATCAGGTCCTTGGACCTTCCCAAGATGTAAACATAGCTGTCTTCATCGATGCGTCCCAAGTCGCCAGTCCTGAAGAATCCATCCGGGGTGAAACAGTTGCTCGTCATCTCATTCCTGTTCCAATATCCCGAAAAAACGTTGGGGCCGCGCACCTGGATCTCGCCCACCTTGCCTGGGCTAAGGGGATGGTCATCGCCGCCCGCAATGCGCACGGAGACTCCCGGCAGCGGTAAGCCGACAGAACCCGGCAGGCGCCTCCCCTCCAGCGGGTTGCTTGTGTTCATGAGGGTTTCGGTCATCCCATAGCGCTCCAGGATCGATTGGCCGGTCCGCTCCCGGACCTGCTGAAAGGTGTCCGGCAGCAGCGGAGCCGAGCCGGAGACGAACAGGCGGATGTTCCGGCAGGTTTCCCGGTCGAATTGGGGCAGAGACAGCAGGCGGGTGTAGTAGGTGGGCACGCCCATGAAGACAGTTGCCTGCGCAAGCAGGGAACACACCTGGGCCGCTTCAAAGCGCGGCAGGAAAAGCATGCGGGCGTGGCTCAGCAGCGTGCAATGTAGCGCGACGAAGAGACCGTGAACGTGAAAGATCGGCAGGGCGTGGAGGAGAACGTCATGGCGCGTGAAGCCCCAGGCTTGGACCAGCGTGCGCGCGTTGTGAGCGAGATTGCCTTGAGTCAGCATTACTCCTTTGGGCTTGCCCGTCGTTCCCGAGCTGTAGAGAATCGCCGTCGGTGTCACCATCCGAGGAAGGCGAAGGCGGAGAAGGTCGAGGGCATAGCGCGGCTTGCATCCAGCAGACTTCCTTCTCCTGCCGCACCCAGTGTGAAAACCTTCGGGATGCTTGCCTGGCGACAGAGGCCCGCCATTTCCTCGAAGCGTTCGGGCTGGCAGACCATGCCCCGGGGTCGGGCGTCTGCCAGGAAATAGCTGATCTCGTCGCGTGTGTAGGAGGGGTTCAGGGGCAGATAGACAGCACCCATGCGGAGGCAGGCGAGATAAAGAAAAACTGCCGGCGCCGACTTCTCCACCTGTACCGCGACCCGGTCGTCTTTCGCAATTCCATGTGATGCGAGAAGATTGGCGATGCGAGCCGCGTGCTCGTCGACGTCACCGTAGTTAAAAACCTGCCCGCTCGGGATTTCGAGGCAGGGCCGCGAAAAATCAGATGAAGGGCTGCCGATCAGCAGCTCGTAGATGTTTTGGCCCATACTTTGCGTCTCGCCCAACCCTGCCCAAATTGGAACAGGTTTTCGGAATTGCAGGTTTGTAAGTGGTTGATTTTATGGTGCCGCGGGACGGAGTTGAACCGCCGACGCCAGCCTTTTCAGGGCTGCGCTCTACCACCTGAGCTACCGCGGCGCGATGAATTATTCTGGGGCTGTTTTGAATTCCTGTCAAGAATCGTGTTTTTATCGTATCGTGTTTTTATCGCGAGAGACGAAGGGCTGCGATCTCGCGGGGCGTCAGTTCGCGCCACTTGCCGACTTCCAGGCCGGCCAAGGTCAGCGGTCCCAGACCGGTGCGGACCAGTTTCAAGACTTTAAAGCCCACGGCTTCGATCATGCGCCGGACCTCGCGATTCTTTCCCTCCGCGAGCACGACTTCCAGCCAGGTGTATTTCCCCCGGTCTTCCAGGCGCCGCACGCTGATGGGACTTGCGATATCTCCGCGCTTCATCTCGACGCCAGCGTTAAGCTTGGCGATGGTCTCCTCGCTTAAGAGCCCGCTGGTTTTTACAAGATAGGTCTTGAGAACCTTGCTGAGCGGGTTTGTGATATGGTCGGCGAACTCGGTGTCGTTCGTCAGCAGGAGAAGCCCGGAGGTGTCCTTGTCCAGGCGGCCCACGGGCGAAACCCACTTGTCGATATCCTTCAGATACTCGTAGATCGTCTTGCGCTCGCCGGGATCACCGTGGCTGGTGATAACGCCCTTGGGCTTGTAAAACACCAGATAGGTCTTGCGCGCCGGCTTCAGACGTTGGCCGTCAAGATGCAGCGTTACGTGATCCGGCCGCACCCATAGATCCGGATCGCGTACCACCTTGCCATTCACCTTCAGGCGCCCGGCTTGAATAGCCTGGCGCGCGTCGCGGCGCGAGGCCAGGCCAAACCGCGAAAGCACGCGGTCGAGAGTCAAGGTGGCTTTGGATCGCATGCCGGCTTCAAACCTGGATTTCCGTGCCTACCCCCTGCTGCACGGCGGCCTCGAGGACCAACTGGGCGGCGACGGCGTCCTGCACCGCAACTCCCACGGACTTGTAGAGCGTGATCTGGTCTGGTGAGGCACGGCCAGGCCGCGTTCCCGAGATCAGTTCACCGATCTCCGCATGGATGTGGTTTGTCCCGATCAGTCCATCGCGGATTGCCCAATGCAAATCGTTCGAGCCGGAGGGCGCGGGAGCGAGGGCCGCCGCGCGGGTTTCCACCACCACCAAGGATCGCCGAACAACCTCGCCGTCCAGTTCCCGACCGGTGGCATGCAGCCCCACAGAGGTAATGTGCGTACCTGGGGCCAGCCATTCACCCTTTAGAACGGGATCAGGGGAGTGCGTGGTCGCGCAGATGATGTCAACGCCCGCCAACCCCTCCTTGCCTAAGCCGAACGCCTTGGCCGGGATTCCTTGGCTGCGAGCAATCTCTTCCGCCAAGGCGGCGGCCCGCGATTCATCACGCCCCAACACATGAACCTGGTTAATCGGCCGCACTCGCGGGATGGCTTTGGCGTGAGCTCTCGCCTGGACGCCCGTGCCGACAACCGCCAGAACTCGCGCCCCCGGTCGCGCCAGCAGTCGGGTCGCAAGGGCTGAGCCGGCGGCTGTTCGCGCGGCGGTAATCGCGGTGCCGTCCATCAGGGCGCGCGGCGAGCCCGTAGCGGGGTCGAAGACCAGGATTACGGCCTGGTGGCTCGGCAGGCCGCGCGCGGTGTTGCGCGGAAAAACGCTTACCAATTTGGTTGAGAGAACTTGTGCGGCGCCCAGGAATGCGGGCATCGCTGCCAGCAAGCCTCCGTGCTCGGGAACTTGCGCGACGACGCGCGCCGGCATGGACACGCGCCCGGCGCTCAGTTCGGCCATCGCCGGACCGAGCGCCTCGATCAGGCGATCCAGGTCCAGCAGGCTTTCGACTTCGTGTCGGTTGAGGAAGAGCATAGTTCAGAGTCGAGAGTCAACAGTCGAGAGTCGAGAGTCCAAAGCGAATGACCCCCTCAACCCGGCCTTCGCCGGCCGATTAAAGGGCCGTCGCGGTCCACCCTGCCGGTTAGTTGAAAACGCGCTACACGGTCAGCCACCGTGGCTGGCATCAACGCGTTCTTAACTGTTGACTGTCAACTGTCAACTGTCAACTGCTCTTCAAGAACGACACCTCGTCGAGCCAGATAAACGCCTGCACCATCGGTTCCTCGGCTACATCGAGCTGATTGCTCGGACCGAAGAACCCAACCCGCCCGTCGACCAGGAAGACAACACGATCGGCGAGCTTGCGCGCCAGCTTCATGTCGTGAGTCACAACCACCGAAGTGAGCCCCTTCTTGCGCTTCAGTTTTAAAATCAGGTCCGCGATGGTTTGCGCCATCAATGGGTCCACCATGGTGGTGGGTTCGTCATAGAGTATTGCTTCCGGCTCGGCAGCCAGGGCCCGCGCAATAGCTACGGCCCGCTTCTTGCCGGTGCTCAGGTCGGAAGGCATGAGATCACCGGCGTCTTCGAGTTCCACCATAGCCAAGAGTTCCGCCACCTGCGCCTGAATCTTGGATTCGTCCATGGCCAACCCCCGTTCGGCGCGCTCGCGAAGAGGGTAAGCAACATTCTCACTCACCGTCAGGGAATCAAACAGTGCGCCCGATTGAAAGACCATGGTCACTTTGCGGCGAATAGCACTCAACTCTTCCTCGGACATCTTTGAGACTTCACGGCCGGCAACGAAAACCTGGCCCGCGTCCGGATGCAGAAAACCCAGAATATGCTTGAGGGTCACACTTTTCCTACGCCGCTTTTCCCCAAGACCACCACCATTTCTCCCCGCCGGACATCAAAATTCACGTCATAAAGCACCGGCGCATCCTGGAAGGATTTGTAAACGTGGACGAATTGTATGTGTGGGGATTCGGAGCCTTTGGGTTCCGGGCTGGTCATTGAACCCATTTTTGTCGCACCCTCTCGTATTCCTCCGGCGTATTAAGGTTACAAAAAATGCGGGTGGAGAATCCCGACCGTGCAAACTCCGCCCTGGTGATGGGGCGCCGCGGGATGTGCAAGAAGAACCGGCCCACTTGCTGCTGTCCGGACTCGAGGCAGGCAACAACCCTCGCGAGCGCACGGCGGCGCAGCACGATGCAAAGTGGGTACCGCCCGCCAGTCCAGGGCGGGGGAACAGTTGCCAGGGCAGTTGTCCCCATGGCCTGCTGACACAGGTAGCGAAGAAACCGCGCCTGCATCAAGGGCATATCACAGCCCAAAAACAAACTGAACTCTGTGCGCACCCTTTGCAGCCCCGCATGGATGCCCCCCAGTGGGCCTCTGCCGGGAATGTCATCTTCGTATACCTGAACTCCTGTGTCGCCCAATTTGGCGGAAGGGCCGATGATGGCGACGGTACCACACACGGCGCGCAGTAAGCGAATCTGCCGGTCCACCAGCCTCTCCCGGCCCACCGGCAAGCAAGCCTTGTCGGTTCCCATGCGCCGGCTGGCTCCTCCCGCAAGCACGAATCCCGTGACCTCGCTGAAACGCTGGGGTCGGCTCACGGCGAATCTCCTGTCTGATCTGTCCCTGGCATCTCGACCTTGCGTTCCAGGCCAGTCAATAAGAATTTGCCATCCTTGCTCAGCGTGGGCCGGTAGACATAGTGCTTTTCGGGAAGCTCGAAGGCAAGCGCGTCCGGCACCCCGGCTTTGGCTTCGCGGGCCTGGAAAACCTGGTCATCCAAGAATTCCTGCCAGTGCGTTTCGATCAGTTTGCGAAACTGCTCGAGGTTCGGCGTATCCGTTTTCAAGAATCTTCCGGGGTCGATCAGGGCGTAAGCGCTGCCAAAATCGTGAAGGTGCAGCGCCGCAATGAAGCGATAGAGGGTGTTATCAGGTCCGGGAGAGTAATCCGTCTGGACAGGAGCGTAGGCTTGTCCATCCCAGTGGTAGACGCATCGGGCCTGGAAGCCTCGACGCCCACCGGGCTCGAACTCCAGCAGGCCCGGGTCGGCGTGCCCGGTTTCGATCATAACTGTCCGGTCAAGCTTAGGGTCATCCAGGAATTCAATCCGGCCGTGCTGGAGTGGATTATAGCGGTTGTCTCCCACTTGGCTGTCCCAGAGTAAGTCAGCCTCATGTTCGCGCACTTGAAATACCGCCGGATAGGGCAGGCGGTCCTCCCCGATCACGTTCACCACGGCAATGCCTTGCGCTACACCTTTTCCCAATCGGACGATCCTGAATTCAGAATGCTGCCCCGAGGCGGCTAGGGACGAGGCCTTCCAGTGAGCCCCGTCCCAGGAGAGCAAGTAGAGTCCCAGCCAGGAAGACGGGGAGGCCGGCGACTGAACATCCGACTGACGCTCTCCAACACCCGGCACCTTCATGACAACTTCCGGAACCCCATCGCCGTCCAGATCGCCCAATTCGATAAGCTCCACCGTTGGGATTTCGGCTGGGGTCGCATCCGGTTTCATCACCCGCGTGTCAAACGCTTGCCCTAATGCGTCAAGGTCCGGACTGGATACGTTTTGCAAGGCTGCCCGAATCCCAGCCAACGTCTCATCGGGCGGCTCGGTTCCAGAAGATTGCTGCTCAGAATCTGCCGGTGTTTGTCCTTGCGGGCTCTCCGTGACGGCCTGGTTGGCTTGGGTTTGTGTTTCGCCGAGCGCTGGGTCGACTGCTTGCACCACTCGGTTCGTCGGACAGTTTTTGAACGCGCGGCGCGGCGGCCAGGGTAGGCCGATGGTTGGGATTGCAAGGACCGTCACCAGACCAAAGAGCCCTACTCGGAGGCGAAAGCCGTTTAGAGTGTTGATGTATTCCGGGTTAAGTTGCATGACCATGAGCATTATAGAATATCGGCGTCTGTCTTACCAGCGGCCCGCGGCGGCCCGATTGGCGATTTGAGGCCAGGCTGCGGGTTTAGCACTCACGAGGTCAGAGTGCCAAATCATGACTTTTTGACGCTTGACAAATTCCACCCAGAGCGGTACGCTAGCAGTCGGCAGTTAAGAGTGCTAACCGTCCGTGGAAAGTCCGATGGCATCCCCGCTCTGCGCCACAGTCGTATGGCACTTTGGGGTAGAACCGGGGTTAGACTGCAGGAAATTCCTTGGGCCGGGTAACCTAAAAAACGTGAATGAAAGGAGACAAATATGAAGGTAAAGCCCCTTCATGATCGGATTCTGATCAAGCGAGTGGAAGAGAAAGAAACCATAAAGGGTGGAATTATCATCCCCGACACCGCCAAGGAGAAGCCCCAGGAGGGTGAAGTGATCGCCGTGGGTGGCGGGAAGAAGACAGAGGAAGGCAAGGTCATTCCTCTCGACGTTAAGGCAGGAGATCGCATTCTGTTTGGAAAGTACTCCGGCACCGAGATCAAGATCGACGAAGAAGAGTACCTGATCATTCGTGAAGACGAAGTGCTGGGAATCATTGAGGCGACTAAGCAGTCTGCCGCAGGTGGGAAGAAATAAGCTGGTCTAATGGTGCGACACGGCTTGCCCGAGGGCATCACGTGCCGCGCGACCGATGATGGGTTAGATAAAGTCCGCGATCCGTCAGACGACGGTGCGGAGCCAAAAATTTGGAGGGAGTAGAAATGGCAAATGCAAAACAGATTGTACTAGGTGAAGAAAGCCGCCAGGCTATTCTGCGCGGTGTGAACAAGCTGGCGGATGCGGTAAAGGTCACGTTGGGTCCTAAGGGCCGCAACGTGGTTCTGGACAAGAAATTCGGTTCCCCCACGTCCACCAAAGACGGTGTGACTGTGGCCAAGGAGATCGAACTGAAGGATCCCCTCGAGAACATGGGCGCTCAGATGGTTCGTGAAGTAGCGTCCAAGACGTCCGATGTGGCCGGCGACGGGACGACGACGGCAACCGTCCTGGCGCAAGCGATTTTCCGCGAGGGCGTGAAGACGGTGGCGGCCGGCGCTAACCCGATGGCTATCAAGCGGGGGATCGAGTTGGCGGTGCGCACGGTTTGTGGGTATGACGAGCCCCAGAAGGACGGCTCGAAGAAGCACGTTAAGGGCGAACTCGAAAAGCTCTCCAAGCCCGTTGAGGGTTCGATGATCGCGCAGGTCGGGGCGGTTTCCGCTAATAACGACATCGAGATCGGTGAGATTATCGCGGAAGCCATGAAGAAGGTGGGCAAAGACGGCGTCATCACGGTCGAGGAAGCCAAGACCATGGAGACGGCGCTGGAGGTGGTTGAAGGGATGCAGTTCGACCGCGGATACCTCTCGCCTTACTTCGTGACCGATCCAGACCGGATGGAGTGCGTCCTCGAGGACCCCTACATCCTGATCCACGAGAAGAAGATCAGTTCGATGAAAGACCTCCTGCCCTTGCTGGAGCAGATTGCCAAGTCGGGCAAGCCGTTGCTGATCGTGGCGGAGGAAGTGGAAGGCGAAGCCCTGGCCACTCTGGTGGTCAATAAGCTGCGTGGCACCCTGCACTGCAGCGCCGTCAAGGCCCCTGGCTTCGGCGATCGCCGCAAGGCCATGCTGGAGGATATTGCCATCCTGACAGGCGGCAAAGCCATCACGGAAGACTTGGGCATCAAGCTCGAGAACGTGAGGCTTGAAGACCTTGGCCGTGCGAAGAAGATCACCGTGGACAAGGACAACACCACGATCGTGGAGGGCTATGGGAAGAGCTCCGCGATTGAAGGCCGCGTAAAACAGATTCGCACTCAGGTCGAAGACACCACCTCCGACTACGACCGCGAAAAGCTGCAGGAGCGGTTGGCGAAGTTGGTGGGCGGCGTGGCCCAGATTAAGGTTGGGGCTGCTACCGAGTCCGAGATGAAAGAGAAGAAAGCTCGCGTCGAAGATGCTATGCACGCCACCAAGGCTGCCGTCGAAGAGGGCATCGTTCCGGGCGGCGGCGTGGCTCTGATTCGCTCGATTCCGGCGCTCCAGAAACTGAAGGCTGCCGGGGACGAGCAGATCGGCATCGACATCGTGAAGCGCGCGCTCGAAGAGCCTCTGCGGCTGATCGTGCAGAACGCCGGCGAGGAAGGCGCGGTGGTGTGCGAGAAAGTGCGGGCCAATTCCAATCCGAACTACGGCTTTGACGCGCAGGCTGAAACCTACGGCGATTTGGTCGAGGCGGGCGTCATCGATCCGACCAAGGTCACTCGCACGGCGCTTCAGAACGCCGCTTCCATCGCTTCACTCATGCTGACCACCGAAGCCTTGATCAGCGAGATCCCGGAGAAGGAAGAGAAGCACCCGATGCCTCCGGGCGGCGGCATGGGCGGCGGGAATGTACTGACGTAGTGGCGAGGTTGACAGCCGACAGTTCCGCGAGTAGGCAGTAAGCAGAAGGCAGTAGGCAGAAGCAGAACGACAGATTGACAGTCTTGATAGTCAACAGCAAGAACCCAGGGCGGGGAGAACACTTCCCCGTCCTGTGCGCTTGCGAAGGCGGACGACATGGTAGTAAGGAAAGCGAAGCTCGGTGTTTCAAGGGGAGTAGCCCAGCTTCAGGCCATGAAGCTCACATCCTCGGAAATGTCACGAGCGGCTGGTCGAGGCGTACAATGGGCTCGTGTACCTGGGTCGAGATTCCGGTGGCGTGGACGTATACAGTTTCGTTTCGTGGGCTCAGACTCACCGTAAATGCATTCTGGGGGCTGTCAACAAGGCGATACGCAGGAACTTCGTTTGTCCCCCAGAAGGCTGACGGAGATTGTTTCGCGAGATTGACGATCGACAGGCTCACGAGGATTTTCGACCAGCGCTTCGTCGCAGCAGAGTTTGAAGCTCTCGTGCCCTTCACTGGCCAGGATCAGGCCCTACCCGAGGCACGGGAGGGCCTAGCTGCGGCCGTGACGGAGAGGATCGAGTGGCTGACAAAGCTCCAAAACGATCTGGACAAGTTCCCAGAATCAGGCAGGGTAACGATGGGCGGGCACCGGTAGCAACGTCGCACGCCAAAGACTCACGAGGCTGATCCAGGATCGCAGGCGAAAGGATCGACCGCCAACGCCTCCCCTCGGCTCAAGACCGTGATGGCGAAAGGGATTGGGTTGGGTTGCGGCCTGCCGGAACTCACGGAGAGGCTGGGGAGAAACTGTTTCCCCGCCCTAGCGAGGTGAGAATTTTTGGCAATGGCAAGTTCGCGATGACAGCCCTCTCCTTTTTGGGCACCGCGAGAGGGTAAGGACCGCAGCCGGCCTTTTTATCTACACATCAGCCGGGGCGGGCCGAGAGGTGAAGAGGGGTGTCGGTTGGCTCTTGCCGAAGAGGAAACTGCATGTCCACAGTTGGAGACGCACATACTCTCTGTTATGGCCAGCAGGAAGCTAGAGCGTCTCGCAGCTGAGTAACCAGAAAGACCGGCGCGAAGCGCGGAGGAAGCCTCGTGTTCGTTCGGAGCAACTCGAGTCAAGAAGCGTGGGGATGGAATTGGGGCGCGTGAAGGGCCAGCGAATCTCTCTGCCGCCTACGAGCTTCTGACCAGCTTCCCATCTGACTTCTTCAAGGGTGGGCGCCGCCAACCCAGGTTGGATAAGCGCTTGGGGCGTTGATGCGCACCCCTCCGACCAGGCGCCGTCATTCCCGCAAAAGCGGGAATCCATTGGTTGGGGCGGTTCGCGAACCGCCCCAACTTCCCAACAGTGGACTCGCTTTCGCGGGAATGGGACGCCCTGCGAACTCCAAACCGATTGTGTATAATGCAAACAGGTTTGAGTATGACCAAAGAAGATCGGGACACGCTAATCCGTCTAATTTCGTCACCGCCCGCAGGCAGCAAGATTGCCGCCGCCAAAGAGTTCGGGGCTGATCTCACGCTGCTAGTAAGTGCGCTTGAGTTAACTCCAACCGAGCGTCTCGAGAGACTTGCTGACGCACAAGAGTTTGTACGCGACTGGCAAGCTGCCATGAAAACTTCGGCCCATGATTAACTTCCAGGTAAGCCTGAGGGTCCTCTCAAACACTCAAGTTCGATTTGTGGTCATCGGCGGCGCGGCTGCGTCAGCTCACGGCCTCCCCCATCTCACATACGATCTCGATATTTGCTACGATCGAAGCCGGGACAACATCAAGCGTCTCGCAAGCGCCCTCGAGCCCTTCCATCCTCGGTTGCGCGGCGTTGCAAACCATCTGCCCTTCTTTTTAGACGCGGCGACGATCGCGAACGGGATGAACTTCACCCTGACGACTGACTTGGGGGACATTGACCTGCTCGGCGAGGTCACCGGAATTGGAGGGTATGAAGAGGCAAAGACGTTATCGGTCAAACTTGTCCTGTTTGGACTCGAGTGCGCCGTGCTGTCGCTCGACGGCCTGATCCAGTCGAAGCGGGCAACAGGCCGCCCCAAAGACCTTCTTACTTTGCCGGAGATTGAGGCATTGCGTGAAATCGGAGCCCAGGTCAAACTTGAATCACGCCTTGCGGAAACACAAAACCACGATAGCGTCACAGGCAAGCGAAGCGAACCGGAACCGAGCGACTAAGACCGTGGTAGCGGCTCGATGACGACGGCAGTCCCGTAGCAGAGGACTTCGGTGGCGGACTCTCGTCCTACCACCTCGGAGGCGTCATAGTGGAGGCCGACAACGGCGTTGGCGCCTACCTGCAAGGCGTGCTCGATCATCAAATCGTAGGCCTGCTGGCGAGCCTGCTCGCACATCTCGGTATAGGCGCCGATGCGCCCGCCGATAAGGCTCTTCAATCCTCCCAGGATACCCTGGGCGATGGTGGGCGCGCGCACGATGATGCCGCGCACCACTCCCTTGTATTCTCGGATGCGGTAACCGTCAATGTTCAAGGTTGTGGTGACGGGGATGCTCATGGTCGACTCCTAGGTTTGTTGACCGCTCGATTCGTGACCCCCAGACGCCTCGACTTCCTGACTCGTCGGCTGCTCGACTCCCAGTAGTGCAGATGCCGCCTTCTCTTTCAAAGCCTTGATGCGGTCGCGAAGCTGAGCCGCCTTCTCGAACTCAAACTGCTTGGCGGCTTCGCGCATTTGCTTCTCGAGGCTCTTGGTGAGTTCTTCGAGTTGGTCAGGGGTGACGGGTTCCTCCGGCAGGTCGGCGGGCACCTCGACGTAGTCCGCCGCCACGATGGAGGCCAAAACCATATCAACGGGTCTGACAATGCTCTCCGGCGTGATGCCGTTATCTTCGTTGAAGCGAGTCTGCTTGGCACGCCGGCGGTTGGTTTCCGCGATGGCCTGGTTCATTGACGCCGTCATACGGTCGGCATAGAGGATGGCCTTCCCGTGCAAATTCCGCGCCGCGCGTCCCATCGTCTGGATCAGCGCTCCGGCCGAGCGCAGGTAGCCTTCCTTGTCGGCGTCGAGAATGGCGACCAGCGACACTTCGGGCAGGTCAAGCCCTTCGCGGAGAAGGTTGATGCCGATCAGCACGTCGAACTCGCCACGCCGCAAGTCGCGCAGGATTTTCACACGCTCGAGGGTTTCGATCTCGGAGTGAAGGTAGCGGCAGCGCACGCCGACTTCGGCATAATACTCCGCCAGGTCCTCGGACATGCGCTTGGTGAGCGTGGTCACCAGAACCCGTTCGTTCGCCTCCACCCGGCTGCGAATATCGCCCAGCAGATCCTCGATCTGGTGGCGCGTGGGACGGACTTCCACCTCGGGGTCAATGAGTCCGGTGGGGCGGATGATTTGCTCGACGACTTCGCCGCCGGATTTGGTCAGCTCGTAAGGGCCGGGAGTGGCGGAGACATAAATCAACTGGCCCACCCGGTGTTCGAATTCCTCGAAGGAGAGCGGACGGTTGTCCAGCGCGGACGGCAGACGAAAACCGTAGTCTACAAGCGTTTGCTTGCGGGACCGGTCGCCGTGGTACATGCCGCGTAATTGCGGCACCGTCTGGTGGCTTTCGTCGACAAAGATCAGGGCGTCCTGGGGAAGGTAGTCGAGCAAGGTGGGCGGCGGCTCGCCCGGCAGACGGCCGGCAAGGTGGCGCGAGTAGTTTTCAATGCCGTGGCAATAGCCGATCTCCTTCATCATCTCGAGGTCAAACATGGTGCGCTGGTGGACGCGCTGGGCTTCCACCAGCTTGCCTTGCTTCTCGAGTTCGCCCCGCCACCATTCCAGTTCGCTGAGGATGCGCTGCACCGCGTCCTCTTTTCTTTCGGCAGGCAACACGTAGTGCGTTCGAGGATAAATCGGCAGGCGGGAATAGGTCTGCTTCACCTGACCGAACAGCGGGTCAATCTGGGCCAGGGTCTCCACCTGGTCGCCCCACATTTCAATCCGGTAAGCAACATCCTCATAAGTGGGAAAAACTTCAATGACGTCGCCGCGCACGCGGAAAGCGCCGCGCCGGAAGTCCGCGTCGTTGCGTTCGTACTGGATCTCGACCAGCCGCCGCAGGATGTCTCGCCGCGCAATCTTCTGCCCCTTTTCCAGCAGCAGGACCATTCCGTAGTAGGCTTCCGGCGACCCCAAGCCGTAAATGCAACTGACGCTGGCCACGATCACGCAATCGCGGCGCTCGAAGAGCGAGCGAGTCGCGGACATGCGAAGCTTGTCCAGTTCGTCGTTGATGGTCGCTTCTTTCTCGATGTAAACGTCGGAGGCGGGAATGTAGGCTTCCGGCTGATAGTAATCGTAGTAGCTCACGAAGTACTCGACGGCGTTGCGCGGAAAGAAGGACCGGAATTCGTGGTAGAGTTGGGCGGCAAGCGTCTTATTGTGAGCAAGTATCAGGGTGGAGCGGTTCACCGCCTCAATGACCTTGGCAACCGTAAAGGTTTTGCCGGAGCCTGTGACCCCAAGCAGAACTTGATGGGGTTTGCCCTCCTCAACCCCCCGCACAAGTTCCTGGATGGCCGTCACCTGGTCGCCGCGCGGCTGGTAGTCGCTGGAAAGATCGAAATTCCTGGAGCCGAGATCGTGTTCCATTGTGATTCAATTATATCAGTTGAGAAGAGAATTCTGTGACGTTACCAGTACCGGTTGCTCTCCGCTGCCTGTCCAGGCCGGCATATGAGGACATGAAGGCCGGCGCTCCATTCGAGATTGAACGCTGCCGATTCCGGCGGTAGTGTCCTAGTTTCGGCGTGGCGCTGGCCTTTAGGCCAGCATCTGCCGACCTAAAGGTCGGCGCTACCAGTTAGATTAGGACATTACCATTCCGGCGCCGGGATCAGCAGGGGGACGGCGAGTTGTGTTAAAATGGTAGGTTTCACGGCAGCTAAAAAGAATTGTCAGGCGGGGTCAATGGATCAAGTCAGGTGGCGTCGAGCATTTGGGTTGACAGGGGGGGCGCTGATCGCGGCGCTTGTTGCGGGTGTTGCGTCCGGCCGGGCGGCAGGCGGGCAAGCGCCTGCCGGGACAACCCCGAGTCCGGCCCCTGCTGCCGCGGCATCTTCGCCAGACAAGGTGGTGTTGAAGGTCGACGATCAATCGGCAACTGAAGAGCAAATCGAAAAAGCCATTCACGGCCTTTCTCCGCAGGCTCAGAACTCTCTGGCCCGGCAAGGGAAGAAGCCCTTGGGAGATGAGTACGTTATGATGCTTGTCCTCTCCCGTGAAGCCCTTGGCAATCATCTTGACGATTCTCCCGACTACAAGGAGACGCTCGCCTTGACGCGACTCAAGATCCTGGCACAGGAGGAGTACCAGCAAATCCTGAAACGGGCAGCCGTGACGCCTGAAGAGACGAGCAGTTATTTTGCCGCACATCAAAGCGACTTCGATGAACTCCAGGTGCTCCAAGTTACGGTTCGCAAGAAACCGGAAGGAGCCAAGGAAGGGACCCCGGGGTTTCCGCCGGAAGAAGCCAAGGCCCGCGCGGAAGAGATCCGCCAGGCGATCATTTCCGGTCAAGACCCAAAGCAAGTGGCCGAGAAATTTCAAATGGCCAACGTCGTGCGCGTAGATAGCCAGCCTTTTACGATTCGCCGGGGGCAGGGCCCAGCGGACATGGTGAAGGCGGCCTTCGAGCTCAAACCCGGCCAGGTAACTGACGTGTTTGACTTTGGGACGGCGACGGGATTCCTGAAAGTTGTCTCGCACCAATCAGAGGATTTGAAAAGCGCCACTCCGAGAATCGAAAACATTCTCCGGCCTCAAAGGATCAACTCGGCGTTGGACGCGCTCAAAGCAAAATCCAAGATCTGGATGGATGACGCCTATTTTGCCTCGCCCACAGGGCCGCAAAGTCCGCCCAAGCCGCCTTCGACGCCCAGTGCACCGACTGTTCCTAAATAGTCCATCGCCAAAGTAGGTACTGGTACTAGAACCGGTCTTGGGTACAACCAACTTCCACTCACGGATAGGGACTCGCGAAGTGTTGACAATCCCTTCCCAAGCCTCTGACATTCGTCAGACAGCCCATCGAAGTTATTTTTCAACAGCTCTGTTGAAAACCTTGTGGAAAAGGGGGCTTCATGTTACGGGAAGGTTAACGATTGGAAGAGCTTCGAACTCTTTGCACCAACCTGTAGCATCTCTCAGAGCTGATCCCATAACCCTCAAGAAATCTCTCCCCTCAATTCTGGATTGGGCGTGCCCATCCCGCGCCTTCATTACTAAAGTTGGGGCTGCGGTTTCTTGAGTTTGACTTCAAGGGTCTGATTATCCTGTTCAAGCTCAATTTCTTTGCCAAAACTCTGATGACGTTCAGCCGTGACGAACAAATGGACAGTTCCTTTCGGAATATTCGTGAACCGGTATTGTCCCTGTGCATTGGTTTTCGCACCGTAAGAGACAACACGATGGAGCTTGCCGGATTTGAAGGTGAGTGTCAGGCGCGCCTGGCTGATCACTTCACCGGTTTCGGCGTCTTTTACCACCACGTTGAAACTGAACTCGGGAGTTGGCGGCTGTTGCGCAGAGTTGCTAACCACGCCGGAAAGGAGAAAAACTATACCGGCACAAATCCAAATTGCGGGCCGCGAATAATTCGAGCCAAACATGCTATGACCACTCCTTCCTCGATCTCTTTCTTGCCAATTCGTCAAATAAATCTTCTCAACAATTTATGTTCGCCTGGGGTCGGCCCCTAACCGGTCTCCGCTCCGCCGGACGGCCTCACGGACTCAGATATCCACTGCAAGTACTTGCGGGAACCCTCGACAATTGGGAGGCAGATGATCTCGGGCGTTTGATAACTGTGGAGCCTTACGATCTCAGATTCGATCTCAGCAAACAATGCCCCGGCGCTCTTGATGATCAGCAGACATTCCCCTTCTTCGAGGGTTTGGCCTTGCCAGCGATAAACCGACTCGATGGCCGGAAGGATGTTGACGCAAGCGGCAAGTTGAGTTTCTACCAACTGACGTGCGATCTTCCGGCCTTCCTCTCGGTTTGCTGCCGTGACGAGGATGACGACTTTATCCGTCACAATTCCTCCCGCGCCGCCGGCATTGCCGCGAAGTTCCGCCCGTGCCGTGCCTTCGCGGCGTTTAGGCTCACACCCGCACCTCCGGATAACTCCGGATAACTCGCTTGCTCGAAGCTTCTGCTCAGGATACAATAGCGCGTGCAGGGTCGGCAATGCCAACCGACAGTTGCCGGCCCACAACGCGGACTATTGATTTGCAGAGCGCGACAAAGGCCGCGGCAGGGCGGCCGGTGGCAAGACGCCGTGGCAGCGAGCGATCGGGTTGGTGGGCTTGCACTGCGGACAGCTCCGCGCTGGGGCGATGGAAATGCTCCCCTGGGATACGGCAACTCTACGCCGTTACGCGACATACACGCTCGTTGTGGTTTGTGTAGTGCTGATCGTCCACGAGATCTTAGGGGCGCATGGCTTCATGGCTCTGCGCCAGGAACGAAAGGAAATTGAAAGCCTGCGGCAGCAGATTCGCCAGCTCGAGGATGAAAACGCGCAACTCGACAAGCGCATCAAGGAGCTTCAGTCCAACCCCAAAGCCATCGAACGTATGGCGCGCGAGGGTATGGGGCTGGCCCGTCCTGGAGAGTTGATCTTTACCGGCGTGCCCGAAAAGGATCCCCGCAAAGAGCAAACTCCTCACGCCGCTCCCGACCACACGGCGAAGTGAACCTGCCCACCCTAGGACAACACAATTCTCCCCTCGATCCCTTCATAGGCACTGTGGCGCGCGGGACTGCTCGCGCTCGATTGTGTTGGGCAGAATGCGTCTCTTATCGCACCACGCCTTCCAACGGACTGGAGGCGGCGGCGTAAAGTTTTCTGGGCATGCGGCCGGCGAGGTAAGCCTGGCGGCCGGCGATGACAGCGTGCTGCATCGCTTGTGCCATCAGGATCGGGTCTTGAGCCGCGGCTATGCCCGTGTTCATCAGGACCGCATCGGCGCCCAGTTCCATGGCTACGGCTGCGTCGGACGCCGTGCCTACCCCGGCATCAACGATCAGGGGCACGCTGGTGATCATCTCCCGCAGGATGCGTATATTGGCGGGATTCTGAATGCCCAGGCCGGACCCAATAGGCGCTCCCAGGGGCATCACCGCCGCCGCCCCCGCGTCGATGAGCCGCCGAGCGGATATCAAATCGTCATTGGTGTACGGCAAGACGACAAACCCTTCTTTGACCAGCACCTCGGTCGCCCGCAGCAACTCGAAATTGTCGGGGAAGAGCGTCTTCTCGTCTCCGATCACTTCCAGCTTGATCCAGTTGGAAAGGCCTACTTCCCGAGCCAAGCGCGCCGTACGAATAGCCTCATCGCCGCTATAACAGCCGGCCGTATTGGGCAGAATGAAGTACTTCTGACGGTCTACATAATCGAGCAAAGATTCTTTGCTGCGGTCCGTGAGATTCACGCGCCGGACTGCAACCGTCACCATCTCTGCGCCGGAAGCCTCGTGGGCCCGAGCCATTTCTTGAAAGCTCCGGTATTTCCCGGTGCCGATGATCAGTCGCGAACGAAATTCCCTGCCGGCAATCCGCAGAACGTCATTATCCATGTCTCGCTCCTTTCCTTTTGATTCTAGATGCCGGAGAGTGAAATTGCAATGCGGCGAGGTGTCAGGAAAGCTGTCAGCTTTCAGCCATCAGCTATCAGCAAACGAGCACTGGCCACTTAGGGCTGGAACCAGAGAGCTGAGAGCTGAGAGCCGAGAGCCGAGAGCTGAGAGCTGAGAGCTGAGAGCTTCTTCCCCGACACCTGAATTGGCTTGTCTTGGGTCCCGATCACAGGTACAATTAGTCTGGTCAGGGCAAGGATAGGCAGCTTGAATTCGGGTCCGGGAGGACCTATCCTCTCGAGGCGTCGGCAGTCGGGGATTCACTGACTTCGAATCGGCTTCAAGGCTGTGTCTTGCCACCGCAGGGGCGGACAAGAATCTTGGAAAAAAACGAGGAGGAATACGATGATCAAGAGAATTGCCATGGTTGGGATAATGTTGTTCGCTTTTGGCTGTCTGAGTTGGGCTGCAAACAAGACGTTCACGGGCACGGTCAGCGACGAGCATTGCGGAATCAAGCACGCCAAGGCCAGCGCAGCGGCTGAGACTTGCGTTGAAAAGTGTGTGTCGGGGGGCGCCAAGTACGTTCTCGTCAGCCACGGGAAAGTGTACCAGGTTGATGATCAAGATAAGTTCAAGGGCATGGGTGGGAAGGCTGTGAAGGTGACGGGCAGCCTGAGCGATAGTACGATTACGGTTGCTGATGTTTCTCCCGCTGGGGGCAAGTAGACAACTGTAATCCTGGCTACGGAAAACGAAAACAACCAGCGACTGGGGCTAGGGGGAGTGCTGGGGAGCGGGGCCGCGCGTAGAGGGCTGCAGCAGAGAAGCTTGCCGTTCCACGCTCCCATTCCCGCCTCTTTCGCAGCCTGCTCTGAGAGTGATTCCCCTCCTCGTACGGAGGCGGCGGTAGGGGATGGTGGTTGCCTGCTAGCCGGCCACCCCTGACCCCTTTCAACCGAGGAGAGGAATCGTTTTCAGGATTCCGCGGCGGAATGAGCGACTGCCATGTATTCGCTGTCCTTGCCCGAACGCTAATCACTGCCCTCAGATCTTCTTTCTCGTGACTCTTTCTTTTCAGCTACAATAGCTTGGAGGTGACCCAATGCGGAGAATCGCCATTTATGGTGTGCTACTCTCGTTTGTCGCGGGCTTGAGCCTCGCCGGGAACGCGAAAGCTGTGGCAAAGACTTTTGTTGGGAGTATCAGTGATTCCATGTGCGGCGCGAAGCACATGATGCCGGGACAGAGTGACAAGGATTGCACCCTGGCGTGTGTAAAAGCCGGCGCCAAATATGTGCTTGCCGACGCCAGCGGAAAGGTCTATCAGCTCAGCGATCAGAAGAAACCTGAGCAATTTGCAGGACAGAAAGTGAAGGTCACGGGTTCGCTTAAGGGCGACACCATTAACGTCAGTTCGATCGAACCTGCGAAGTAGCGGTGATCTCGCCTGTACGGGATCTCCGACGGCGGCGTAGAGCCGACTCTAAACAGACAATTGAGAGCATACTATGGATCCAGACAGCAAGGCCCCCGAGACGGAAGAATGGAAGGTCCGTCGAGTGGGAACGGTTACGTTCGCGATTTCAAAACCCAAGCGCAAAGCCCACAAATTACGCCAATCACGGCTTAAGAACCGGCGCCGGGCGCGCTGAGCGCCCTTGGGTCCAGCACTTGCGGCAAGGTCGCCTGCGAGGGCGGCCACGCGGCGCCTGCGGAACCCTTACAACGCAATTCGCTCATACCTTTTCGCCGCCAGGAGACCGTGACGGGCAGGGGGATTTGTCGCCATGTCGCGAAGAAGCGCCTGAGCGGCGTCGTGTTACCCAAAGAAGGCGAAACCCGTTGGTGGTTTTTCACCCCGAGTGCGTGTGACTTTTGCGGCTACAAGCGGTAGTGAGGCTACTTAGCGATTCGGAACCCTGTCATCCTGAGCCCTTCGCTGTCATCCTGAGCGAAGCGAAGAGCCTGTCCTGAACGAAGTGAAGGAATCTCGCTCTGGGTGCTCAGGGTAGACTCTGCGAAGAATCTGCGTTAGTTCGCCTCGGACCGGAACTGCAGGTCCTTAGCTTCGCTCGGAATGACAGTGTTGTTTCGTGCGGACCCAACACGGACTATCACTCGTCCTCCGCGACGTCGAGCGCCATGCTTTCTCCCAGCGCGCCGCGCCTCCCTTTCACCTCCTCGAGCGAAATCGACGGCAAGCCGGCCTGCCTCAGGGATTTCTCCTGACCCTTTTCTCCCCGGATACCAAAATCCAGCCCTTTTTCCACTCCTCCTGAGAATCACGCAACTTCTCTGTCGTGCGCCCAAAGACGTGGGGACATAGCACCTTCGGACAAGCACCTTCGGACTCCTTGTCAAAGTCGCAGGCAACGAGTATAGTACGGCTCCTATGATGGAGGACTTGGACGTCCGAAGGGTCGGGGAAGGCCTGTTTGCAAAGGCCAAGGAGCTTCTACAGGAGTGTGGCGACCTCAATCTGACGGGGTTCGTCTTAGAGGCCACGGGCGAACTAGAGGTTGTTGACCTTAATGGGCCGGATGCGGCGGCGAGACGTGAGCGGAAGCGAGAGTTCCGGCAGAAAGCGCGGCGTGCGACCGCCGTAGCCTCTTTCACCATCTGCCACAATACCTATCAGGCGTTTGAGCCATTCCGAGCCCAAGAGGCAGGCAAATTGCCGCGCGGATGGATCGCAGACCGCCAAGAGCACCACTGCATTGAGATGCGAATCGAAGCGCCAGGGCAGGAACCGACGTGTGTCATCGTTCCCTTCTACCCGAACCCGAACGGGATGGTTGAGTTTGGAGAGCAGTGGGAAGGCCCGCAGGACTTCAAGGGGCCTGCACCTCCGTCGGGCGAAAGCGAAGAAGGGCCGACAAATTAGGAGCGTGAAGGACGGAGTTCGACTCGCAATCAGAACGAGGTTTTTAAGTGGGGGGCACCATGTCATCTTCAAACCCATTGGCTCACGAGCACCAGCTTGCCGAACGGACCGGCGACATAGGAAAGGAGATTTCAGCCCGAGAGCTAATCCGTGACTACGATTCACTCGGTATTCCCCATTTCCAGCGCGGGCTTGTGTGGACTGACGAAAACACCGCCCTCTTGCTGGAGTCTCTGTATTTCAACACCCCCTGCGGCATCATAATTCTGTGGGAAGCCAAGGACCCAGAGAAGGAAGGCATCCCGCTGCCTAGTCGGCCCGGGGCCCTGCCGGCTGTGCCAGGCTCTGGCAAGCCGAAATACCTTATCGTCAACGGTCAGCAAAGAATCCGGAGCCTCCGAACGGTGCTAGGGTGGTTCGTCGAACCGTTGGAGGTTGCCAAGAACGAAAGCTCGGGACGAAGTTCATCGGCCGGTCAGGGCAGCGGCTCGGATGGAGTCGCTGGGGATGACGGCCGCGTTTGGTGCCTGAACCTGGCGCGCGTGCCTGAGCTTACTGAGTATTTCCGTGACGACTCAGCGTTGCGGTACTCGATGTTCTGTCCCTTCTCGACCGCGGAGAAAGCGCACCGCCCGAACTACCTCGTGCCTCTAAGCACTTTCTTCGGACGTGCGGACGCGGGTGTTTCGGAATTCATCGCTCCCGCTCGCCGCGAGGAATTCCTGCGCAAGATCGTGGAGATCAACCTTAAACAACGTATTCAACCCCTCCTAAGCAATAGGGTCTTCTTTTTGAAGATTCTTCCTGAGCAGGAGACCAACGACATTTCACGGGACTCCCACGAGGCGTACCATCTACCGCAGGTGGTCGCCCTCTACAACCGAATCAACAGCGCTGGAAAGCGAGTCGAGGCCGAGGAGAAGGCCTTTGCCACCCTGGTGGCGCTCCAACCCTCAACCAGCAAATGGCTCAGCGATCTCTTCGAGAAGGTCCACCCCGAAATGTCCGATAGCGACCTAAGGAGGGACGATATCCTGAAGCGGCGGAAAGAGCGAAACTTCGGATTCAAGCTCTTCATGCGCACATTTATCCAAGTTTGCGCCTACCACTTCCGGACATCCCTGGGGAGCAATTCGTTCTCATTCGACGTGATCAATAGTGCGTCTTTCCAAACGAAGCTCAAGAAATACGATGAGAAGGTCCAGCAGCTATTTGAACGGTCGAGCGACATCGTGAAGTTCGTGAGGGATATTCTACGGGACGGTCTGAAATGCGATGACCTCCAGACATTGCCGGACACCATATCCCTCGTTCCGCTTTTCCAGATCCTGATCCGCTTTAAGCCTCTTATGGAGGGTGACTATGCCAAGGTCCTGCAAGGCCTGGCATTGAGGTTACTCCTCTCACAGAATCTAACCCAGCAACAAATTCTAGGTCTCGTAAAATCCGTCAACAAAGCCGAAACCGCGAAGGATTGCTTTGAGACGCTGGATCTCAAGATCGAAGGCTCCGACGCCTTGCGAGAGAAATTGGGCAAGGGGCTCGAGGAAGCCAACAGTCTTATGAATCGGTATGTGTTAATGCTTTACTGGCTCCTGCGGAAAAGGGGAGCACACGATTTCTCATACAAAAACCTTAAGGCGAAACAGCAACAGGAGTCAAAGCCGGGGACGGAGAAAATAGAAGGAGCGCTGGAAGAACGTGCGAAACCCGAAAAGCAGCATATCGTCCCCTACAGTCTGCTCGCGAAAGTCTACAACATCGAGCAACAGCGGGGCCGAGTTAGCCGACACAAGGTCAACAACATAGGGAACATCACCTTCATCTCGCATGACCTCAATTCCATTGATAAGGGGTTAGGAGATAACGCCATTAACATCGACAATGACAATGAGCCGCCCGAGAATCTTGCGCACCACTTCCTCGGAAACGGAGTCGGAAAGGCCTACAGTAATGTGGCGATGCGCGTTACAAGCAATACGCAACCTGCGGAAGATGAAAGGGCAGAAGCCCGAATGCTTTTCGAGGACTTCTGCGGGCAGCGCCGGGCTTTGATCCAAGAAGCATTTGCCAAATGGGTTGAGGACCTTGGACAGCTCAGGATCGCAGTGGACATTGCGCCGGAGGAGCGCCTTTTCGCTGCCCCACTCCGAGATATGGTTCGGGCCGGTACCCTTCCGCCTAGCGTTTGGACAAGCTTCTGGGGCGGATTCAATGACTACTGCTCCGCTGCGGAGCACGCTCTGCCCGAAGATCTGCCGCTAAAAAAGGAGCCACCCAGAGAGGGAACCTATGCGTGGCCCTTGCGGAGAAACAAGGCGTATCTCAGTTTCGTTTTCTATGTTCGCGGAGCACTTTGCTGTAGGATTTCTATCGAGCCCGGCGCCATGGAAGAGTTCCAGAAACTTCGGGAGGAGAAGGAACGGATCGAACATGAACTAAGGGTGAACCAAGGTCTGAAATGGGAGGAAGTCACGGCTGAGAACCAATGGGCTAGGATTTCTGAGTGCCGGCGGGCGAGCCTAGAGGCTAAGGACGAGTGGCAGGACTTGTACAGGTGGATGAGGGACCGCGCTGAGGTGTTTTACCGGGTGTTTAAGCCGCGAGTCCAGACGCTTTTTCCCTAAACTGCTCAGTGAATGCCCTGATGGCTACTCGTTACCGAACCGAACTTTCGAACGATCGGCGGGTGTGGCGCATACATCCGTGTGCCAGGAAAGCCTGGCTGATCTTGCAAGCTGGAAGGAGCTTGTCCTGTAATTGCCCATTCAACAGGTAGCCAATCGAGCGTGGGTGGGAGTAATCCCGCCGGCGAAGCCTCGAGCGGCGAATCCGTGAGCCATAACGCAAGTGAACCCGTTTCGGCCTCGTTAGCGCAAAGGGGAAGTGGTCAGTCTTCGGACGTAGATGAAACCTGAAACTCGCCGTGAAGCAAGGGGCGACAGCAGCGGCGGGACTTCTCGGGGTGGTAGGGGATGGTGCGCGGAGAAAGATCGGCGGAGGAACCTGGGAGACCCGACGGGGTGGTGTCCCGATTTGATCGGGGGACCAACGTCCTGGGGGAATAAATAACCGCAGGCACGGCTCCGGTCGGGAGTCGGACCGGCTCATAGTAGCGGGGAAGCGGGTAATGACCGTGGAGCGAAGGGGCCGGAGCAGAAGCACGATTCGGTAAGAGGAAAGGAGAGCCGCTTGGAAAAGACCCCCACTACGGGACAACCGACGGTGGCCGAGATCGCACCGGAAACGGGACGAGCAAGGCCGCTGCCGGAGAAACTCTCTTCTCTGAGACAGAGTCTGGGCCAGAAAGCCAAGCAGGAGCCGAAGTTCCGGTTCTATGCCTTGTACGACCGGATCTATCGGCGAGACACGCTGGAGGCGGCGTGGGAACGGGTGCGAGCCAATCGGGGCGCACCCGGCGTGGATGGTGTGACGATCCAGGGGATCGAAGCGTTGCCACGCGGGGTGCAGGGATTCGTGGAAGAACTCCAGGAGTCGCTGCGTGCCAAAACCTACCGACCTCAAGCGGTACGGCGCGTCTACATTCCGAAGGCCAATGGGAAGCAGAGACCTTTAGGTATCCCGACGATTCGGGATCGGGTGGTGCAGATGGCCACCTTGCTGATCCTGGAACCGATCTTTGAAGCCGACTTCGAAGATTGTTCCTACGGATTCAGGCCCGGGCGCTCGGCCCACCAGGCGCTGGAGGAGATACGCGGGCAGTTGCAAGCCGGGTATCAGGCGGTGTATGACGCGGACCTGAAGGGATATTTCGATTCGATTCCCCACGACAAACTGCAGGCCTGCCTGCGCATGCGGATCGCGGACCGGTCGGTCCTGAAGCTGATTCGGATGTGGTTGGAAGCGCCGGTGGTGGAAGCGTCGGACACGCCTGGGGGAGCGCCGAAGATCAGCCGATCGCGGAAAGGGACGCCGCAGGGGGGAGTGATCTCGCCCTTGCTGGCGAACCTGTACTTGCACTGGTTCGACAAGGTGTTCCATCGGGCGGCGGGGCCGGCCCATTGGGCCAAGGCCAAGCTGGTGCGCTACGCCGATGATTTTGTGGTGTTGGCGCGCTACGTGGGTCCGAAGCTGCGTGGGTTTATGGAGGAGAAGCTGGAATCCTGGATGGGATTGGAGATCAATCGGGAGAAGACGCGGGTGATCGACCTGAAACAGAAGGGGGCGAACCTGGACTTTCTGGGCTTTACCTTTCGCTACGAGCCGGACCACTTCGGTCACGGTGGCTCGTACCTGAGGATGGAGCCGTCGAAGAAGGCGGTGAAGCGGGAACGGGCGAAGCTGCACGAGTTGACCAGCGGTCCGGCTCGGAGCACGCCGATTCCGGCCCTGATCGCTGACCTGAATCGACACCTGAAAGGCTGGGGGAACTACTTTCGTTTCGGCTATCCCCGTCGCGCTTTCGATAAGGTCAATGAACACGTACAAGTCTGTCTCCGCCAGAATTTACGGCGGCGCAGCCAACGGCCCTTCCGACCGCCGGAAGGGATCACGGACTATGCGAACTTTCAGCGTCTCGGGCTGAAGCTTCTCTGATCCGGGACCGTGCCACTGCCTGCGCGTGCTTTCGGCTGAACGCTTCTGCGAGAGCCGGATGCGGGAAATCCGCACGTCCGGTTCGACGAGGGGAGAGGAAGTCGGGCTTCCGCCTCGCTTCCCCTTCTACTCTACCGACAAAAACCGGTCGGGACGCGCCACCCACGCGCCGGGGCCTAAATATGCAGGTTATTGCATATATGTGTCAAAATGCCACAGTTTGGACCCTGATTTTCACAATGTGAAAACTCCTCGTCTCGCCAACCCACTGATTCCATTGCAATAACGATTTATTTTCGCATTATTCTCAGCATTTCCCATTCTCCCATTTTCTTCTGACAGCCTGGAAGATGGGGGATTATCGCAGTTAGCCCCATGAGAAAGGAAACGAGACATGGAAGATTCAAATGCTAACCAGGCGACAAGCCCATCGCCTATCACCAATTGCCCATCGCCAACCGCCAGGCGCTCCGGCGGCCCACGCACGCGAGAGGGCAAGCGGCGCTCCTGCCAGAACGCCCGCAAGCACGGCCTCTACACGGACGAGCGGTTCTTCGAGGGCGCTGCCCTGGAACTGGGCGACGACCCGCGGCAGTTCCAGCGCCTGCTGAAGAGTCTGGTTGAGGCGCGTCAGCCCGTGGGCGCCCTGGAGATGGCTCTGGTGGAAGACATCGCTCTGCTGCTCTGCAAGAAGGCGCGGGTGGACCGCTCGGAACTGGCCGTGCAGGTCTCGAACCTGCACCACCACGATCTGGAGCGCGACAAGTTGTCCCTCCAGGTGGGGACCGGAAACAGCGACGCGGTGGAGTTCGAGGTGCGGGAAAAGGGCCTGCGCCGCTTCCTGGACTCGCCTGGGAAGTTCGAGCAGGTGCTGGGCTTTCTGACCAACCTGATCGCCATGATCGATAAGAACGAATTCGGTTATGGGATGCGGGAAGCGCTGATCGCCCTGTACGGAAGCGATTTCACCCTGCGGGGTGTGAAACTGTACGAGTACCGCTACGTGTTGGCGAAGATGCCGGAGGGGGAGGCCTTGGAGAAAGCCAAGCGGGACATGATGGCCTGGGTGGCGGAGGAGATCTCGGACGTGGGGCGGGAATACGAACTGTACCTGCACGAGCACGTGGAGAGCACGCGGGCGGCGCGCATGGCGGCGACGGCGCCCTCGCAGGCCCAGTGGGGGGCCATCATCCGCCAGCAGAACTCGCTCGCCCGGCAACTGGAACGTAAGATCCGCTTGGTGCAGTGAAGCTAGTCGATGTTCTAGCGGGTGCAAGTCCCGCCCGTGCAGATTGCCCAGTTGGCACGGTAGTGATACCCGGCGGCGGGGCGGGTGACCAAACCGTCGGAAGCCCGGAAGTAAACGCTCTCTCGATGGCTGGGTGCGAATCCGGTCTGCTCCGACAAGGAGGGCTAGCAAAACAACAGGTCGTAGCGCAAGCGAACCGTAGTTAAGCCCCGAAAACTTACCCCCTTACTCGGATCGGAGTGTGAGGGTGAAGGGAATGCCGAAACTGTCATACGGAGTTGAAGGCTAGGGTCTTCGGCGAAGTACTGGGTACCAGCGGCCGAAGGGTTCCCCGTGGTCGTAGAGGACGACATGTTGCGAAAGAGCATCAATGAAAGCTCAGAACCACTCGCGGGTCGCCTAGGCCTGTACCAAGCAGGCACAGCGAAGATATCTCGTATAAACCGCAATGCGGCGAAGTCGGGATGTGCCGGCGAGTGGGGCGGATGGGGCCAGTTAAGCGAGGATGGGCCGGGACAGCATAACCCGGACCGGAGCGAGGGCCCCTGGGGTAGAGCGGGATACCGCTCGCACGGAGGTGCCTGCCTGCCCATCGTCCCTGACACAGAGCAGGGAAATCCCGATGGAGGCAGCAGAGCACGAAGGACGATGGCAAACCCGCCCGCTGGGAAGGCCTCGTCTGATATTCCGGCCTTGAAGCCGTACTGGGGAAAACCCGCCGTACGGAATTTTAGGGGAGGCAATGGAAACGTCGGCATCATTCGAAGCCCGGTCCGCGCCATTGCCTTACCCGACCTGATGGAGTTGCAGCGGGAACGGAAGAGCGAAGCGCGAGAAAGCCTGGAAGCGTCATCGCCGCCGGCTCCGGGCGACCCGGCAATTTCGAAACTCGAAACTCGAAATTCGAAAATCGTCTCTCCCGATTTCCGGCTGAACGCGCAAAAGGTCAGCGCCCCGGCGGCTTCACACCCTTCCGCGACGGGGATGGCGCAGACCTCGTCTTGTGAGGTCTGCGATGTCCCGAAGGGACAGGCTGCGCTCCGTCCGGCAGCGCTGCTCATCTTCCTCGGCGCGCTCCTCGCCGCCTTCAACAAAATTAAAAATCGTGGGAACGAACTCAAAGATTTATTGCAAACACAGGGGATAACTGAAATAGCGGCCTCAAAACGAACTCATTTTCGCGCCGGAAACGCACCCATCGGGGCGGAACGAAGCGGCATTTCGAGGATTGTCACGGCTCGCAGACTGCCGGGACAACTTCGCTCCGCATCGCAGCCTCCGCCCGGCGTGTTTCATCTATATAAGTGGCGCGGCGCCGGGCGGCGAGGCATATACGGAGAAGCTCTTCACCCCGGTGCAGTTGTGCGGTAGGTCGGTATGGTCCATGTTCTAAGACATTACGGGTATCCTATTTTTTTCCTCGTAGTCCTTGCGGAGAGCCTGGGGTTGCCCGTTCCGAGTTTCCCGGTCATCCTGATCGGCGCCGCACTGGCAGCGGAGCTGCGCTTCCGTTTGACGATCATCGTAGCGCTCAGCGTGTTCTGCGCGCTTTCGGGAGACTCTGTTTGGTACTTTCTTGGAAAACTTCGCGGCCGGTCGATTCTCCGGAAACTATGTTCCCTGTCGCTGAGTCCTGATTCCTGCGTAGGCCGCACGGAAGATTTCTTCGCCCGAAACGGTCTGAAGACGCTGCTGTTCGCCAAGTTCATACCCGGTTTAGCTACGGTCGCCTCCCCTTTGGCCGGGATGCTCAACACCTCTTACCCTCGCTTTGTGCTGTTCGATCTGGGTGGGATTAGCCTCTGGGTAACGTCCGCCGTATTGTTAGGGCTGGGTTTTCGGGCACAGGTTGAGTGGTTGCTCGCCTGGTTGGGGGCACTCGGAAGGACCAGTGCCTTGATTCTGTGCGTCCTCCTGGCCGGGTGGTTTCTTTTGAAATGGTTTGAGCGCCGGCGATTCTTCCGGCTGCTCGAAAGGTCGCGCATTTCTCCGCAGGACTTGAAGCAACGCCTCGCGCAAGGCGAAAATCTGGTCATTGTCGATCTGCGGTCTGACCTCGCCTATCAGCAACAAGGCTCGAGGATTCCGGGCGCGATTCACATTCCTCCCGGCGAATTCCATCGTCGCAACGGCGAAATCCCGAAAGACCGCCCCGTGGTCATGTACTGTACTTGACCGAACGAGGCTACCAGCGCCAGGATGGCGCTTCTACTCAAGACAAAAGGGTACAAGGTTATTTTGCCATTGCTGGGTGGTTTTGACGCTTGGCTGGAGCTCGGCTACCCCACGGAAGCCTCCGACGCGCGGGAAGGCTTTCCTGATCGCGTCTCCGACCCTCGCCCCCAAGTCCCAAAAGAGCAAGACAACTCTTGGGCTTGAGGTGTACTCTATCTACTAAGGGGAAGTTGCCGCCAGCTTAGTGCGTAGGGCTCGAGAAGGGATCACCAACTTATGACCAGGAAAGCAGTTGTGGGAATACTGACGGTGGTAATGGCGGGCTTATTTGCCCTTCTGGCTGCGGCTGCTGATCAGCCCTTGAACGCCGACGACGTAACCCTGCTGCTCCTTGGAGGTTCTCCCTCGCCAAAGATCATCGCGCTGGTTAAACAACGAGGCGTCAGTTTTAAGATGAACCCGGATCTGGCTAAGAAATTCCACGACGCTGGAGCCAGCGATGATTTGATCGACTCCCTGACCGATGCAGGCTTAAAAGCTCAGGCCTCCTCTTCCAGTTCCGCAGCGACCGAGACGACAACCGCCCCGTCCCGGCAAAGCCAATCAGGAGGTGCGCCCGCTCCAGCACCCGCCACACCAACCCCTGCCGTGACGACGCCGTCGCCCGGTTCGAATCCCGCGGAGGTGGATCGGAAGGTTTCAGAGACATTGAGCGGCCTCGAGAGTAATTCGGAGGGGAACGACCGGCCTTATGCGGCGCGTTTCTCGCTCGTTTCGATCACAGGACAGAAGATAGATTTAGCGGATTATAAAGGCAAGGTCGTCTTACTCAATTTCTGGGCGAGTTGGTGCCCACATTGCCGCAGAATGATTCCCGAGCTGGTCGGGCTCCACGACCAGTACTATAGCAAGGGGCTGCGGATCGTTGGTATTGCCGTAAGTGACCACAAGCAGGCCGTGGAGGCGTTTTACCAGCACGGCAACATCAGTTACCCCATCGCCATGGGCGATGCTTACACACGCGGGCTTTATGGCGGGGTCTCGGGTTTGCCGACTACGGTGCTGATCGGGCGGGACGGGCGGATCTGTTCGAGATTCGAAGGTGAGCCGCGCGACATCGGCACGCTCGAGGAAAGGATCAAGCGCCTGTTAGCACAACCGGCAGGTAACCCCGAGGCTAATCAACAAACTGTAGCCCAAGCCACTCCTCCCAACCAGCCGGCGGTCTCTTCTCCGGCAATCGTGGTCGGAGCTTCATCGCCCGTGCCTGCCGCCGCGAGCGAAGGTTCCTCGGCAGGCGCTCCCGGCGTTTCCCAGCAATCTGCTTCCCCTAGTGCGCCGCCTGCGAGCTCCCAACCCGCCAGCGTGAATCAGACAGTGGCGGAGACCTTGAACAAGCTTACCGCGCCCGAGGCCACCACTGCCAAGCCGCCAGCCGTCAAAGAGACGAAGGATCTCACTGATCCGAGCCCGGATCAAATCCAGAAAATCATCCAGGAGTTCGCTGCTAAAGAGAAACTCTTCAAGGAGGCCCGCGACAACTACACCTACCACCAGATCAACAAGGTTGAAGAACTGGGGCCCGACAACGAAATTGAGGGCGTTTACGAGCAGGAGTGGGACATCCTCTTTGACGATTCCGGCAAACGCATCGAGCGCGTCACCTATGCCCCTGCGGATACTCTGAAGAATATCAGGCTGACCGAAGAGGATCTCACATCTTTCCGCAACACCCAACCCTTCGTTCTCACCACGGACGAGTTGCCGGAGTACGAGATCAAGTACTTGGGACATGTAAAGGTCGATGAGATTACCGCTTACGTTTTTTCCATCCGTCCCAAAGAAATCCAGAAAGGGCGCCAGTACTTTCAGGGCGTCGTCTGGGTCGATGACCAGGATTTGCAAATCGTGAAGTCGGAAGGCAAGCCCGTACCCGAGATGCGAACCAGGAAAGATAATGAAAACCTGTTTCCGCGCTTCACCACCTACCGCGAGCAGATCGACGGGAAATACTGGTTTCCCACTTTCACCATGGCCGATGACACGCTCTATTTTTCCACCGGCTCCGTGCATATTAAAGAGGTCCTTCGTTACACTGACTATAAACAATTCAAGTCGAAAGTCCGCATCGTGAGCGCCACGCCCACGGATCAACCCAACGCGCCGGCGATCCCGGCGACACCGCATCAGTAGTGGGTTGCCTGCTCCGCGCCACCGTGCTCACCACCCCTACCCCTCCTCAGAGAGGAGGGGAATCGATGCTCTGGCTCGACGAAGGTGAGAATTACTACTATTTCGCTTCGAAGCCTCACCTCGCGCCCAAGTAACACAGGCACTCGTGCCTGTGGTGCTTCTGAATGCGTGAATCCAGCTTGTTACACCACATGACGCTGTCGTTAGGAGGGCCAACGTGGAACAGCGGGTGAGTCTCATCACGCTGGGTGTGGCGGATTTGAATCGCAGCAGGGAATTCTATGAACGCCTCGGATGGCGCCGGTCCACGGCGAAGGCCGAAGGCATCGTATTCTTTCAGCTTGGAGGAATGGCCTTCGCGTTGTATCCACGAGACAAGCTCGCAGAGGATGCGAACGTTCCCGGTGAAGGCCGCGGTTTCAGCGGGTTGACGCTCGCCTATAACACCCGTACACGCGAAGAAGTTGATTCAGTTCTCTCACTGGCGGCGGCAGGCGCCGAAATCCTCAAGCCTGCCAAGGAGGCTTTCTGGGGCGGCTATTCCGGCTACTTCGCCGATCCGGACGGATTTCTGTGGGAAGTCGCCTGGAATCCCTCCTTCCAAATTGCCGAGGACGGAAGCGTTCGAATTCCCGAGTAGCCAGGTACCAGGTGGCACAGGCACTCTTGCCTGTGGGTCGTTATCTTTCGAGACAAGCACAGGCAGGAGTGCCTGTGCTACTTGGTCAAATCCGCTGTGGGCAGAAACCGCGGAGCACGGCGATGCCGGGTGGCCTGCTCGAAAGAATAGGCTAGCTTTATCAAAGTCGGCTCGCTGTAGGCTCTGCCGAAGAATGAGATTCCGACCGGCAGGCCAAAGATAAGGCCGGCCGGCACTGTGATGTTCGGATAACCCGCCACGGCCGGCGGCGTCGAACTACCACCGGTGTCGTGGTCGCCGTCAACCAGGTCCGTCAACCAGGCAGGTCCCCCAGTAGGCGCCACCATCGCATCCAATTGAAACTTCTCCATGACCGCATCGATTCCTTCCTTGCGGGTGAGGCGATGATCCTTCTCGAGTGCGTCCAGGTACGCCTTTTCCGTCAGCGGTCCTTTGGCCTGCGCTTTGATGAACGTGTCCTGTCCGAAGTAAGGCATCTCCTTTTCGCGATGGTGCTCGTTGAACTCGATGATCTCCTCTAAGGTATGCACGGGTGCGCCGGGACCCAGTGCCGCGAGGTAAGAGTTCAGGTCAGCCTTGAGTTCGTAAAGGAGTACCTGGAATTCGGAGTCCCCGACGTGCTCCATCGTTTCGATGTCGGCCGGATCCACAATCACCGCACCCTGGCGTTTCATCTCGTCGATGGCTTGGGTCATCAATGCGTCTACTGCATCGCTGATGCCGAACGATTTGCGCACCACGCCGATCCGCGAACCGCGCATCCCATGCGGCTCGAGGAATCGGGTGTAATCAGCCAGCGACTTCCCTTGGCTTGCTCCAGTCTCCGGATCGTCGGTGTCGACTCCGGATAGTGCGCCGAGCAAAATCGCCGCATCGGTCACCGTTCGAGCCATGGGCCCCGCCGTGTCCTGGCTATGCGCGATGGGAACGATCCCGGCGCGGCTGACCAGGCCGACGGTGGGTTTGATCCCAACGATCCCATTGACCCCCGAGGGGCAGACGATGGAACCATCGGTCTCGGTGCCGATAGCCAGCGCGCAGAAGTTGGCCGAAACGGCGGCGCCCGAACCGGAACTCGAGCCGCAGGGATTGCGGTCGAGCACATAGGGATTGCGGGTCAGTCCGCCGCGGCCGCTCCAGCCGCTGGTCGAGTGATTCGACCGGATATTGGCCCATTCGCTCAGGTTGGTTTTTCCCAAAATGACGGCGCCGGCTACGCGAAGCTTCTTCGCCACGAAAGAGTCCTTTGGCGCCTCTGCTCCTACCAGAGCAAGTGAGCCGGCCGTGGTCATCATTCGGTCGCGGGTGGCGATGTTGTCTTTGATGAGCACGGGAATGCCGTGCAGCGAACCGCGGGGGCCGTGCGCTTTGCGTTCCCGGTCGAGCTTCTCAGCGATGTCGAGCGCTTCAGGGTTGGTTTCAATGACAGAGTTGACGCCGGGTCCGTGCCTGTCGGCCGCCTCGATGCGCGCCAGGTATTTTTCCGTAATGGAACGCGCCGTGAGCCGGCCCGATTGCATCGCCTGCTGAAGCCCCGCAACCGTGGTTTCATCCAAGTCGAATGCCTTCAAGTGTGCCTGCGCTTCCGGGGGAGCGGAGGCCTCGACCCCGGCAACCAGGGGCGGGGAAGGCAAAGCCGTTGCCACGCCTGCGAGCATTCCGGAAATTAACAGTCTTCGCCGAGTCAGATTGGAAGTCGCGATCGTTTTATTTGTTTGCTCCAATGTTTTTCACCTCATGCCCGACAGCACAGAGTGTAGCGCCGACCTTTAGGCTGGCACTTCGGTGCTGACCTGAGGGTCAGCGCTTCGCCCCGGATCTCTGATGGCCTCGATCAGTCCCTTAAGATCCTCGATTTTGGTGAGTGGATTCATGAGCGTGGTTCGGAGATAGATTTTGTTCCGCAGAACCGTCTGCACCAGGAAATACCTCCCCGAAGCCACCACTCGTTGCCGCACTTCTAACTGATGCGCATCGAGCCTTTCCGGCGCGTTCCCGGCGTTCCTGATCCGCGGCGGAACATGGCGAAAACAGAGAATGTTGCTTTCCGGCTCTGCGGCCAGTTCGAAGTCGGGTTGCGCTTTTAGCAAGGCTGCGAATTCGCGCGCCAGGTCAAACGTCCTGGCCACCAGCTCACCGATGGCTTCTGCGCCATGGACGCGCAGAGCCAGCCAGAGCTTAATTCCGATGGTTCTCTTCGTGCACTCGAGGGTGCGGAGCGCGAGGTCGAAATCCGCTTCCTCGGGACGCCGGGCGAAGAGATAGCTGGCCTCTTGCGAGAAGGCGGCATAGTTGTACTCGCGGCGGGGGAAGAGCACGGCGGTGACCAGGCTGGGAATGAAAAGCATTTTGTGCATGTCCCACACCAGCGAGGATGCCAGCTCGATACCGTCCGTAAGGCTACGATACTTTTCTGAAAAAAGCGCCGAGGCGCCGTGCGCGCCGTCGATGTGGAACCACACGTTTTTTTCCCGGCAGAACTCTCCTATCTCGCGCAAGGGATCGAAGCACCCGGTCGCCGTCGTGCTGGCGCTGCCTACGATGGCAACCACCTTCTTCCCTTGCTGGACTGTCTGCCGGTACAGGCGGGTGAGTGCCGAAAGATCGAGCCGGAAGCGATGGTCGGTGGGAATCGTGACAAGGGACTCCTCGCCCAGCCCGAGGACTCCCGCCGTGCGGGCCACAGAGTAGTGTGCTTGATCGGAAACCAGCAGGGCCAGCGGCGGTCCTGCGCGGAGTCCCTGTCGCCACACCGCGCCTTGCGTGGCGTGGTTGCGCGCTGCCAGCAGCGCCGTCAGATTCCCGAGCGATCCGCCGGAGGTCAGGACGCCATCGGCATCGTGGGACCAACCGACCGATGCGCAAAGCCAGCGTATGACTTGTCGCTCGATCTGCGTCCCAGCCTGCGCCATTTCGTGGACGGCGGCGCTATTGTTCAACAGACTCGAGATCAAGTCGGCCAGCGCGGCCACCGGCAAGACGGCGGGAAGCTGATGGCCCATGTACCCAGGATGGTGCAGGTGAATGCTCTGTCCGACGATCTGCGCCAGGCAGCGCGCGATCTCAGCCTCAGGGTCATCGGCGGAGTGTAGCGGAAGTGGGCCCTGATACTGCTCGGAAAGTTCAACTGGAGCACAGAGCGGAAGAACCGGCAGTTGACCCGCTCGAGCGGATTCAAGATAGGCTGCCAATGCCTCGACGACTTGGTGGCCATGGCGCCGGAACAACTCGGGGTCGTAAAGATCAGTGGACATAGCGGTAATGGTAGCAGTGGTTTGTGGCTAGTGGCTAGTTCTCAGCGGTCTCAGCGGTCGGTACCGAGGCGGCAAACCACCGCCACTAACCACTAGCCACTCTTCTGTTACAATTTCTCGCTATGAAATCACCCAATCTGAATTGGCGGTTTGTGCTGGTGCGGCCTCGGAATCCGTTGAACATCGGAGCGGCGGCGCGCGCCATGGCTAATTTTGGCTTTCGCGAATTGGTGGTGGTGTCCCCGTATGGTCCGGTGTGGCAAGAGACGCGGTCGGCGGTGGGAGCGGAGGAGGTCGTCACCTCGGCGCGCGCCGTGGAGAGTTTGGTGGATGGAATCGCGGACGCACCCTTGGTTGTTGGGACGACCGCAGGCGCCCGGCGCAACCTGGACCGGGACCTTATTCCGCTGCCGGATTTCCCTGCCTGGCTCCGGCGACGCCAAGCAAAAGGGATTGTCGCCTTGCTCTTCGGTTCCGAGAAGACCGGTCTTTCGAACCAGGACCTGAGTTTTTGCCACGCCCTGGTTCGTGTCCCTACCGTGGTGGATTGTCCTTCCATGAACTTGGGACAAGCGGTGGCGGTTTGCGCCTACGAATTGTCGCGCGCCGGACTTGTGCCGGCCCGTCCCCTGCGGCCCACTGTCCACTCGTCGGATCCGGCGGGCGCCCAGTCTCTCGAGCACCTCTTCGAGCGTGCGGCGCGCGTTCTGGACCAGGTGGGCTATTTGAAACCAAAAAGCCGTGACGCCACACTGCTGAAACTGCGCCGTCTCATGCGGGATCTCGAACTCACCAACCACGACGCCAAAATCCTGGGCGGAATCCTCGCGCAGGTGGAGTGGAAAATAGGGGTTAGGGGCTAGGGATCAGGGGCTAGGGACTGGGGAAAAACCCCCTCAGGGGTCTGTTTCGGTCCTGACCAGGATGCTTCACGGCCTCGCGGCTAGGTTTCGCCAAGGGCTCAATCTGTAGGACACCCCGTTGTTATTTGGCTCTTCCCAATCCCCAGGCCCTAGTCACTAGCCCCTTGCAGTTGCACCAGCGCATCGGCGGGGGTGAAGGCGGGGCGCGTTTGCGGGTCGCGCCAATTGTCGAGCATGGCGACCTGCTGCACGCAGGAAATCGTGCAGCGGGGCGCGCACGACTTTTGAGTGTGATACTCGTATTCAAGGTGGGCGCGTGTGTATTTCTCGAGTGGAATGGCAGGATATCCGCGCTGCTGCGAGCAGTAGTGTACCAGACCATCCTCGCAGACATAAAGGTAGCGGCTGCCGGCGCGGCAGCGCCACTCATTGCCCAGCCCTTGTGAAATGTTCTTCTGGAACTGATTGAAGCGGGAATAGGACCGTTTGCCCCTCTCCATGATCAGGGCAAAGAGCTGTTGCTGGCGTTCGTCGAGGGGCTTAAGCTGTCCGCCGTGGTCATGGAGAATGCCCACGGTGCTCGTGAAACCGAGTTCGAGCGCCCGGCGAGCCACTTCCAAAGCGTCGTCAGGGTTACGAACGCAACTTCCCAGGACGGAATTGATATTCACCTGGAAGATCGCATAGCGCGCCAGCAATCGCAGCTTGCGGTCCAAGACGCGCAGGCTCTTCTTTGAAATCTCGTCGGGCATGACGTTATCAATGCTGATTTGCAGGTGGTCCAGGCCGGCGCGATTGAGGTGCTCGATGCGCTGGGGGGTCAGCAGGTAACCGTTGGTGATCAAACCGGCAATAATTCCGCGCCTGCGGATATGCTGAACGATCTCCTCCAGTTCAGGGTGCAGGAGCGGCTCGCCTCCACTGATCGTGATGATGGTTGTCCCCAATGCCGCCAGCCGATCGACGCGGCGGAACATCATCTCCAGAGGAAGGGGTTTCGAGACTTTGTCGAATTCGTTGCAATATGCGCAGGAGAGATTACAGCGGCGAATGGGAATCAGATGGGCGAGAACCGGATGACGGGTGGAGATTAACCCGCCGGCGATCATGCGCCATTCTCGCAGGCGCGTGTTCCAGAACCGCATTGTCCGGCGAAGTCTAAGCTGGTCCATTCGGGTCAAGCCCTGCTGCTACTTTCCAGCAGCCTGTCGAGTAAGGCCCCTGAAAACCCCGCGGGCATGAGGTGAATCCTAACCGTACCTGTTAGTCCCCAAGATGACAATCCACATAATATGAATGGTCGAAAACGATGATTGAATTGCGTATTCTAGCGGTTCAACGAGCGAGCATCCACATCACGAAACTAGCCAAATTAGGACGCTACCCGATAAACTACCCGATAAACACTACCCGATAAACAGCTTGCTCGTGGTGACTGACCGGAGTATGCTATCGTGTTCTCGGAACTTGGCCAGGCGCCAGGTTCGAGAACCAGGCCGGAGTCTGGCAGAACCCTCGCACGTTGCACCGAACCCTAATGTGCAATCCCGTTTTTTGGAGTAAACATTGAAAGCGATACCTGTTACACGAGCTGCTCGCATGATTGCCCGAGGCACCTGGAGTTTCTGCACCAATCGGCCTTTGGTGGTTTCATTTGAGTTAACACATTCCTGCACGGCTAATTGTAAGCATTGCGACAAGGGAGGGATGAAACCCGACCCGGCGGGACTGCTTCGCGCGGAGGATTACGCGGAACTCCGCAGCACTCTCAAACCCATGGCCGTGCAACTCTCCGGCGGTGAACCCTTATTGCGGAGGGATCTCGAGGAAATTATCCGAGCCGTGAAGGAACCGAGCGGCCTGCCATACACCATTCTGGTGACGAACGGACGCTTGCTTACGGAGGAGAAGTATCTGGCTTTGCGCCCCCTGGGCATCAACCAGATTTCCATCTCGCTCGATTTCCCCGATTCCAGGCACGATGAATTCCGCCGCTCACCCGGCCTCTACGCTCACCTCGAAAAACTGGTTCCTGCGCTTGCCCGCCACGGCTTCGACGACGTGGCGCTGAACACGGCTATCACTCGTGAAAACCTTCCCGCACTTGTGGGGATCCATGAACGAGCCAAGGAGTGGGGCGTTTCCATCTCCTATAGCGCTTACACGCCCCTGCGCACCGGGAGCATGGATCATTACATTCAGTCGGCGGAGGACCTGGCGCTGCTGCGCAAGACACTCGATCAGCTCCTGGATCTGAAGTCCAAGAATGGCCGCATTGCCAACTCGCCCTGGACGCTGTCGGGCATCCACGATTTCTTCCGCGACGGAACCGTGCCGGGATGCAATGCGGGGCGAAGGTTTATGGTAGTAACGCCGACGGGCGGGCTGCGTCCCTGTTCGATGTTCGAGAACGAGTATACGTCGCAGAAAGCTATGGTGAGAGAGTTTGTCCCCACCAACCACTGCGGTGGATGCTACGTCTCCATTCGCTCCTACCTCGACGCCTCGTTCTGGACGCTCCTCAAAGATAATGTCAGCACCCGCGTCTTCACGCGGAATGGTCGCGCTGACCAGTGTTGATCTCAGGCCCTACAAGCTGCGGAAAACGCCTCCCCCATGTCATTCTGAGCCCGTTCGCTTCGCTCAGGGTAAACTGCGCGAAGAATCTGCATTAGTTCACCTCGGACCGGAACTGCAGATCCTTCGCTGCGCTCAGGATGACAGGGACTTTCATATCCATCGGTGGGCTGCAGGTCCATGTACACTCGGAATGACAGTCCGAAGGAGGTTCTCACATAGACTCTAAAGCCCCGCCCTCTCCGACGCGTGGCGAAAAATCCGGGTTAGGTAGCCTTTCCCACTTTCGTTGCTTCCCTGACCTCGTTAAGGCGGCCCGTCGCCACATCGTAAAGGTACCCATAGACAGGGATGTGCTTCGGGACCAAAGGATGGGCTTTGATCCGCGCCACATCGGCAACCACACTGCGAGCCTGGTCGCGTATCGTTAGCCACTCGATGAAATGACCTTCGTAGGAACCAGGGCCTTTTCCTACGTCCTTCCATTGGCCGCCCTCGAGTTGTGCTGTCTCGAGGCTGTGTTCCAGCAGTTCTCTCATGATCTCGTTGGTGAAGGCCAACATTCCGCAGTCGGTGTGGTGAATCACAAACCATTCGCGCGTCGCCAGCAGCTTGTAAGAAATGACCAATGACCGGATGGCGTCGTCAGTGGCCCGCCCGCCGGCATTGCGGATCACGTGGGCGTCGCCTTCGCTGAGACCGGCGAACCGCGCGGGATCCAGGCGCGCGTCCATGCAGGTTAGGATGGCAAACCGCCGCGCCGGCGGCATTGCCAGCTTGCCTTTATCGCCGAAGCTCTTCACGTACGCCTCATTGGCGGCAAGAACTTGCGTCAGAACATCGCTCATGTTTTTCTCTCCTTTCGCTCGTCACTCGTCACTTGTCACTCATCACTGCGTTAAGAGCTTGTCGATTGCCGCCGTGACTTCAGGTGAGTCCGGCTTGACAGGGGACTCGAAGCGCGCCACAACGTCCCCGTTACGATCAACCAGGAATTTGGTGAAGTTCCACTTGATATCGCCGGTCAGTTTGGGATTCGCCTGCTTGGTCAGGTACTGATAGAGGGGAGTACAGTCATCGCCTTTCACTGAGACCTTGGCGAACATGGGAAACGAGACGCTGTACTTGGTCGAGCAGAAATTCTTAATCTCGGCATTCGTGCCCGGCTCCTGGCCGCCGAAATTGTTGGCGGGGAAACCCAGAATCACAAAGCCCCGGTCCTTGTATTTTTCATAGATCGATTCCAGTGCCGAATATTGCGGCGTGAAGCCGCAGCGGCTGGCAACATTGACCAGCAGAATCACTTTCCCCTTGTAGCTCGCAAGCGAAGTGGGCTCGCCATCGATGGACGGGAGGGTGAAATTGTAGACGCTTTCAGCCGCAAACAAAGCTGCCGAGAACGACATCATCGCCACCAGAAGTGTGAGCAGCGGGCGTACACCTAGACGTCGGATGTCCATGCTTTTTCTCCTTATGTTGTGTTGTGCCCTGACCCCGGGCCAATCATGCGGCCGGGGTGAATCTCTATGATAACCCGCGAGCCGAACTTTGAGCAACCGATCGTCTTCCCACTCGCTGTTATATTATAGAGGACGAATTGGAGGATGCTATGGCAGCCCGTTACTGGATTTCATTCGACCTAGGACTTCGCGGGGATTATGCAGATCTGTACGGTTGGCTCGATAAACACGAGGCTAAGGAATGCGGTGATAGCGTGGCAACGTTTGTTTCTGAAAAAACCCGCGAAGAAATTGTGAAAGAGCTTTCAGATATCCTGAGCCAGGAAAAGAACCCAAGGGTTTATGTCATCGATAGGAGGAAAGGCGGAAAGTTTGTCATAGGAAAAAGGAAACTTGCTCCTTGGTCTGGATACGCACAAACGGTCTTCGACAGCGGAGAAGAAGAATGAAAGATATCTGTGTAGACACGGGGTTTCTAATAGGGCTTTACAATTTGCAAGATGAATTTCACGATAGGGCAACGCAATACTTCCTGTCGATGTTTGACAAAGAGAATAACTGCTTGGTGGTTCCCTGGCCGATTTTGTATGAGACTCTCAGAACAAAAACGGTGAAGAACAGAGATGCAATGTTGTCATTGGAGAGGGATTGGAAATATCTCTTAATGCATAAACGCTTAACTCTCATCTCAGATGTCCCGTTTCGAGAAGATGTCGTGGACGAATGCTTTTCCGAGTTAAGAAAACCGGACCCTGCACGTCGAAACCTTAGCTTAGTGGATCGCGTGATTCGCGGAATTCTCATGGACAGAAGCGTACGTATTGACGCTTTTATCACTTTCAATCCGAGGGATTTTGCTGACGTTTGCAAAACCTATCAGCGAGAAATGCTCTCTTGACTGTGCCACGGCTGTTGCCTTCGATGCACAGGTCCCAGGCTGGACAGCCTGTGCCACTTGGGGATAAGTTACAATCCGATTATGAAGACTTGGTTCGCTTTTGGAAAGAACGGCCTCAGTCTGGAATTGCCGGAGGGATTTCACTATCAGGTGCTGGAGGCGCGCTCGGCTGTCCCGCTGGCGGATTCGGCAGCGGCGATCGAGAGCGCCCTCGACGATCCTGTTGCGGGCCCTCCTCTCGAAGAACTGGCAGCGGGGAGAAAGTCAGCGGCGATTTCGGTTTGTGACATCACACGTCCCGCGCCGAACCGGGAAGTCTTGCCGCCTCTCCTGGCCAGGTTGGAGGCGGCAGGGATTGCGCGCGAGCGCATAACAATCCTGATTGCCACGGGCCTGCACCGTCCGGCAACTGAGGCGGAGATCAGGGAGATTTGCGGGGAGCAGGTGACGGGGAAGTATCGCATCGCCAGCCACCGGGCGCGCCAGCTCGAGGAGCAGGGTTTCCTGGGCGAGACCGCATCGGGAACGCCTGTTTATATCGACGAGCGATTCCTCTCTGCCGACCTCCACATCACGTTGGGGTTTATCGAGCCTCACCTGATGCTGGGTTATTCGGGGGGAAGGAAGCTGGTCGCACCGGGCCTCGCCGGCGAAAGGACCATCAAGGTTCTGCACAGCCCGAAATTCATGCGGGACGCGCGCGCCGTAGAAGGTTCGATTGAAGACAACCCTTTGCACCGCGAGCTTCTTGAAATCGCGCGCATGGCACGGCACGACTTCCTGGTGGATGCAGCGTTGGCGCGCGGGAATGGGCAGCGCCCCATCGCGGCAGTCTTTGCAGGAGAGCCGGTGGCGGCCCATCGCCAGGGAGTGAAGTTCGTCTCGCAGGTGATGCTGGAGACTCTGGATGAGCCGGCGGACGCAGTCATTACCACCTCCGCCGGCTACCCGCTGGATCTTACGTTTTACCAAGCCATCAAGGGAATCACCGCTGCCTCGCACATCGTGAAGCCGGGGGGCAAAATACTGCTGCTGGCGCAATGCGCGGAAGGGGTCGGCGGCGCTGAATTCGCTCACATGCTGGCCAGCCACCCCTCCGACCTCGCATTCATGGCTGAGATTGCTGGCGCGGCCGTGGTGGTGGACCAGTGGCAACTGGAAAAGCTCGCGCTCGTGACCGCCAAGGCAGAAGTGCTTTTCTACGCCCCTGGACTGCCTGGGCACTATCATACTTCGCTGTGGGGGAAAGCCTACGACACGGCTGAGGCTGCCATTGGCGCGCTCACTTCATCCCTCCCACGCGGCGCGCACATCGCGGTGATTCCGGAAGGGCCGTACGTTCTTGCCCAGGCAGTGGGAAGATAGGCAAATGGGCAGATAGGCAAGAAGGGTAAAGGCTAAAGGGTAAACCGTCTTCAGCCTTTAACCTTTAGCCTTCACCCTTTCCTAGTTCATCTTTACGATCTTTGCTCCTGCGGAAGGTGGAATCTCGAAAGTGGAAGGGGGGAATTTCAGGTTCACCTTAATTGAGGTGTAGCGGGCAATCATATAGTCGCCGCCCGGCTCGAAGAATTGCTGTTGGGCCGGCATCCAGGAATCTTCGCTGACCCACATCTGGATTTTGGTAAGTTGAGCGGCGATGCTTTGCTTGCGTGGTATCAGTTCGAGCACTGCGGTAGTGTCCCCACCGAGTTCCTCTTCCTTCAAGTACTTCACGTTGTAGCTTTTCGTCAAATCCCCTGATTCCGCTCCGAAGCCCAGCAGCAAGAACTCCTCGACCAGTCCGGTCTTCTGTTCAAGGTTGTATTCCTGAATCTGATTGATCTTCGGAAGGTAGATCTGCGCCTTATTCTTCTTGAACAAGACGACCTTGGACTCGGGTTGCTGCATCTCGATCCGGATCTCCTCCCCCTTCCCCTTGCTCCCCTTACTGAAAAAGAGGCGGCCTTGTTCCGTAGACTTGTCGTTGACGAGCACTGTCACCTTGGTGTACTCGAGGTTGGCGGTAAGGCTCCTCAAGCGTTTGCCGGCATCGTCCATGCGCGACAGGATCTCGGAGAGATCGGGAGCGAGTTTTCCCTTGCGCGGAAGAGGCGCGGCGATGCCGCTGCGCAGTGGCGCCGCAAACACTGCGACGAAGATGAGCATCACGAGATTGAGTTTGAGACGCACGCGCCTCCTCCCGCTTCTATTGTAGAGTGAGCCGCGCGAAAAGGCTAGTGAGGAGGAAGCGGTGACGAGTGACAAGTGATGAGTGACGAGCCTGAGTTGGAAAACTGGCAAAGCGCTGAAGAGACACAGAATACTGGATTTCTACCTATCTTTCCGGGCCTTTTCCCCAGCGTCCTGCCATCCGTTTCCTATTTTACCCTCAGTCCCGACACACTCGCCGTTTCTCTTCTGGCGGATGCTCGTCACTTGTCACTCTTGTTTATGAGCACAGTGTAGCCTAGCACGACTTTGTTCTTATCGGTGATGGGATCGATCGATAGGACGGTGAAAGGCTGGGGCAATTGCCGGCTGAGGATGATCGGAATGGCGTCCTCAGGCGTTGTACCCGCATACGATTCCACAAGTCGCGCGTCGATCATGTAGCGCCAGCCTTGTTTTCCGTGCCCCATCTCGACAAACCCTTGCTGGTGCCGAAGGTCCGTCAACCCCAGAGTGGGACGATCGTCAAACCAGCTACGCGGCGAGAGGAAAATAAACGCCAGGATGGCCAGCACCATCAGGTCGTACTGCCAGGTCCCCCGCTCGTAGGCCCAGAAGACGGTACGTTTGATGCCGAGCTTAATTTTCTCCCATATCATTCCGCGGCCACCACGGAGCGCATTGTCCGGAGATTGCAGCAAGGAGGGATTCCGGATTTCCGTGCTGTGATCCATTGAAGTCTCAATCAGTAACAATGCGGCCGTCCCGCATGTGAATGATCCGGTCCGCCACCGCGGCGGCCTCGGGGTTATGGGTAATCATCAGAACTGTTTGCCCAAAGGTCTTATTGAGGCCGCGAATCATATTCAGCACCGTCTGCGAGTTCTCCGTGTCCAAATTCCCGGTGGGCTCGTCCGCCAGGAGCAGCTTGGGATCACAGATGACGGCACGGGCGATGGCCACACGCTGTTGTTCACCGCCCGAAAGCGCGTAGGGGCGATGCTCGAGTTTGTTCTGAATCCCGAGCATCTCCACCACACTCTGGAAGCGGTGGGGATTAAAACCGTTTCCCTGGATGTGCTGGGCGATGGCGATGTTGTTGCGCGCTGACAACGTGGGCAGCAGATTGAAGCGCTGAAAGACGAAGCCGATCTTATGCCGCCGAAAGCGTGTACGGTCGGCATCCGTCATGTTTTTGAAATCGTTGCCATCCACCAGCACCTGGCCGCTAGTGGGGTTTGTCAAGCCGCCCAGGACGTGAAGAAAGGTGGACTTCCCGCAGCCGGACGGCCCCACCACCGCCACGAACTCGCCTTCATGGACAATGCAATCCACGCCCCGCAGCGCTTCCACCGCGACTTTACCGATGCGGTAGACTTTCTTCAGGTCGTGAGTCTCGATGATGGGTTCCATTTACTCGTACGCCAGAGCGTCCACAGGGTCAAGCTGAGCCGCGCGCATCGCGGGGTAGAACGCCCCCAGCATGCTTCCAGCTATCGCCAGAACCGCAGCGTACACTGCCCACAGCACGGTCAGTTCGATCACCAGGGTAGGGAAGTTCACCAGAATGATCTTGCGGATTATGACCGCCACTCCGTACCCGGCCAAGATCCCGACCGCGCTGAGGAGGCTTGCCTCTCGCAGAATCACTGCAATGATATACCCTTTTGATGCTCCAAGCGATTTCAAAATCCCGATCTCGCGGGTTCGTTCCGTGATGGTTGTGTACATCGACAGGAAAATAACCAGAAATCCGATCCCCACCGCGATGATAATGATGACCGTCGTAAAGACATTCAGGCCCGGCAGGTTATTGGATGTCATCAATGACATCCATTCCTTCACAGCAGTGACTTGGCACTGCGGGAGGAGTTGACGAATGGCCTCGACGACCTTGCCGGCATAGGCGGGCTCGGTGCACTTGACCCAGAAGATAGTGGCTTTATCCTGGACTTGAAGAAGGTCCTCTGCGGTTTGCAGGGGAATAAAAAGGCGCGCGCCTTTGCCGTGTTCGACGATCCCGCACACGTTGAACTGGTGGTTCAGCAAGGTCACCATTTGCCCGACTTTGATATGGTTCGACTTGGCATACAGGTCGTCTACGAGCAGGTCGTTAGGTTTTGTGAACGGGCCACCGTCATGGTAGGCGAAGCCGCCCGAAACACGGTTAAAGCTGTCCATGTCTATGCCGTAGACCATGCTCAATGCTCCGGTGTTAAAGAGGATCAGCGTCGGAGCCACGGCCAGCACGTGAGGGACTTGTTCGAGCCGGCCACCAATCTTCAAGGGCATGGGTGCTTGCGTGATAGCGAGGAGGAACGAAGATACCGGAGGGCTGTACCATGACGTCCGCGCCCACACCCTCCTGCCGCCGGGCTGAGTCATTCACCAAGCCATGCGCGAGCCCCACGAAGAGCATCACCATGGCCACTTCCATGGCCACTGCCAAGGCGCTCAACGCCGTGCGGACGGGGCGGTACAGGATGTTCGAGACGATGAGCTTATTGACCACTCGGTTTCTCCTCCTTCGCGAGCCAGGTCAATCAGTTGCGTGCCGGGAGGTTGTGTGAGGACGAATTTCTCAGGATCAATAGGCTGGTTGAAAGTGGCTTTCAGAATGGTAATCGCCAGGCGGTAATCTTCGATCGGCCTGACCACCTCGATGTGGGAAGGGTAATTCACTCCCTGAAAATCCTGATAGTCGGAGTAACGCACGTCCTCAACATAAAGGCCTTGCGCCTCATAGAATTGCAGGCGCGCCAACTGAAGATCGGCGCGATCGAACCACGCCTTGCGCTTCAGGGGCAATTCCCTGCCTTCGGGCGGCGCTACGATCTCAACCACATAATATCGATGCCCGGCCTCCTGCGCTTCCTCGAGCAACCACATTTCACTGGAAGGATCAACTCCCGGGACCAGCAAGGCTTCCAGAATGTGTTGGGGCCGCAGGTTTTCCAGTGAGTTCTTGGCGGGACGCCGGAAGGCCGTCTTCCCTACGAAGAACTTGTTGAACGGGCGGAATGTACAAGCGGTACTCCTCGCCGTTGGAGACCATGTCGAAAATGTCGGTACGCACCACCGGGGCCTGACCCAGCACTCGAATCATGGACGGACTTTGAATCAGTATGAAACCCCTGACGTCGTGGTACTCCTTGATAACGCCGGAGTAAATGGACCCGGTCGTCGGCTCGAGGTCCACCGTCGCGGTCATACTCCGAACATTTTGACTTAAGGCATTAAGCTTCGTGACAAGTTCGGCAAGTGACGCTACGCGCGGTGGCGCTACAACCTGCGACGGGGGAATGTGCCTCACCCGCCGCACGAGGCATCCTGGAGTCAGCAACAGTACTGCGGCGGTCGCCAGCAGGACCAAGAACTTTCTGGTTGTAGTCAGATACACACTCCGCAAAAGCCGGGATTGGGTCAATCTAACAAACAGCTTAATGCCTGTCAATGTTCCGGAACTTTCAGCGAGCCGATAATCTGAGACAGGTCAACCCGTTTCCTCCGGCAAAAATCGCGTAATCCTTGCACAATGCGAATTGAAGCGCCCGGATCGTAGAAATTCGCCGTACCCACTTGCACAGCCCGAGCGCCGGCAATAATAAACTCGAGGGCGTCCTCGCTTGTGGAGATACCTCCTAGTCCAATGATAGGGATTTTCACGGCCCGCGCGGCCTGATAGACCATGCGCAAGGCCACCGGTTTGATAGACGGGCCGGATAACCCCCCGGTTACATTCCAGAGCCGAGGCGTGCGCGTCTCGATATCGATAGCCATTCCAACCAGGGTGTTGACCAGGGACAGAGCGTCGGCCCCGGCCGCCTCGGCGGCCCGTGCAAACACCGTAATATCAGTAACATTCGGGGATAGTTTGACGATGAGCGGAAAACGAGCCGCCTTCTTGCACGCCGCCACCACTTCTTCGGTCAACTTCGGGTCGCTGCCGTAGACGATGCCGCCGCAGCGCGTATTGGGGCACGAGATATTAAGTTCGTAGGCGGAGACGCCATCGCCTTCGTTGAGGATCTCGACACAACGAACATAGTCCTCGGTGGAGTAAGCGAAGACGTTGACGATGCAGCGGGCCTTCAAAGTTCGCAAGAACGGGAGCTTCTCGGTCAGGAAGCGCTTTGCGCCGACGTTCTGAAGACCGATGGCGTTGAGCATCCCGGATTCGCTCTCGTAGATGCGCGGCGAGGGGTTCCCCTCCATCGGCTCCGGCGATATTCCCTTTACGACAATGGCCCCTAACTCGTTCAAATCAATGAGCGAGGCGAATTCCTTGCCGTATCCGAAAGTTCCGCTTGCCGTCCAGACCGGGTTTTGGAATCGGATGCCGGCGATTTCGGTTTCAATTTGAGGCGTGAATTGCTCGACGGTCGCAGCCGATGTCTGGCCTTCGCTCGACGAAAACTCGCGCCTTAAGCCTCTTTGAGACATAAAAGTCTGCCCTGCCTACTGCCTGCTGCCTACTGCCCCCCGCTACCGGGCTCGTCCCATACGACCTTGTCCGCCCAGAAGACCGGGCCCTCGGTGCAGACGCGTTGATAGGCCTCGTGTCCGGAGCCATGGACGCGGATGCAGCAGCCCAGGCACACCCCGAGCCCACACCCCATGCGGTTCTCCATCGAGACCAAGCACGGATGGCCGTATTTTCCAGCCAGTTGCACGGCGGCGCGTAACATCGCCCAAGGCCCACAGACCATCAGCAGGCACTTCTTGTCCGAGTGGCGCTCCAGGTAGTCCTCGAGCGGCCTGGTGACGTAGCCGCGGTAGCCCGCCGACCCGTCCTCGGTCGAGAGCAGGCTCCCACGCACCAAGGGCTTGAAATCCTCGACCCCGACCAGGTCCGCTTTGCTACGCCCGCCCATAAAAAGCCGTTGGCGAAAACCTGCCTCCGCCAATCGCTTCGCCGGCAGGAGCAGGGCAGCAATCCCAATTCCGCCCGCGACATGGAGAATCTCGTCCGACTCGTGGGCGCGGGGTAGGTACTCCTCCTCGAAGAACCCATGGCCGAGCGGCGCCAGCAATCCAACCTTGTCTCCCCGTTTGAGCTCGGACATCAGGCGGGTGCCGTGGCCCACAACTTTGTAGAGGAATTGCAGAATCCGCGGCGAACCGCCGTGGCCGGCCCGCTTCCCGTCCGAATTCGCGCCCCTCAAATCATAGATGCTCATCGGCCGCCGCAGGAGTACATCCGACCGGCCAAGAATTCGCAGCATGGCAAACTGGCCGGGACGGGCGCTCTCTGCCTGGCGGGGCGATTCAACGCTCAACAGAAAGTGGCTGCCGCTGAGGGGCCGGTTTTCAGTGACGGGCACAACTTGGTCGTACATCGTCTTCATTTTAACAAAACTCTCTCGAAAATCACGTCATTCCCGCGAAAGGGTAGTGCCCAAATCCGATGGATCCCGTAGGGGGCTGTCATTCCTCGCTTCGGTCTCCCGATAGTCTGTCATTCTGAGCGAAGTGAAGAATCTGCATTAGTTCGCCTCGGACCGGAACTGCAGATCCTTCGCTTCGCTCAGGATGACAGCGACTTTCATCTTCATGGGTGGGCCGCAGGTCCATGTGCACTCGGAATGACATCCATAATAGGGGGCTGCCGTGAAAGTCCGGTGCTCTTGTAGCCGACTTGTTGTCGTTTTCCCCGACACCCCGGAAGCTTCGCTTTGAGCTTAACGGTGCATTTTTGCTTGTTTTGAGGCGAATTTGCGTCTTTCCGTGTGCAAAGGACCACCAAGCTGGTAACCTTCCGAAATGATATCTGGTTTGATTTCAAGGACTTCTTAGCTTTCGCGCCGTCCGTATCGAAGAACTCCTTTGTTTTCAGCTAGTTCTTAGCTTCGTTTCGAGTGGCCGCTTGTGTTTTCAATAATATACTGGCTTCGTTCGTACTTTTTTTGTATTCTCCGCAAATCCCTCCCTGCCCGTTTCGCTCCCACTGCTCCGCACTCCCTCTGCGTCCGGGCATCGAACTCTCCCTCTGCGACGAATTGTCCCGATTGACCATCAAGATAGGCTATCACGCGCGGAGCGGTCTGTCAAGCAAAAAATGCAAAAATGCAAAAAATGCAAAAATGCAAAAAAGGGCATGGAGCTGGATTGCGCGCGGGGGGTGGGATTTGCTAAACTGGGCGCATAGACTAAATATCCGATAAGCCGCCGGGTTCCCTTCGGGACTCCAGCAGGCTTGTCGGTTGCGCAAGGAGGTTTCTATGGCTGGGAACAAGAATCCTTGGCGTGATATTTTGTCGCCGGCGGAGTGGGCGCACATTCAAGCCAATGCCGCCCTCGCTGCGGCGCGCGTCAATCCGGTGCTCGGCGGGGCCAGAGCGGCGGCGCGCCCCGGAGGAGGCGGATGGACTGTCGGCTCTACGGGAGGCCTGGTGAATACCCCCGCCATGGCCCTGCAACAAATCACCAATCAGATCACTGCCTACGACGGCATTGCCAAGGACGACTACACGAAGTTTGACGAAAGGATTCAGAAGCTGAAGTTTATCAACATCTTGTGCGGAAAGTACATTCAGCTCCTTGGCCCCACGCACGTGCTCGCGATGAAAGCAGCCGCAAAGCAGCTTAACAACCAACTTGACCTATGGGTCCGCTCTCTCGGCAAACGGGCCATAAAGAAGGCAGACTACCTGGCTACCATGAAAGAGTGGCACAAAACCGCCAAAGCCAAGTACAAAAACAGGGTGCAACTTTCAATGTTCCTGCGGGGGCTGGCGGGCGACAACACGCGGAACGCAGGTGAAAAACTGCACGCAACTCCTTACGCCACGATCGAGAAGATCGACCCCTACCACCGCCAAACCTTCGTTTTTTTTGACCCGGCCGATGCCACGCAGGACAACAGCGTCAACATGATGGGGGATGCCTTTCTCGACTACGTCGTGGGGCAGCCTGCTTCGAACCCGGTGCGCGCGACCAACCCTAACGCCAGTTTCTACGAGTGGCTGGAATATCACCCGTTCTGCGTCGGGAACGCCGGTAGTAACGGCGGGGGCTGATCAATTCAAGGACCCCAATACAATATCGTACGAGGGTCAGGACTTGGCTTATGTCTACCAGTTGAACGCAAAGTTGGAGTACGAGCGGATTTTAACCGGGGGAGGCGTCCGGGTGCTGCTGAAGACCGCGGATTTTCGCCCTAGCGGCAAAGGTCCTCCCGGGGCGGTGGCATTCGTGTGGGATGCGGAGTGCTGACTCTGGGCCCACGAGCACGGAGTGGACGGGTTCATCCATGCCTCCGCCAAACAGGGCAAGAAGATCCGCTGTTCCGGGATGCTCGTCGCCGACAAGGGATTAGCGCAAATCATCACGAACCAGAGCGGCCATTACGCGCCGAATGCGCAGAGCATCTACTACTTCGTGACCTGGCTCCGGCAACGCAACTGCCTGCACGCCAACGCCAAAGTGGAAATGGAGCACGACCAGGCAATCACCGACGGCACGTACAAAGCGGCCGACTTCCTTGAACTGGGCCAGACCCAAATATCCTGCCCCCGCGGGCTTGCAGTACTGGGTGTGATTGAGAAATCGTCGCTCGTGCCCGCCGGCTGACGGGCACCGGAAACCGTCAAAATGCGCGAATCGCCTTGGAGTGCGGCGGCGAAGCCGCCGCTTTGGAATGCACTGCGGCAATGGCGGCGGCAAGCCGCTACCGCACTCCAAGGCGCCTGCGGCGCAATCCTGCAAACGACCCCCAACCACCTTTTGCGAAACTCAAGAGTTTTATCCTACAATGCTTCGATTGTAGGTACTCTTGACGTGTTATTCCTACGCGGACTTATTATCGTCGGGCTGATCGGGCTGAATGCGTTTTTCGCCGCCACCGAATATGCGCTCCTCAGTGTGCGGCGCACGCGGATCGAGCAACTGGCGCGAGAGGGCAATCCCCGAGCGCGTCTTGTTCAGAAGTTGCTGGCGGACATCGGCTCGCTGATTTCGGGCGACACAGCTCGGTGTGACCGTCGTCAGCCTGCTGATGGGCTGGCTGGGCGAGGGGTTTATTGCCCGGACCCTCCAGCCTATGCTGGATCTGGGACTGCACGGGCATGCCTCCGCGGTGCTGGTCCACTCGCTGGCGGGAGCTGTGGCCTTTGTGCTCATCACGATTTTTCTGATGGTGCTGGGAGAACTGGTCCCGAAAGCGGTGGCGTACGATCATGCGGAGATGGTTTCTCTGGCGGTGGCGCGGCCGATGCTGGGGTTCTTGAGGCTCAGCCGCTACGCGGTAGGCGCTCTGGTGGGAATGGCGAACGGTGTTTTGGGCGCCCTTGGCCGTGCTCCGTTGCGGGGCTTAAGGCCGCTGCACACGCCGGAAGAAGTGAAACTGATTGTGTCGTCGATCCGCAAGCACGGCCTGCTTCGGGAAGAGCAGGAAGATATCATCCACACGGTCTTCGACCTGGACTTCATTCTGGTGAAGGAGATCATGGTTCCCTGGACCAGGATCACCTGCCTGCCGTTTACGCAGGACCTGCGGAGCCTGCTGGAGCGCATCGTCAAAGACCAGCACTCGCGCCTGCCGATTTACGAGGGATCGCCAGACCACGTGGTCGGCATACTTTACACCAAGGACCTGCTGAGGGTTGTGTCCGAGCGGCTGAAGAGCGGCGTGCCGCTTCAGTCGCCGATGGACTTGCGCCCGATTCTTCGCCAGCCCATGATCGTGCCGGAGTCGAAGCCGCTCAGCCAGGTGCTCGAGGATGCGCGGCAGCAGCATTCTCACCTGGCCCTGGTGGTGGATGAATTCGGCACTTATGTGGGCTTGGTGACGGTGGAGGATGTTCTCGAGCAACTGGTGGGCGAAATCCGGGATGAATACGACCAGGATGAGCAGGCGATCCACCAGGTGAGCGGCAACGTCCTGGTGATGGACGCTTCGATTAACCTCCGTGACCTGGCGAATGATTACGAGATTGTGCTGCCGCGCGGGGCCGGATATGAAACCTTGGCGGGATTTGTTCTGTCCTTCCTGGGCACGGTCCCTAAGGGCGGAGAGAGCATCGTTTATGAAGACCGGCGCTATACGGTGACGGAGATGGACGGCCGGCGGATTGCGAAGGTCAAAATTGAGAAGCTGCCCGCCGTCACGACACAAGCGAAGCCCGCCACCGCAGCGAAAGAGTCTGTGTGAAAACTCGATCGTTCTGTCATTCCGAGGCCGCAGGCGACGAGGAATCTCGCACTGCGTCGAAAACACTCAGAGCGAGATTCTTCGCGTCGCTCAGAATGACAGGCGAAGGGCGTAGGATGGCAACTGGCCAGTTCTTTGCATGTCAGCATGAGGGATATCCTATCCGCGGAGGTTCAAATGACTTTAAACATCGGAGATACAGCGCCTGACTTCAAGCTCAGCTCGACCACGGGCGCCACGCAGGGTGAGTTTCAGCTTTCCGCCCATCGGGGCAAGAATGTGGTGATCGCTTTTTACGCGCTCGACTTTACCCCGGTTTGACAGAACGAGTTGTCAGCAATCCAGGCGGACCTCGCCCGCTTTGCTGACTTGAACGCCCAGGTCGTGGGCGTCTGCACGGACACCGTTTTCTGCCATATCGCTTTCCAGAAGCACTTGGGCGGCCTCAAATACCCTCTGGCGACGGATCGCTGGCCTTATGCCAAGACGGCCGCGGATTACGGCATCTTTCCCCCCACGAAACATCGAGTGCCTTTCATCAACGATCGGGCGGTGTTTATCGTGGATAAGGAAGGCAAGATCGCCTGGGCAAAAATCTACGAGCTGAGGGAACAGCCGAGTAACCGCGAGATTCTCGAGGCGCTCAAGAAGTTGCCGTGACCGGGTTGCCAGCGTTCTGTCATTCTGAGGAGCCTCCGGCGACGAAGAATCTCGCACTGCGTTGAGAATACTCAGAGCGAGATTCCTCGCTTCGCTCGGAATGACAGCAGTGCGATCACCACGACAGTTCCGGACGCTACCGCAGAAAAATGATGATCGCCGGGGTGCCCACCGGGGTGTAGTGGCCGGTGAACTTGAGGTTGCCGGTCTCCCGATCGACGCGAAAAGTCGCGATGGCGTCACTTCTCTGATTGCAGACGTAGAGGAAATTTCCTGTGGGGTCGATGTTGAAGCTGCGCGGGTAATCGCCCCGAGTCCAGACTTCACTCACCCAGGCCAGGGCACCTTCCGGTCCAATGGAAAAAACTGCGATGGTGTCGTGAAGGCGGTTGGCGGCGTAAACGAACTTGCCGTCGGACGAGACCAGGAGTTCCGAGGTGAAATTGGTTCCCGCGAATCCTTTGGGCAAGGTCGAGAGGGTTTGCTTCGCGGTCAACGTTCCGCGTGTGGAGTCGAAGTCATACACCACCATCGTGGAGGCCTCTTCTTGCAGCGAATACATCCAGCGCCGATTGGGGTGGAAGGCGAAATGGCGAGGCCCGTCCCCGGGCGGCAGTGAAACCGAGGCGGGATCATTGGCCGTGAGCGTGCCTTTCTCGGCATCGAACTTCCAGATCAAAGATCTGGTCCAACCCCAGATCGTTCACCAGAACGAATCGGCCTGAAGGGTCGGCCTCGATCATGTGCGCGTGAGGAGCCTCGTGTCCGCTGATGGCAAAGCTTCCGGGCGGTGCGCTGGCGGCATGCTCGGGTCCCGCCTTGCCTGCGTCTTTCTTCACGTCGGTGGCGGCGCCCAACTCGCCACTGGGCAGGATGGGTAACACCGCCACCGTCCCTCCCGCATAGTTGGCGACTAGTACGTATCTGCCTGAAGGGTGAACGCTCAGGTGGGCAGGGCCGGCGCCCTGTGAGCTGACGGTGTTGAGGCGAGTCAGATGGCCGTTCGTCCGATCGATGGAGAAGGCGCTTACCGAGCCTGAATTCTTGCCTTCGAAATTGCCCGTTTCATTCGCAGCGTACAGGTGCGTGCGCGAGGGATCGAACGCCAGCCAGGAGGGATTCGAGTCGTCCGCAAAGAGCGCGGATTGCGCAAGCGCCCCCGTGGCGGGATTCATGCGAAATAGATAAATGCCTTGCCCGTACCCCTTGCTCCCCTCGGGGCCTTGCGGCGAGCTGTAAGTACCCACGTAAGCGAGGATTGAGTTGGGCATGGAATTCTCCTGTCCCTGCGCGGCGAGCGATGAATTCATCAGGGCCATGGCTGTTGCACCTCCCAGGAAATGACGACGCGAGATTCTAAGATCGCGCGGGCGTGATAAGTTGCGTCTCGACATCGGAACTGTCCTTTGGTGACCTGATTTACAAACTGGCACCGTCAGATTATGGGACTGATCCGTTTCGCAAAGCAAGGGCCTGCGCGAAGCGCCTTGGAGTGCGGCGGCTTGACGCCGCCTTCGAATTGTGTGGACCGAAGGAGAGAGGCTGGAAAAAGTACTCTAATGGAGGCGACGGTATGTTCAAGTCCCCGCGGTCCCAAGGCGGCGTCAAGCCGCCGCACTCCAAGGTGCCTTCAGCACAGCGGCCCCTTGCTGGTTGCCACGGCATGGCAGGCATGGTAAAGTTGGGGGTATCAGGTTCGCGTTTGGGGCTGATTTTGCTCAGGGAATGTGAGCGGCGCAAGCTGCGTTAAATAGACTCTTTTGGAGGTGCTTCCGTGAGGCGTAGAGATTTCTTGACCAAGTCGTTGGCAGGGGTTGCGGGGACCTGGCTTACTCCGAAGGCCTGGGCGGAGGCCTTGCCGCCGGCGACAGGGAAGTTCAGCGCCTCGGACATCGTCACCCTTGGACAGACCGGCCTCAAGACGTCGCGGCTGGCCTGTGGAACGGGGACGGTGGGTGTCAATCATCATTCCAACCAATCAGCCTTGGGCGTCCAGGGCCTCGCCGATCTGCTCCTTCAGGGATACGATCATGGGCTGCGTTTCTTTGACACGGCGGATTCTTACGGGACGCATGCGCACGTGGCGGCGGCCTTGAAGAAACTGCCCAGGGAGAAGATCACCGTCATGTCAAAATCCTGGGCGCGCGATGCCGCCGGAATGCGCGCGGACATTGACCGCTTCCGCAAAGAACTGGGAACCGACTACATCGACATCCTCATGATGCACTGCCTCGAGGACGACGACTGGACCGAGAAAAGCCGGGGCGCCATGGACGCCATCTCGGAAGCGCAGGAGAAGGGAATTGTCCGCGCCCACGGCTGCTCCTGCCATACCCTCGGGGCCCTTCGCGCCGCGGCCAAATCTCCCTGGGTCCAGGTCATGCTCTCGCGCGTGAACCCCATCGGATCGCACATGGATGCGGACCCGGCCACGGTGGTGGCGACTCTGCGCGAGGGACGCCAGTCCGGCAAGGCGATTGTCGGTATGAAGATCCTCGGCCAGGGTGACATGCGAACGCGCGTGGACGAGGCGTTGAAATACGCCTTCTCGCTCGACCTGCTGCACGCCTTCACCATCGGCGCCGAGAATCGCAAAGAGCAGCTTGGCTTGATTGACCGCATCGCCGCTGTGCACGCTTAAGCTCAAGCTGCCGGTGGTAGTGTCTCAGTTTGACGTAGAGGCGGCTTTACGCCGCCACATGGCGAGGTAAACTCGCCGCTACAACTTCAAACTGAGACACTACCGTTTGGGCGCATTTCTTGCAACCGTCCTCGGAGCTCCATGCATCCAACAGGGGCGGCTGTTTGGGCCGCTCGACGCGGGCAACCACCAGGGTTGCCCGAAAACCAAACAAGTGCTGACGAGACGTCACCAACCCAACCACAGGAGATGAACATGAAAAAATACATCGGGCTTCTCGTAGCGTTGTTAGTGATTTCGCTCGCTGCTTTTGGTCAACGAGGCGGGGAACATGAAGCATCACACCCTGCCCACGCTGCGCCTCCAACCAAGGGGCCGGCGCCGGTCCACGGCAACCCGCATCCCGCTCAGGAACACCGGAATTACAGCGACAAGGCCGGCCACCCAAACGTTCCGCACGTCGATAAAGGGAATAAGTGGGTCGGGCACGACACGGGCAAGAATGATCCCCACTACCATCTCGATCATCCCTGGGAGCACGGACACTTCTCGGGCGGCTTTGGCCCTAGCCATCGCTGGCGCCTGGGGGGAGGCGGTCCGGGGCGTTTCTGGTTTGGCGGGTTCTTTTTTAGCGTTGCCCCGTACGATATTGGCTTCTGCGATGGCTGGCTCTGGGATTCCGACGAGATCATCATCTACGACGATCCCGATCACATCGGCTGGTACCTTGCCTATAACGTGAGGCTGGGGACGTACGTACACGTCATGTTCCTGGGAGCCTAAAGCGTCGCGGCGGCCGACTTTGTGGTGCGGGCGAGACCCCGACAGGTCGGGGCAGGCTGCCCGCACCACCAGCAAATTACTCGCAGCGCAGCGCCGCCGCGGGATCGAGACGGGTGGCGCGGCGCGCCGGCAGGTAAACGGCGACTAAGGTCACCGCGAGAAAGAACAGCGCCACCACTAAGTACGTTGCGGGAGAAGCCACAGCCTCGGTGTCGGTCAGCGAGCGAAGGGTTTTGTCGGCTGCATAACCGAGGTAGAGACCTCCGGCCAATCCTGCCAGGACCCACAGACTCGTCGCCGCCAGGACTGTTTTCATAATTGCGCCGCGCCCCGCGCCCAGCGCCATGCGAATGGCAATTTCGCCGGTGCGCTGCGAGACCAGGAACGAAATCACGCTGTACATTCCCGCCGCCGCCATCGCCACTGCCAGCAGAGCAAATATGCCAATCAGGTACACATCGAAGCGAGGTGCGGCCACAGAATCGGCAACCAGCTCATTCATGGTCTCCACGCCAAAAACCGACTGATCGGGATTTATCGCGGTGATCGCTGCTTTCACCTGCTTGAGCAGGGCCCCCGGGGGAAGCACCGAGCGCACCACCAAATACACATTGGGCCACGAGATCTGTTGTGCCGAATAGTAACATTCGGGAAACGGCCGGGTCTCGAGCCCCTCCGTCCGGACAGTGCCGACTAAACCTACGATAGTGATGGGCCCCGTATTGTCCCGAATCTGCTTGCCGACAATGTCTGGTCCCAGTCCAAAGTGGTGGGCGAATGCCTCATTGACAATTCCGACGGTGATTCTCGGTCCCGAGTCGCTTACGCGAAAAGCCCGACCGGCGAGCAGCGGAATACCCATAGTGCGGAAATAATCCGGGGTCATCTGGTGGGACCACGCCATGGTGCCGGGGTCCGCCACGCCAATCAGTTGGACCGGCCCGCCTCCGCGCGCCGGACGCAACGGCGGGCCGGTGATCGTCGCCGCTGCCTCGACTCCCGGGATGGCTTCGATTTTATCCAAGTAGGACTGGAGCACCTTGCCGGCTTTCGGGTCCGGCTGCTCCGACTTTCCAAAGGGCAACTGGAGCCGCATCGCCAGGACGTGTTCAGGATTGAAACCCAGCGGAGCGGAAATAAGATTCAGCAGATTCTGCGTCACCAGACCCGCGCCACACAGGAGGAAGACCGAAAGTGCCGCTTCGACGGCGATCATGGCGTGACGCCAGCGGTTTCCCTCCCGCGTCGTGGCGTGCGCGCTGAGGCTCGGGCCGGGCGTCCAGCGGCTACCCTTGAGCGCCGGGAGGATGGCGAACACGAGCGCCGATAGCATTGAGACGGCAAGCGTGAAGGCGATGGCGCGCGCGTCCACGTGCGCTGAAGCCAGCAGCGGGCTTCGTACCGGCAGCAGCCGTACGAGGACGTGAGCTATCCAGCCGGAAAGCACCAGGCCGGCCGCGCCGCCGCAACAGGCCAGCACGAGCCCCTCCAGAAGGAATTGCCGGATCAAACGCAAACGGCTGGCCCCCAGTGCTGACCGAACCGCGATTTCCCTCGCCCGTCGCAGCGAGCTCGCCAGCAGCAGTTGCGCTGTGTTGGCGCAGGCGATCAGCAGCAGCACTGCGACGCCGCCCAGCAGCAGCCAAAGCAGCGATCGCTGGTCTCCCACGATGGCGTTCCGTAGAGATATGGCGTTGAAGCCAAACATGACCGGATCGTGAGGGTGGCCTGGGAATGGAGAGGTGTTCTCACGCGCCAGAACCAACGCCGTGTCCCAAAGGTCAGACTGCGCCTGCTCCAGTGTGGCGCCCTCCCGCAAGCGGCCCAGCACGCGAACCGGCACGCCTTGGCCGTTGGCGGCTCGCTCGAACATAGAGAAGGGTTCGAGCGGATAGGAAACGTAGATGTCAACCGGCTCGGCAATGTCCAGCGTAGGGTAATCGAAATGGAATCCCCGAGGTAGCACGCCCACCACTACGGCAGGTTGGCCATCCAGCCGAAGCGTCCGGCCGACGATGGCGGGGTCCGATCCCAGGCGCGACCGCCAGAAGGCGTCGGTGAGGAGTACGGCCGGAGGACGGCCCGGCTGATTCTCTTCCTCGACAAACGTCCGGCCCAGTGCGGCGTTTACGCCTAAGAGTGGGAAGAAGGATGCGGTCACGCGAGCCGCAAAAACCCGCGTGGGCTCGCCCCTCCCGCTCAGTTGCATGTCGCGGTGCTCGGCAAACGCCATTCCTTCGAGCGTGCGGGTGTGCTTTTGAATCTCGAGAAACTCGGACACGGTCGGGATCCAGCCATCGTTTTCGATGATCGTCACCAACCGGCCCGCATCGCGAAACGGCAAGCGATCAAGGAAGGCGGCCTTCAGCAGTGTGAAGACCGCGGCGTTGCCGCCAATTCCCAGCGCCAGCACCAGCACAATGAGGGCGGAGACACCTGGATCCCGCCGCATCAGCACCAGTCCGTGCCGCAGGTCTTGAAGCGATGATGCCAGCCACTCGATCACGCGCTCGTCGCGCATCTGCTCTTTGGTTACAAAAAGATTCCCCATGCGACGCGTCACCTCGGCTTCCGCTTCGGCGGCAGCGCGGAACCGACCGCCCACTCGGTCCGTCTACCGCTCCATCGACCATCGTCAATCGAAAATCGTCAATCACTCGTGCCGCAGCGCCACCAACGGATCGACCTTGGTGGCGCGGCGGGCGGGGATGTAGCAAGCCACGAGCGCTGCTACCAGCATTATTCCCGAGACACTAATGAGTGTAATCGGATCATAGGAGGTCACGCCCACGAGCAAGCTCACCAACAGGCGGCTAACGCCGAGGGCGGCAAGGATACCGATCCCGATCGCGGCGCCCACCAGGACGACGGCTTGGCGAATGACGAGCCCCAGGACGCTCCCGGGACGCGCGCCTAATGCCATGCGGATTCCGATTTCGTGTTGGCGCTGGCTGGCGCCGTACGACACTACGCCATAGACCCCCACCACTGCCAAGATTAACCCGAGAAGGCCCAGGGATGCCGCAAAGCCGGCGCCCATCTTGAAGAGAAAATAACCATTGGCGCCGGCGACGGCCTGCTCCATGGTCATGACGTCGAAGACCGGCAGATTCGGGTCGAGTTCGCGCACCAGGGCCTCGGTGGGAGCGATCAAGGATTGCGGCGGGCCCCACGTGCGCAATTGCAGGACGTGGGTTGATTTGTAGTTCTGCGTTTGAGGCACATAGAAATAACTTCCAGGCGCGGCAAGGAAGCCCTGCACCCTCGCGTCCCGTACCACCCCGACCACGGTCACCCATGGGTACGAGCCGCCTTGAGACCTCGACTTAACCGCTCCCGGGGGACCTTCCATGCCAAACCGCTGCCCAATCGCGTCCCGGTGTGGCCAAAACTGCTTGGCCATGGTCTCATTTACGATAGCGACCAGTTGGGAAGTGCTGGTGTCGCCGTCGGTAAATGCGCGCCCGCGAAGTATCTTCATTCGCATGGTGGAGAAATAATCGGGGGTCACGCAATTGTAGCCCGCGCCGGGGGCCGCTTGTCCGCCGGCTGACGGGCTGGCCCTCCACGTACACGGTAGTGCCATCGTTGTAATAGCCCAGGGGAACTGAGTAAGCTAAGCTAGCTGACTCGATGCCGGGGAGGGCTTTCGCCCGCCTCAGCAATTCACGGAAGAAAGCCTCCGCGTGGGCTTGCTCGTAGCCCTGGAATTTGGGGTCGAGGCTCACGTTCAGGACTTGATGGGGGTCGTAGCCGAGGTCAACCGCTTCGGCATTTCTGAGACTGCGCGTGAACAGGCCGGCGGCGACGAGCACGATCAACGAGCCGGCCACCTGCGCCATCACCAGCCCGTTGCGGAGCCAATGGCGCCGCGTGTCGCCGATCAGGCCGCGGCCGCCTTCACGCAAAGTCTCATTCAGATTCGTGCGTGAGGTGCGCAACGCCGGCGCCAGCCCGGCAACTATCCCCGCCATTAAGGCGACCCCCGCAACGTAGGCGAAAACCCGCCAGTCAAATGTGAAGGCGAGCCGCAGTGCGAAATCGCCCAGCGGCCTCAATTTCTCCAGGCCCTTGATCGCCCAGGTTCCCATCAGCGCTCCACCCGCCGCGCCCGCCATGGCCAGAAGAAGACTCTCGGTCAACATCTGCCGGATCAGGCGTCCGCGGCCGGCGCCCAAAGCGGCGCGAACGGCGATCTCTTTCTCGCGCGCCGCCGCCCGCGCCAGGTGCAGGTTGGCGACGTTGAAACAGGCCACCAGCAGAACCAGGCCGACCATAACCAGAAAGATCGTGGTCACCAGCGGCATGGAACTCTCCACCGCGGGTTCGGGGCGGGCGAGACGCTCCGGAATCACGCGCACGATTTGTCCCTGATTGGTTTCGGGATACTCTTTCGCCAGCCGCTGCGCAATGACGTTGAGAGCAGCTTCAGCCTGCTTGGCGCTGACCCCGGGCTTCAGGCTGGCCAAGACGCGCAAGTCCGATATCACGCCGGTCGGTGAAGAAGCAAATCGGTGTCTTCCGTGATACCCCGATGGGGGCGTACGCGTCCAATTCGATAAGGTTGTAAGGTCCGTTGAACTCCTTCGGCACCACGCCGATCACGGTCACCATTTGCCCATCTAAGGTCACGCTGCGTCCGATCACGCCAGGGTCGCCGCCGAATCGCCGCTGCCAATAACTGTGCCCGAGCACCACCACCGGAGCCGTCTTCGGCGCGTCACCCTCGCCAGGAGCGATCAGCCGTCCCAGCGCGGCGTGCAGCCCCAGCATGGTGAAAAAGTTGCTCGGCACATACGCCATGATGACGCGGTCGGCGTGCCCTCGATAACCGATTCCCGCAAGATGAGGTCGTAGAAGGTCATCTCCGTGAAAACGTCGGACTGCTTGCGGTAATCCTGGTAATCCAGATAAGAGAGTTGGTCGGGATCGTGCGTCGGCGTGATATTGCACGGCCACAACAGCCAGCCGATCAGCGTCCTTTACCGGCAGCGGGCGGAACATAAAGACATTGCCCAGGCTGAAAATCGCCGTGTTGGCGCCAATGCCGAGGGCCAGGGTAAGCACCGCCACCGCGGTGAAGCCGGGATCCTTGCGCAGCATGCGCAGGCCATAGCGAATATCCTGCCAAAGCGTCTCCAGCGAAGTCCATGTCCACATCTCCCTGCTCCTCTCTTGCGTCAGCGGCACGTTGCCGAACCGCCGCAACGCCGCATAGTAAGCTTCCTCCCGTGACATGCCGGCTTCCAGGTTCTCCCGTTCTTCCATTTCCAGGTGCGCGCGAATTTCTTCCTCGAGATCGTCCACCGGCTTCCGTCGGCGAAATAAAGCGCCGAGTTTGGAAAGTTCACGTCGCAAGCGCATGCGAAGTTCTCAGTCCTCAGTTCTCAGTTTTCAGTCATCAGTCAGTTCTATTGCGGTTCTTACTGAGAACTGACTACTGACGACTTCATTCATGCCTCAGTTATCAGTTCTCAGTTTTCAGCCATCAGTCAGTTCCATTGCCGTTCTTACTGAGAACTGACTACTGACGACTGACGACTTCATTCGTGTCTCAGCGCCACCAGCGGATCGACTTTGGTCGCCCGGCGGGCGGGAATATAGCAGGCCGCCAAAGCAACGGCGGCGAGCAGGATGGAGACCACCGCAAACGTGGGGGGATCAGTTGCGCTCATTCCGTACAGCAGGCTGCTGAGGAATCGGGTGAGGGCGAGAGCAACCGCGAGCCCAATTCCCATACCGACGAAAGTGAGCAAAAGCCCTTCCCTTACGACCATTTTCAGGACATCCCTGCGTTGAGCACCCAGCGCCATGCGGATACCAATTTCGTTTGTCCGGCGAACGACCGAATAAGCTACGGTGCCGTAAAGACCTATCATTGCTAGGAGCATCCCAATTGTTCCCACTATCCCGAAAAGCGTGGCAGTCGTTCGCGCCAGCCAGAGCGCTGATCGGATGTGTTCTCCCATCGTTTCCATTTTCGTTACAGGCAGGCTCTTATCGAGCGCTCTGAGTTCTTTGCGGATTGCCAAAATCAAGGTGCCGGGTGCCACCGATGTCCGCACCAGAACCGTTGTGCCCGCTGGTCCTTCAAAGCCCGTCGCTAATGGCTCATACAAGAACGGCTGGGCAGGTTCCCCCAAGGTGTGATACTTGCTGTCGCGGGCTATGCCTACGATTTGCGCCAAGTGGGGGTGTTGAACGTCGCCAAGTGCCAATTGCTTGCCGATGGGGTCTTGTGCCGGGAAGAATCTGTGGGCCAGGGTTTCATTAACAATAATGACCCTGTCCTCGTTACTGTCAGCATCAACAAATCCTCGACCTCGAAGAGTGGGGATTCCAATCGTTTCAAAATACCCCGGCGCAACCAGGTTCTCGCTTACAAGGAATGGCTGGGTTGAAGCACCTGTGCGCCCCTCTGTTCCGACCATGGTTTGAATTTCACCATAGCTTAGAGGGAGTGATGCCGCCATACTTACGGACCGCACGCACTCTAAGGATTTCAGGCGCTCCCCAAGCTGCCTGTAGAAGATGGCCTCCCTAGCCCTTGTGTACCCGTTCAATGCGGGAGAAACAGAAAAGGTGAGAACGTTGTGGGTCTCAAACCCTGGGTCAATGTGCTCAGCGTTGCGCAGGCTGCGAACGCACAAACCTGCTCCCGCGAGCAACAGGAACGACACGCTCACCTGCACGACGAGAAGTAGACGTTGGCCCTTGGAGCGCCGACCACCTCCCGAATCGCTCCGATGCCCGAGTTGCGGCGCAAGACTCGTGCGCGAAAGGCGAATGGCGGGTGCGGTCCCCAGCAGCAGCACCGTCACGACCACCACGACCAACGTAAACCCAAGCACGCGCAGATCGGGCTGAAGGTTGAGGGCAATCGGCAGCCCCACTGGAGGTTTGAGGTGCGTTAGGAACTCCGCTCCCCAGAATGACAGCAGCAAACCCGTCGCACCGCTGAGCAATCCCGTTAGCGTGCTCTCCGTGAGCAGTTGCCGAATGATTCGGCCACGGCTCGCTCCTATCGCCAGTCGAACCGTGATTTCATTCCGGCGAGGCCAAGATCGCGCCAACATCAGGCCGCCGACGTTCGAGACACGAAATAAGCAACAGCAGCGCTCCCAGCACCTGCAAAAGCACGATGAATCCGATGACGCTCCCGCGGAAGAATGGAGGCAGCGTCGTGGCAGGTTCGACCGAAACACCGCGCCCCTGCTCCACAGCCGGATAATCCCGATCGAGTTGCAGCGCGAGAGAACCCAACTGCGAGACGGCCTGCTGTGCCGTCACACCCTGTTTCACTCGGCCCAGCACGGTGAGCCAACCTGTTCCGCGGTTCTCGAGTGCTCCGGTTTCTGGCCAGTTCATGGCAGGTTGGGCGGCCAGCGGCACCCACACTGCCGGAGCCATCTGCAAACCAACGTCCGTCGTCCCTTTGGGAGTCACTCCAATTAAGGTGAAGAGGTGTCCATTGATCGTTATGGGTTTACCCACCACACTCGGGTCACTTCCCAAGCGGCTTCGCCAGAACTCGTAGCTCACAACGGCAACCAACGGAGATGCTGGGGTATCATCCTGTTCAGGCACCAACATGCGGCCGAGAAAGGCCTTTGTGCCCAACGCCATGAAATAGTTGCCAGATACGATGTCGCCGACCGTTTGCTCGTTCGACCCTTCTACGCCGATGCTTACGGGCGTAGGTGAGTACGCTGCTACTTCGGAAAAAACCGCGTTGCGGTTTCGGTAGTACAAGTAGTCAGGATAAGACCACACCGGCATGTAGCCACCCACCCCTCCTTTGGCCACCGTTTGGTAAAGTGCGACCAGCCTCTCCGGGGCTACGACATTGGCCGGGGGACGAAGCAATAGGCCATCGATGATGCTGAAGAATGTCGTATTGGTCCCGATGCCGAGGGCGAGCGTGATGACGGCAACGGCCGTGAAGCCGGGATTCTTCGCCAGCATCCGCAAGCCGTAGCGAACGTCCTGCCAGAGTGTCTCGACGGAATTCCATCCCCACATTTCGCGGCTCCTCTCTTGCGTCAATGCCACATTGCCGAAGCGGCGCAGTGCCGCGTAGTGAGCTTCCTCGGGCGACATGCCGGCTTCCAGGTTCTCTTGCTCTTCCATCTCGAGGTGCGCGCGAATCTCTTCCTCGAGGTCGTCCACCGGCTTCCGCCGGCGAAACAGTGCGCCAAGTTTGGAAAGTTTGCACCGTAAGCTCAACTTGAGCTTTCCTCCCGTAAAGAATTCGCGCGATCATAAAATCAAAGGTGAAGAACGGCAGCGGCCTGGCGTACAATACTGTTTGACGAACCGCATCCGGAGGAAGGATTGTGAATCCCATCCTCGAAAAAAAGGCGCTGGAGCTTCGAGAAATCTGCCGTCAACGGCAAGTGCAGCGATTGTTGCTGTTCGGCTCGGCTGCCCGCGGCTCCTTCGATCCGACCTCTAGCGATCTCGACTTTCTTGTCCAGTTTCCAAAGCTGAGCCCCGCCCAACACGCGGAATGCTATTTCAGCCTGCAAGAGGACTTGGAGCGGCTCTTCGGGCGCTCCGTGGATCTGGTTGAGCCCGACCCCATCCGCAATCCTTACTTCCGCCAAGCCGTCGAGCAAAGCCAAGAGCTCATCTATGCCGCACCTTGAAGTCCGCAAGTTCCTTTTTTGATATCCAGCAAGCGTCCTCGAAACAAACCTCCCCACCCTTCGTCACGAAGTGGAGACCTTGCTGGATGAGTACCGCCCCTGAGTCACTCGGCTCTGAATCCATGCGAGCGAAGAGGAACGGGGGGATTGCTGCCAGCGACTGACCGCTCTCCACTAGATACTCCTTCATCCAACTTCGTCTTTCCGCAATCGCCAATCGTCAATCGAAAATCGTCAATCATTCGTGCCGCACGTTCGGAATGACATTTACCGCCTGGGTCGCGCATACACTGACAACTGACCACTGACTACTAGCCACTAACCACTAGCTACTGCTATCAACCGGCCGCAGAACCCCGGTGATGGCCCGCACGTAGCGCTCCCAGCGCGACGTCTCGGCCGTAAGCTGGCGCCGGCCTGCGTCGGTCAAGCGGTAATACTTCGCCCGCTGATTGTTTTTGGAGACGCCCCACTCGGCGGTGATCCAGCCTTCCTGCTGAAGGCGTTGAAGCGCAGGGTAGAGCGAGCCGTGTTCCACTTTGAGACTCTCTTCCGACATGCGCTCAATGGATTTGGCGATTCCGTGACCATGGGTTGGACCCCACTGCAAAGTGCGCAGAATGAGCATGTCGAGCGAGCCGTAAACAAGTTCAAGCCGATCTTCAGAAGATTGCCTGGTCATAGTGGAAGGTAATCTACCACATCAGGTAGTAGATTGTCTACCAAAAAGTCCAGGAGCCGGGAGTGATGCGGGCGTCCCGCCCGCACCACGCACAACGGCTTTCGGACGTCTTGTCTCTTGACAAATCAAAATCATAGGCTACAATTGTTGGATGATGCTGGGGTGGCCGATTTCGTCGGTTTGCGGGGCCGACTTCGTGTCCGTGGGGCCGGCAAGGTGGGGAAGAGGAGTGCCCTGGATCTCGCAGGCGCGTGGCTGCGATTCTGAATTTCAACGACCGATCCGGGAATGTCTAAGAAAACAAAGGACAGGGTCAAAAAGTCGAGGAGTCGGAGGAGTTGAGTAGGCGCTTAAAGAACCGGGGATTAACGGGATGGCTCGCGGGCGGCTGGGCAGGCGCCGCTCAGCCTCCCGACTTCTCGACTTTCGGGAACAAAGCGAGAATGTCCTTGAAAACAAACGACCCGGCTGTCATTTGTATTGAAAAACGAACCCAGAAGGAACACAGTTATGAGCGCGAAAGCTGCAGACGAACGCACAAGAACAGCGAATTCCGGGAGGTGCGGCGATGAGGTTAACAGTCCTGGCAGTGGTTTGGATTTTGCTACTTTCAATTTCAGTCTTGGGGCAAGATGTCCCCTTATCCGGTTCACCCGGCTGGGTGGACATATTGCCTTCCGCGTCTTTCGCCAACTGGACGCGCGTTGCCATCCCGCCGGACAAAGCCTTGGATCCTGTCTCGCAGTGGAGTGTCGATGTGCCCCGCCGGGTGGTCATCTGCGAGGGCAACCACGGCCACGAATGGCTGCGCTACAATCGTGAGCTCGGTGACTTTGTTCTTCACGTCGAATGGCGCTTCACCAAGCGGGAAGGGCTCAAAGGGTATAACAGCGGGGTCTTCGTCCGGAACGACGCCAACGGGCGCGTCTGGCACCAGGCGCAGGTGGGGGCAGGGAACGACGGGTACATTTTCGGGCAGACTCTGATCGGTGGCAAACTCTCTGAGATGAAGTTCAGCCCCAAGCCGGCGGTGAACCACATCAAGCCGCCCGGCGAATGGAACACTTACGAGATTCGCTGCCAAGGGCCGAATATCTCGTTGTCCGTCAACGGCGAGGCGAGCGCCGAGTTTACGGCTCCAGAGGCGCCTAAAGGCTATCTAGGCCTTGAAGCTGAGGGATTTCGAATCGAATTCCGCAATATCCGGTATAAGCTCTTACCATAGCAGGGTGCAGAAGAAGGGACGTGACAGGAGGAGAATATGAAACGCACTTCATGGCTGATGTATTCATTGCTGGCAGGGCTCTTGTTCCCTGCGGCCGCAATGGCTCAACTGGCTACTGAATTCAAGCCGCCCAAGGCCAATTGCTGCCTGCAATTCGCTGCGCAGAACTTCGCCGACCAGTTACAGGACTGGAACCAGTTAGGCCGCTACCACGATGACAATGCGGAGCTTCAAGCGCTACCGGAGCAGCAGGGGCGCGTGGTCTTCCTCGGTGACTCGATCACCGACGGTTGGAAACTGGCGCAGTATTTTCCCGGCAAGCCCTACGTGAATCGCGGCATCAGCGGGCAAACCACACCACAGATGTTGGTGCGGTTTTACCCTGACGTGCTCAATCTGCATCCTGCGGCAGTGATTATACTGGCGGGGACAAACGATATTGCCCGCAACACTGGCCCGGAAACCGCGGAAATGATTGAGGGCAATTTCCGAGCCATGTGCGACTTGGCCGAAAGGCATCAGGTCAAGGTAATCCTCTGCCTGTTGACTCCGGTTAGCGACTACACTTTACACAAGCAGACGGAGCGCAGGCCGCCTTCCGACATTCTCAAACTCAACGACTGGCTGCGCGGCTACGCCGAGGGGCGGAAGCTGCAGGTTGCCGATTACTATTCGGTGCTCGTCGATGATAAGGGCATGCTGAAGGAAGGCTATTCCGATGACGGCCTGCATCCCAACGACCGCGGGTACGCCCTCATGGCGCCGGTGGTGGAGGCGGCCATCGCACGGGCGATAGGGAAGTGAGAAGCCAAGAAGGCGGAAAGCACAGGAAAAAGGACAATTTGACCCAGGTGCAACAACGGACGACGGACCACGGACCATGGGCCACTGTCATGGACATTCTGTCTGTTGAAAACCTGCTCCGTACAGCTTAACATCTCTCCTCGCCTCGCTCTGCGGAGGCCTTGCCGCCTACGAGGTTCGCTCATGAATTATCCGGTCTGGGAACCGTTCATGGTAGGTGGGGGATTGATCATTGGGATCATCGCCATCTTCCACGTTTTCGTCTCGCACTTCGCCGTGGGCGGCGGTCTGTTTCTGGTACTCACCGAACGCAAGGCTTATCGCGAGAACAATCCCGCCGTGCTGGAATATGTCAAGTCCCATTCGAAGTTCTTCGTGCTTGTGGCCCTGGTCTTTGGAGCGGTGAGCGGCGTCGGCATCTGGTGGAGCATCAGCCTTGTGAATCCTGAGGCCACAGCGACGCTCATTCACGTTTTTGTTTGGGGATGGGCCATCGAATGGGTTTTCTTCGTTGTCGAGATTGCCGCGGCCTTTATCTATTACTACGGCTGGGAGCGGCTTGACGCTCAGACTCACCTGCGGGTGGGATGGATTTATTTCGCGGCAGCCTGGGCCAGCCTGCTGGTGATCAACGGCATTCTGACGTTCATGCTGACGCCGGGGAGATGGCTCCAGACACAAGCCTTCGCTTCCGCGTACTTCAATCCCGGAATGTTGCCTTCCTTGCTGGTTCGGACCGCCGTGTGCGTTGCCCTGGCCGGTGTTTATGCTTTGATTACCTCCTCCACGGTTCGCGACGTGGCCCTGCGAAGTCAGCTTGTCCCCTACGCCGCCAAATGGCTGCTGCTGGGCGCTCTGATAATTCCTTTTGCGGGAATCTGGTACATCTCCACGCTCCCCGCCATGGCCCGCGAGATTTCGATGGGAGGAGCCCCGGCAGTCAGCATCTTTGCCGGTCTCTCGATCTTCTTTTCGGCCTTGGTCATGGCTTTCACCTACTTTGGCGCCCTTCGGCGGCCCCAGCATTTCAACCTCGTCTACGCTTTGCTGATCGCGGTTCTTGCCCTCTCCACAACCGCGGTAACCGAGTGGGTCCGCGAAGCGGTGCGCAAGCCCTACATCATTTACGGCTACATGTACTCGAACGGGTTGCGCTTGGAAGACGTGCAGCGGGTTCGGGCGCAAGGGGTGCTCAAGTCAGCGCGCTGGGTTCGCCATCGCGACCTTGATCTCCGGGACCTGGCGCCCGCCGGCGAGGAGATTTACCGCGTCGAGTGTGCGAGTTGCCATACCGTAGACGGATACAACAGCATCCGCCTCGCCGTCCGAGGTTGGAGCTGGGCGATGATTGACTACCAGTTGGACCATCTCAGCTCCTTGAAAGGCTTCATGCCGGCCTTTGCGGGGACCGAAGCGGAGCGTCAGGCGTTGGGCGCCTGGCTGGCGACGTTGAATACGCTGCCCGCCAGCATTTCCATTGAGCCGGAAGCTGCCGCGGTAGAAATCCAGGCCCAGGGCGCGATTGCTCAAGGAGCGCCGCAGCCATGAATCCCGTTATCCCGGGACCAGTGCCCGTACCGCTGCCGGCGCCGCCGGGGCTGCTGGAGTTTCTCCTGGTGTTCACATTCATCCTGCACCTGCTGGCAATGAACTTCCTGCTGGGTGGAGTTATAATCCTTGCCATCTCCGGTTTCCTGGGCAGGCGCGATTCCCGGCATCAAGAACTGACGCCTCGGGTTTCCCGCGCCATGCCTCCTGTGGCGGCTTTCACGATCACGCTGGGGGTGGCGCCGCTCCTGTTCTTGCAACTTGTTTACGGCCAGCTCTTTTACACGTCGTCCGTTCTCATGGCGTGGTACTGGCTTGCCGTCGTGTTCCTGGTTCTGCTTGGGTATTATGGCGTTTATGGGTATCACTTGCAGCACGACGCACTGGGGCCCAAGGGCGCCTGGGTAATATTGGTGACTGCCGTGCTCTTTCTAATTGTGGCCTTCATTTTTACGCAAAATACCACGGCCATGCTGCATCCTCAGGATTTCTATGCCCGCTTCATGAACGGGAAGGTAGGTAAAATCTTCGGCCCGGTGCCTCTTCTGAACCTGGCGCGGCTGGCTCACTTCGTCGTGGCCGCGGTGGCCTTAGCCGGCTTGGGGATAGCGCTGCTTTCCAGCCGGTGGCGAACGGACTCGCGGGAGTTCGCGGATTGGGCGAGACGCTACGGCGTGACTTGGTTCATGGGTGGAACATTGTTGCAGTTTCTGGTCGGGCTGTGGTTTTTGTTCAGCCTTCCTGCGGAAATCCGCCAGGCGCTGGTGGACGATAAGCTAGCTGTGGGTCTGCTCGTCGCAGGCATTTTGCTGGCTTTGCTGGCGCTTCTGACGGCCCCTGCGAATTTGGGAGTGGCGAGCGTTGCCATCCTGGGCACGGTCTGCGCGATGGCAACGCTTCGACACCTCGTGCGCGTGGCTTATCTACGCCCTTACTTCGATCCGCACTCGCTGCCCGTCCAGGGTCAGTGGGTGGTTTTTTCAATATTCGTGGTCCTGCTGCTGGCGGGGCTGGCTACGGTGGGTTGGATGCTCTACGTTTTTTATCGGCCCGCTGCCCATAGCCGCCGGGTGTCCGTCTAACGTGAGTCAGTACATCGGCACGGGCCAGGCGCCAGGAGCTGAATTCGGACACTACCCCGAAGGACCGCAGTTGTCCTGCGAGCACTTTCCCGGTAAGATGCGACTGGGTACCAAATCGGCGTTGTAGGGTACCGAGCCGGAAGCGGAGGCAGAATGCGTAAACTCTTTGCAGGCATGATGATTACATTTCTTCTGGGCTTTCCTGCGGCCCGATGGGCGGCGGGGCAGAACCGAGACCAATTCAGGACGGCAAGTAAAGCGCTCAAGGCCCGCCAGAAGCGGGAACGGAAGACGTTGAAGGCCCAGCAGAAGATCCAAAAACATTCCTGGAACAGCGCTCGTATGTCGAAGGCGAACCGGGTGCAAGCAAAGCACCAGATGAAGCGTGACAAGCAGAATCTCACCCGACAACAAAAGAACGAACGCCAGGATCTAAAAGATAATCAGCGATTGGCCAAGGAACGGTTGAAGCAGGTTCGTTAGGGTTGGTCATGGGAGGTTGCCATGAGACGAATCGTCGTGTTATTGGCTCTAGCCTTGTCGTTGGCGCCGCTGTTGAAAGCGCAGGAAGCGCAACCGCAGGGGGGAGATCAAGAACAAAAACCCACCCTCGGTCCAAAGCCTGGACCGAGTGAGTCTGGTCCCCGGACTGCCACTGTCAATGACTCGCGGAAGCTGGTGCGAATCCGCACACTTTTCGTCGAGAGAATGGACAATGATCTGAATGAAAGCCTGGTGGCAAGCCTTGGCAAACTAGGCCGCTTCAAGATGGCTTCCAACGCGAAGGAAGCCGACGCCATCGTGAGGGGCTCGTGCCTGGAATCGCGCCGGCTGAAACGATTGCACACGGAAGTGTCGATCACCGATCGGGGAGGCGGATCAATCTGGCAAGACATTATCTTGCGGCCTTACAACCCGCCCTCCCTAGCCCAGGCCGTGAACGATACCGCGCAAGCGATCGCTGAGCACTTGGGCGAAAGCATTAACCAAGCGGGTTTGAAGTAAGACCAGGATTCAGGATTCGGGATTCAGGCTTCGGGGCTAAGTAACCCGGGTTGCCCGCAGAGCAACGGGGTAAGGGGCCAGGCATCGGCGCCATCGCCAATTCCTAGCACCAGATTCGCAATCGGGATTACTGCGGTCCTGGATCCTGAATCCTGACTCCTGACTCCTGCTTTTATGCGCCTACGCGATGTCCGTTCCGAGGATCTCGAGACACTTTACGGGATCGATCAAGCTTGTTTTGCGCCAGGGATTTCTTATTCTCGGGAGGCGTTGAGTGAGTTCATCGGCAATCGGCGAAGCAGGACATGGGTGGCGGAAGAGAAGGGAGCCCTCGTCGGTTTCCTCATCGCCGAACGCCAGGCGCGCCAGGCAGCACACATCGTGACGATCGACGTGGTGGAAAGTTGGCGCCGGCGAAGCGTGGGGAGTTTGCTGATGGACGCCGCCGAGGATTGGGCGAGAGAGCAGCAACTCGTATTCGTTTACCTGGAAGCCGCAGAGAACAACGCGCCTGCACTAAGCTTCTATGAGGCTCGAGGTTACAAGAAAGTGGATCGCGTCCGAAACTATTACTCGGACGGCGCATCGGCTTGGATTATGTTGAAGTGGTTGAAACGGAGAGATCTGTAGCGCGGCCGTCTCGCCCGCCGTGGCGCAGGCATTCCTTCGCCGCGCTCAGGACAGGCTTTGCCTGCGCTCGGACATCCGGGAGCGGGACGCTCCCGCCACCGCGGGCGAGACGCCCGCGCCACACGGATCAGAGGAGCCCATGCCCACCAAACTGCAATCCTCCGACAACAAAACCATCGTCATTGCAATCCTTGTCGCGGCTGCTTCGCTGACCGTTGCCATCAAATACTTCTCACGCGCCTTTCCCGAGGCGGCGATTGAATTTCGTGTCAACCGGGACGACTCAGCACCCGTGGCGCAGAAGTTTCTTGCCGGCCGCGGCTTCAAACTGGACGGCTATCGGCATGCCGCGAAGTTCGATTACAACGACGAAGAAAAGGTCTACCTGGAGCGCACGCAAGGGCTGGAACGGATGAATGGCCTGACCCGCGGGCCGATTCACCTCTGGCGTTGGTCGCACCGCTGGTTCAAGCCGTTGCAGGAGGAAGAATTCCGCGCGGACGTCACTCCCGCCGGCGAGGTGGTCGGGTTTAATCACGAAATCCCTGAAGCCGCGCCGGGCGCCTCACTCGATCAGGCTGCTGCCCGCACCATCGCGGAGACATTCCTCACGCAGGTGATGCAGCGGAATCTTGCCGACCTCGAGTTCGTTGAAACCGAGACCGAAAAGCGCCCGGCGCGCGTCGACCACGACTTTACCTGGAAGCAGAAGAGCGTGGAGTTGGGCGATGGGAGCTTGCGCGTGGAAGTGCTGGTTGATGGCGACCAGGTGGGGGGGTACCGGGAGTTCGTCAAGGTTCCGGAGCAGTGGAGGCGCGACTACGAGAAGCTGCGCTCGCGGAACGATGCCGCGCAAGTTGTGGATGAGGTTTTCTGGATTTTGTTGAGCGTGGCCATGCTGGTGATCTTGATTCGCCGCCTGCGCGATCGTGATGTGCCGTTCTGGATGGCGCTGGCGTTCGGCGGGGTCGCTGCGGCGCTCTACTTCCTTGGCCAACTCAATAGCTTCTCACTGGCTCAATTCGATTACCAAACCACCGACTCGTATACGAGCTTCATCACCAAGGCCCTGGGGGGCGCCCTGCTTGCGGCTGTGGGCACGGGCGCAGCGATATTCCTGCTCGTCGCCGCTTCCGAGCCCATGTACCGCGAGAGTTATCCAAATCAAATCTCCCTGCGAAGATACTTCACCTGGCAGGGTCTGCGCAGCCGCTCCTTCTTTATTGCCAACGTGGTTGGGATCACCCTCACGTTCTTCTTCTTTGCCTACCAAACCGTGTTCTATCTTGCCGCCAACAAAATGGGGGCCTGGGCGCCCGCCGACCTTCCGTTCACCGACTTGCTGAATACAAAGTTTCCTTGGATTACCGTGCTCTTTATCGGCTTCTTTCCGGCCGTGTCGGAAGAATTGCAGTTCCGGGCGTTTTCAATTCCATTCTTGAAGAAACTGCTGCACTGGGGGCCGCTGGCGGTGGTGCTTTCGGCCTTCATGTGGGGATTCCTGCACGCGGCGTACCCTAATCAACCGTTCTTCATTCGCGGGCTCGAGGTGGGAACGGGCGGAGTGGTGATAGGCGTGATCATGCTGCGCTACGGCATCATGGCCACGTTAATCTGGCACTATTCCGTGGATGCGCTTTACACAGCTTTCCTGTTGATTCGTTCTCCCAATCACTACCTGGCGATCTCGGGTGCGGTCGCCGCGGGCATCATGCTGATCCCGCTGTTGGTGGCCGGGCTGGCCTACTGGCGGACCGGCACTTTCAGCGATAGTGAAGTCCTGACTAACGCCCACGAAGGGATTCGCAGGGCCGCGCACCAAGAGGCCGCCGGACCCGAGGCCACGCTCGTTTATCGTCGCCTGTCGCCGACTCGATTGACTGCGGCGGCGGTGCTCGCCCTCGCCTTTGTTTTGCTGGCGCTGATTCCTGCTTACCGATTCGGGCAGGGCTTCTCGTTGCAGATTACCCGCGACCAGGCTGTGAGCGCCGCTGATACCTACCTTCGTCAGCAGCATCTGGACCCCTTGCGTTACCGTCGTGCGGCGTGGGTTCGCGATAACGTTGACACGTTGGCCCTCCGCTATTTGCTCGAGCACAAATCCCTCAAGGAGTCTGACCGCATTTACCGGCAGGCGACCCTCCCGGCAGTTTACGAGGTGCGTTATTTCCGTCCGTTAGAGAAGGAAGAACACCTCGTCTTTTTGGATCCCGCCACAGGCCAGGTGTTCGGCTCTCGGACCTTGTTGGACGATAACGCACCCGGCGCTGCGCTGTCTCCCGAGCAGGCACAAAAGCTGGCCGCGAACTGCGTCGAAGAGCATGGCTACCATCTTTCGGATTTCGACCTTCAGAGTTCGGAGGCCGAGAAACGGAAGGCACGGGAGGACTATACCTTGGTCTGGCAGGCGAAAGCCGGCGATGCACGCAATGTGGCGGAAGCGCATTTCCGTCTCGAGGTCGACGTGGCGGGCGATCAAGTGGTCGGATTTTCGCACTTGTTTAAATTGCCGGAGGCGTGGGAAAGGGAGCAACGCTCCTCGCTCCTCGTCAATACGGTGCTCTCCTTTACGGGTGTGGCGGTGGCTTTGGCTTTGGTTGGAGCCGGCGTATTTTTGTTGGTCCTGCAAATCAGGTCCGGTCAGATGCCTTGGCGCCCCGCCGCCAAGGTAGGAGTTCTGATCCTGGCGTTGACGCTCCTTGCCGAGATCAACCAGTGGCCGGTTCTGGACGCTCAGTACCCGACTTCGCTTCCGCTGCCCACGTGGCGGTTGTTTGAGGTGGTTAGCATCGTAGTTGTTCCTTTGCTGGCGGGTCTGCTTTCCTGGCTGCTGGTTGGCCTTGTCGCGAGCCTCTATCCGCAGGCTTGGCAGGTCCTGAAAGGGAGCGCGCGGCGGTTGTGGCGGCGAGATGCGCTCGTCTGCATTGTATTGGTTTTGGCCGCTGGTGCGGCTTTGAACAAGCTGGGAGAGCTTTTCGCAGGCCACTTTCACGCCTTTGCCCCCTTGGACACCGAAATCTTTCCGGGCATGTTCAACGCGTTTTCCCCCGCCGCCGGCTATTTCCTGAGAGCGCTCGGATTCAGCATTGTGGATACTTGCGGGCTGGGCTTGGCGATTTATGTTATTCGTCTGGGATGGAGAAAGAGGGCTTGGTGGCTGTGGGTTGGAATTCTGTTGCTCCTGTCGGGATTGGGGCCGGCGGATGCGCACTTCCTGCGTGAGTTCTTTGCGGGCTGGCTCATGGCGTTCGTACCGCTTGCCGCCGGGGCAGCGATGGCCTTCTGGTTCTTTCGCGATAACCTCTTGGCCTATCTCGGCGCCATCTTCTGCCTGCAAATAGGTCCGCCCTTGATGTCACTGCTCTCGCAACAAGCGCGCGTCTACCGCTCGAGCGGATTGCTGCTGGCCGTGATAGCGATTCTGGTTCTGGCCTGGATGTTTCTTGGGGGAAGGGAAGGCGAGGTTCGGAGCGAGCCATGACAAAGCTGGATGCAGTCGAAGTACGAGTCCTCGGCGCGCTTCTCGAAAAGGAGATCACGACCCCGGAATACTATCCGCTCTCGCTGAACGCCCTCATCAATGCCTGCAACCAGAAATCGAATCGCGATCCGGTGATGGCGCTGGACGAGAGCGCGGTAAGGGAGGCGCTGGATAGCTTGAACGAGAAGAACCTTGCAGGCCAGGCCTCGAGCGCCGACAGCCGAGTTCCGAAGTATATCCATCACTTGCAGGAAGTCTTTAACTTCGATCGAAGAGAATCGGCTGTGCTCTGCGTGCTGATGCTGCGCGGCCCGCAGACTCCCGGCGAACTGCGCGGGCGTACGGAACGGATGTACAAATTCGAGGACCTGAGCGTGGTAGAGTCCGCGCTCCATCGCCTGATGGAACGTGAGCCTCCTTTGGTGATGAGACTGGCGCGCCAGCCAGGTACAAAGGAATCGCGCTATGCTCACTTGCTCTCCGGCGAACTGGAAGAGTGGAGCGCGCCGGAAGAAACACAGACTGCGGCCTTCCCAAGCAGCCAAGACGATCAGCGGATCACACGGCTGGAAACCGAAATCGAGACCCTGCGTAAGGAAGTCGCGGACCTTCGGCAACAACTGGAAGACTTCCGCAAACAATTCGAGTGACGCCGAGCCCACTGGGGTTCCCCGAACGGGAACAACGTGCTCAGCCGACAATTTGGACAGATCTTTCACAAGAAACGGGTTATTCTATAGTGGGCGACACAGGAATTTGCAGAGTCCCACCCAATGGAGGAGAAGAGCATGACTAGTACGATTCGAGCGCGCGTCACCGGGGGCGTCTTGGAGCCCTTGGAGAAGCTTGACCTTCCAGAGGGAAAGGAAGTAACCCTGACGATTCTCATGATCCCCTCAACTGTCGATTTTGAGGCCTTTGCCCGCGCAGCCGGCGGATGGAAAGGCACTATCGACGCCGAGAAGCTTATTCGCGATATCTACGCTGATCGCTTAATCTCTACTCGAACACTCCCTCACCTATGAAGCCAACACATCTAGTTGACACTGATTGGGTAATTCACTACCTGAACGGGCATCAGGGAATCATAGAACGACTGGACGAGCTCAAGGAGCGGGGGTTGGCCGTTTCGATCGTCTCGCTTGCGGAGCTCGTATGAGGGAATCTACTGCTCGACCGATCCGTCAGGAAACGAGACTGATCTGAATGATTTCCTTCGGGGAGTTGTCGTGATCGGTGTTGATGAGGAAACATGTAAGATATTCGGCAAGGAGCGAGGCCGTCTTCGGACAAAACAGAGGACTATCGGCGATTTGGATCTTTTGATCGGCAGCACTGCGATGCGCTATGAACTTACCTTGCTCTCCAACAACCGCCGCCACTTCGAATTGATCGACTCTCTCAAGATCGAGTCTGCGTGAACGCTCACGAGCGGAACACCATTGTTTTAGCAGGGTCGCACCGAGGTGCACGCGATAGGAGGGCGGGTCCACTCGTTTGGAGGCATCGGACAACGCAATAACAGCGCCCACCCCCTCATGCTTATTCTACAGCGCCGGTAGCTGCGGCGCGATCCACAGGGGAAATCCTCAACGCGACCGGGTAACCACTCGGTTTCTCATTCGGCAGTTCGACGGTCAGGCCGTCGTCGGTGCGGGTCCACTTGAGTTGAGTCTTCGAGCCCACCATTTGGACTGTCTTAATCTCTCGTTTCGTCAACTCCGAACCTGCGGCCAGTGACTTGATCCTCAGCTTGCCATCCTCCGGCGATGCCAGCGCAATCGCATAGAGCGTGTCGCCCTTGGCGGTAAAGCGGATATCCTCGGCAGTATATCCGCTGGTGGCAGTATCTTTGAAAGAGCCGCCCACCACTTTCGTCGGACCCTCGCCGTAGATTTTCCAAGGCCGCGTCGCGTAGATTGCCTCGCCGTTGGCGGAAAGCCACTTGCCCATGTTCAGCAGGATCTTCTGGACTTCGTCAGGAATAGTGCCGTCAGGCTTCGGCCCGATATTCAGCAACAGGCAGCCGTTCTTGCTGACGATATCCACCAGTTCATCGAGCAGCGATTCCGGGGTGCGAAATTTCTCGTCCTTGATGTACCCCCACGACTTCTCACCCACGGAGGTGTCCGTTTGCCAGAAGATGGGGCGCAGCGTATCGAGTTGCCCGCGTTCAATGTCCAGCACGGCGGCGCTTTCCGGAAACGCTTTGTTTTTGTAGTTGATTGCAACCGCGCTTTTCCACTCTGCCGCTCGATTGTAATAGAAGGCGCCAAATTTCTGGAGATAAGGTTGGAACACCGGCTGCTCGATCCACCAGTCGAACCAGACAATCTCCGGATGGTATTTGTCCACAATCTCGCTGATGCGCGCCAGCCAATTGTCGAGGTAGGCCTGGTCGGGCTGGTCCTTATCGGATCGCGCCGGGCCATAAAAGCTCGCGTAGCGCGGATCGTTGACGTCGGAGTCGAAGGTCCTGCCGCCGTTGAAGAACCACCAGTGCTCGGCGCGGTGCGAGGATGCTCCGAAATGCAATCCTTGTTTGCGCACTGCCACGGAGAGTTCGCCCACCACGTCGCGCTTGGGGCCCATTTTCGCGGCGCACCATTCCGTCAGATCGGAGGCGTACATGGGGAAGCCATCGTGATGCTCCGCGACCGGCACGACGTACTTCGCTCCGGACCGCTTGAATAGTTCCGCCCACTGGTCGGCGTTGAACTTCTCGGCCTTGAACATGGGGATGAAGTCCTTGTAGCCGAAGCGGGACTGCGGGCCGTACGTCTCCACATGATGCGCGAAGACAGGACTGTTTATCAGGTACATGTTGCGCGGATACCATTCGCTGTCGAAGGCCGGCACGCTGTAAACGCCCCAATGGATGAAGATTCCGAACTTCGCGTCTTCATACCATTTTGGAACTTGAAAGTTCTCCAGAGAATCCCAGGATGCGCTGAAGGGACCTTTGGCAATTACGCTGTCCACATTCTTGACCACCTCGCTTTTATCGGCTGCTATAGCTGAATATAGTATCATCGAACATAGCAACATCGAGAATATGACGGCTGTTGTCCAATGGCCGGAGCGGGGGTTCGGCGCCTCCGCTAAGACCCGTGGTGCGGCTGTCTCGTGACCGTTTCGCATATTAGCCTGCCTCGAGATGTGGTTTCTTTTCGACTCAAACATGCAAACCTGCTGCGCTCAGCGAACTGTCTACGGGCGGCCATTGCGGACGCGTGGAGACAACCGCAAGCGCCCTGCCGGTAAAATGCTGCCATCGTTTGCTGTGTGCTTCTTGCCACGCAGGATTTTGCCATAAGGTAGACCTCACGGCTACTCCCATTATGCAAGTTGGGAGTCGATTTTAAACCTATCATTATGATTCTAAAAGGCTTATAAAAATTTCGAGGGATTTTCAGAAAAAAGTAGTCGAAGTCGAAATAAACCTTGACAAGAAAGGGGCGAAAACGTACATTTGTGGAGCAGAGTAGTCAGCAGTGGAAAAAAGTGGTGTTCAGGGGCCGGACCCCCTTCGCCCAGTGGCTTTCCGGGATTCCGCATGTTCCGTGGCAATTATCCCGCAACCGTCGATGGCAAAGGCCGATTGAAAATCCCGGCCGCCATCAAGGCCGTTCTGGACGACATCCACGCCACCGATTTCTACGTTACTAGTATTGAAGGTCAATCAGTACGGATCTACCCCTTTCAGGAGTGGCTGAAGCTCGAGGAGAAGTTGAAGCAGCAGCCCTCCATGAATAAGTCGGTGAAAAAGTTCCTCGACAGAACCAACTACTATGGTCAGGCCGCTCACACCGATAGTCAAGGGAGAATTCTCGTCCCGGCTTTATTGCGGGAATCGGCCACCATGCAAGGTGAAGTCGCGGTGCTCGGTTATTTGAACTATCTCGAGGTTTGGAACAAGCAGCGTTACGTCGAGCACATGGAGAAGGAACCGTTCACCGACGAGGACATGAAGGCCTTGAGCGATTTAGGGATCTAGCCCGATGCGCGCGCATGTGCCGGTGCTCTGGCGAGAGGCGATCGAGATTCTGAATGTGCAGCCTGACGGATATTACATTGACGCGACCCTGGGGGCAGGGGGACATGCCGAAGAGATTCTTCGGCGTCTGGACAAAGGGAAACTGATAGGAATCGACCGCGACCCGGCGGCGCTGGCTTTCGCCGGGGAGCGGCTGAAGCACTTTGGGGAAAAGCTGATCACGATGCCTGGGAACTTCGCACAAATCAGCGACCTGTACGCGGCCAGGGGGTTTCCGCCTGCCGACGGCCTTCTGGCTGACCTGGGCATGAGCACGATGCAACTCGAAGACGCATCGCGCGGGTTCTCCTTCAGCACGCCAGGGCCTCTCGACATGCAGATGGGTCCGAATTCAGGGCCCAATGCGGCCGACCTGGTGAACGAGATGAGTGAGCAGGAACTGGCCGATGTAATTTTCAAGCTTGGGGAAGAGCGCCACTCGCGCCGAGTCGCGCGAGCCATTGTGAAGGGCCGTCCGTATCGATCAACCACCGAACTGGCGCAGGTGGTGACGCGAGCGATCCCCTCCCGGACGGCCCTCCGCCACATTCATCCGGCCACCCGCACTTTCCAGGCGCTGCGGATGGCGGTGAACCGGGAACTGGAGTGCCTGGAGTCGCTGCTCGGCCAGGCGCTGGAGGTGCTCAAGCCGGGCGGGCGAGTGGCGATCCTGAGTTTTCATTCTCTTGAAGATAGGCTAGTAAAATGGGCGTTTAAAGCCTGGCAGCGGGAAGGGCGGGCCAGGATCCTGACGCGGCGAGTGGTGCGTCCGAGCGAAGCAGAAATAGCCGCTAACCCGCGCTCGCGCAGCGCCAAGTTGCGGGCGGCGGAACGGTGTGCAGGGTAATTCCAGGGGTTGGGAACTACCCGGAACCACTTTTCGGGGCCACAGCGAGCGACCGGAGAAACGGGCATTCATCGAAAAGGAGGAAGGGGGGAAGATGCGGCAGGGGGTTAAGCTTCCGCCTCCTGCTCTTGAGCCCCCTGGGTCTGGAATATGGCGACAGCAGCAGTCACATTGCCGAAGCTAAGGCGGCGTCCGATAAACGGATTGGCGGCAGGCCGTGCGAGTTTCCCCGAGATCTACTACACCAAGCACATTGACAACTCCCGCCTGGTGCGGGAGGCGGCTCTGGGGAAGTGGCGTGAGTACTGCAAGCTGGTGGCGCTGGTGGCGCTGGCCTTTGTCCTCAGTTTGCTTTTCTCATGGCAACATTTGCAGTGTGTGCAGGACGGGTACGAGATTCAAGGGCTGAAGATGGAGTACGCCAAGCAGCAGGAATGGAATAAACAATTGAGGCTTTCACAGGCCAAGCTGGCTGATCCGCAAAGAATCGCACTCTTGGCCGGGGGTCTCGGCATGGTCTCGCCCAGCCCCAAACAAGTCATCCAGTGGAGCGGGGCGAGCGAGCCGGCACAGTAGACTCCGGAAAGCGCCCAGGTTGCTTGCCTCTTCCCATCGTCGGCGACGGTATTCCGAGCGGGCTATAGTCTCATGGTCCTTCGCATAAGCCACTCGCAGCCGAAAAAAAAGTATAGGTCCCACCCCACGAAACGCGATCTGATCCTGGGTGGCTTGCTGGTTTTCTGGATGTTCGGGCTGGCCGCCCAACTTTACCACTTACAAGTTATTAATTATGCCGATTTCCTGGCGAAAGCTCAGCGCCAGCAACAACACGTGATTGAAATCGCGCCCCGCCGCGGCGAAATCTACGATCGGCAGATGAATCCGTTGGCCATGAGCCTGACAGTGGATTCCATCTTTGCGGATCCCAGTGAAATGACGGAGCCCAAAACGGCGGCTGAATCGCTCGCCCCGGCCTTGGGCCTGGACGCGCAGGAGCTCCTGGGGCGGCTCACCAACGCTCGTTCGTTTTGCTGGGTGAAAAGGAAGGTCACTCCCGAGGAAGCCAATCGTGTCCGCGAGCTGAACCTGAAAGGAATCTACTTCCAGCCGGAGAGCAAGCGCTTTTACCCCAAAGACGATCTGGCGGCCCACATCGTGGGCTACGTGGGATTGGATGACAAGGGGCTTGCGGGCCTCGAGTACGGCATGGACAAAATCATTCGGGGGCGCCCGGGCCGCGTACTGGTGGCCACGGATGCCCGGCGCAAGTCTTTTCAATCCACGGAGTGGGCAGGGGCGCCGGGCAAGAATGTGGTTCTGACCTTGGACGAAAAAATCCAGTATTTCGCGGAGAAGGGCTTGGCGGAGGCGGTGGAGAAATGGCACGCGGCGGGCGGTGTGGTGGTGGTCCAGAATCCGAATACAGGCGAAATCCTGGCCATGGCCAGCCGGCCCACTTTCGATCCCAACCAATTCTCCAAGAGCCCTCCGGCCGCGCTCGAGAACCGCGGCGTTGCCTGGGTCTATGAGCCCGGCTCAACCTTTAAGCTCGTTACGCTGTCAGCCGTTTTGGAAGAAAGACTGGCGAGGCCCGAGGAAATCATCGACTGCCAGATGGGCAGCATCGTACTTGCCGGTCATGTCATTCACGATCATAAACGCTTCGGGGCACTGACGGTGGAGGACGTGCTGGTGAATTCCAGCGACGTGGGCGCCATCAAGCTGGGAATGCGGTTGGGAGAACAACGGCTCTACAAGTATATCCGCAGCTTTGGATTTGGCGAAAAGACAGGCGTCGAACTCCCGGGCGAGGAACACGGACTGCTAAAGTCTCCTACCTACTGGTCAGGATTATCCATCGGCGAAATGTCGATGGGGCAGGAAGTTGGAGTGACGGCCGTTCAACTCAGCAGCGCCTACTCCGCGGTGGCCAATGGGGGAGTATTGTTCGAGCCGCGCATCGTCCGTGACCTTTTCCTCGGCCAGGCACACGACCCTATGCCTCCGGTTCCGGGTCACCGCGTGATTAGCGAACGAACGGCAAACCTCATGAAAGAGTTCCTCACGGCCGTCGTGCAGAGGGGAACAGGCAAGCCGGCACAACTCGCGGGCTATACGTCTGCCGGTAAGACTGGAACGGCACAGAAGATCGATCCTTCCCGCGCCTACTCCCATTCTCACTATGTGGCCTCGTTTGTCGGCTTCGCTCCTGTCGGGAAACCGGCGGTAACCATTCTGGTGGTTATCGACACGCCGGTGGGAGCAATTTACGGGACTGAGGTGGCAGCCCCAGTGTTCAAGTCCGTCGCAGAGCAGACTCTAGGGTACATGAACGTTCCGCAAGACAGTCCCGCCCCAAGGCCGCAATTCATAGCCTCAACCCCCACTGGGGTTCCGGGCCAGAAACTCGGAAACCTGGATGGGAGCTCATCCCAGGGCACTGAGCACCGACGAGCTGCCACTTCACCCGTTCAGACCGCATCATTCTCGAGGATTGATCCGTCGAGAGTTTCGACCGATCAAGAAGTGGAGACTGCCTCCGCGCCCCCGACTGTGCTATTGGACAACAGTCCTCATGTAAACGTTCCGGACTTCTCCGGGCTGGCAGCACGCAATGTCGCCCAAGAGTGCCAGAAGTTGGGCCTTGAGCTGAGTCTTCTGGGCAGCGGATTGGCCGTCGAACAGAGCGTTCCTGCGCATTCGCAGGTAGCGCCCGGAACAAGATTGGTGGTAAGGCTGTCAAGATTCGCGCAGTGATATAATGCGAGTGGGCAATGAAACTGAACGAGTTGTTGCGAGGGCTGGATGGCCTCGACATAGGCCTGGAAGCCGATGGCGAAGTTACCTCTTTAGCTTACGATTCTCGCCAAGTGCAGCGGGGAACTCTTTTCTTTGCGATTCAGGGGGAGAAAGCAGACGGGCACACCTTTATCCCCCAAGCGCTCAACCGAGGTGCAATAGGCGTGGTCAGCGAGCGTCAACCTCCCGGCGAACTGGCCTCGAACTGGGTGCGCGTCCCTCAGCTCCGCCGGGCGCTCTCGACCGCCGGACGCCGCTTCTATGGCCTGCCTGATCTACACCTGAAACTCGTCGGAATCACCGGCACAAACGGAAAGACGACCACAGCCTTTCTGGTGGATAGCATTCTGCGCGCAGCGGCAATTCGCACCGGCCTATTCGGGACTATTGAGTACCGAGTTGGCGGCCGTGTGCTGCCCGCGCTCAACACCACACCGGAGTCGCTGGACATGTGGTCTTACCTCGCCCAGACTGTCGAAGCAGGGGGCGACGGCGCTGTGATGGAGGTCTCGTCGCATGCGCTGGCTCAGGAGCGGGTTTGGGGGTTCCCGTACTACGTGGCCGTATTCACCAATTTGACCCGCGACCACTTGGATTATCACAAGGACTTCGAGCACTACTTCGAAGCCAAGCGTCGTTTGTTCGAGGGTCTTGGCACTGCTCCACCGGCCTCTGCGGTAATTAACATCGATGACCCTTGGGGCAAGAAGCTTCTTGACCTGCGCGGTTCACGGCAGTTGACTTACGGCCTGAACTCGAATGCCCAGGTCAAAGTCAAACGCCTCGACAGCCGGCACAGCGGGCTGGAGGGCACGATCCTGACCCCGGCCGGCAAACTGGAGCTTGCCTCCTCACTGGTGGGCCGGGCCAACCTGGCAAATATCCTCGCCGCTACCGCAGCCTCCGTTGCCTACGGCATCCCGCTTGATAAGATCGAAGAGGGACTGAGGAATCTGAAAGCGGTTCCGGGGCGCTTCGAGCGGATCGACGAAGGCCAGTCCTTCCTCGTCGTGGTGGATTACGCGCACACCGATGATGCTTTGCGGAACGTCTTGAGTACGGCGCGCGAACTCACACGCAACCGGCTCATCGTGGTTTTTGGGTGCGGAGGCGAGCGAGATCGCGCTAAACGGCCCATGATGGGCGAGGCGGCGGGTTCCCTAAGCGATCTTGCCGTACTCACCTCGGATAATCCCCGCAGCGAAGACCCGTTGCTGATCATGAATGATGCCCTGGTCGGCCTACAGAAGGCCGGTAAGCCTTATTGGGCCGAGGTGGATAGGGAAAAAGCCATCCGCAAGGCTCTCGAAGAAGCCCGCGAAGGGGATGTGGTCGTCTTGGCTGGAAAGGGACACGAGACGTACCAGATACTGAAAGACGGGCCAATTCCATTCGACGATCGTGAGGTAGCCCAAAGAGTACTGAGTGAAATGGGCTATCAAACACCGAAATGAGCGTCATTCCGAGTGGATACCAACCTGCGGCCCGCCCATGGAGATGACAGAGCGGCTCCGCTGGGGATGACACGGGGCCTGTAGGCCTTGAGAACGAATGAGACTCACCTTAGGCGACATCGCGACACTGCTTCATTCCCAGTGCGGCGTCCCGGAACGAATGGTGACCGGGTATTCGCTGGACTCTCGCTCGATCGCGCCGGGTCAGCTCTTTTTTGCGATGCGGGGGCCACGGTTCGATGGACACAAGTTCGTTGCCCAGGTTCTTGAGAGCAAGACCGCCGGAGCGGTGGTCGAGAAGGTTTTTTTTGACCAGGCGCCGCCTGATCTCCGGCCGGCCCTCGTCCCAGTCGAGAGCCCACTCGAGGCTCTCCAGAGCTTAGGACGGGCCGTACGCCGCAAGTGGGGGCGGCCCCTGATCGCAGTGACCGGCAGCACCGGGAAGAGCACCACGAAGGAGATGATCGCCGCACTGCTGGGCCGGTGCTTCGTAGTGCATCGGTCGGCCGGAAACTTGAATAACCACTACGGCCTGCCGCTAACCCTGTTGGAACTCGATCCCGAGCACGAGATCGCGGTGGTCGAACTCGCCATGTCTGCCGCCGGCGAGATTGCGCATTTGGCTTTGATTGCTGAGCCAGAGACCGGCGTGGTGACCAACGTAGCCCCCGCACATCTGGAGTTCTTCGATTCTGTGGATTCCATCGCCAAAGCAAAGCGAGAACTAGTCGAAAACCTCTCGTCGCGCGGCGGACCACCCACAGCCGTCTTGAACGACGATGATCCCCGCGTCCGGAAATTCGGGGAAGGTTTTGAGGGGCAAGTGGTTACATTCGGAATGGGATCCGGCGCGGACTTTCAAGCCCTCTGGATCAGGCCCGGCCAAGGAATCGGAAGCGAGTTCCGGGTCGTGGGGCCGAACTTGGATTGCGATTTTCTACTCCCCGCTCCGGGACGCCACAACGTTCAGAATGCACTGGCCGCCATCGCCGTGGCCTCGGAGTTCGAAATCCCGGCGTGGGAAATGCGCCGAGCTTTGGCCGAATTCCAAAGTATGCCGCAAAGGGGAGAGAGTTTCACGCTGCCGGGACCCGTGACGATTATCAACGATTCCTACAACTCGAACCCGCAGGCCATGGAGTGCATGCTTGAGACGCTGCGGGCATGGCCCGAGGCTCGCCGCCGGATCGTGATGGCCGGAGAAATGCTCGAATTGGGTTCGCAGTCTCCGAAATTGCACGAAAAGGTCGGCCGCAAGTGCGCGGAGGCCGATCTGGCGTGGTTGATCGCGGTCCAGGGCGATGCGAGGTTCTTCCTGGAAGGTGCAGTGGCGGCCGGCATGCCGTCCGCACAGACTCGTTTTTTCTCCGATGCGCCTCTGGCGGGAGAGTTCTGCCGGTCCCAACTCGAACCCGGAGACGTGGTCCTGGTGAAAGGTTCGCGCGGAGCGCACTTGGAAGCTGCGGTCGAGATGCTTCGGAGCAGTCGGGAAGTCTAGAAGTCGAGGAGTTGAGAAGTCAAGGAGTCGGGAAGTCGAGAAGTGCCTCAGTCGAGGAGTCCAGCTATCCGCTCTGGAGCGCTTGACTCCACGACTCCTCGACCAGCAACCACATGTTCTACTACCTTTACATCAAATTTCACAACCAATTCCACATCCTCAATCTCTTTCGCTATATCACGTTCCGAACCGCCTACGCCAGCCTGACGGCCTTGTTGCTCTGCTTGGTGGTTGGACCATGGGTTGTGCGGGTGCTCAAGCGGTTTCAGATCGGGCAGTACGTTCGAGAGGACGGGCCACAGTCCCACATGTCTAAGGCCGGCACTCCGACTATGGGCGGCGTGCTGATCAATCTCTGCATTTTTGTTCCGACCCTCCTGTGGGCTGACCTGGGCAACGTTTTTATTTGGCTGGTTCTGGGGGTGACGGCGGCCTTAGCCGCGATCGGATTCTGGGATGACTACCAAAAGGTCCGCAAGCATAAGAACCTGGGCCTCACCGGGCGGACCAAGTTCTTGCTCCAGATCCTGGTGAGCTTTGTATTTGGCGTGGCGCTGATTTTCCTTTCGGCGCGTGGCTTCTACTCGACAACCTTGACCGTCCCCTTCTTCAAGCGCTTCCGGCCCGATTTCCTGATTACCGGTTTTCTGTCTCGAGTCTGGACCTACCCATTCGCCTTCATGCCGTTTCTGCTTTTTGTAATCCTGGTCGTGGTGGGTTCTTCGAACGCCGTGAACCTTACTGATGGCCTGGATGGATTGGCCATAGGGTGCGTCATCATTGCAGCCTCGGCCTTGACCGTGCTGACCTACGTCACCGGCCATGCCGTGTTTTCCGAATATCTGGATTTGCAGCACCTCCCGCGAGTCGGTGAGCTGACCATTTTCTGCGGATCGATGGTGGGGTCAAGTCTGGGGTTCCTTTGGTACAACGCCTATCCGGCAGAGATTTTCATGGGCGATGTTGGGTCTCTGGCGCTGGGCGGCGCAATCGCCTGTGTCGCAGTGCTTATCAAACAGGAACTTCTATTGCCATTCATTGGCGGAATCTTCGTAATTGAAGCGCTCTCGGTGATCATCCAGGTGGCGTCGTTTAAGTTGCGGGGCAAACGGGTGTTCCGGATGGCGCCGATCCATCATCACTTCGAGCTGGCGGGGTGGAAGGAGTCGAAGATAATTGTGCGCTTCTGGATCGCCGCTCTGGTCTTTGCACTGCTGGCTCTGACGACCCTGAAGTTGCGATAGTTTTCAGTCGTCCGTTGTCCGTCGTCCGTTGCCTGTGGCGCGTGGGCATTCGAAATGAGATCCTCCATGTCCTCCCAGACTCTCGACCTGCAATGCGGAGGCCACGGAAGGACTGCAAGTACGTGCGACAGTCGTTGCGGCTGAACCACGTCCTTGAAACTAGCGGGTACGGGGCTGGACATCGACCAACCGGCGACGGACCACGGACGACGGACCACGGACGAGGCAGCGCGCTTGACGACAGACTGTTTTTGCGCATAAAATACGCGATAATTCCTATGGGCAGGCCGAGATCCTTTCGCAATCCGAGGCGGGTGAGTTTGACACTCAACAGGGAGACACTGGTGACGGCCCGGCGGCTGGCACGCCAGGCCAGGAGGTCGCTTTCGGAACTCGTCTCCGAGATTCTGGACTCCCACTTTCGCAAGAGTATTCGCTCCCGGCCGAGGGGGTTGGCATGATTGACGTACGCAACAAGCGCGCGCTTGTTGTCGGCTTAGGAAGGAGCGGGCGCGCCGCGGCCTTCTTGCTGCGACGGCAAGGCGCGATTGTGACGGTGACCGACATCCAGCCTCCAGCCACTTTCGGAAACTCGCTGTCGGGGCTTCTGGCGGAGAAGATCGGTCTGGCGCTGGGATCGCAGCCGGTTGAGCTCTTTCTCGCACACGATCTGGTGGTAGTCAGCCCGGGGGTGCCGTGGGAATTGCCGCAGCTCGAGGCCGCCCGTGCGCGCGGCATCGCTGTCGTGCCTGAAGTCGAAGTCGCCGGCTGGTACATGGATGCTCCCATCGTGGGTGTTACCGGATCGAACGGCAAAACCACGACGACCACGCTGCTGGGCAAAATGCTCGAGGCCTCCGGTATATCGACCTTTGTGGGCGGGAACATTGGTGTGGCTTTGAGCAGCGCTGTGGAATCGGTCAAGCCCGGCTCGATCGTGGTTGCCGAATTGAGCAGTTTTCAGTTGGAAGCGATTCGTGACTTTCGTCCGCACGTAGCTGTCCTGCTGAATATCTCGCCGAACCACTTGGACCGCCACCCCACCTTCCAGGCCTATGCCCAGGCCAAGCGGCAGATTTTCCGCAATCAGCGAGCGGATGATTACGCCGTGCTGAATGCCGATGATCCCTGGGTACGCAGCCTCGGTCCCGCCTTGGTGAGCCGCAAGGTGTTTTTCAGCCGGCTGGAGCAGATTCCTTGCGGCCTCTTTGTGTCCAATGGAAACATCGTGTACCGGACCGGGCATATGGAGCGGGTGCTCCTGGAGACGAAGGAGGTGCGCCTGCGGGGCGGCTTCAATTTGGAAGACGTTCTAGGGGCCGCAGCGGCGGCTTGCGTCTTAGGGGCGGACTTCGACGCCGTGCGCAAGGCGGTGCGGGAATTCAAGGGCGTCGAGCACCGGCTCGAATATGTGCGTGAGATCTGCGGGGTGGAGTTTTACAACAACTCCAAAGCCACCAGCGTCGATGCTACGGCGAAGTCGCTCGAGGCTTTTGAGCGGGGCGTTCACCTCATTATGGGCGGCAAGGACAAAGGCGCTCCCTACGCTCCTCTGCTACCCCTCGTGAAGGACCGGGTGCGCGAAGTTCTCCTCATCGGCGCGGCGGCAGGTCGCATCGCTCAGGAGCTATCCGGTGCTGTGGAATTGGTTCACGCCGGCAACCTCGAGACGGCCGTGCCGGAGGCGTTCCAGCGCGCGCGGCCGGGCGATGTGGTTCTGCTTGCCCCGGCCTGTTCGAGCTTCGATCAGTTCCAGGATTATGAGCAGCGAGGACGCGTGTTTAAAGCTTTGGTGGAGCGGCTGGCCCAGGATGTGAGATCGGGCGCGGTCGAATGGAAATGGAAGAAACGGGAAGTGGAGAGTCGGAGTTCGGCTGTGTCCGCGCGGGTTCAGATGGCGCCGCCTGTCCCTGCCCCGGCTCAGCCTGCGGCTACCCCAAAGCAGGAGGCGCCCCAGGTGACCGCTGAACCGGAAGTGGAGACGCCGGCGCCGGAGGTTGTAGCCAGGCAAGCCGCCGCCCCTGCCGACGAGCACGCGGAACATCTCGCGGACAGCGCTCGCCCAGCGGAGCCAGCGACTCATGAACTGACCCTCGTGTACGAAACGAACGCCGACGAGTATTTCCCGGCGGACGTCAACCTGGAACAAGACTACTTGGAGCGGCCGGAGACGCGGCAACTCCGAACTCCGGCTACTCCTGAGAAAGTCAACGGCTCCCCACTGCCCTATGAGGGGGGATTCGAAGAGCAAGGTCCGGCCGCGGTCGAATCAACGGACGTCCATGATTCCGAAACCGGCATGAACGAGGCAGAACCGGGCCCGAAGATCGCGGAAGAGAAGAAGGCGAATCCGGCAGAACCAAGCCAGGCGGCCCAACTAAGGCTGCCTCGAATGGATGAGTAGAGCATGTCAAGACGACTCCAATCCGACAAGGTGCTTTTCGGCACCATCGTGGCATTGACCCTTTTCGGGGCCCTCATGGTTTTCAGTGCCTCGGCGGTGGTAGCTGCTGAGAAGTTCAGCAGTAGCAGTTATTTCCTGACTCGCCAATTGGCCTGGGCTGGGGCGGGGTTTGCCGCCTTGGTCGTACTGATGTATGTGGACTATCGCCGCTTAGCGAGCCCCCTGGTGGTGTTTACGGCGCTGTCCTTGCAGATGCTGCTCCTCGTGGGAGTTTTATTCGCGCCGCGCACCCACAACACCCACCGCTGGCTCCATTTGGGGCCCGCCAGCTTGCAGCCTTCCGAATTCGCGAAGCTCGTTATAGTTCTCTTCATGGCCTACTTCCTCGAGCAGCGCGCCGGCAAAGTGAACGACCTTGTCCACACGCTGCTTCCGGTGGGCTTGGTGAGTGGAGCAACGATGGCTCTCGTGGTGGTGGAGCCTGACTTCGGAACCTCGCTTGCCATCGCCATGATCGTGGCGGCAATGCTATTCGTCGCGGGGTTGCGTGCCGGATATTTCGCCGGCATGGGGCTAGGGGCTGCTCCTGTGGTTTATTGGCTGATTTTTCACTCCACCTACCGGTACAACCGCCTGCTGGCGTTCCTGCACCCGAATTCCGATCCGCTCGGAAAAGGGTTTCACATCATTCAGTCCTTTATCGCGGTGGGCACAGGCGGGATTACCGGCGTGGGACTGATGGAGGGAAAACAGAAACTCTTCTATCTTCCGGAACCTCAGACCGACTTCATTTTTGCCGTCGTAAGCGAGGAACTGGGGTTCATCGGGGCCTTGATACTCATCATTGCGTTTGGAATTATTCTCTGGCGAGGCCTGCGGGCGAGCGCCCGATGTACGTGTGAGTTTGGCCGGCTGCTGGCCATAGGGTTGACGGTGATGGTGGTCGGACAGGCGCTCGTCAACATGAGCGTGGTGCTCGGCCTGCTTCCGACGAAGGGCATTCCTTTGCCGCTGATCAGTTACGGAGGGTCGTCTCTCTTCTTCACGCTGGCGGCGGTGGGCGTGCTCCTGAACATTTCGCAGGATGAAGCCTAGACGGGTAGTGTGTGATGCGCTTTCTGATGGTGGCTGGAGGGACCGGAGGTCATATCTTTCCGGCGCTCTCCGTAGCGCAGGAACTGCGCGCCCGTGGCGCCCGTCTGGAACGCTCCGGAGTGAAGTATGTGATCGAATTTCTCGGCACCCTGCGGCCTCTCGAGGCGCGCTTGATTCCGGGAGCCGGTTTTCCCCTTCGCACCATCAGGGCGGCGGGGCTTAAGGGGATCGGTGGGATTCGGGGCTTGCGGAATTTGATGCTGCTGCCGCGAACGGCGGTGGCCGCGGCGCAGGCCCTGCGTGACTTTCGGCCCCGGGTCGTGGTGGGGGTGGGCGGGTATTTGGCTGGACCGGTGATGCTGGAAGCCGCGCTCCAGGATATTCCGACCGTGCTCATTGAGCCCAACGCGTTGCCGGGTTTCACAAACCGCGTTTTGGCCCCAGTGGTAAGATTGGCGGCGGTTGGCTTCCCGGAGGCCGCACGCTATTACGGTGAGAAGGCCCGGGTCACCGGCCTTCCGGTCCGAGCGGCTTTCTATGCGATTCCTCCGAAGAACCACCAGGCCCCTTTTAGCATCCTGGTCGTCGGGGGCAGCCAGGGATCGAAAGCTATCAATGAAGTGATGATCCAATGCGCGCCGTACCTGAAGCGTGAAACGGGGCGGCTCGAGGTCGTCCATCAAACGGGGGAAGCGGACAGTAACTTAGTGCGCGAGGCTTATCTGAAACACAACGTGGCTGCTCACGTCTGCGCTTTCATCGAGGACATGCCGGAAGCACTGGCACAGGCCGACCTGGTGGTTACCCGCGCCGGGGCGGCTGCGGCGGCTGAATTGGCGGCAGCGGGGCGAGCCTCATTGCTGATTCCTTTTCCGGCAGCCACGGACCAGCATCAACTGGCAAATGCCCAAGCCCTCGAGCGCGCCGGCGCCGCCCGGATAATACTCCAGGCGGAGCTGACCCCGGAGCGGTTGATCCGCGAGATCAGTGAGCTGATCAGTGAACCGCCGAGATTGATCGGAATGGAGCTGGCCGCGAAGACCCTGGCGCGTCCGGAGGCGACCTCGCAGATCGCGGACTTGGTGGAAGGACTGGCTGCCTGGGGGGCGTAGGGGCAACCCTTGTGGTTGCCCGTCCGAGGTCGAAAGCGTTCGGGTGACGCCGCGAGGGCGGCCACAAGGGCCGCCCCTACTAGGTATAGGTATGCTAGGCAAGATTCGAAGAATACACTTCGTGGGCATTGGCGGCATCGGGATGAGCGGCATCGCCGAGGTGTTGTTGAACCTGGGGTTTACGGTTTCAGGCTCCGACCTCAAGGCGACACCGGTTACGGAGCGGCTGTCCAAACTTGGCGCGCGAGTCTCGGAAGGCCACGCCGCGAGCCATCTTCTGGAGGCCCAAGTAGTGGTGGTATCTTCTGCGGTCCCCCCCGACAACCCTGAGGTGCAGGAAGCCCAGCGTCTGCAAATCCCGGTTATTCCCCGGGCCGAAATGCTCGCGGAATTGATGCGCTTGAAATTCTGTGTGGCGGTCGCCGGGGCTCACGGGAAAACTACGGTCACCTCAATGATCGCCGTGATGCTGACCCAAGCCGGACTCGATCCGACAGCCGTTATTGGCGGACGCCTGGATGTTTTCGCCTCGAGCGCCCGCCTGGGCAAGGGCGAACTGATGGTCGTCGAAGCCGACGAAAGTGATCGCTCATTCCTTTATCTTCCACCCTCCATTGCGGTGATCACCAATATCGACCGGGAGCATTTGGATCATTACCGCAACCTGGACGAGATCACTTCCGCTTTCCTTGCCTTCGCGAACAAGGTGCCCTTCTACGGGGCGGTGGTGGCCTGTTCTGACGCCCCTTGGGGCGAGCGCTTTAATGGAGCTCCTGCCGCACATCCGGCGGCGTGTGGTTACTTACGGTCTGGAAGCAGGCGCTGAGGTGAGGGGAACCTCGCTCCAACTCTTGCCTCACGGTTCGAGCTTCGAAGTGGATTCAGGAAAGAAGCACCTGGGTAGCTTGAGCATCAACGTTCCGGGGCGGCATAACGCGCAGAATGCTCTGGCGGCTGTCGCCGTGGGATTAGAACTGGGACTGAGCACCGAACAGATTCGTGAGGGGCTGGCGTACTTCCGAGGCGCCGACCGCCGGTTTCAGGTCAAGATGCAGTTCGAAGGCATAACGATCGTCGATGATTATGGACATCATCCGACGGAAATTCGCGCCACGCTCGAGGCGGCCCGTCTTTGGGGCGCCAAACGGCTCATTGCTATTTTCCAACCCCACCGCTATACGCGCACCCAGTTCCTGATGGATGATTTTGCGCAGTGTTTTCAGGTTGCGGATCACGTTTATGTTCTGGACATCTATCCGGCGAGCGAGAAGCCCATCCAGGGCATCACAGCTCGGCGGCTGGTGGAGCGGATGGCCGAGTGGGGTTATCACCACGCCGAATATGCGCCTTCAGAACAGGGTGTGATCAACGGCATTCTGGATGACTTACGGCCCGGCGATCTGATTTTAACGGTCGGCGCCGGAAGCGTGTGGAAGATCGGAGAGGCCCTGGCGGTGGAGATCCGAAACCGCCCGGCTCGATTTGGAGTTGCTCAAGGCTGAGAGGTAACGAGGGGTCTGGTATCAAATGGCCAGGAAGCTGATCGAAGACGAAGCGACGCTTTCAGCCCAGGGGCTGGACGGTGAAGAGGAGTCTCCCTATCTCCGGCGACAGAAGGCTGTGGCCGTTCGCCGCCGCGGGCTCACCTGGACCCGGCAGTGGGCTATCTTTATCGTCACCGTTGTGGCGCCGCTCGGAATCGGCAGCTATTTCCTGACAACCTTCGTATTGACGTCGCCAAGATTCGAATTGCGCTCCGGGGACGATATTCAGTTAATGGCAAATCACTTTGTTACCCGCGAGGATGTCGCCGCCGCGCTGGGGTTGCCGGGGCGCGGCAGCAACGGTTTCGGCCTGAAGATTCTGCGCCTTTCTCTGGAGGATGTACGCAAACAAGTGGAAGCGATACCCTGGGTTCACAGCGCGACGTTCACGCGGGTTTTGCCCAACCAGTTGGTGATCCGTGTGGTTGAAAGGCAGCCGGTGGCTTACGCCAATGTGGGCGGCCACGTGAGCCTGGTCGATAGTGAGGGAGTCTTTCTGGATAAGCCCGAGAGCGCCTTTTTCGACTTCCCGGTAATTACCGGCTTGGACCCGAAAGCACGGCCCGAGGAGTGCAAGACTCGTATCGGACTGTACCAGGATTTCATGCGCGAAGTCGGCGCTGAGATCGTCCACTCCGGATGGGTAATTTCGGAAGCCGACCTTTCGGACGGCGACGACCTCAAGGCCCTGCTCGTCCAGGGCCGGGAAACTTTGCAGGTGCACTTTGGGCATGAGAACTTTCTCCCGCATTTTCACACCTTCCTGGCGCTGCTCCCTGAGCTGCGCAAGTCCACTGCGCTGCTCGACTCGGTAGACTTGCGTTATCGGAATCAGGTTGTGGTGAATCCGCAGGAGAGAACTCCGGCTTCTTCCGCGGGTGAGGTTGAGCACCCGCAAACACTAAAGGAATAGGGACCTTGGCACGCAACGATCAGTTCTTCGTAGGCTTGGATCTCGGCAGTACGAAAACCTGCGCGCTCGTCTGTCAGCCGAAAGAGGGCGGGAAACTCCAGGTGGCAGGATTGGGAGTGGCGGAGTCGAAAGGCTGGAGGAAGAGCGTCATCGTCAACCTCGATCTTACGGTAGTGGCCCTGAAGAAGGCCGTAGAAGCCGCTGAATCCGCAGCGGGGGTTTCCATCGCTTCGGCTTACGTGGGAGTTGCCGGCTCGCACATTAAAGGTGTGACCTCGCGTGGCGCGGTGAGCGTGGCAAGAGGCTCGGACGGCACAGGGACTGTCACCCAGGAAGACATTGTAAAAGTCCTTCAGGCAGCCCGTGGCATCACGCTCCCTGCGGACCGCGAAATCGTATACCTGGAGCCACAGGATTACGTTTTGGATTCTCACGAGGGTATTCGCAATCCAGTGGGGATGAGCGGTGCGCGGCTGGAAGCCAACGTCCACCTGATTACGGGCTCTTCCACCGCATTGCGGAACGTGGTGACCGCGGCGAATCTGGTCGGAATCAAAGTGCTCGACACCGTGTATGAACCCTTTGCCGCGGCGGCCGCTTGCCTGACGCCGGACGAACGTGAATTGGGCGTGGCGCTGGTGGACATTGGAGGCGGCTCCACAGACGTGATCGTATACTCCGAGGGCAGTGTCCGGCACACGGCCTCCATCCCCGTCGGCGGCGAGCATTTTACCAACGACATCGCGGTTGGGCTGCGGACGACAATTCCGGAAGCGGAACGCGTCAAACGATCGTGGGCGGAGCGCGAGCTCGCCAATATGCCGGGCGGAGTCTTGGAAGTCCCGGGTGTGGGGGAGCGCCCAGCCCGGGTGGTCAGCTACGACGTGCTTGACGAGATCATTCAGCCGCGCACCCTGGAATTGCTGGAATTGATCCATGAAGAACTCGAGCGTTGCGGCCATATTCGGCAACTGGGCGCAGGAGTGATTCTGGTGGGCGGGGGAGCCAAGCAAGGAGGCTTGCTGCATTTGGCCGAGCAAAACCTCGGCGCCCCCGTACGCCTGGGTCGTTGTACAGGACTCGAGAACATGGGGGAGGAGCTCCCCGAGCCGGAGTACGCAACCCTGGTCGGCCTCGTGGTCTACGCGAACCGTCGCCGCTTGCTTCGGGACGCGAAGGAAACCGGCTTTATGACGAAATTGTGGCGGGCCTTGTTTGGGAAGAGCGCGGCATAGCAGAGAACCGCGTGGTGGGGCCAAGACCCCTGACCCTCACACCCCTTTCCCTTCTTCGCCCTCCCTTGGGGAGAGGGAAGAGGAGGGGCGTTGGGTAAGGAGCCGATTGGCCCCGACCGCGGAGGCGATAGAGGAGAGGCAAAATGGAGATCGAAGAAACCGACAATAACCTTCGCGTGGACTTTTCCGATGAGCTTCGCGTGGGCGCCAAGCTCAAGGTGATCGGCGTGGGTGGGGGCGGCGGAAACGCTGTGAACCACATGATTGAAGCCGGGGTGACGGGCGTGGACTTCCTGGTGGCCAACACCGATGCGCAAGCGCTCCGCATGTCGAAAGCGCCGGTGAAAATCCAACTGGGCGCCAAGTTGACGAAAGGCCTGGGAGCGGGAGCGAATCCTGAAATCGGCCGGCGCGCCGCGCTCGAGGACACCGACAAGGTCATCGACGCGCTCGAGGGCGCCGACATGGTGTTCGTCACTGCCGGGCTGGGCGGGGGCACCGGCAGCGGAGGCGCGCCCATTGTCGCCAGCCTGGCGCGCGAACTCCATGCCCTTACGGTTGCCGTGGTCACCAAGCCGTTCGCCTTCGAAGGCAAACGCCGAATGATGCAGGCCGAAACGGGATTAGCGGAATTAGGCCAGAGCGTGGACACGGTCATCTGCATACCCAACGAGCGCTTGATGCAATTCGTGGATAAGGACACCAGCTTCTTCGAAGCATTTAGAAAGGCCGACGACGTTCTGCGCCAGGCGGTGCAGGGGATTTCCGATATCATTACTATTACTGGAATGATTAACCGTGACTTTGCTGATATCAAAACTATTATGGAGGGAATGGGCTACGCGGTCATGGGAACCGCCGAGGCCGTGGGAGAGAACCGCGCGGTGGAAGCCACCAATCGAGCCATTGCCAGCCCCCTGCTGGAAGACGGCAGCATCAACGGCGCCCAGGGCATCCTGCTGAATATCACCGGGTCCAGCAAACTGACCCTGTACGAAGTCCATGAGGCCTCCAGTATTGTGCAGAAAGCCGCAGCGGAGAACGCCAACATCATCTTTGGCGCCGTTCTCAACGAGGCCATGGGCGATGCGGTAAAGGTCACAGTCATCGCGACCGGGATAAAATCCGAGAGATACGGCATTAGGCCTCTCAGCGGTTCCTCGATGGCGATGCGCAGCGCGCAGCAGAGCGTCAAGTCGGCCCTTGCCAAGAAGGACAAGCTCCCCGTCGGAACAGGAGGAACCGCCGGAGATGACCACGGAAATACCTAAAGATGACTTTGACGTGCCTGCCTTTCTGCGGCGGCGCAAACCTGAAACGAAACAGTAGATTCATTGAGTCATTGAGCCATTGGTCCATTGAGTCATTGCCGGTTCGATGAATCACGAATTTGGACCTCAATGGATCAATGAGGAAATGAGTCAATGACTCAATGGCCCGATGGCTCAATCGCACACAATTCGCGCTGCCTACGCTGAGTGCCGGCGGTTGGCGCGGCGCCATTACGAGAACTTTCCTGTCGCTTCGCGCCTCGTGCCTCGCGACAAGCGCGAGGCTCTGGCCGCCATCTACGCCTTTGCCCGCTACGCCGACGACGTTGCCGACGAGCCGGGAGTGCGAAGGAAGGCTGGAGAAACTCGACGCCTGGCGCGAACTGTTGCGCGAATGCTTCTCCGGGCGGGCACAACATCCGGTTTTCGTGGCGCTCGAAGATTCGGCACAGCGATTCCACCTTTCTCTGAAGAATTTCGAAGACCTGCTGCAAGCGTTTGAATCCGACGTGAAAGTGAATCGTCACCAGGATTTTGCTTCCCTGCTCGCCTATTGCTCGTGCTCCGCCAATCCCGTCGGGCGGCTGGTGCTCGAGCTGTTCGGACACCGCGACCCGGAGTTCTTCGCTCTTTCGGATTGCATCTGTACGGCGCTCCAACTCACCAATTTCTGGCAAGACGTTGCGGTGGACTTCGAGCGCGACCGTGATCTACTTGCCCCTGGAAGACCTCGAACGTTTCGAGTACACTCTGGACGACCTGCGCGCCCATCGCGCGGACGGGCGTTGGCGCGACTTGCTGAAGTTCGAAATCGCTCGCACACGGGCGTTGTTCGAGCAGGGCCAAGCTCTGCCGGAGAGAGTCGTGCCGGAATTGCGCCGCCAGCTTCGCTTGACGTGGCTGGGCGGCACGACGGTGCTGCGTAAAATCGAGGCGGCGGGTTATGACGTTTTCCGGCGCAGGCCGTCCCTCTCGAAGCTCGACTTCGTGCGCCTGTATTTCCGCGCCCGGCACGCTCTTCCGGTGGCGGAGCGTGGACACGCTTCCGTCGTCATGACACCGCCTGGAGCGCCGCCATGAAAGGGTCCCGCGCTGCTTCGTTTCGCCGCACCAATTTCTACTACTCATTCGTATTTCTTCCTGGCGAGAAGCGGCGCGCCATCGAGGCCGTTTACGCTTTTGCCCGCCGCGGCGATGATGTAGTGGACAGCGGCCTCCCGCCGGTCGAAGCCACTCGCCAGATGGCCCTTTACCGGCAGGCGCTGGACGCCTGTTACGCCGAGCGGGGCGCGGCTTTTGACGATCCTGAACTGGCCGCGCTCGCCGCGACCATTCGGAAATTCCGGATTCCCCGCCAGCCCTTCGAGGACCTCATCCTGGGCCTCGAGATGGATTTGGCAGGGACGCGTTATGAGACCTTTGATGACCTCTCGGTTTACTGCTATCGCGTGGCCTCCACCATTGGGTTGATTGCGATCGAGATCTTCGGTTATACGGACCTCCGCGCCCGGGACTACGCCGTGAATCTCGGCAAGGCCCTGCAACTCGTCAACATCCTGCGGGATATCCAAAGCGACGCGCGTCGCGGGCGCATCTACCTCCCCAGCGCGGACCTCGAGCAATTCGGCGTGCGCCCCGATGAACTGCTCTCGGGCGTTTATCAGGACGCTTTCATTCGGCTCATGCGGTTCGAGTCTGACCGGGCCCGCCGCTTCTTCGCCGAAGCGCGCCATTTCGTTCCGCCCCAGGACCGCCGCAGGTTGGTTTCCGCTGAGATTATGGCGGCGATCTACTGGCGTCTCTTGGGGCGGATCGAGCAGCGGTGCTATAACGTGTTTGGTGAACGCGTGCGCGTGCCCACCCATGAGAAACTGTGGATCGCCCTGTCCGTCTACCTTGGGGCGGAGTGGTTCAATTAGAAGATAGCCGCTCATTTAGCTTGCGGTCCTTTGTTTTCATAGACATTCTCGCTTTGTTCCGTCGATTTTTGGCATTTCGTAGGGCCGACCTTCAGGTCCGCATGGCACCGCTGCTGACCTGAAGGTCAGCGCACCTGGGCCGCTCGACTTTTTGACCTTGTCCTTTGTTTTCATAGACATTCTCGCTTTGTTCCGTCGATTTCTGGCATTTCGTAAGGCCGACCTTCAGGTCAGCATGGCGCCGCTGCTGACCTGAAGGTCAGCGCCACTGGGCCGCTCGACTTTTTGACCTTGTCCTTTGTTTTCATAGACATTCTCGCTTTGTTCCGTCGATTTTTGGCATTTCGTAGGGCCGACCTTCAGGTCAGCATGGCGCCGCCGCTGAGTCAACGCTCCCCGTTGACACCTCACGGCTTCTGCAGGTCGGTTTGGACGTCGCGAAGCTTGCATGGATTTGGCTTAATCGAGGGCAGCGGAAGACATTTGGGCAGCTTCACTTGCGCAGGAGCACAATGGAGCGCCAGTTGACGGGGACCAGGGTGTCTCGACGGCAGCTCCCATACCACGAGGCTACGACCGGAGGAAGGCGCTTGTCAAGAAATGTTCGTCCAACTGGAGCGGGCCGGTCCCGGAGTGCGCCGGCTGAGACCTGAACGGAAGCTCTATGGTGCGACACGCCCGTCATACGACGCGACTCTGCCACTCCGAGAGGATCTCGGAGCTTCCCTAGACCTTGATCTGTTTCTCCTCGCAGCGGCCCCGCAGTTCGCGTTCATCAGTCAGCAGGAGGCTGTCGGACTTCGCAGCCAATGCCAAGAGCGACGTGTCGGTCGATCCAAACGACGGAAGATCGTCACTATCCATCTCCACGATTCTGACCAGTTGCTCTTGCAGGCGAACTCAAGCGAGTTCCTGCTGGGCGAACCTCCAAAAGTACTCCAGCCTTTCGCCGTACCAACCCAGGCGTGACTTTGCAAGGCCCTGGATTTCAGCGATCACGTGCGGAGAGGTTCGGATCGGTTTGGCGAGTTCCAAATACCAGCTAAACGCCTCCTTGAGGTTTGGGTTTGAAAGGTGCCGAAGGTCAGGTTCCGGGAACGGACGAATGGCCTGGGCGGAAAACCTCCACGCAAGGTAGTCGAGCAGCAAGTTGGCATCGACCAGCGGATTCCTGGGTAGCGCGGAAAGAGGGGATCCCATCAGTTAGCGACCTGAGAGCGCCAAGCTTTCATCGTAATAAGGGGCCCAAGGGATGTCGTATTCTGCTGCTAGGTCGCTCCTTAACCTGATGAGTTCTGCGGACAGATCATCATTGCTCCTCTGGAGTTTGAGTCCCGCCTGATCTGCGTATTCAAATTTGGGCCCTCGCCTGAACTGAATCAAGTCGTCTCTGAACCTCGACCAGAATAGGTGTGGGCCATAATGGTCAGGTAGCTCAACCACATTGTTAACGATAATCTCGGCTACCCCCTCATAGGGTTCGATCTTCGGATTGAAGATGGAGGCAGCGATTTCTCCCGATTCTTTCACGAAAGCATTCAGGTATTCGGAGACCTTGCTCTGAAATTCTTGGACACTCGATAAGCTCTTCGAACGCGGCGTTGCATGCCTTCCGTAAGTCCTCTCTGCGCGCCTCACGTTCGTCCACGCTTGCCCTCACTGGCGGGTTGGACGTCACGAGGTCATCCCAATTTGGGCGGCTCTGATAGGCCACGAAAGCCTGCATGGGACGGATGAATTCGAGGTTCCGGTTGTATCGGCGAAAAGTCCAGTTTCTTCTCGCCAGAAACGACGCTTCAATCCTCAGCCCATCAAGCAGCGGATTGATGACGCTGTAAATCCAAGCCTTGCACCGTTCTCGACCTGGTTTAATGGTCTGGCCCTCTGTCACAGATTGCCTCCACCAGCTTCCCGCGGAACACCCGATCTCCACACGGTACCGATTCCTCTTAGCTTATGGTCTCCTCCGAGTACCGTCAAGTGTGTGCTATGATGTGAAACATCGGGAGGAGGTGCAGGGAGCATGCTCGACCAATACGGGCCCATTCTGATTTTCTTTGCGATTGCAGCCATCTTCCCGCCGGCCTTGCTCTGGATTGCCAAGTTCTTCCGGCCCACCTTCAAACCCACGCCGGAGAAGGTCATGCCTTACGAGTGCGGCATGACGCCGGAATCGGATGCCCGCGGGCGCTACACCGTGCGATTCTACGTGGTCGCGATTCTCTTCGTCGTCTTCGACGTTGAGACGGTCTTCCTCTATCCCTGGGCCGTGCAATTTCAGGTTCTGGGGCTCTACGGACTGATCGAGATGCTGGTGTTCCTGGGTATTCTGATCGTCGGTTACATCTGGCTTTGGAACCGCGGGGCGTTTGACTGGATATAGGCCGGAGGGCGGTTCGTCATTGCCCTACTTCCTCAAAAGCAAATATTAGACTATGAGGCGGAGCAGGACGGCACAGGAGTCGTGCGACCAACCCCTCACCCGTCCCGCTCCGGCTGATGAAAGCGCCGGCAGCGGGACACCCTCTCCCCGAGGGAGAGGGCTGTGAGATTCTTCAGCGCAAAATCATCTCGAAATAGATCAACGGATCCTGCTTATAGTTCACCCGAGCAACTTCGCGGAAGCTAATCTGAATCGACGATGGGCCCCCGCTTTCGCGGAGGCGACGAATGTACTGCCTCCGTCAGGCGGGATCGGGCTGGACGCGATACAGCATTTCACCGGCGCGCGGGACGACGAGGATGCCTTCGTTTTCGCGGCCCTCCCACTCCCCGGGATTCACGCTGGCGGGGTCGAGGTAACCGAGGTTGATGCGGCGGCAGCGTTCCGGCGGGATGCCGGTGGCCAGGGTTACTTGAATGCGCGGGGTCTCAGTGCCAGTTGACCTTTCATACTGACCCAGGCCCTTGACGTGCGTCGAGTGCGCCAGCACTCCGCCCGGATAGCCTTTGAATTTGTCCCACTGGGCAAGAAAATAGTCGCGGCAGTGATATCCGACTTCGTCAATCAGCCTGCCGTGCGTGTAGCTGACCTCGTCGATGTGTGGCGCGAAAATCACCACTTCGCCGCCTTCGGCGACGGCCGGTTCCATTTTGTACATGCCTTTGCCGCCCGTCCAAAGATCGTCGTAGAGGCGCGGCATAACAGAGAGCACGCGCCGAAAAGGTTTTCGTACATACACAATGTGCTTCTGCGCGGAGAGGGCGGAGGCTTCCTTCCATGCTTCTTGCGGTGAACCGAAGAAAAGCCCCGCCAGGCCTTCGTGCGTGACGACCAGGGCAAAGCAGGCGGCGGGCCGATCGATGAGCGCGGCGGCTCGATCGATGATGGCGCGCACGGGCGTATAACCGGCGCCGATAATTTCGTAGTTCGTCATCAACGCCCCAAACCAGTGGGTGAGGTTAATGATCTCGGGACCGGCAATGCCGGGGAAGAAATACTTGTTGCCGCCGGAAAAGCCGACGACTTCATGTGGGAATACGGGGCCGCAGATAATAAGCTGGCCGTAATCCAGAATCAGCTTGTTGAGGCGGACGGGCACCTCCTGGGCCAGCAGTCCGCCGGTCATCTCGCCAATTTCCTGAGCAGGGATGACACCCAGGGTCAAGAAGTTCGCGGGGTCTTCCCAGTGGTGATTGAAGACGCGACTCCGGCCCGCTCGTCCGTTCGTTACCGGCCGCCCCACCAGCTTGCTCAATTGCTCGTCGCTCATGGGCGGGTGTGTGCCGAGCGCCACCAGGAAGTCCAAAGCGGCGACGCGCGAAGCCAGTTGAGCCTCGAAGAGATCGAACATCAGGGGCATCGGCATGGTGCGCGTGCCGTCCGGGATGATGATCAGCACGCGTTTCCTATCCACGGCGAGAGAACTCAGGGCCCGCTGCGTGACGCCGCTGATTTCCTCGCGGGTTAGATAACGGTCTGCGAATCCTTTTCCGATGACCATGGTTGTTATTCCTTTCGCTGGCCTGGACCCCCTCACCCGGCCCGCCCCGGCTGATGAAAACGCCGGCTGCGGGCCACCCTCTCCCCCAAGGGGGAGAGGGCTCGGGTCTTGGCGGGCAGCTTGGCACATCTTGCGAACTGCCTACTGCATACTGCCGACTGCCCGTCTAAACGCCGCTAAACGCTGAGAAGCCGCCGTCTCTCCCCCAAGGGGGAGAGGGCTCGGGTCTTGGCGGGCAGCTTGGCACATCTTGCGAACTGCCTACTGCATACTGCCGACTGCCCGTCTAAACGCCGCTAAACGCTGAGAAGCCGCCGTCTATGGGCACGACGATTCCAGTGACAAATGCCGAAGCCGGCGACAGGAGCCAGAGGATTGTCCCAAACAGATCCTCCGCCTGGCCGAAGCGCGCCATGGGCGTGTGGTCGATAATCGACTTGCCGCGCGCGGTCAGTTCACCGGTCTTCTCATCGGTCAGGAGAAACCTGTTCTGATTGGTCAGGAAGAAACCCGGCGCAATGGCATTGACGCGAATGCGCGGCGAATAGACCTGGGCCATGTGGACGGCGAGCCACTGGGTGAAGTTGCTAACGCCGGCTTTAGCGGCCGAATAGGCGGGGATTCGAGTCAAGGGCCGGAAGGCATTCATGGAGGAGACATTGAGGATGACGCCCTCGCCTTTCTCCGCCAAGGCTTTGCCGAACACCTGGCAGGGAAGCATGGTTCCCAGGATGTTCAAATCGAAGACCCAGCGCAAAGCCTCTGAGGGAAGGTCGAAGAAGGGTAGGTTTGGAGTCGTGGTGGCCCGAGGATTGTTGCCTCCTGCGGCGTTTACGAGGCTGTGAACGACGCCGAACTTGTCCAGAATAATCTTGGAGGCCTCCTGCAAGCTTTCCACGTTCAGCACGTCCGCGCGAACCGCCACGGCCTGATTCGCCCTTGGTTCCATAAGTTCCAGGATGTGCTGGGCGGGGTCCAGATTGCGGTCCAGGATCGCCACATTGGCTCCGCACCCTACCAGCGCGCAGGCAATTTCGCCTCCCAGGGTTCCCGTCCCGCCGGTGATCACAATCGTTTGCCCGCTGAAATCATACAGTCGAGTTAGTTCCGATGAGTCCATTCAAAGCTGACCTCGCGTAGAGTTCCCCACATTCGTCGCGATAATCCTAACACGTTTCGGGCGCGAGTGAATGTGGTACGCTGGTGGCTGGCATCCTAAAAAGTGAGGGCAACAATTGTGAGCGACTACCAAGGGCTGAGTTTGGAAGGCAAGCGGGCACTGGTGTTCGGCGGCACGAGTGGGTTGGGCAGGTCGATCGCCTTGGGTTTTGCGCAGGCAGGGGCCGAGGTGGTGGCGGTCAGCCGCCGGGGCGGGGAAGTGGCGAAGATGGCTGCGGAAATCCGCGCCCTGGGCCGCCGGACCGTGGAAGCTGCCGCCGATGTGACGAGCCGCAGTGACATCCAGGGTGTTATTGACTTGATGATTGCGCAACTGGGGGGAATTGACATCCTGGTGAATTCCGCCGGTACCACCAAGCGAGTTCCCTCACTGGAAATGGCCGACGAGGATTGGGACCGCATCCTGAACACCAACTTGAAAGGCACCTGGCTGGCTTGTCAAATGGTGGGCCGCGTGATGAAGGAACAGGGGAAGGGACGCATCGTCAACATCTCTTCCCTAGGCGGACTGGTGGGCAACTACGAAGCCACGGCGTACTGCGCCAGCAAAGGCGGGGTGGTGTTGTTGACGCGCTGCCTGGCGGCGGAATGGGCACGCTACAACATTACGGTGAATGCCATAGCGCCGGGAGTATTCGAGACGCCGCTCAACGTCAACATCGTCAATGAGCCGGGCCGTAAGTCTGCCATTCTCACCCGCACACCCATGAGGCGATTCGGGAATCTGGACGAAATCCAGGGCGCCGCTATTTTCCTGGCTTCCGACAGCGCCAGCTTCGTAACCGGTGAAATCCTTGCGGTGGACGGGGGATTTCTGGCGATGGGAATTGGCGACCGGGTCGTTAGCATGTAGGGGCGATTCGCGAACCGCCCCTGCAAACTTAGAATCTTGAGTCCGTTGAGAGGATGACGCCGTTGCCACGGATCACGCCCAGGCTCTGCGCGTAATTGTAATGGGTGTAGCCGAGCTTCAGGGAGAAGCGGCGATTGAGTTTAAGAGACAGAGTTGGGGTTAGGTTCAGAGCTTGTGTGAAAGGCTGGTGCGAGTGGATCTGTTGGACGCCCAACCCGCCCGAGAAATCGTAACCGAGCGGGCCGCGGATGGCGCCATAGAGATGGGCGGTGACTTGGTGCACCTGGTAGAAGGGGGGGTTAAAGAACCCCATATACTCCTGCGGTTGAGACCCGGAAAAAGCAAACGCCCGGCCGGCGTATCCGAGGTCGAACGAAGCGCGTTCGAGGCGCACGATATTTCGCACCAGGGTCGCCGAGCCGCCGCGGGCCGGCTGGCGGATGGTGCCGACTCCGGCCAAGGCCGGGTTTCCGTTCGACAAGCCAAGCTGCTGGAATCGGATGGAGGAGTAGTTGGCCGCATAACCATCCAACCAGAGATCAGTGCGCGAAGCAAATGAGTACCTCAACCCGCCTTCCACGCGGTCTTCCATGACGCCCATGCGCACCGAGAGGGGAGTGTAGGGAACCGGGTCGCGAGCCACAGTAACATCAAGATTGAGATTCTTCTTGAGGGCGTAAGTCGCGCTCACGAATCCCAACGGGCGGTAGGTGGCCACCGAGACGGCTTGGGTATCCTCGGGTATGCTTCGTAGGCCGCCCGGTCCGAATCGTATCACGCCCACGCCGGCGCGCAGAGTGAGGTTCGAGAAGATCGTTGTGGTCTGGCGGTAAGCAACCTGTGAAGGGGCAACCGCTCCGCCGAAGGAGCCGGCGTTGGTCGCCGGCATGGCGTCAAGGACAACGGTGGAGCGGGTGCGCGGCAAGGCCGAGAAGTCGAGTGCGGATTCGTACACAAACCGGCGCAGGTCCTGACCAGCGAATCCGATCAGGTCCGGAGAGCTATTCCCGGAACTGATTTCGCGCGCGTAGGAGGCTGAGGTGCGGAGGGCCACCGCTTTTTCTTGGCGAAGCGTCCGCTCGAGTTGGAGGGCCTCGGGATTGCCGGGGCTCAGTTGATCCGCCCGGGCGAGCAGTTCGAGAGCCTTTTTCGGATGCTGGCGGGCGCGCTCGAGATTGGCCATGAGGAAGACAGCGTCGTAGTCGTTGGGGCGATCTTCGACCAACTTACTCGCCAGCCGATAGGCGTAAGTAATATTCCCGCGAAAATAATGAACGCGCGCGTTGCCGAGCAAGGCGTCGAAGTCCGTCGGGTCGGCCTTCAGCATTCGGGCGAAGTCCGCCAGCGCAGCCGCGTACCTGCCTTGATAGAGCGTGACGTAAGCGAGTTGCAACCGCGCATCGCGCTCATGGGGGTGGAAAGTAAGGACGGCGGTCAAGAGCTCGCGAGCGTGATGATAGTTGCCCAAGCGAGCCTCAACCCGCGCCAAGTCGATCTTATACTCAGGATTCCCAGGGTGCCTTGCAGACAGGCGCTCAAAAACAGCACGCGCCTCGAAGGGCTGATCAGAACGGAGAAAAGTGCTCCCCAAGCCCTCCAGCGCGTCAGCGTTATCAGGGGTCTTTTGACAGGATCTGCTGGTAGACGCCTTTTGACTCCTGGTTGTGTCCGCCCAGGCTGAGCGCGCGCGCCAGGCCGAGCTTGAGGTCAGAATCATCGGGGTCAAGATTCAAGGCTTGTTTGTAGGCTTGAATCGCAGCCGTGAAGTCGCCGCGCCGCATCGAGTCAAGGGCGGATTGTCTGAAGGAAGGAGAGTCTGCCGGTCGGGGGCGCGCCGAGGCGTTCCCCCACCGGACGCGCGGAGGCAGGACGGGCAGCTTGTTTTGACGAATCTCCTGAAGCCAGGACTTGGCCTCGAAGGCCGATCGAGCCCTGCGGAAGGAGCACCACGAGCAGGAAGAGAACGGGCGGTGGGAGGGCTCGGAAAGGGCGAAATGACTGTGACTCGAAGTGACAAGGGGCCATGTTTCCGCCTCGAGCAAAGGTTTTTGTAACGGCGGGCTTCGATAGGCGCGAAGCCGCCGCTATTTCCCTGCGCTCCCTTGAACGGCGGCTGGACTCAATTCCGCAGGACCCGAAGTGAGGGACTGTCCGTCGTGCATGACCTTTTCCCAACGATGCGATCCCACCAGGAATTTCAGTATCCCTTGAACACGGAAGAAAAGAATAAGTTGACGATAGCCGACGTTCTCGAGCATCGCGTAAGCAAGCAATACCAAAAGATCGTGGGGCCTGGGGTAGCGCCGGTAGGTCATCTCCTCGAGGAGTACAGCCCCCACCGACAGAAAACCGCCGTAAGCAAGGCCCAGTAGAATGAATAAGACCAACAGGGCCGGCGAGATAAGGCCGCCGAAGAATGAAAGCGGCACCAGAAGGTAGCCGAGGAACTCAACGATGGTGCCGAGCGCTTCGATATACAGATGGAAGGGTAAGCTGAACATGCCGACAATCCCGAAACGGGGCCGGAAGAGCATCCCGCGATGTTTCCGCAAGCACTGGCATAGCCCTAACTGCCAACGGCGCCGTTGGCGGTTCAGCATCCTATAAGTGGATGGGCACTCGGTCCAGCAAACCGGATCGGAAGTGAAAGAGAATCCCGCGCCGGTCTTGTTCTTGGCTGCGTGCTCGCGCAGGGTGATGACGAGATCCATGTCCTCGGTGACTGTATCCGCGCTGAACCCGCCCACCTCTACGACGGCTTTATGCTGAAAGAGGGCGAGGGCCCCCGAAACAATGACAGTGCCTCCCAGCAGAGACCAGCCGTTACGGCCTGTAAGGAAGCTGCGCAGGTACTCGACAACCTGAAAGCGCTCTAGGGAAGTCCGCGGCAATCCCAATTTCACTATTTGGCCATTGCTTCCGGTACTTCCATTAATAATCCTCACGACACCGCCGCTGACGATGATCTCCCGGGGCGAGCTAAGGATGGGTTCCATCAGCCGCAAAAGACAGTCGCGCTCCAGGATGCAGTCCGCGTCGAGACAGCAGAAATAAGGCGTTCGGCAGAGATTGATGCCCGCATTCAGCGCGTCCGGTTTGCCGCCCCGCTGTTTGTGGACGACCAGGAGATTTGGAAAGTGAGGGCTAAAGTAGAAGCCCCGCAGGGACGAGGTGGGAAGAACGGGGTTGTAGTTCAGAGAAGTCGGGGCCAGCATAAAAGCGGTCGTCAGGCGCTTCAGAGTCGAATCGGTGGATCCGTCATCGACCACGATGACGGCGTGCTGCGGGTAGTCCACCCCCAGGGCGGAACGAACCGTTTCGACGATGATGCGCTCCTCATTCCAGGCGGGCACGATGATGGTGACCGCGGGGGTCAGTGAAGATTCCCGCAGGTCGGTTAATCCTTGATACGCCAGTCGCCGGGAATGAAACCAGATGGCCCTTATGGATATGACCATCAGGGCGGTATAAACCCCATTCCCTAACACGAAATAGGAAAGGATTAGAAGATTGAAGAAGACAAGGGCGTGATCGAAGTACGCTCCCCACATGTCCATGGGAAAGCCTTTCAGAGGCCCACAGGGGCTTGGCCGCGATTGATCGGATCCGTCTGCCGGGATGCCTTGAGAGCAGCGCAGACTCCGAGCCATGCATCAATCTTCTGCGGGCTGTCGTCTTCGAGTTTCTCGAACAGGACTTTAAGCAGTTGATGGCCGTAGATGTTGGTGAGGGCGGCTTGGAGATAACTGGTGGCTCCCATGCTTACGATCAGTTCCACCACCCGCGTTTCCAGTTTGCCGGCGCCGCCGTCGAGGTTCTGCAAGAGATTCGGAAGCAGGCCGGCGCGGTCGAGTTCCTCGAGGATCTGGTCCCTAAGGCCTTTGTCCTCTGTCTTCAGGAATTCCTCGTAGAGCCTCGACAGACCCTCGCGCCCCAGGGCGAGGAGCGCTCGCAACACGGCTTGCCGGACGGTTCGTTGAGGGTCGGCGAGAAGCCGTGGGAGTTCAGCCAAGGGAAGAGCTTCAAGGTTTTGTGGCGAGGTCCCCGGCGAGGCAGCGCGAACTGAGTTTCGAGCTCGGTCAAGCTCCCGATGCGCGGTCGGCGGGCGGTTCGCAGAATCGAGAAGCGCCGCAACCTCGAAAGCACTCGCCCTGACCCGAGGGTCAACATCGGAAGTGAGCATCACTATCTCGCGATCGAAAACGCTCTTGTACTGAATGAGGGCCGGCGCGTCCGGCGCTTCCCGCTTTGCCATTGCATGCAGAATCTCCGTCGCGGCGGCGCGGACGCGTGGGCTCGGGTGGCGCATGGCAGGCAGGAGTTGCAAGGCTTCAGAAAGAGGGAACCTGGCTAAGGAGGTTTTTAAAGAATGAAGAGAGAGGCCGCAGCGGTTATCCGTAACCGCTTTGTCCATTTGAACGACGAGCGCCGGCAGGCTGCGCGGTTCGCAGAGCGCCGCCAGCGCGCGCAACGCCACCCGCTGAACATCGGAATGCGGATCGTCCAGAGCCCTGGCAAGGATAGGCCAACTCGCTCGGTGGTGGAGCAGACCGAGGCTCCTGGCGCTGCGGGCACGAAGCAGGAAGTGCAGGCGGCCGAAGAAGTGGAGAGCTCCATCGGGCATCGAACACGCTTGCCGGAAAGTAACCGGCACGAATTGACCGAGAATGCGGCGCTGCCAAACATCGATTAATCCAAGCTCCAAGCAGATTTCCTCCAAGACCCCTGCGAGTGGCGGTGCGGAGGCGCATTTGAGGAGCAAAGGCTCGAGTAGGAATTCCAAGGTGGGCGAAGGAAGCGCGCGCAACATTGCCAGGCATTGCGGCGAAAATTTCCCCTGTAACAAGGCGGAAGGAGTGAGCCCGAGCTGGGTGCACAGAGCCTTGACCCGGCGATCAAAGCGGTCGTGATGCCAGCGGCGGAGCATCGCCAACGCAGCTAGAGCCAGCGTTCCGCCGGTGACTGCGGCCAGTACTGAGCTTGCGAGGCTAGTCAGAAATGAGAGGTTCGGAATAGGCAAAACCATTGCACCCTCCCGAATCCGCCTCGAGGCATTGTTCGATCAGCGGCTCCAATACGATGATGAATCCTTAGAAACTTTATTATTACGTAACATATAACTATCGCCGGACTCCAGAACACGCGCTTTCGGGAGAAAGCATATTTAGTACACTGAAAAACGGGATTACGTCGCCGGGATTCTAAGAGATGAGAAGTAAGAAGTCAATACAAAATAATTGACTCAGCACGAGTCTGTATACTCAGATTGCAGTAACAGAACGACAATATCATCGCACTAGATATCCTCTTCTCGTTATCTATGTAGTCAACCTCCTAATCCGCCCTCTTCGTCTCGTGTCGGGTCTTGCGGTCCGATCCGGGCCTGCGCGCCATGATTCTCTGGAGCGCCAATTCGATTGAAAGCACGCCCTTTGCAGGTTGCGGGATTGAGTTGACAGGGACAGCCGAGTTTTCGCGAGCGCGAGATGCTGCTGCAGTGATAGGGGGACATTTGTAACAAGATTCATTCCCGGTTAGCGGGACTTCGCCAGAAGCGCCTCGCCGATGACCTTGTCCCAGGCCGACTCGGTCTGCAGGCCGATGATGATCTTGCCGTTAACGAAAGACGTGGGAGTTCTGTTAACGACGAGGTTATTCCCCTCCTGGCGGCCGGCCTCAACTCGTGGCTCCGAGGCCTTGGAGTCAATACAGGCGGCTAGTTTTACGGCGTCAACTCCGGCCTGTTCGCCAAGGCTCAAGAGGCGTTCCCGCACATTGGAGGCATTGATGGAGTTCTGATTGGCAAAAATCAGAGTTCGATAACCTGAAAACGCCGAAGGGTTGATCTCATAGGCGCATTCATTGGCCACTGCGGCGGTGGGGGACCAGTCGTGGCCGGGGATCGGAAACTCTTTGAAAATGACTCGAACCTTGTCGCCATATCTGGGCAGGAGTTGTTTCTCCAGGAATTCCTGCAACTGGGCGCACATGGGGCACTCAAGGTCGGCGTACTCGACCACGGTTACGGGAGCGTTGGGGGGGCCCTGGCTCGGCATATCCTTGGTATTGATCATGCTGCGCACCACGTCGTCACGAAACGGCAGGATGACGCCTTGCACGATGCCGGTTCGCCGGTCCTTCGTCATGAAGACGTCTCCCGACTGTGTATGCTTTCCATCAGTGGCCGTCACCACAGATTTGTAGAACTCGGGATAAGGAGTCTTGTCGAAGGCGGCGACTTTTAAATCAGTTTCGGGCGGGATCTTGGCGGCCTCGCGCAGGCAGCGGATGAGGTCCGCCGTCGTGCCATCGTGCAGGGCAAAGACGTTGCCCATTACGAGACACCGGCCGTCCTTGGTGATAAAGACGTTGTTGGTTCGTTTTTGGTTGCCGTTTTCCGAAGTAATGACCGTCTGATAGAACATAGGGAACGGCGAGTTGCCCAGGGGTTCCGCCGTCAGCTTAACGTTCTCCGGAATCGAGAATCGGTCTCGCACAAATTGGACTATCTTCTCGGGGCTCGCGACCTGGGCTGGAGGTGCGGTGCGGGAGTCGTCTTTCAGTTTTCCCGGCATTGACGTGGCGCTGATGAGGAGCGTGCAAACGCCGCAGGCCAAGAGACCGTTACGAAGTGAACTGATTGACATTGAAGACTCCTTTGTCACTGTTGTCCGTGGTTAGATGTCCGTTGCCCATTGTCCCTGGCGAGGGGCTAGGACTCCATTCGACAAGCATTGGGGCCTGCAACCAGGAAACGCGGGCAACTGACCACGGACGACGGACCCTTAGCCCTCACTAATGCTGGACCGGCTGGCCGGCTTTCCGCCAACCCGCCAGCCCGTCCTCATAGACTTTCACTTTCTCGAAAGCGAACCCGTGCTCGAGCAAGGCGCGCCCGGCGGCACGGCTGGCAGCGCAGATATCGCCGCCCGAGGATTGCCCTCCCTCGTAAAGCACAATTGTTCTGTCTTTGGGCAGCTTGCCCATATCCTGTACAAAGTTCTCCGCCGGCATGTTGACAGCGCCCGGAATTCTCCCTGCGGCGTACTCTTTAGGTGGCCTGACGTCCACCACCAGAGGCTTCGGCACAGCTCCGAGCAGTTGTCGCGCTTCCGTCGTCCCAACCAACGTGGGCTGCTTTTTGTTGGCGTCGGCCTCGCTACAGCCGGCTAGCGATTCTTGCGCGCCGCCGAGGAACCCCGCCGCCGGGTTCGAGCCAAACAGATCGCCGGACCCTGTGCTGGTCTCAGTGCCGGATTCTCCCTGAGGCTGCGCGGAGGCAGTTTGCGACGGCGTCGAGGCGCCGGCTGTGGTTGATGATCGCGGGGCCAACTCCTGATTCACCAGGAGTGCAAAGGTATCAAAATCCAAAGGCCGAAAGATCACTTTCCGGCCGATGAAAAAAGTCGGTGTGCCTACCACTTTCAGGGCGTGACCGTCAGCCAGGTCACGCTTGACTCGCGAGGCCATTTGGCCGCCGTCAAGGCACTCGTTGAAACGGTTCTGGTCCAGGCCAAGCTCTCCCGCGTAGCGCTTGAGGGCGTCCACGCTCAGATCGGTTTGCCGGGAGTAGAGTTTTTCGACTCCCTCCCAGAACTTGCCCTGCTCGGCGATGCATTCAGACGCTTCCGCGGCCTTCTCGGCCATAGGATGAATCTTGGTAAGCGGGAACTGGCGGAACACGAAACGAATCCGGTCGCCGTACTGAGCGCGGATCTGCCGCGCGGCTTCCTCCGAGATGCCGCAGGCAGGACATTCGAAATCTCCAAATTCCACGACCGTGAGAGGAGCATTCAAATTCCCGGTCATATGGCTGTCCGGCCGGACTAAGTGCTTGGCGAGCGCTTGGGGTGAGTTCTCCGGCGCGTCGGGGATTTCTCCGTGTTTGGCCAGGAGAATAAAAGCGGGCGTGCCGAGGACGACCGCCAGCGCACAAAGAACTAAGTGTGTTCTGACCCTCGCCCTTGCCTCCGCAGGATCGGGTGGGGCGAGCGGGCGTGGCAGATCAAATAGGGATAGGAAGAACATGCCGGTCATGATGATCCCCGAGGTCACACACCACGCGCACCAGGCATGAATGACGAATGCCTCCAAGGAAGTGAGATAGAGGGAAAAAAGGAAACCCCCGCCCGAGATGCAGATGACGGCGTATTGGAGGGTCCGCCTCAGGCGTTGTGAAGAAAGGTTTTCTGCAACGATCAACAACCCCAGGACCAAGTAGGCGGCAACTCCAAAGACCGGCATGGGCACGCCAAAAGGGCGCGCGTACGAACTGGCGCGCACCGCGTCGCATCCCGTTCCCAAGCAAACGATGGGTCGGGAGGGTGAGGTATAAACCCAGAGGAGATAGAGGGCGTCAAAGAGTCCAAGGAGCGAGAAGGCCAGCAACAGATGTTTTCGCATACAAAAGTATTCTAGCAGAACGGCAATCTGAGATTTGAAGTTCGAAATTTGAAAATCCGAAATCGAAACTGGAAACTGGAAAATAGAAACTGGAAACTGGAAAATGGAAACTGGAAAATCGAAATTGCATCAGTGGACTTGGATAATTGAGAAACTGGACCTCGTATCGAGTCCGGTGACACGAGTGTCGAATTACTATTTTCCAGTTTCCATTTTCTATTTTCCATTTTCCAGTTTCTTCTCGCACAGCCGCCAGGGCTCGCCAAACGTTGTGTCCCATTCTTCGGGAGTGAACGGTTCGAGTCCTGCATTAGGATAGAAGGTAACTTCACCAAATAAGATGCCTTGAGGCGCTGAGTATAAATCCACGCGCACAAAGTCGAATTGGGCGCCGATTCTCTCCGCTAGTTCGATCATCCGGGCCAGGTTTTGCGGCTTGGGGACCGGCTCCGAGGTGCGCGGATATCTCAACTTCGCCGGCAGAAGATTCCATTCACGATCATAAAAGTTCAGCTTGAGCCCTCGAGTTCTGTCGCAATCGAATTGGATGAAATGGGCGCGTCCGTGATAAATAAAGAATTTGTAGTCCGCTGGGAGGTCGCCGTCAGGTGTTTCGACCATGCGCTCGACAAGAACCCTAGGCGGGATCCCCAGATAGCCCCACTCGCGGAGCCGGCGCCCATGCGACGACGTCAGTTCCTTGCTAATTGACGACGCAATCATCTGTTTCTTGACGTCCGGGGGCGTGCGAATGAACAGGCTTGTGCCGCTGCTGTGATTGACCTTGACGACGTAGGGCGGCGCGAGTTCGTCAGAAGGAATAGCTTCCGGAGCGTCCCCGGTCCAGAGGGTTGGAATGATGTGTTGCTCGCCGATCAGTCCTGCCACTTCGGCCTTAACTGCGATCTTATCGGAATCGGCTCGAAACCGCGAATCATGCTGGTACAGTTTTCTCCACGCGATCTTTTCGTTGAGAGTCTTGGGATGCTTGAGGTCCGGCAGTCTTCGAAAGACGCTGTAGTACAACAGATTAACCGCGACGTAATCGGGAAGCAGATCGCGAAGCGCCTCGCGAACCCGGTGTGTAACAGATCCGGTCATCGTATTAGCGGCTGCGGAAAAAGGTCATCTGTCATGCTGAGCGGAGCGAAGCATCTGCAGTATCTCCTTGAAAGAAAGCAAATGCAGATCCTTCGCTTCGCTCAGGATGACAGGTTGGGCGGTTGCTTCTGCCTGTCAGTGCTACGTAAAATTGAAAAAGTCGCACGCTCTCAGGATGACAACCCGCGGGACTTTTTCCGCAAACTGCTAGATCTTCGCCCTGCCCAAATAGAATCTGTCGAAACGCCGAACTATCCTTAGGAACGCCCATCGATAAGAATTCGTGCCAAGCATTGAAAGTGCCAAAGCAGCCAGAAGCAAAGGCTGAAGGGGCCGGAGCCGGAACCCCTCCCACGCCAAGGCGCGGGCGCGCCGGGGATCGTAGTTGAGGAGCAGGATGGCGACTCGAGAGATGTGTTTTGCCAGGGTGCGAGGCTTCATGTCGGCGCGAAACTTCATCAGGATGTGCTCCCACCCCTCGCAGATGTTCCGCAGGCTCCCGGACATCTGATCCGAAAGCAGGTAGCGTTTTACCAGGCAGCACGGCACAACGGCGATCTTGCTAACCTTGGCCACTCTCAACCAGAGGTCATAGTCCTGGCAGTTTACAAACGTCTCGTCAAACCCGGCCCCTGCGGACGGCCTGAAAAAGTCCCAGTACATGCCGGTCTCCCGGCCCATAAACAAAAGCCGGGCGGCAGATGACCACGGGCAATCCCTGCGAGGCGAACTCCAGAGCCATCCGCTCAGCGGCGGCCTTCGTGCGCTCGTAAGGATTGGTGGGCGCGTACGGCGAGCCTTCCGCGGCAGGCCCACGGGGAGTCACTCCCAGCACTCCCGTCGTGCTCACATAGAGTGCGCGCGTCGGGTACCCGCTTTTCAAGGCCGCCGTCAGCACGTTGCGAGTTCCCTCCACGTGTACCTGCCGGTAGACTTCCTCGATCACGTCGAATTCGCCAAGACGGCCGGCGGCATGAACGATTCACTCGGCGCCAGCCATGGCATTGCCCAAACTCGCAGGCGCCGTAACGTCGCCCTCGTGCCAGTTGACGGCGACGCCGGCCAGGCCGCCGCGGTCGGAAGTGGCTCGAGCCAGAGCATGAACTTCGACGCCTTCGCGCGCCAATGCGCAAGCTAACGCTCCGCCAAGAAAGCCCGTGGCTCCGGTTATAAAGACGCGCATGCGTTGCATCAGTCAGGGTGCTGATAAGACATTACGGGCCGGTAAAGGCATTGGCAATGGCGACCCTGGGGACAATCCGGCAGCGGCAGGTTTGGAGCCTGGTCGGGGTGGTAAACCTTCCCGGCGGGCAACCTCCGTGCGGCATCGCAACATTCCGGCGCCGGCTGAACCATCACGCCCACAATGGAGCCCTTGGCTTTCATGCCCAGGCGGTAGGCGGCCAGAGATTTCCGGGCATAGTCCGGCTCTTTCTCTAACCGGTGTTGGAATCTGTCCAACCAATCGAAGGCCATGTGTTTCCCTGGCGAGAAGTTGTAGGGGCAACCCTTGTGGTTGCCCGAGGACGGCCAACCGGGCCGCCCCTACACAGGCATCCCGTTCCCTCGCCGCAATAACTTTGCGGCTACGCGCGCCAGTGTCGCGGTGTCGTGCAGCATGCTCGTGTAAGCGGCGTTGGCCAGGGGACAATGGCATTCCTTGGCCGCGATGCTCGAGCGCACTGCCTGGATCTTCTTTCCAAACCAGATTTCCTTGAAGTCGTAGTGATGGTCGCGTACATTGCCCAGGTTATCGCCCCGCACACAACACGGCCATACCGTCCCATCGGCGTAGATATGGGCGCTTACCCAGCCCGCGTAGCAAGCGATCACCTGGTCCTGCTCGTCCAGGATACGCTTTACCAGTTTGTAATACTCCACCCGCAGGGCTTCCGTGATTCTGGAGACGCCTCGGAAGCGTTTGCTCTGCACGTAGCGGATCAGTCGGTCGGCGGCCTTGGCGTAGCTCTCCGCGTCCGGCGTGATCGGCAGCGCCCACCGTGTCCAACTCCACTCGCGGTTCGGCGATCTCGGTAATGAACTGGTCGGCGCCGGAGCGGTCGGCGTAGGCGATGATTTCATCCAGATGGTCAACGTTAAATACCGACACCACGGAATGGATTCCGACGGTCAGGTTCTTTTGCCGCCCGCGCAGGGAGCGCAGTTGCTCAAGGCAATGTTCGAATTTCTCGAAGTTCCCCGGGACGCCGCGTATGAAGTCGTGTTTCTCGCCAACTCCGTCCAGGGACAGATTGATGATCACCTGACTTTGGGGACATGACCGGGCAATGCGTTCCACAGTTTCCGGGATGCTGGGCAAGATGGCGTTGGTGGGGATGTTGATGACACCCGGCCGGCACTGTTCATAGGCTGACTGTGCGAGTTCGACGACGTGCGGGTACATCAGGGGTTCTCCGCCACTGATCGTGAACCAGTAGGGGGCCCGGCCCAGGGATGCCAACACCTTGCGCCATTCCTCCAGAGTCAGTTCGTTTTCCCGCTTTATCCAGATGTTGCAGGTGAGACAACGCGAATTGCACTTGGGTGAAGGGGAAAGAGTCAGGTTGAGCGGCAGCATGCGCGGCCGGCCCAGGCGGCGAAAGAGCTTAAACGCGGGAATGCGCAGCAAAACGCCCAGCATGGAATTCATTTTGCCCCTAGACTCGAGAGGTGAGGTCTTTCGTGGTCTTGGCGATTTGCCAGACGCGCTGGGCGCGGCGTTTGGAGTAATCCTGCCTGCCGAGGAACCGTCCGTACAGTTCCAGTGCTGCCACTCCCCAGGTCCAGAGAAAAGGCCGGGGCCGCCAATTGAGCCGCGGCAGGAGGACCCGCAGTACTCGCCATCCGCTCATGGTGCTAACGGTGTAGCCGAGGGTGTGCCGCACCGCGAGATGTCCGGCAAAAATGCGGCGGCGCTGGCGCAGATAATCCGCGACCGTGAGTGGGCCTTTGTTGTACACCACCGCCGCCGGCACGTAGCGCACCTCGTAACCCTGACCGCGGATGACCGGCTCAATGCTTGCCTCGTCCACCGCGGTGTAGTAGGGAATACGTTCGAAGATATTCCGGAATGCGATCATCTCTCCGGCCTTGAAGTGGCGCAAATTGATCTGGTGATGTAATTCCCAGAGCAGATGGGCTGCGAACCCCACAAAAGCCCCGGGATCGTTGACGGGTACAGGCCGTCCAGTAGTCATGCCCACGGCGGGGTCGGCAAAGGGAGCCACCAACTCTTCGATGGCACCCGCTTCCGGCACCAGGTCAGCGCTGCAAACCACCACGATCTTCTCGCGCGCCTGGGGAAGAAACTGATTGACTGCGGAAGCCTTGCCCTCACGCTGCAACTGCACGATCAGGCGAATGCGCGGATCCCTGCGCGTCCAATCGTGCACGACAGACTCCGTACGATCCGTGCAACCACTGGCAACCACGAGAATCTCCGTCAAGTTCACGGTTGTCAAGCGTTGCGAAACCACGGCCCCCAGCATCCGGCCGATGTTGGCCTCTTCGTTGTAAGCCATAATCCCCATCGAGCACGCGATGGACATGACAGGATCCGTCTGATCGATTCGAAACCGATCTACCGCTGCGTCCCTTCTCACTGAGGAGGGGATTCACGGGGTAATGCGCCGGAACATTACCGCACTCCGCCCAGCACACGCTTAGGATGCAAGGCGGATGCGTGCCGAACCGACGAAAGCACGCGGTTGCCTGATTCGTCCCACGTGCCCGCCGGGCTGTCCGGAGTAAGAGTATCCCAACTCCGCCAGATGGCCGGAACGTTAAAGAAGAGGTTCCAGACACCGCCCAGCGCCACGCCGGCGGAGGAAGCCAAAGGAAGCTGCACCCCCAGCCCATGCAACAGCAAGGTCGAAATCGCATTCAATGCTGCCCCGAAGGCACAGACCTTCGCGTAATGGGCCAACCGATTCAGAACTCCAGACCGGCCCTCCTCATCGGATGCGCGCGAACGACTAAAGGTAAAGAGCCAGTTCCACAAAAAGTTGTTCAGCAGCGCGAGCGGGATGGCCACAGCCAAACCCCACCCGAGCGGCCAGGACCGGCGCTCCACCAGATACGTCAAAGCCGCCACGTTCACGACTGCTCCCGTCAAGCCCACTACCACGTAGCCAATCCAACTCCGCAATTGACCGGTGAAGCGCGCCAGCCGGGCAAGATGTTCCAGGTATTGAAGCGACTGGCGCATGCCGAGCTTCGAGCTCCCCAGGCTCCGGGCCTTGAACATGAAAGGGACTTCTACGACGTCGCCGTAGTGAGCTTTGCCAAGTACCTCCAACAAAATCTTGTAGCCCGTAGGCTCAAGCCGGACTCCCTCCAGAGCCCGGGCGCGGACCAGGAACATCCCTGACATGGGGTCGCTTACTTCAGCCAAAGTCTGGGGGAGCACACAGGCCGCCAAGTGGCGCGCCGCCCACGAATTCAGCCGTCGCATCCATGACCACTCTTCCGAGGAGCCTCCGCCAGGGCCCGCGCGTGTGGCAATCGCTACGTCCGCGTTATGGCTGCGGAGTGCGCTCGCAAGGCGCGCCAGGGTTTCGGGTGGATGCTGAAGATCAGCATCGATCACGCCCAGAGTGTCTCCCTGGGCGATCCTCCAGCCGTCTACTACGGCGGTCGCCAGGCCGTGTCGTCCGGAGCGCCTCAAAACTCTGACGGGAACCTCTTTGGCAAGGGATTCCGCCACGTCTGCGGTGCCATCGGGGCTGGAATCGTCCACCACAATCAGTTCGTGGTCCTCCCCGGCGTTCCGCAGGGCTTCGGAGGCCCGGCGCAGGGCTTCCTCGATGCTGCGAGCCTCGTTGTAAGTAGGCAGCACGACTGAGATCATGGTACGCAGAGTTTAGCACACCTCAAGGCTCGGAAGCGGAGTTGCCGCCTTAACTTCCGTTCAACCAGAGCATCCAGTTAATTTCATTGTCCGGGCGGGGCGGCGCACAGGGGCCCTGCCGAAGGTATACGCAGACGCCGCCTGAGCATCCTGCTGGTTCGAAGCCCGCCACCTTCTCAGGCAGATTTCCGTAGGTGACTATGGCGTTAACGCTCTGCGCCTGCTCGTCTAATTCGGAAGCCCGCCCGAAGAGCAGCACGGGGACGTTCCTGTGCAGATGCGCATAGCCTCCGGTGTCATACCAGCCAATCTTGTAGAGTCCCAGTCCGCAGAGAGATGAGTCCTGGCTAAGTCGATCGAAGGCGGCCAAGGCGCCGGAGTTTCGGGACCAATCGAATTGCCGGATGAGCAGGCAGGAACTGATCACGCAGAACGTAAGGCCGGTCAACACGACTGCTCGGGACGACAGCGGCCTTTTCCGGCGTGCGTTCAACGCCGGCAAGACTTCCATAAAACCGAGAGCGGCCAGGGTGATTTCCAAGGGCACCATAGGGTAAAGAAAACGCACCTCTTTATGTGCGAAATAGTTATGCGTGAGAAGAATGATCAACCCCACCCAGCCCAGAAAGGGGCTCCGGCGAAGTCCCATGAGGACGAGGAAGACCAGCGGGCCCAGGTGGACGCACAGCATCTCCAGATACCAAAACCAGGGCTGCACGCCGTAGCCGTGGCCCCCTTCGACGAGGTCCGCCCGTATGTAATTGATGTAGGAGTGGAACGGGTGTGCCCAGACCAACTGGTCGACCATGCCGAAGGCAAGTAATGGCAATAGGGCCCCTGCCGCGAGAGGAATTAGGCGCTTGCGCCAATTGGGATAACAAAAATACAGAAGCGCGAAGCCCACTGCGGGCGCAAGCTGAATTCGCAACGCCATGGCAAGTCCGCAGAAAGCTCCGGCCAGCAGCATGCGCCGGCTCTCTCCCAGTTTTTCACCATACATTCCCAGGTACAGGCCTGGAAGGAGAGCGTTGGTGGCCACGGGTTCGCTTAGCGTCTTAGGGGCGAAGTAGACCAATTCGTACCAGCAAGCGCAAGCACCAGCAGCAATCAGGGCCGCCTCGATCCCGGCGGCGCGCTTGGCCCAAGCGTAGCCGAACCCGATGGGGATGAGGGACATCAGGGAGAGCACAATGACCATTCCTCGCTCATAACCTGTGGATCCGGGGCCCATCCAGGCCGTGGCCCGCATCACGCCTGCCAGGAAGGCGGGATATACCCACGACCGAACTCCGCGCCGCCATTCCCAGGTGACGACTCCGTAGCCATAGGCCAGGCGATGCGCCGGCTCCTGAGTTTGGAAGATCTCGTCAGCATGAAACTGGGTTGGGAATCGCAACGCTGCCCCGACTCGCAGGAATAGGCCCAGGAGCAAGAACGTAAGCAAGAGAAGGTGCAGCGAGGTGGATGATCTCATTTCAAACTCATTAATATACATCTTTGCGCCCCGTTCGACATCTATCGCGCCCAAGGCGCTGTCGCGGCCCTCTACTGTTGACTGTCGACTGTCAACTGTCGACTTCTCTTTTGCGCGGCTTGACTTCTCGCCTTCCGGACGGTACTTTCGATGCCTCGAATATCGTCCGTGAGGTTCGCCATGCTCGTCCCGTATTTTGACCTGAAAAAACAGTTCTCGGGCCTTCGCGATGAGATCATGCAGGCCCTGGAGCGTGCTTGCAGCAACGCGGCGTTCGTCCTGGGCGAAGAGGTCGCCGAATTCGAAAAGGAGTTTGCCGCTTATTGCGAAGTTGACTACTGCGTGGCCTTGAATTCCGGAACCAGCGCCCTGCATGTCGGATTGCTCGCTCTGGGAGTGAAGCCGGGCGATGAAGTGATTACCACGCCGAACACATTCATCGCCACCGCCTCGGCAATCTCCTACGTGGGCGCGACGCCGGTGTTCGTCGACATCGATCCCAAGACGGCCAATCTTGATCCTGCGCTTACCGATCTGGCGGTCACGGCACGCACCAGGGCCATCGTTCCTGTTCATTTGTATGGGCGCCCTGCGGACATGGAACCGATCCTGGAGATCGCAAGCAAGCACAACCTGGCGGTCCTCGAGGATGCCTGCCAGGCGCACGGCGCGCGCTACCGCGGCAAGCGCGTCGGAAGCATCGGCCACGCGGCAGCTTTCAGTTTTTATCCGAGCAAGAATCTAAGCGCCTACGGTGAAGGCGGAGCGCTCACGACCCATGACGCCAGCATCGCCCAGTTGGCGCGATCACTGCGCAACCACGGCCAGAGCGGCCCGTACACACATGAGAGGATCGGTTACAACTACCGCATGGAGGGATTCCAAGGCGCGGTACTCAGAATCAAGCTGAAGCGGCTCGAGCGGTGGAACGCGCGTCGCAAGGAAATTGCCGGCCTCTATCGCAGCGTCTTGCAGGGCGCCGACGTGGAGATTCTCCCTGATGACTCTCGCGACGAACGCGTCTACCACTTGTTCACAGTCTACGTTGAGCGGCGCGACGCGGTGCGCGCGGCTCTGGAAGGGCGAGGCGTTCACACCGCGATCCATTATCCCTGTCCCATCCACCTGCAGCCCGCCTTCGCAACTCTCGGCTTCGGACCCGGGCGGTTTCCGCATGTCGAACGGGCTTGTGCCCGGGTTGTGAGTATGCCGTTCTTCCCTGAGTTGACGGATGAACAAGTGTGCTACGCGGGCGAGCAACTGGCGGAAGTGGTTGGCGGGGCCGACCTCTGATCTAGCCGACTAATTGTCACTGCTGCAGCTTGGCTTGAGGACTCGGAAGTTTCGGTGGGCTTTTGCAAAACGCGGCGTTCTTGCTCCATTTAGCACCAAATGGGGCGTAATTTGCACACAAAACGCGCGGAATTTGCACCATTCAAAAGGGTGACTTCCTTTGTTTTCAAGTACTTCTTAGCTTCGTTCCCACTATTTTTCATTTTTTGTAGTTTCCTACACTTTCGCATAGCCTGAACCCTTTCGCATCCGTTGCGTTTCGGCACGGTCAGGAGCTCGCCAGCGACAATGTGTCCAAAAAATGACCACCACGATAGGCTATCACAACACTGTGTGGCTGTCAAGCAGAAAATGAGCAGAAAATGAGCAGCGAGTCACTTTTGATGTGGCACGGACATCTTGGCCGTGACCGCTCAGTGTTTTTCAAAAAGAAGGAAACGGTGTTGCGCCCAGCCATGGAATTCCGGTCGCCGCTATCCCCTTACCATAAGATCTTTCGTTGTCTTGGCGATTTCCCAGACGGAGTGGTCGCGTCCTTTCTTGTAGTCGCGACTCCCCAGGAACCGCCCGTAGGCTTCGAGTGCCGCGACGCCCCACGTCCAGAGAAAAGGCAGCGGCCGCCAATCAAGGTTCTGCGTTAAAATGCTTAGTATCTTCCAGCCGCTCATAGTGCTTACCGTGTAGCCCAGCGTACCTTGCAAAGCCAAGTGGCCGGCATAATTGCTTCGGCGCCGACGCAGATAATCGCCGATGTTGAGCGGACCTTTGTTGTGGACGACGGCCGTCGGTACGTAGCGCGCCTCATATCCCTGGCCGCGAATAACCGGCTCGATGCACGCCTCGTCCACCGAAGTGCGGTAAGGAATACGTTGGAAGATCTTGCGGAAGGCGATCATCTCCCCGGCCTTGAAGCTGCGCAGGTTGATTTGGTGATGCAGGTCCCAGAGCAGATGTGCGGCAAACCCCATAAATGTCCCGGGGTCGTTGACTGGCACTGGCCGCCCCGTGGTCATGCCCACCGCCGGGTCGGCGAAAGGCGCCACCAGTTCTTCAATGGCGTCCGCTGCGGGCAACAGATCAGCGCCGCAAAGCACTACTATTTCCTCCCGCGCTTGCGGAAGAAACTGGTTGATTGCAGAGGCCTTACCCTCGCGCCGCGGCTGCGATAGCAGGTGAATTCGCTGGTCCCGGGTTGCCCAGTCTTGCACGATAGATTCGGTGCGGTCAGTACAGCCACTGGCTACGACTACAATCTCCGTAAGGGTTACCCTTGCGGTTCGTTGCAAGACCAGGGCCTCGAGCGTCCGGCCGATATTGGCTTCCTCGTTATAGGCCATAATCCCCATCGAACATGCGATAGACATTGGATTATTGTACTCCGTCATAGCAATCTCGATTCACGCCGTGACGACACGAAGCCTCCGGTTGCCAGAGTCGTCCCACACCGGACTGTGGCTTCGAGAAAAGCGCCCACGGCGTTGGGCTCTAGGCACGGGACTTCCCGAATGCTCCGGAATTCGTCGTACTTGTGCTGGGCGATATACGTCATGCTCGCTGAAGCTTAACACACCCGCCGCCGGAATCTGTCAGTACTTTGGTGCTAGAGATTGAGGTACGGGATTGATACACAGTCTCGGTTTGGATAATGCGAGCTTCTCGCCAGAAAGATTGACACGGCCTGCGACGCCTTTTCAGATGACATCACGACTGCGACAAGCCTACTCTGTATTTGAAAGGAAGTGCCAGCTACCATTGGCGGTGTTTAAGATGGCACAGCCAACGGCTGTTTTGAGCATTCTCGTGGACGCAAAGACTCCATGAACCCTGAAACCATTTCCCCGAGGCAGCCGGTTCCGTCCGACGTGGTTGGAACTGCGCGCCGCAAGGCCAAGACTTTGCTACTTAGCCGGGCGTTGCTTGCCCTAGCCGGGCTCTTCGTGGTGGTACGAGCGCTCCCCATCCTTACTTTCCCGCTGGGCAACGACCAAGGAGCTTATTTGATGATCGGGCAGGGCCTGCTCCAGGGCAAGCAACTGTACCGCGACCTCTTGGACACCAAGCCCCCGGGCATTTTCGTCGTGTACGCTGGGGTTGCCAAGATGGTTGGCAGAGTAATGTGGTCGGCGGCAGCGGCTGATATCGTGTTGTTGCTTCTGATCTCCTACCTTCTTTATCGCTTCACTGCGACCTACCTGGGAGGCGCGGGCGCCGCAGTCGCAGTAATGGTTCATGCTTCCATGCATGGGGAGACAAACTATTTCTGGATCGCCCAACCCGAAACCTTCCAACTGGTCTGCGTTTTCGGCGCTTGCCTCACGGTGCGACGCCGCGAGGGGTGGTGGAAGGCGAATTACTTTGCCGCGGGCATCCTCCTCGGTTGCGGATGCTGGCTTAAACCCAACGCTCTCGCCTTCCTGCCCCTTCTCCTCTTCCTGCCTTTTCTCGACACGCGCGCTCTAGATCGCGACTCGCCACGCGTTTCCTTGACGATCTTCTGGCGGGACTGGCTTGGGCGGGCCGCCCTTTTGCTGGCGGGACTTGCGGTCGCCTTTGGCATTGTACTCGCGTGGATCGTTTTCAGCGGCGCTTGGCCCGCCATGCGGGAGATGCAATTCGAGATCGTGCCGCGCTACGCGGCGATGGCCGTTCAGCGCCGTCCGCACTACGTGCTCTCGGTTTTTGCGCGAACAAACTATTTTTTGGGCGTGTGGAATTTATGGGCCATTCTGGTGGGACTTCTGTCAGCGTGGAGGCGCCGGGATTTGAGGCGGTTCGCCCCGCTCTTTCTTGCTGCCCTTACTGCCTATGCCGCCGTGGCGATGCAGCTTCGTTTCCACGATTACTACTTTCAGACCTGCTACCCTTTTGTCGCCGCCATATGGGCGTACCTCGTGGTCACCCTCTATGAGGGTTCTCGCGCCCTGGCAAGGAATTTCAGGGAGCGGGGCTGGCGGCTCGCGGCTGGGCTGGTTTGGATTGTTTTCGCCCAAGCCATTTTCTGGCCGCTCCCGGAGGAGTTTAGCAAATTGACCATGCGGTATGAAGAACTGCGCGAATGGCGAGCCGGCCATGAGACTTTTTACGCGAAATACCCGCATCAGTTGCCGTTTGAACACCTAGGCGCAGAACTCGAAGTTATCGATTTTCTCGAGAAAAATGCAAGACCCTACGATGGCGTATATGTTTGGGGTACTCGCGGTGTCATCTATTACCTGTCGGGCCATCTACCGCCGACCCGGTTGTACGCCAATTTGGGCCTTATGGCTCCTTGGTGCCCGGATTCCTTACGAGCAGAGTTGGTGCGTGACCTGACAAAGACTCCGCCGCGTTTCATCGTTGTGGCGCGCCACGACGCCCTACCTATGATCACCTATGTGAACCTGGACTCCGAGAATTATCTCAAGCTCTTTCCGAAGCTCGATTGCTTCATCACTGAGAACTACAGGCCCGTCGCCGATTTTGATTCTTTCGTCGTGTACCGCCGGAACGCCTTCCCTCAGCGTTCAAGCCGGTGACCACGATCCGCACAGAATTGTCTCCCGGGTACTTTGGTGCCAGAGGTTGAGATTCAAAACTGGTATAGATTATCTGCTCGCGGTTCGTGGCAGCCGACGCCGTCTGCGACGATTGCGGGGGTAACCATGGTGGTAACATGTGAGGGCAGGTGCATCAGGTTTTCGGCCCTGGACTATCAGGATGACCCAGGCAACGGCGTTTTAGCATTCGTCGGGACGCGCGGCTGCGGGAATGACCGGCGTTTCGAGACGAATCCCATCCCAGACGACGCCAGCACGGCGGCCGGGACTACATGAGTCCTGAGACTATTTCTCCTACCCAGCCGGTTCCGTCCGACGCGGTCGGGACTGCGCCCAGCAAGGCGAGGAGTTTCCTTCTCAGCCGGGCCTTGCTTGCCTTAGCCGTGCTATTCGTGGTGGTGCGAGCGCTCCCAATCCTGAGCTTTCCGCTGGGCGGCGACCAGGAGATTTACCTGACCATCGGACAGGGCCTGCTCGAAGGCAAGCAACCGTACCGCGACTTTTTGGAAAGTAAACCGCCCGGCATCCTCTACTTGTACGCCGGCATCGCCAAGCTTTTTGGCAGGACACTGTGGTCGGTGGCGGTGACCGACATCCTCTTGTTGTTTCTCATCTCTTACCTTCTTTTTCGGTTCGCGGAGCCCTACCTGGGTCGCCTGGGCGCTGCACTTGCGGTAATGGTTCATGCTTCGTGGCATGGCGAAATGAAGTATTTCTATATTGCCCAACCCGAGACGTTTCAGGTGGCCTGTGTATTGGCTGGTTACTTGCTCATGATGCGCCGGGGACGATGGTCAAGGGTAAGCTCCCTTGCAGCGGGCCTCCTGCTTGGCTACGGCTGCTGGCTAAAATACAATGCCATGGCATTCCTGCCCTTTCTTCTCTTCCTGCCTTTTCTCGACACGAGCGGTCTTGACCGGGAGCCGCGCCGGCTCTCTCTTGTAATCCCCTGGCGGAACTGGCTGGCGAGGGCCGGCCTTCTGCTGGCGGGACTCACTGCTGCAATCGCCATTGTCCTGGCTTGGATCGTATTCAAGGGCGCTTGGCCTGCTATGAGGGTGATGCAATTCGAAGTCGTGCCGCGTTATGCGGCCATGGGCTTCGAGCACAATCCACACTACTTGCTCTCGGTCCTTGCTCGAACAAACTATTTCTTGGGGGTGTGGACCTTATGGTGCAGTGAAGCTAGTCGATGTTCTAGCGGGTGCAAGTCCCGCCCGTGCAGATTGCCCAGTTGGCACGGTAGTGATACCCGGCGGCGGGGCGGGTAACCAAACCGTCGGAAGCCCGGAAGTAAACGCTCTCTCGATGGCTGGGTGCGAATCCGGTCTGCTCCGACAAGGAGAGCTAGCAAAACAACAGGTCGTAGCGCAAGCGAACCGTAGTTAAGCCCCGAAAACTTACCCCCTTACTCGGATCGGAGTGTGAGGGTGAAGGGAATGCCGAAACTGTCATACGGAGTTGAAGGCTAGGATCTTCGGCGAAGTACTGGGTACAAGCAGCCGAAGAGTTCCCCGTGGTCGTAGAGGACGACATGTTGCGAAAGAGCATCGATGAAAGCTCAGAACCACTCGCGGGTCGCCTAGGCCTGCACCAGGCAGGCACAGCGAAGATATTTCGTATAAACCGCAATGCGGCGAAGTCGGGATGTGCCGGCGAGTGGGGCGGATGGGGCCAGTTAAGTGAGGATGGGTCGGGACAGCATAACCCGGACCGGAGCGAGGGCCCCTGGGGTAGAGCGGGATACCGCTCGCGCGGAGGTGCCTGCCTGTCCCATCGTCCCTGACACAGAGCAGGGAAATCCTGATGGAGGCCGCAAGCACGAAGGACGATGGCAAACCCGCCCGCGGGGAAGGCCTCGTCTGATAATCCGGCCTTTAAGCCGTACCGGGGAAAACCCGCCGTACGGAATTCTAGGGGAGGCAATGGAAACGTCGGCATCATTCGAAGCCCGGTCCGCGCCATTGCCTTACCCGACCGCCACGGGGGCGGGACTTCTGGTGGCGTGGATGCGCCAGGATTTGAAAAGGTCCGCCCCGGTGTTCCTTGCTGCCCTGAGCGCCTATGCCGCTGCCCTGATGCAAGTTCGTTTGCATGAATACTACTTTCAGACCTGCTACCCTTTCTTCGCGGCAATATGGGCGTACCTCATGGTCAGCATTTATGAGGGCGCCTGCCTCCTGGCAAGAAATTTCAGGCGACGGGGCTGGCGGCTCGCGGCTGGCCTGATTTGGATTGTTTTTGCCAACGCCGTCTTCTGGCCGCTTCCCGACGAGTTTGGCAAATTGACGATGCGGTATGAAGAACTGCGCGAATGGCGAGCTGACCCCGAGCGATCTTACTCGAACTACACGCGACAGTTGCCCTGCGAATTTCTTCGCGGACAATTCGACGTTATTCATTACCTCGAAAAGAATGCCAAGCCAAACGATGGTGTTTATCTGTGGGGCGCCAACTGCTCGATTTATTATTTTTCTGGCCATCAACCTCAGACCCGCTTTATCTCGAACTTGGGGTTAATGTCTCCGTGGTGTCCAAATTCATGGCGGGATGAGTTGGTACGGGACCTGAGGAATGCTCAGCCCCGTTTCATCGTTGTGAAGCGCCATGACGCTTTACCTGCTCTCACCTACGTGAACCTGGACTCCGAGGAATATCTCAAGGTCTTTCCCAAGCTAGATTCCTTCATCACCGAGAACTACAAGCCCGTTGCCGACCTTGATGCTTTCGTGATTTACCGTCGGAACGATTTCCTTGGCGTTGCAGCCCGTGACCACCAGCAGCACGGACAGCTAAGGCCACGCTGCGAAGCTCACACAACCGCTTTTGTTGCGCTTATTCCTGTCGCTGTCCCGAGATTTCGGGCGGGCCAAAAAAGGGCAAGCCCTACCAGCAGCATAAGCGTCAGCGCCGAGATTAGCATTCCGGCCAACAGACCATGCTGCCGGTAAGAAAAGGCAATCACATGTTGGCCCGACTCGGCGTAGACGGCGCGGAAGAGTTGATTGGCGCGGAGCACCGGGACTTCGCGGCCGTCGATTTTTGCGTGCCAGTTTGCATCGTAGCGGTCCAGCAGCACGACGTAGCCTGGCCGGGAAAGATCGGCCTTCAAAGTTACGGCATTGGGCTGGCGGCCGGTAATTTCAACTTGACCTGCCGGTGGATTCCCGCCTTCGCGGGAATGACCGGTCTGTGAGCCGTGGACGGCGGGAGAGTTGCCCGGGTCTGCGGCCAGAATGACGTTCTGCGCAGCGTCGAAATCCGGTGAAGCCATGCGGCTCAGAGTAGCAAGCGGGTCGGTGGTGAAAATCGCCGTGCCTGCTACGTAGGCGCGTGGGAGAAAGTAAAGATCCTCGTAGAGATAACTCGGCTTGGGTGACCCATTGAAAACTTCTCCGAGCAGCTTTGAACCGCTTGAAGAGCTGCGCCCGGAGCGGATGATGTACTTGACATTCGTGCGACCCAGCAGGCAGTCCAGGTGGAGGGTGTCAGGGGCCTGTTTAATTGTGTAGATCCACATGTCATAAAGGAACGGCGGCAAGGAACGTTCTATATCCAGATTCAGACTGCCTTCTGCGCCCTCCATCATCGAACCGGCTCCCAACACAAGCCTCTGCTGAAAGCTTCCTCGCGCGACAGCGGACAACCCGGCAACTTCAGGGATCGAATCAAAGCTGACGAAGCTTTGGAGGTCTCTGGTGTCGACCGCGGAGGCGGAATTTCGCGTTTGGGATTCTATTCGAAAGGAACCCGGCGGGCCGGACAAGCTCGAGAGCACCGGGGGCCGATAGCTGTAGAAGCCTCTGGGCACGGTGGGATTGGCGCCGTAGTTCACCTGCACAAGCTGCGCAAGCCCCAGAAGCGCGAAAAGTGGCACGCCGATGCGCGCCCAGGTTTTGTTCTGGCTTCGTCCGAGCACTAGCAGGAAAGAGAACAGTGCAAATCCGGTGATTCCTGGGGCGTAAATCCGAATCAGGCTGGTGAGAGCCTGCGCCATTTCGCCGGCCTCCGCGCTGGCATGCCCCTGCCGGATCAGCGCCCACTGGGTGGGAAGAGTAAGCAGCGCCGGCGTCATCCATGCAGCGGCGCATATTGCCAAAGAACAAGCCAGCAGAATCACCAGCGGATAAAGGGCGCATTTGCGGCGCGCTTTCCACTGGCTGGCTTCCGCGCGAAGCGCGTCCAGGCCCCACCCAGCCAGGATGGCAACAAGCATCACCACCGGCACAAGCAGCTTGACTGGGAATCGCACCAGGGTAAGCAAGGGCACGAGCAAGTAGGCAAGCGAGAAGACCGGGGTGAAATGGCCGAAGGAGAGCACCAGGAACACGAGAGCCGACGCCGCAACAAAATTCCGCCGCCGGTCTTTGGCCAGGGCCCAACCCGCCAGCGCCAGAAAGAGCGGAACGAATCCCGTGAAAACCGAGACGTAATAAGGACTGTTCCCGTCTTCAACCAGTGCGTTCCATTTAGTAGGCGAGGTCAAGGCAGGCCCGAAGAAATCCGGCACCAACATTTCCACCAGCAGTAGCGGGTGGAAAGACCAGTTTGACGTCTCGCCGTAGCGCAGGCCTTGGGCGCCCCGGCGCGAGTGGCTGAGGAGTTCCGCGGAAGGCAGGAATTGCACCGCGCACAAGGCAATCATCAGACAACCGGCCAGCACAAATCCGATCACGATGCGCAAGTTCGCGGCCGAGGCGAGAGGCCGAAGCGTGCCCCGCAGGTAGAGCGCGTAAGCAAAGCACAGGCCAAATGTGGCGATCAAGGTGAAAGGCTCGGCGGCCAGAAACTGCAAGGAAAAAACCAGCGTCAGAAGAATCCATTCGCGAAACCCGGCGTGGGACTGCCGCGTCCCCAAGCATCGCCCGGTCCGTGGCGAGCAGCGCCCAAGGCATCCATGCCGCGCAGGCGGCGTGATTATACAAGTTGCCCAGCGACAAGAGCGGGCCGCTGAAGGCAAAAACGAATCCGGCCAAGAATGCAGCCTGGCGGCTCTGCCCCCAGCGCCGGGCCAGAAGGTATGCGCCGATGCCCGCCAGCGCGACGTGCACGACGTAGAAGAACGGATAAGCGAAGTCGATGGGAAGAAATATGATCAGCAGCGTGTAGGGATAGAAGAACAGAAGGTTGGGATTCTCCAGCAACGGCTGACCGTAGTTCAGATACGGGTTCCAATAGGGCAAGGCGCCGTGTCGGCACATTTCCTGGATGAAGCGGGTCGAGGGGTAGGTGTAATTGAAGACATCGCGGAAGAAGAGCATGGAAGGCGTGAAGATCACCTTCCCGAACATCGCCAGCGCGCCGAGCGCCAGGACGGCCGCAAGCAGTAAATCGATGCGGTCGAGCGGCGGACCGACGGCGACGGAGCGGTCGGGCGCGGAATCAGTCTCGGCCTGAACCTGGAGCGACGCGCTAACATTCATAAGCATTCGGACCCGTGACTAACGCCGGCAAGGGCTTTACCACAGAGGCCACAGAGTTCGCGGAGAAATCCAATCACACCGCCGTATCATACATTGTTTGGGCTCCCAAGGAATGGTACTTTTGAGCGACGGGGGTGACCCATGCAGGCAGTCCGATTCCACGAGCACGGTGGTCCCGAGGTGCTGAAATACGAGGCGGCTCCGGACCCGAAGATCGCGGCCAACGAAGTACTGGTAAGAGTCAAGGCGTGCGCCTTGAATCACCTGGATCTCTGGCTCCGGCGGGGCGTGAGCGATTGGAAGCTTCCGCTCCCTCACATCGTGGGCAGCGACGTTTCCGGGGAAGTCGCGGAGCTGGGCTCGCTGGTGAAGCGCGTGAAGACCGGCGAGCGTGTGCTGTTGTGCCCGGGGATCAGTTGCGGGCAGTGCGAGGCGTGCTTCAAAGGACTGGACAGTGCCTGCCGGAACTACACGGTCCTCGGAGTCTTCGTGGATGGCGGCTATGCGGAATTCGTAAAAGCGCCCGAGGTCAATGTCATACCCATCCCCGGCGACTTGAGTTTTGACGAAGCTGCCGCCGTGCCTTTGGTTTTCCTTACCGCCTGGCACATGCTTTTCACCCGCGCCCAACTGAGACCGGGTGAGGATGTGCTGGTCATTGGCGCCGGCTCCGGCGTGGGCAGCGCCGCCATCCAAATCGCGAAGGCAGTGAGCGCGCGGGTGATTGCCACGGCCGGAGCGGATTGGAAACTGGACAAGGCGCGGGCCCTCGGAGCCGACGAAGTCATCAATCACAGCCGGCAAGCGATATCCGCAGAGGTCAAACGCATTACCGGGAAGCGCGGGGTGGATGTAATCGTCGAGCACGTGGGCGCGGCCGTCTGGGAAGAGTGCTTCGACTCGCTTGCGACCTACGGACGCCTGGTGACTTGCGGCGTGACCAGCGGAGGAGAAGTGAAGCTGAATCTTCAGAACCTCTTCGGCCGGCAACGCAGCGTAATGGGTTCCTTTATGGGCGGCAAGGCAGAACTGCTCGACGCCCTTAAGTTGATTGCGCGGCGCAAGCTCAAGGCCGTGATCGACTCCGCCTTTCCGCTCCGGGAGGCTGCTGCCGCTCAAAGGAAGATGGAAAGCCGAGAGTTCTTCGGTAAGATTCTGCTCCACCCATAGGAAAGCGGAAACTGGAAACTGGAAAATCGAAAGTCGCCCGTGGGATCGTGTTATTCTGAGCGTAGCGAAGAATCCCCGTGGTGTTAACGTTGAAAAGCAACCGCAGGGATTCTTCGCTGCGCTCAGAATGACAGTCGAAAGGAGGTTTCCACACGGACTCGGTCGCGGTGAAACAGGAAAATTGGCGCTGGAAATTGAGGGTTGAAAGGTCGACAATGTAGAGCCGAAACTGGAACTTGACAGCCCGGGGGGGCGTGAATTCTGACTTCGAGTTACCAGTTTCAAGGTTGGACTTTCTATTTTCGAATTTCGAGTTTCGATTCTCGAGATTTGGCTGTGAAGAAGAGGGGGACACCATGAGTACGACTATGCACAGAACGATTCGTCTGGCCGAGCGCATGTCGCGGTTGGGCACCGAGACGGCGTTTGAGGTGCTAGTGCGCGCACGTGTTCTGGAAGCGCAGGGCAGAGAAATCGTTCATCTGGAAATTGGGGAGCCGGATTTCTCCACGCCTGCCAACATCGTGGAGGCCGCTGTCCGTGCCTTGCGCGACGGTTGGACCCACTACGGGCCTTCGGCAGGCTTGCCCCAACTCCGGGAAGCCGCGGCGGAGTACACTGCCAAGCATTCGGGGATTCCGGTTGACGCGAGCGAGGTTGTCATCACGCCGGGCGGCAAACCGATCATGTTTTTTGTCATTCTGGCCTTGGCGCAGCGGGGCGATGAAGTTCTTTATCCCAATCCCGGCTTTCCCATTTATGAATCCATGATCAATTTCGTTGGGGCGCAGGCCGTGCCTTACGGTTTACGGGAGGACCGGAGCTTCGATGTGGACGTGGAAGAAATCCTCGACAAGATCACGGACCGCACGCGCCTGCTCATCCTGAATAGCCCGCAGAATCCCACCGGCGGTGTAATCAGCCGCGAGGGGCTCAAGGCGCTTGCGGATAAACTTGCGGGGCGCGAGATTGCGGTGCTTTCAGACGAAATCTACCATCAGTTAATCTACGAGGGTGACCACACAAGCATAGCCCAGTTTCCGGGCATGAAGGAGTCGACGATCATCCTGAACGGGTTTTCGAAGACTTATGCCATGACCGGCTGGCGAATGGGCTGGGGCGTGATGCGGCCGGACCTGGCAAAGTGGATCGCGCAATTGATGACCAATTGCAACTCCTGCACCGCCAGCTTCAGTCAGATTGCGGGTGTCGAGGCTCTGCGGGGCGATCAGAGCTCGGTTGGGGTCATGCGAGAAGAGTTCCGCCGGCGCCGCAGCGTCATCGTCGACGGCTTGAATCGCATTCCGGGCTTCAGTTGCCGGGAGCCGCACGGAGCCTTTTACGTATTTCCCAACATCAAACAAACGAAGTGGAGTTCGGGCGCCCTGGCCGACGCCATCCTGAAAGAAGCTGGCGTGGCGTGCCTCTCCGGGACGGCTTTTGGGGCGTGGGGCGAGGGATATCTGCGGTTCTCTTTTGCCAATTCCGTGGAGAACCTCCAGAAGGCGTTGGGTTGGATCGGAGACTGGGCGAAGAAGAGGCTGTAACCAAAGGGTGAAGGGTAAAGGTTGAAGGGTAGACCCAGTTTGGTTGAGAGCCCTCTCCCGAGGGGCTGATCATGTCCCACACTTTTTGCTGGACACCGGGGGTCCTCATGCTCTAAGCTGCCCGCATGAAGGTTTGCGGGCAAGAATTCGGTCCGCAGCTTGTGCAGCGCATTCAGCAGACCGTTGACGACGAACCTGGCATCTCGCGTCGGACCCTGTCGCGGCGGGTTTGCGAATGGTTGAACTGGCGCACTGCCTCGGGTGAACTCAAGCAGGTCAGTTGCCGCGTGGCGCTGGGGAAGCTGCAGCGTCGTGGGGCCCTTGATCTGCCCGCGGTTGCCCCGGCCGTGGTTTCTCCACCCCGGCGAGTTGCGGCCCAGCCCGCGCCGCAGCAGGTCTTGCCCACCGAAGCCTCGCTCCAGGCCTTGCAGCCGGTGCGCTTGCTGCGCATTGAGCAGGCGGATTGTTCGGCCTCGCGGCTCTGGAACCAGATGATGGAGCGCTATCATTACTTGGGAGCCGGACCTCTCTGTGGGGCGCAGATGCGCTATGGCGTGCGCAGCGGCCAGGGCGATTGGTTGGGTGGGCTGGCCTTCAGTGCCGCAGCCTGGCAACTGGCGGCGCGGGATGAGTGGATCGGCTGGAGTGACCCAGTGCGCCGTGAACATCTGCAGGAGGTGATTGCCAACAGCCGTTTTCTGATTCTGCCCCACTGGCGCGTGCCCAACTTGGCTTCGCAGGTGCTCGGCTTGGCACTGCAGCAAGTCGCCAAGGACTGGCAAGAGCGCTACGGCTATAGGCCCCTGCTGGTGGAAACCTTTGTGGACGCGGAGCGTTTTAGGGGCACCTGCTATCGGGCGGCCAACTGGCTGGAGGTGGGCCAGACGACGGGGCGAGGGCGTCAGGACCGCGAGCACACCGGCGGCCGAGCGGTGAAGCGGATTTTCCTGTATGCTTTGCACTCGCAGGCCCGCCAGCGCTTGGGCGGACACCCACCCGCTCCGCCCCCTCCTCCGGCCGACTGGGCGGAGGAAGAGTTCGGCGGAGCGCGATTGGGAGATGAGCGGCGGCGCGAACGGTTGTTGGTCCTGGCGCGCGATTTTTACGCGCGGCCTCAGGCCAACCTGCCGCAGGCCTGTCAGACTCGCGCCCGAACCAAAGCCGCCTATCGTTTCTTTGAGCATCCGGACACCGGCATGGACGCTTTGTTGCAACCCCATTATGAAGCGACCCGGCAGCGCGTGGCGGCTGAGCGGTTGGTGTTTGCCGTGCAGGACACGACGTTCCTGAACTACAGCGCCCATCCGGCGACCGACGACCTGGGCCCCATTGGCTCGAATAAGGAAGGTACGGTGGGATTGGTGCTGCACTCGACGCTGGCTTTCAATGCGGCGGGCACACCCTTGGGGTTGCTGGATGTGCAGTGCTGGGCGCGGGACCGGGCGCAGTTTGGCAAACGGTCTCGACGCAAGACTCTGCCGATTGAAGAGAAAGAAAGCAATAAATGGCTGAAGAGTCTGCGGCAGGTGGCGGAGGTGCAGCGGCGCACGCGCTGCACGCGGCTGGTCAGTGTGGGGGATCGGGAAGCCGATATTTACGAACTGTTCCATGGGGCTCTCGCAGAGGAGAACGGTCCCTGGCTGTTGGTGCGAGCCGAACGCGACCGGCTGGGCGAGGACGGCCAAGAACATTTGTGGCCGGGGATGGCGCAGCACGCGCTGGCGGGCATTCAGGAAGTCCGGATACCGCGGCGGGGTGCCCAAGCGGCACGGGTGGCGCGGCTCGAAGTGCGCTTTGCGCAGGTCACCTTGCGACCGCCCCATGGCAAAGAAAAGCTGGGCGAGCTGACGCTTTGGGCGGTGCTGGCAGAGGAAGTGGAAGCGCCCCGGGGAATCAAAGAACCGTTGCTCTGGATGCTGCTGACCACCTGCCCGGTGGACAGTTTTGCAGCCGCTTGCGAAAAGCTGCGTTGGTACACCTTGCGCTGGGGGATTGAAGTTTATCATCGCACGCTGAAAAGTGGCTGCCGCATCGAGCAGCGGCAACTCGGCACGGCCGAGCGCATTGAAGCCTGCTTGGCAATTGATCTGGTGGTGGCGTGGCGCATTTTTCATCTGACCAAGCTGGGCCGGGAAGTCCCTGATGTTCCTTGCTCCGCCTACTTCGAGGAAGCCGAATGGAAAGCGCTGGCCGCCTACATCAACCAGGATCCGAGGCCACCCGAGCAACCTCCAAACTTGCGGGAAGCGATGCGCATGGTGGCGACGCTGGGCGGCTTCCTGGGACGCAAGAGCGACGGCGAACCCGGCACCCAAACGCTCTGGCTCGGATTGCAATATCTCGAGCCACTCACCGCAATGTGGAAACTCCTCGCTCATACTGCGCACTCACCCCCGGTGTCCAGCCGAAGATATGGGTAATGATCAGCCCGAGGGGAGAGGGTGACCCGCGACGACGCTTTCATCAGTCGTCGCGGGCCGGGTGAGGGGTCACTTCTTTCGTGGCCGTGTGTCCGGGAACATCCCGGCAGGCGGACTCGTCATTAGAGCAGGGGACGACGGGCCGTTCCCCTGCGACTCGTTGAGACAAGCAGGGCTTAAAGAGACAAGACAACATAATCGCCACGTACAACCTGGAGGGATGGTGGCCGAACTCGAAAAGCCGTTCCGTGTCTTCGCCACCTGCGACATCGGCAAGGACGCATTTGACGTTCTGAGAGAGCGCGGTTACGAAGTCGAGGTCTACCCCGACCCCGAGCCTCCCGCGAAGAGCCTGATCGTGGAGAAAGTGCGCTCTGGAATTGATGCGCTCATCACCACGCTGCGCGACCGCATTGACGGGGAAGTCTTCGAGGCCGGGCGTGGCAGTCTGAAAGTTGTGGCCCAGTACGCGGTGGGGTTCGACAATATTGACCGCGCTGCTGCCGATCGCTCTCGCATCCCTTTCACGTACACTGCCGATGTGCTCACCGAGGCCACCGCGGAATTTGCGCTGTTCATTTTAGGCAACGTGGCGCGCAAGCTCTGTCCCAGCGAGCGGTTGGTGCGCGACAATCGCTGGGGAATCTGGCACCCCTTCCTTCCGTTTTTGGGCGATGAAGTGACAGGCAAAACCATCGCCGTCATCGGCACGGGCCGCATCGGCCAGGCGTTCATCAAGAAAGCGATGGCCTTCGACGTCGATTTTCTCTGCTACGATGGCGGCGTTGAAGACCACGAGTTTACACGCAAGATTCAGGAGGCCATGGAGGTGCGCTTCAGGAACGGCTTCACGCCCGAACGGCGCACCATCGGCTATGTGAACTTCGAGGAGGCGTTGCGTGGAGCGGACTTCGTCAGCGTTCATGTCCCTTTGGTTCGAGAGGGGGAAGGCAGGAATCCCACTTATCATTTGTTCAACGAAAAAACGCTTCGCTGGATGAAGCCCACCGCCTTCCTGGTCAATACCGCGCGCGGCGCCGTGGTGGATGAGAAGGCCTTGGTGGATGCTCTGCGAGAAGGGGTGATTGCCGGCGCGGCGCTCGACGTCTATGAACGGGAACCGCTGCCGGCGGATTCTCCCTTGGGCGACCCAAAACTCGAAAATCGCGTGCGGCTGTTCTCGCATTTCGCCAGCGCCGGACGCGTCACGCGCCTCTCCACCAACCCCGACAAAGGGATGGCGGGCCGTTGCGTGCAAGGCGTCATCGACGTTTTGGAAGGGCGCTATGGCGGCAACCCCGCGAACATGCCTTACGTGGTGAACAAAGAAGCGTTCTTAAACGGAGAAGTCTAAAGTCTAAAGTTTAAAGTCTAAAGTCTAAAGTCTACAATCTGGAGGCTACAGGCTGAAAAGTAACCCTTCTTTCATCCTTGTACCCTTTAACCTTTACCCTTTCATTGCATTCCGGTTGTATAATGCCTGCGCCTGACGGCGCCAGGATTTTGGTGCGGGGCGGGACGACAGGACTCGAAAAGCCGCGGACCTGCAAATGACGCAGTTCTGCGCTATCCAGGAGGTCATGATGGACGGCTTGAAGATGTCGCGTCGCGATTTTCATAAATCCGCCGTTCTGGGAACGGCGAGTCTGGCTGTTTCCTCAGGTCCGGCGGTGCGAAACGTCGTCGGCGCCAACGAACGCATCGGTGTGGGGCTGATTGGTTCGGGGAACCAGGGCCGTTATGACCTAGGCTCTTTTATGAGAACGGGCCAAGTCAACGTAGTCGCACTCTGTGACGTGTGGGACATGCGCCTGCGGGAGACGATGATCGGTCTAGACCTTGTGCCGGCGAAGGTGAAGACGTATGGGGATTTTCGCAAGCTCTTCGAGCACAAAGACATCGATGCGGTGATTGTGGCCACGCCGGAACACTGGCACGCCATCCCCATGATTGCGGCGTGCGAGGCCGGCAAAGACGTGTACGTGGAGAAGCCCATTTCACACACCATACTGGAAGGCCGGCGGATGGTGGAGGCGGCCAACCAGCACCATCGCGTCGTTCAGTGCGGCACGCAGCAACGCTCCGGCGAGCACTTCAAGAAGGTCGCCGAGCTGCTTCGCAACAAGCGCATCGGCCGGGTGACGGAAGCCGATACCTGGGTTTTGCGCGGCACGTCGGTGCAGTCGAGAATGCATACGCCGTATCCCGACAGCGAGCCTCTCGAGGGTCTTAATTGGGACATGTGGCTGGGTCCGGCGCCCTACCACCCTTACAACCGCAATCGCCACATGGGCTGGGGCGGTTTCTGGGAGACGGGCGGCGGCGAGTTGACGAACTGGGCTCCTCACTTGATCGACATCGTCCATTGGGCGATTGACGTGGATGCGCCGCGCACCGTGGCAGCTTCCGGCGGGCAGTTTATTTCCTCCGGAGTCTTCGAAACTCCGGACACGATTGAGGCGACTTACGAATATCCCGGAACGGCGGTTAACGAAAACGGCTTCCTGGTGAAATTCTTCAATCGGGCCGGACGCGGCCCCGACGATCATCAATACGGTATGCAGTTCTTTGGCACGGAAGGCACGCTGTTCGTCAATCGCGAGGGTTATACCATCTGGCCCATGGACCTGGTCCACGACGGATGGGAAACGTTTGGCCCCAGCGCCTTGACGACGTGCGATGGGACGCCTCAGCATCAGCCGCACGTGGAGAACTTCCTCGAGTGCGTCCGCTCGCGTCAGAAGCCTAACTCCGATATCGAGACCACCCATCGGGCGACCAGCGCCTGTATCCTTGGAAACATCTCTTATAAGTTGGGAAGGAAATTGTGTTGGGATCGGGATAAAGAGCAGTTCGTGGGCGACGCGGAAGCCAACAGAATGCTGACCAAGGAATACCGCAAGCCTTGGATCGTGTCGTGAGTCCGGCCCTTCCCGAGGGGAAGAGCACTACATTTTGTTCGATTGGAACGAGCGGCAGCGCCGCAGCGTTCACAAAACAAGCATGATGGAATCGCGCGTCAAGGGGGCTCGCACATGAAATTCGGCGTGAACACAATGGTCTGGACGACGCGTATTAACGAAACCCACGAAGCGTTGTTCTCCTGCATCAAGGGGTGGGGTTTTGACGGAGTTGAACTGTTTCTCTCCCCGCAGGAGCCGGCGGACATACCCGCGGTGCGGCAAATGTTGGAGGACAATCACCTGGAATGCACGACCTGTAGCGTGCTGCCGCGCGATTGCCATTTGGTGAGTCACGAGCCCGAAATGCGGGCCCGGGGAGTGGAGTTTCTAAAGACCTGTGTGGACCGCACGGCGCAGCTTGGGGCGCGGCTGGTTTGCGGTCCAATGTACGCGGGATTGGGTGTGATGACGGGCCGCCGCCGCACCGCGGAAGAGTGGAATTGGGCCGTCGCGGGACTGCAGGTGGTGGCCCGGCACGCCGAGACTCGGCACGTGACAATCTGTTTGGAGCCGCTCAACCGCTTTGAGACCTATTTCCTGAATACCCTCGAGGACGCGGCCCGTTTGGTTCGAGACATCGGCGCGCCCAACGTCAAAATCCACTTTGATACCTTCCACTCCAACATCGAAGAGAAGCATCCGGCGGAAGCGCTGCGCTCCATCGCCAAAGAGTTGGGGCACGTTCACATCTCTGAAAACGACCGAGGCATTCCCGGCAGCGGCCATGTCGATTGGCAAGGCGTGCTGAAGGTGTTGAAGGCGATCCGTTATCAGGGCTGGATGACTATTGAGTCGTTCGCACAGCCGGAGCCCGACCTTGCCGCGGCGGCAGCCATCTGGCGCGATATGGCCCCGTCCGGAGATGAGTTGGCGCAGCAGGGATTGCGCTTCATTCGACGCCTGGCCGGAGGGCTGGGAATCAAGTAAAGGTGTCAGGTGTCAGGGGACTGTCCGTCGTCCGTTGTTAGTTGTGCGTTGTCCCTTGCCCTTCGCAGTCATCTGTCATTCTGAGCGAAGCGAAGAATCTCCGCAGCTTCGCGGATTAGCGGTACTGCAGGGATTCTTCGCTTCGCTCAGAATGACAGATATTCCACAGAAGACTTACCACACACAACGGACCACGGACAACGGACGATTGATCTAGGAGGCCCCAATGAATGCTCGCTTTCCTAAGGGCTCTCGCCTTCAGAGAGTAGGAGCGCGGCTTCTTCTGTATAGTGGCCTGCTTCTAATGGTTGCATCGGCTTTCTACTTCATTCCCCATGCAGGCGCGCAAGGCTCCGACGAGATCCCCTTCCGCAAGCACGCCATCGACTTGGGCCCCAGCGAGACTGTGGCCATCGTGGACATGAACCGCGACGGCAAGTTGGACATCGTGTCCGGGGAGAACTGGTTCGAGCAGGCGCCGCCCGCCACTCCCGGCGAAGGGCCGCGTTGGATCAAGCACAAGTTCCGCAGCTTGCCTTATTCGGATTTCTACCTGGAAGACCTTAGCGACCTGGCGATCGACGTGAATGGCGACGGCTACCCGGATATAGTTAGCTGTTCGTATTGGGGCGAAACGCTTACCTGGTGGGAAAACCCTGGGGCGGAGAATAAGCCCTGGGCGAAGCACCTGATCGAGTCGCGCTCTCCCGTCGAGTTCGCCTTCCTGGTGGATATCCTCAACACCGGCAAGCCGCAGCAACTCCTGCCCCAGTTTGGAGACGAGAAATTCCCGCTGACTTGGTACGAGCTGTCAGGCAAAGGCGGCGACGCCGCCTGGATTCCGCACATCGTGAGCCCAAAGAGCTACGGCCATGGCATCGGAGCGGGAGACGTGAACGGCGACGGACGAACCGATATCATCACCCCCAAGGGTTGGTTCGAAGCGCCGCCCGACCCCCGCAACGGTCAATGGATCTTCCATCCCGAGTTCGACCTCGGCGCCACGGGCTTCATTTATACGCTGGACGTGAACGGCGACGGCTTGCCGGACATCGTCACTTCACTCGGCCACGGCTACGGAATCTTCTGGTACGAGCAGAAGAAGGATTCAGCCGGCTACCGCACCTGGGTCAGGCACGTGATTGACGATAGCTGGTCGCAGGCCCACGCCCTTACCCTCGTTGACCTGAAGGGCGACGGCCACATCGGAATCGTCACCGGCAAGCGTTACTTCGCGCACAACGGCCACGATCCCGGCAGCCGCGAGCCGCTGGGAATCTACTGGTACGAACCCATCAAGGTGGGAACCGAAATCCAGTGGCGGCGGCACGTCATCGATTACGGCGGCCGCACCGGCGGCGGCATGCAGATCCCCGTAGTCGATATTGACGGCGACGGAGATTTGGATATTGTCGTGGCGGGGAAGTCAGGGCTGTTCCTGTTTGAGAATCTGACGGTTAATCGTATGCGGTAAGCGAGGCGCATCTCTGGCCCCGCGACGGGAAGCTGTCGGCGCGGGCAAGAGTGTTCAGCCGTGCCTCATGTCCGCAGTTGGCCCCAGTTTCTCCAGTCTTCTGGCGGTCGGTTCCGGGCGGGGACCAACACTGGGATGGACCGGGCCATGCCCGGAGTTCGCTCAAGGAGCCCCTTTTTTTCCAGGTTGATTACCATGGGATGGACAGAGGGGGGACGGACGTCAAAATGCCGCTGCCTTTCGTGTTCCGCTGGGGGAACGCCATGCACCTTCGTGGATTGATGGATAAACGCCAGATAGGGGCCCTGCTTCTGGGTGAACTTGGTTTTCTTCTGCCGCCGACCGGCATCGGAGCAGAGGAGATCAACCATTTCCCCGCCCTCGAAGACCCCGACGTGTTGCGCGCTCGGGTCATCGCAGGTTTCGATCAGCCATTGACGCTTCCTTTGGCTCTTCTGCTTGACCTCGCTGACTGTATTTTCAGAGAAGTCTATCCGGTGGCCGCCGTCGCAGCGGTAGGACGAGAAAAATATCTCCTTCGGCATAGTGGGAGTCTCGCCGAAGACGGCGGTGTTTTCAACGGATGTCCGGGCTGCTTGGGGCGAACGGTGCGCCGCCGGATGAGTTGGGCAGGAATCAGGTCGATCTCTTCGCTGACCTCTTCTCCGATCCCTTGCCACGGCTTGCCGCAACCCGAGCAGACTTGCGCGTCGGGTTCGAGGATGACCGTCGCGGTTTCCAGATGGTCGGGCAAAGCCTGGCGTCCTCGCCCGTTGGCCACCCGAAAGTGCCCCTTTCTAGACGCTTCCCACAAAGCCATAGGCCCGAGCCATCCCAGAACAAAAGCCGGATCCTGTTTCGTCGTTTGTTGGTGAAGACGAACCAATGCCCACGGAGGACTTCCTGGTTGAGGGCTGTCTGAGTCCGCGCGTACCGACCACGGAAGCCGAGCCTCCTATCCACGGGATGGAGTGCTACGAACACACGCGTGGCCGGCGAAATGCTCAGCCCCGGGTCCCTCGCAGCAACCGGGTCAGGACCTTCGCGGGAAGAGGCTCGCGGCAACGGGCTGTCAGACCTGAGGGAGCGACGACTTCCATAGCCCATGGGTTGAAGGGTGTCGCTGGCGGGGGTGCCAGCTTGACCGCCCGGAAAACCACGGGCGCTGGCAGACGCGCAGCACGTTGGGCTTTTGCCAGCCACCAGTTCAAGGTGGCCAAAGGGATTCCCTATTGTTGGGAAAATGCGGCGCGCGTGAGACCGCTACGCCGGAATTGCTCGACCATCGGCAGCCCTCGAGTCGCAGACACCTGACGCTGTTGCCGGGTTATTCCTTTGATCTCCATGCCCCCAGTGTATCGAGCCGAGGGAGGCTACGGTAGAT
>CAVROP010000104.1:0-78666 GCA_963722675.1 uncultured Acidobacteriota bacterium
CAGGACAGGCAGAGTCGAGACGGTGGCGATCACGGCGCGGCAGGACCAGTTTCAATCGGGTCGGTGCCGAAAGCGCGCATGGCGTCGATCTGTTCGCTGACTAACATCGATCCGATCTCGGAAGCAATTCCGGAGCTGATGCGTCCGGCGACCATGAGTGCGGTCAGGACCGGACCGAGTTCGCGGACCACAGAGAGCGCCACCACTTGTCCCATCAGGCTCACCTCGCCGAAAGTGCTCAGGGTTCTGTAAGTCTGCAGCGCCAGCACGCCGCCCGTGAAGAACCCGGTCAGCACCACAATGGGCAAGGACCCTACGCCGATGAGGTCCATCTGGAGCAAGGTGTCAACGATGTAGCGGGGGGGCGTGAGGGCGCGGCGGAAAGAGCCTACGAGGAGCAGGGTGAAATCCTGGACGGCCAGCACCCAGCGCTTCACAAAACCCACCGTCGCGGTGCTGAGCGTCATAGCGAGTAACCGTCTGAACCGTGAATTCTTCCTCGGACTACAGTCACTGTAGCCAGCCGAGGTGAGGAAGTCAAGCGGCAGGGCGGGCGGGCGGTGTGATCTTTTGGCGTTGCCAGACTACTAGGCTAGCATTCTCCGCGGGTCTGAAAAGCGGCGAAGAATATAGGGATGCCGGTAGCGTCTACAGAACACCGCGTTCAATCGCCACGGTAGATTCGGAAGTAGCTTGTAACGGTACAGGAATCCTCTGAGTCTGGACACTTCCATAAAACCACAGAAGATATAATCCAGGGCGGCAAGGTACTGCTGGATCTCCCAAAACAGCGGTTTGCCGATCTGCATGGGTCTGAAGGAAACTTCGAGGTGGACAAGTCTGGCGCCACGTAAAACGGAGGTACCTCCACGGAGTACATCCAACTCGGCGCCCTATCCACATCGATCCAGAGAATGTCTGGAAAGTCCTTCCCGGCAAAGTAGGCGTCGAGCGTCGTCGTATTCACTTCATTCTTCTTGCGCAATCGACCCACGACGCCCTGTGTACTGCGGATTGAGTTTGTAAAAAGACGAAAATCCGATGTCTTTGTTGTCTGACGCAATAGGATTGACGGGATAGAAGCTCCGCGTTCCAACCTTGTCAGTAACGGCGAGTTCATTGAATGCGACGCCTGCGCAACCTGTCGATTGAATGAACCTGGCAAGGTTCTCACGGCACATTGCAGCCGCCGCCGGATTGGGCTCGAAGACGTGCAATTGCCTGGCATTGAGGCGTTGCATCAGATAGATGCCCTCGCGAGCGTCTCGGCTACCGATGTCGCATATAATCGGGCGGTCTATGCCTAGTCCTTCTGCGAGTCGAATGAACTTGGGACATACATCGGCGCGCTGTTCCATTACCGTTATCCCGCTAGTAACTCCTGGAGGCTTCAGAAATAGTCGCTGACTCCTGCTTTCATTGCGGGAGTAACCCGCGAAGTTTGGTGGACACGGCAGAAATTATACCAAGCGAAGTATAACGCCAACATCGCATAAAGTTTCTCCCACGTTTTCGAAAAGGCGTTGGTCAACCGAGTGAGTCTCGGCATCTGCATTCTCATGGTTAAGGTCCCAGATGGAGGTGGCATAGACATCCTGTCCATGAGATTACACGGGAAGGATGTCCGTGCCACTTCGAACTGAAACCCTGGTGACGGGCAGGTGCGTCACTGTTTTGGGTGCGGCGGCGACCTTCGGGTAGGTGGATTGGGACTGGCGGAAAGCGGGTAGGAAAAAGTGAGGGGGAAGTCCCCTCCCCCCTCCAAGCGTCGGGTCTTGGGTCTGTTATCCGGACTCTTATGGTCGAATCCTTTAAGTCCGGTATACGTCCGCCGTGGTGGTGAGCACGTTGCATTCCATTACCCGGGGCAACTCATAGTTCCTCCCTTAGCTTATAACTACCTTGCTTTCAATATGTTAGGACATCGCCTGGAGAACCCTCTGCAAGACTCGAGCGCTTACCCATACAATTTTTTATATTCCGCATTTGAAATTCATATTTCTGAGATTCCGCGCCCGCCACATCCCATGCTAAACTTTATTGCCATGATTGATATTCACAGCCACCCGTTGTGGGAGGTCGATGACGGTGCAGAGACGTTAGAGGATGCGATTGGGATGTGCAAGATCGCGGCGGAGGACGGCATTACGCACATGGTCGCCACGCCGCACTGTGATTACACTTACGTTTTCAGTCCGGAAGTCAATCGCCAGAAGCTTGCGGAGTTGCAAACCGCGATCGGCGAAGCGCCCAAACTCCTCTTGGGTTGCGACTTTCATCTATCCTACGACAATATCCAGAAGCTGGGTGAGACTCCCAAGGATTTCACGATCAACCAGACTTCTTACCTGCTGGTTGAATTCCCGGACCAGTTCGTTCCGGAGCAATTCGATCGCATCTTCTACGACATCCAGATGGCTGGGCTGGTGCCGATCATCACGCATCCGGAGCGCAACCCGGTTTTCGCGCGCAAGGCCGATCTGCTCTACCACTGGGTTGCCGGCGGATGCCTCTCTCAGGTAACGGCCCAATCCTATACGGGGGGATTCGGGGAGCACCCCCAGAAACTGGCCGAAACGTGGTTGGACTTGAACCTCGTCCATTTCTTCGCCACCGACGCCCACAGCACCAAGTTCCGCCGCCCGGTGCTCTCGGAATGCTATCGCAAGGCGGCTGAGTCGCAGGGAGAGGCAACGGCGGAGAGGCTGTTGAAGAAGAACCCCGAGGCGGTCATCAACGACACGCGCCTGCCCTATCAGCCGCCGCCTCTGCGGCCCCACAGACCGGAACGAAAGCGCCGCTGGTTTTCTTTCTTGGCTGGCCGATAGGGGCCGATAGGGACGGACAACTTCCGTGTTCGCGCGCAGAATCCGAGTGCAACTGGCCGGCTCGCAGGCGCCTGGACCCTGCCCACTAGCCTGGCTGGATAGCTTCTTCATGCGGAGCTTTACGGGACGCTCGGCTTTTGATGAGACTCTTCCGGTAGCCGACGGCCTGGTGGAAGCCGGCTTCGGAGTCAACCTCGAGGCGCTCGAGTCGGACCTGGAAGATTGGCTGACGCGGAAGTTCGGGGCAGGGAAGCCAGTGAAGGTGAGCCTGACGGAGATCAGCGGCTAGGGACCGGGGGCTCGGGGTTAGGGCGTTGTCATCCTTCGCTGGCGCTCAGGATGACAGGCCCGTAACCGTACGCGAGTGCCTGACCCCTAACCCGTAATCCCTAACCCCTAGTCCCTAGTCCCTAGCCCCTAGCCCCCAGTCCCTACTTTGATGGCGATGAGGACCTTGTCGTCGAGGTGAGTTCCCTCGCGGGAATAGACGCTGACGTCGGCAGCCACGGCGCGGACGACCTCCGCCGCGCTTTGGGAGATGCTGCCTTGCACACACTGCACCAGCCGCTGGGTTCCGTATTCCTCCTGCTCTCGATCCATTGACTCCGTAATGCCGTCGGTACAGAGAACGAGCACATCCCCCGCCCGAAACTTGCAGTGCCCTCTTTCGTAGCGAAGGTTATCGATGAGGCCCACCACCATGCCACCTTCCGTCAGCTCCACGAGCTCGCCTTCCGTTCTGACGACGACCGGGATAACGTGGCCGCAGTTGACGTAGCTGATGGCTTTGCCGGGAATGTCGATCACCCCCAGAAACATGGTGAGGTATTTCCCTCCCCGGGTTCCCGCCAGGATCATGTGGTTCAAGGATTCGGCCAGACGCTCGAGCGAATGAAGGCTCGGCGCCAGGGCGCGCAGCATCGCCTGGAGATTCGACATCACCATCGCCGAGCTGATCCCTTTGCCCTCCACGTCAGCGATGACCACCATCAGCGTGTTGGGGTCAAGCTGGAGGAAATCATAATAGTCGCCGCCTACTTCATAGCAGGGCTCATTCATCACGGCGATTTCAAATCCCGGAAGCTGCGGCGGCGTCTCGGGAAGCAGGCTGCGCTGGATATCGCGAGCCAGCGCCATTTCGCGTTCGAGCCGCTCCTTCTCGAGCTGCGCGCGGTGCAGTTGAGCGTTCTCGAGCGCCAGCGCCATGTGATCGGAGATGGCCAGAAGGAAGTGAACGTCCCCGGCGGTGAACGGACCGCTTTGCTTGTTCAGAAGTTGCAGGGCGGCGATGATCTTGCCGCGCTTGTTCCGAATCGGCAGGCAGAGTAGACTGCGAGTGCGGTAGCCGGTGCGCGCGTCCACGTCGCGATCGAAGCGAGAATCGGAGTACGCGTCCGGGATGTTGAGGATCTCGCCGCTCTTGGCCACGTGGCCCGCGATGCCCCGGCCGAGCGGCAAACGGATTTCGCGTTTTTCGATGCCGTGCGCGATCAGCGACCAGATCTCGTCGGTCTTCTCATCCACCAGAAAAAGCGTGCCGCGCTCGGCGCCCGCCTGGGATTTCGCCACCTCCAGGATTCGGCCCAGTAATTCGCCAAGGTCCAGGGTGGAGGCGAGAGCCTTCGTGGCCTCCATCAGGAAGCGCAGTCTGCTTTCCAGGTCCTCGATGCGGCGCTTCAGGCCGGCGGGGCTTTCATCAGTTCTCGTCGTTTGGTCGGCACCGGCCGTAGAGCCCGTATCGGTCACGCTGTTCCCTCTGAATTTGAGTTCGATCGGAGGAACGAGTATATCCAGGCTGAGCGCAGGATGCAATCGCAGCGGCGAGGGGCAAGCGTCCTAGTCTCAGCGGAGCGCCGGCCTTAGGCCAGCACTTGCCGAGTTGAAGGCCGGCGCCACGTTCTGGCCTCGTGCGTCAGCGGGACGTTCCCGCGAAAGCGGGAACCGGCAGACGCCTGGCGGGAAAACCGTCCATGTGAACCATTTGATGGTTTCTGGGCGCCTTTCGCGCCGTGGTGTCACTGCGCGCTGCCGGGCAAGATGCCCGCGCTCACAGCGGGAGGAGTGGCAGAGAGAGGAAGGGCGTAGTGAGGAAGGGTGTCAGGGAGGAACGGTGTCGGGGGGAACGGTGTCAGGTACCCTTTTCGGGGCGCCAGGGGTTGCGGAGGGTATTTTCCAATCCAAACTGCGCCACCGCCTTCGACACCCAGGGCTCCGAACCGTACGGCCTGCTGCGCTTAAGGGCATACCGGATATTTTCAATTTCCTCTTTCGGTTGGGGGTGGTTCAGCCACGGCACGTAATCCTTCGGCTCGGCGACCGGCCACCGGCTGAGAAGTTGCTTTTGCTTTTCATTTCCGTAAAGGCGTGCGTACACGCTCGACCAGGGCCAGTCTTCGGCCTTCTTGACCAGCCCGGCGCGCTTGGCGTTCCTTTCCACGTAGCGAACCAGCGTCAGGAAATGTTGGCCGGTTTCGACGGGCAGGGACTTGTAACGGCCTTGATAAATGTGGCCGTATCCTACTGTCCGGGTTTGGGCGTGATAGCGCTGCGAGTGGGTCAGGGTGATCCTTTGCATGAACTTCGACAGATCGCCGTCGGCGCGGGGATAGAGCACCAGATGCCAGTGATTCGGCATCAGGCAGTAAGCCAGAATGCGCATGGGCACGAAATTTAAGCTCTCTTCCAGCAGGGCGAGAAAATCTTGATAATGCGCCTCGGTTTTGAACAGCCGGGAACGAAAATTGGCCCGGTTCCATCCGTGGTAAACCATTCCGCCCACATCCACTCGCCGCACGCGACCCATGACGGAATCCTACCCCATCCTTCCTGAAAAGAAAAGGGTACCTGACAGTGCGCCGGGATAAACCGGCGGGCAGTAGAGAATGAGAGAGTCTTACAGGAAAGGAGTAGCGAACCGCCTGGCCTCGAGTCTTGCGGAGGCAGTCGTGAGGCTGCCGTCGAAGCGTAGACAGAAGAAAAGGGTACCTCACACCGTTCCCCTCTTTGAGGTTGAACGGTCGCCAGACTGACCGTGCCGAAGGCACCTTGGAGTGCGGCGGCTTGACGCCGCCTTGGTTTCGAGGTTAATGCCAGGCTGCCAACGAAGGGAATGGCTTTGGTTCAGAGCGTGGTCGGTATGAATATCAAGACTGCAAGGCGGCGTCAAGCCGCCGCACTCCAAGGCGCTTGGCGCATCACCGTTCCTCTTTAGGGCACGCTCAGTCTTGACGTCCTCTTTTTTCTTGCTGGATTCGATATTCTCTGTAACGGCTTTTTAGCTCCTTCTCCGCTTGCGATTCCGGCGATAGGGAGTGTGCGAATAGCACGACGATGAGCATGGTGCAAAGGGTCACGGCAGCCAACATAACCACGCCAACCCACCACTTCACATGCCACAACGCCGCCATAAAACAAGGGTGCAGTTCCCCTCCACTTTGGGGTAGACGCTCAGCGGTTGGTTCTTTCCGCCTCACGTTTCAAATCGTCGGCGTAGCGCCCGAAAATGGGCCTGAAATCGGGCAACGACTTCTTGACTAACGGTAACATGAGACCTGAGAAGCGTTCCTCCATGGCAAAATCTGTCGAGCCATCAGGGCGCGGTTTAAGCTCGAACTTGCGCACGCCCTTGAACAAGGGGCGAATCCGCCGGTCCATGTCATGCGCTCGCAAGCTACGACCCCGCATACCCTCGGCGTGAAGGTGCGATCGGTGCCAGGAACGTGCAGGCGGAGTTGCTCGCCTTCGCGAATCTGCCCTTCAACTGCGGAGACGGTGGAGTTCCAGCGCGGGAAGTCCTTGGCGTCTGTCAAGAGCCTCCACACGCTTTCCGGTTTTGCGCAAATGTTGACCTCGACGCCGCACGCCATTGAAAAGACGCCGCGTGCCTGAGTAATTTTCGGTCCATTCATTTCGTCTGCCCTCCTTCACTTTTGCCGCTGGGCTAACAAGCGCAACTTCAGTCCAGGATCGAACACGCTGCAAACCGCAGTACTGCTCTGCTCAAAACTTGTTCCCTGCCCAAAGATGGGCAGATGCCAAAATGATGGCGCCCGGGCCCCCGCTTAACAGCATATTGGTTTTGACTACTCGAGAACTTAAGTGGTTGCCTCAGCAAATCGTCCGCATTTCCCAGAGGGCGCGGCAAGAGATGGAAGATCAAGTGCGGGATGGACACGTGTATGGTGGCTCGGAGGCGTGGCTTCCAACATCGGCAGGTAATCGGGCGGCGCCTGAGGCGCGCTGCGCGCGCGCAACTCATGCGTAATTCGAATCGGCCTTGAATTGACCCTAATCCGTCGATAAGGCGCGGGTTGGCGGCAAAGAAACAGGGGCGAGGCGCCGCCTCGCTCCTACAGGGAGCACCCTCCGGCCAACAGACACTGGGCCGAATCCGGGCACAGGAAAAGTGCGGCCCCTATGAACCCGATTGGCCGGAGCCTCTTCGTCACAAAAGGCGTTCGATGACGGGCAGGCGCAGAACGACTCTACGCATATCGGAGAGGTCCCTATCGCCCACGCCTGCCGTCAACCTCAATGGATCGTCACTAATGACGTGTAGTGCTTGGTATTCCACCAACGGGGTGTGTCACCTTCGTTCCCTTAAGCGGGTCAACTTGGACGACAGCAAGGGTCCCCCAATTTATGAGCTGGAAGCCTGTTGTGCCGTCCGTCTCGTAAACCGCCCAAATACCCGACTGAAAGCTAAAGTAGTAACTGAAGGTGACGTCCCCAGCCCCGATTAATTCGCCTGAGTTGTCTGTCGTCAGGAGGCCCCGACCTCCTACCACCCCGAGAGGGCCATGGGGAGTGCCGATCACCACAATGCCGTTCCCCAGAAACGTATAGTTGCCACCTGCTGGGGCATTAGCTCCGATACCGCAACCGTCCGCATAATTGTGGACCCCACCCACCACGTCGCCGTACGCCGTCAGTTGGAAATAGTCGCAATACTCGAAACTATGAGTATTGTCCCAAAACAAGAGGCTCGAACGTTCCCGTGGGATAACCGGAGACGGTGAAGTTGGGCTCAGTGACCGAAGCCGAGCGCTTCTGCCAGGAAGCCTTCTTGGCCCCGGAAGTTACGAACGCCTCCACAACGGAGAAGGTGCCCCCGTTCCACCATTGCTCGGGCAGGACGCCATCGCTTTCCACGTAAAGGCCCCAGGTGCTATTCTTGAAATTCAGATAATAGGTCGTGGCGCTATTATCAAGCAAAAGCACCCCAATATTGTCGGCCAAGGATATGGGTCCGATGTCTTCCAGGGAGTCAAACTTGCCGACCGTTATACTGTTAATGCCGTCAACCCAAGTCTGACTGCCCGCGCAGTCATAATTATCATGGGTCCCGGTGACAAAGCCGTTCGATCCGACGGTCACGGTTAGACCGTCACAATAGCCGTTGAAAATAATCGAGTATGTCAGGCCACTCCTCTGTGCGTAGAGCGATTGCGCCAACATAAACATTCCCACCAGACTGACCAGAACCAGCTTATTTCTGCTCACCATGCACCTCCGTTGTGAAATAGGTTATCCGGTTTGAAACCTGACCGGGCGACAGTATAGACCTCGCAGGCTCGTTCCCGTGGACTTTCGAAAGCCGAGGCGATGCGCTCTCCCACGTCGAGGGAGCCAGACTATTCCAGCCCTCCAGCCTTCTCGAGAGTTTTTCAGGGACGAGTCAGAAGCACGTTGCGCTGCCCGCGCCCTGTGCCACGCGCACAGGACAAACAGCGCAGCCATTCAATCATAGAACTCCGCAAGGGTCAAGAATCTAACTCAATGATACCTTAGTGATATACACATATAAGGTGATACCATAGCAAGTTAGTAATCTACTGCATGGGGTAAGGCTGCAAACGGCTCCTGAGCCTGTTTCTCTCCTCCTTTCCCGTCGCGGCAGGGACCGTCTTCGATGATTTTCATGGCGACGGGTGTGCTGCCGACTGCCGAGGATTCCGTCGAACGGCGCCTTGTGTACTGCGGGACGCCCGCCCCACAAGGGCGCGCCGGTGCGGCAGGCCCTCTTGCAAGTCGAAAAATCAAAAAAGGTTGTTGAAAAAACGTTAGATCAAGTATAATAGGACATTTGCGGTTGGCAACGTACAACGGAGTGTGGAGTGGGAACCTATTTTGCGAAGGCGGGCAGGGGAAGAATTCACTGGCGGTTAGTTGATGCTGAGGGGTGGGTGTTGGGGCGCTTGGCCGCGCGGGCGGCTCGAGTGCTGACGGGGAAGGACTCTCCGGACTACACGCCGCATCAAGATCATCGCAGCGGGTTGATTATCATTAATGCCGAGAAGATTCGCCTGACGGGCAAGAAGCTGGACGACAAAATCTATCGGCACACGACGGGATATCCGGGCGGTTTGAAAGAGATCAGAGCGCGGGAGATCTTTGAGAAAAAGCCGGAGGGCCTGCTTCGGGAAGCGATTCTGGGCATGCTGCCCAAGACTCGAATGCATTCCCGGCTGGCTCGGCGGCTGAAAGTTTACGTAGGCAGCACGCATCCGCACGCCGCACAATCCCCTGAACCGATTTCCCTGGCGCGGTAGTTCGTCGCGCTCGGAATCCAAACATGGATAGGAGTCTTTGTGACAGAGCTTGCTGAGTACAAGGCGACGGGGCGTCGCAAGACGTCGGTAGCCAGAGTGATTCTTAGGCCCGGCGACGGGAAGCTGAAGATCAACCGGCGTGGTTTCGACAGTTACTTTCCCTCCGAGGCTCTGCGCGCGGAGATCCAGCAGCCGCTGGTCAGCACCGAGCTGGCGGGGAAGTTCGACATCCTCGTCAATGCCCGGGGCGGCGGGGTGCACGGCCAGGCGGGTGCAACCAAGTTGGGCATCGCCAGGGCGCTGATCATTTTCAATCCCGAACTGCGCCCGCGTCTTCGACAGGGCGGGTTCCTGACTCGTGATCCGCGCGCCAAGGAACGGAAGAAGTACGGCCAGAAGGGCGCGCGCAAGCGGTTCCAATTCTCGAAACGGTAGTTCGCGTGAGAACAACCCCTCACCCCAACTCCCCTTCCCCTCTTCCCTCTCCCCTGGGGAGAGGGAAGAGGGGCGGGGGGTGAAAGGGTGAGGGGTGTTGGCTAGGACGCTCATAGCCGAATGACAGGAAGCGGGAGGAGGAGTTTTTGGCGAATATCACGATGAAGGAATTCCTGGAAGCCGGAGTCCACTTCGGCCACCAGACGCGCCGTTGGAACCCCAAGATGAAGGAATACATCTACGGGGAACGCAACGGGATTTACATCATTGACCTGCAAAAGACGCTCAAGCTTTTCAAAGAAGCCGCCAAATTCCTTTCCGACCTGGCCCGCGAGGGTAAGATCGTGCTGTTTGTGGGGACCAAGCGCCAGGCCCAGGAGGCCATTGCCGAGGAGGCCGCCCGGTGTGGCATGTTTTTTGTGAACCACCGCTGGCTGGGGGGCTTGCTGACCAACCACTCGACGATTCAAAAATCCATTCAGCGCCTCAAAGAACTGGAGGAGATGAGCAAGGATGGCCGCTACGAGCTTGCTGACCAAGAAAGAGGTTCAGCGGCTGGAGCGTGAGCGCCACCATCTGGAACAGAACCTTTCCGGCATCAAGGAAATGCCGGAACTCCCGGGGCGCTCTTCGTGGTGGATTCCCACAAAGAGGAGATCGCCGTTCAGGAAGCGCGCAAACTCGGCATCCCGGTGGTGGCAATCGTCGATACGAACTGCGACCCGGACTTGGTGGATTACGTGATAGCCGGCAACGATGATGCCTTGCGCGCCATCCGGCTCTTTACCTCGAGAATCGCCGATTCCATTATGGAAGGGCGCCAGGCCGCCTTGGACAAGCAGATGGAGGAAGAGAAGATCGCGGCAGAGAAAGCGGCCGAGGAGTTGGAAGCTCAGCGCCTGGCCGCCGCGGAGGCTCTGCAAGGAGAGGGCCAGCCTGGCGAAGAGCTGTTTATCGGGAAAGAAGGGATTGGCCTGTCTCCCGCCGTTCTGGAGGCGGAGGAGAGCGCCGACGGCCGGGTGCGTGTCCCCAAGCTCCGCCGCAAGGGCCCGGAGCCGAGAGCACGTCCCCGCAAGGGAGAGGAAGGCGAAGGCACCCCTGAGGCCTAACATGCCCGGGTAGACAGGCCTGCGGTTTTAGGTCTGCCCTTCATTGCCGGTGAATTCAAACCAAGAATCTGAAATAGGCGGGCCGGGAGGCTACGCCGAATTTTGTGCTGTGCGGAGGAAGTAAACGGATGAGTGTATCCGCCGAGCTAGTCAAGAAACTGCGTGAAATCAGCGGCGCTCCCATGCTGGAGTGCAAGAAAGCCTTGGAAGAGGCGGGGGGCGACCAGGAAAAGGCTTTCACCGTCCTCAGAAAACGCGGCCAGGCGGCCGCGGCCAAGAAAGCGGGCCGCGTGACTTCCGAAGGCGTGGTGGGGAGTTACATCCACGCGGGCGGGAAGATGGGTGTGCTGATCGAAGTGAATTGCGAGTCTGACTTCGTGGCGCGCAATGAGGAGTTCCAGCAATTGGTTCACGATCTGGCCATGCAGGTTTGCGCCAGCGATCCGCGCTTCGTTCGCAAGGAGGACGTGACGGAAGAGGTTCTGGAGCGGGAAAAGGAAATCCTGAAGGAGCAGGCGGCCGCTTCGGGCAAGCCGGAGGCGGTGCTGGATCGCATCGTGGAGGGCAGGCTGGGGAAATTCTACGAGGAGGCCTGCCTGTACGAACAACACTTCATCAAGGATACCACCGGCGCCATGACCATCGGAGAGTTGATCACCTCCAAGATCGCCAAGTTCGGCGAGAATATCACGGTCCGCCGGTTCGCGCGTTTCAAGGTGGGCGAAGGGATGGCGGCCAAGCGCATGAGTGCTCCGGTTACGGGCGGGCCGCTAAGTTCGTGTCCACTTGATAAGATTATGAGCGACCCCGCTTTCGCCGCATTCTGCTGAAATTGAGCGGTGAAGCGCTGATGGGATCGCAGGGGTTCGGGATCGACCCGGCGATGGCGGCCCGCATTGCCGGAGAAGTTGACGAAGTGCGGAAACTGGGAGTCCAGATCGGCATCGTGGTGGGCGGCGGGAACTTTATTCGGGGAGTGGCGGCTTCCGAGTCCGGGATCGATCGGGTGGTCGCGGACCAGATGGGAATGCTGGCCACCGTGATCAACGCCTTGGCGCTGCAAGACGCCTTGGAGAAACTCGGCTGCCACACGCGGGTCACCACCGCCATCGAGATCCGGGAGATCGCGGAGCCCTTTATCCGCCGCCGCTCCGTGCGCCACCTGGAGAAAGGCCGGGTGGTGATTTTTGCGGCTGGAACCGGCAGCCCCTATTTTTCCACGGATACGGCGGCGGCCCTGCGGGCCATCGAGATCAAGGCGGACGTGATTCTGAAGGCTACCAAGGTCGACGGCGTCTACGATGCGGACCCCCAAAAGGTTTCGGAAGCCAAGATGTTTTCGCACATCAATTATCTGGATGTGCTCTCGCGCGGGCTGAAGGTGATGGATACGACCGCTATTTCGATGTGCATGGATAATAGCGTACAGATTATCGTTTTCAATCTTAACGTTCCGGGCAATCTCAAGCGCGTCATGCTCGGCGAAAAGATCGGCTCACTCGTATCCCGTTGAGCGCACGCCCGGAAAGGCGGGCAGAAGATGATCAAGGAGACTGTCGCAGCAACCAGAAGCCGCATGGCGAAAGCCACGGAGGACTTGCGCGCGGAAGCTCGCCACCCTGCGCACGGGCCGTGCCTCCACCGGCCTGCTGGAGCATCTGAAGGTGGAATATTACGGCACGCCCACACCTCTCAACCAGGTGGCGACTTTGGGGATTCCCGATCCTACCTTGCTGACGGTGCAGCCCTGGGATCCAAGTTTGTTGCCGGCGATCGAGAAGATCATTCGATCTTCGGGCCTGGGATTGAATCCCGTCAACGATGGAAAGATCCTGAAAGTTCCCATTCCGGCGCTTACGGAAGAGCGGCGGAAGGAACTGGTGAAGCACCTCCACAAGGTTTTGGAAAACCACCGGACAGCGGCCCGCAATATTCGCCGGGATGCGAACGAAGAAGTGAAGAGACTGCTCAAGGACAAGAAAATATCTGAAGACGACGAGCGGCGAGGCCTGGAAGAGATTCAGAAGCTGACCGACGATACGATGGAAAGGCTGGAGACTGTGGGCAAGGCCAAGGAGAAGGAAATCCTTGAAATGCGATAGGGCCGCCTGTGTTGCGTGCCCTGGCGAGTTGAGGGTCGCCTCAGAATTACGGTCATTCCCACGCAAGCGGGAATCCATGGGACAGTGTTCCCGGGATTGCGTGATGGATTCCCGTTTGCGCGGGAATGACGTATTTTCGATGCCAGCGCCGCAAGTTGCTTGACAAATTTTTTACCGGTCTGTTACATTTGTAAGGATCGACTGTAAACCTTGTTCGTGTCCATACAGAGGCAGGCGCAGAAGATACCCGTTGCGGGGGTGGGAGAGAGGCCCCGGAATGCCAACTTTTAGTCAGATGGTTCGACTCGGCCGGAAGCAGCCGAGGTACAAGACATCCAGCCCGGCGCTGGAAGGCTGTCCGCAGAAGCGTGGAGTATGTGTTCGCGTGTATACCCAGACGCCCAAGAAGCCGAACTCGGCACTGCGGAAAGTGGCGCGCGTCAGGCTGACGAATGCGATGGAAGTAACGACGTATATTCCGGGCGTCGGCCACAATTTGCAGGAACACTCGATCGTGCTGATCCGGGGCGGCCGCGTTAAAGATCTACCCGGAGTTCGCTATCACGTCATCCGCGGGACGCTGGATTCTGCGGGCGTGACGGATCGCCGGCAAGGGCGGTCCAAGTACGGGGCCAAGCGGCCCAAGGCAAGCTGAGTAGGCAGTAGGCAGAAAGCAGTAGGCAGTCCCGAAATACGGCAGGATCGGGCGACCTAACTGATTGCTGAAAGCTGACAGCGCGAACTGAAAACTGAGAACTGAGTACTGACAACTAATTATGCCTCGTAAAGGTACAACTGAGCATCGAGAGGTAAGCGCCGATCCGGTTCACGGCAGCCCACTGGTTCAGAAGTTAGTGAACTGCGTCATGCTGATGGGCGAGAAAAGTGTCGCCCAGAAGGTCGTGTACGACGCCTTCGGCTTGATCCAACAGCGAGCCAATGATGATCCGCTGAAGATCTTCAAGAAGGCGGTGGAGAACGTCAAGCCGACCCTGGAAGTGAAGACCCGCCGCGTAGGTGGGGCGAACTATCAGGTGCCGGTGGAAGTCAATCGGAATCGTCAAACCTCGTTAAGTCTCCGCTGGCTTATCAGCTATGCGCGGGAGCGGGGTGAGAAGTCCATGGTGGAGAAGCTGGCCGCGGAGTTGCTGGACGCTGCGAACAACCGCGGTGGCGCCATCAAGAAACGGGACGACACACACCGCATGGCCGAAGCCAATCGGGCTTTTGCCCATTACCGCTGGTAACCTTGGTCAAGGCGGGAGGTGGGACCACCCTGGCCCACGATCCGCTTTGAGGCCGCCGCAAGCGGCTTAACCGATCAATAGGCTGCTGGGGGCAGCATCCTGGTCCGAAGACCGGGAGGACGCTCGTTGCTGTTCGTTGAAGGATCTATGCCGCGTCAGACGCCGCTCGAAAAAACCCGGAATATCGGCATCATGGCTCACATCGATGCCGGGAAGACGACGACGACCGAGCGCATCCTGTACTACACAGGCCGGACGTACAAGATGGGTGAAGTGCACGAAGGCACGGCGGTCATGGATTGGATGGAACAGGAGCAGGAGCGCGGCATCACCATTACCTCCGCCGCTACCACCTGTTTTTGGAACGATATCCGAATTAATATTATCGACACGCCGGGCCACGTGGATTTTACGGCGGAAGTCGAACGGTCGCTCCGGGTGCTCGACGGAGCGATTGCTATCTTAGGGGCGGTCGAGGGCGTTGAGCCTCAGACGGAAGCGGTTTGGAGGCAGGCGGACAAGTACCGGGTGCCGCGCATCGTCTTTGTGAATAAGATGGACCGCGTGGGCTCGGACTTTGAAACGTGCGTCAGCCAGCTCCGCTCCAAGCTCCATGCCACTCCCGTCATCGTGCAACTGCCTCTGGGCTCGGAAGACGTTTTCGAGGGGATCATCGACCTGGTCAGGCAACGCGCCATTGTGTGGAAGGAAGAGACGCTGGGAGCGGGCTTCGACGATGTCGAGATTCCGGCCGAACACCAGGAGAAGGCGCAGCGGTTTCGCGAGCAGATGATCGAATCGCTGGGTGAAGTGGACGAACCGATTATGGAGAAGTACGTCCACGGCGAAGCCATTGGGGAGGAAGATCTTCGAGCTGCACTGAGGCGAGCGACCATCGCCATGAAGGCCTTTCCCGTGCTTTGCGGCGCCGCTTTCAAGAACAAAGGCGTTCAGCCGCTGCTCGATGCGGTGGTCGATTACCTGCCCTCGCCGCTTGACGTTCCCCCGATCGAGGGCACGGAACCCGACGACGAAGAGAAAACCTTGACCCGAAAGCCTTCGGACGAAGATCCGTTCGCAGCCTTGGTGTTCAAGATCATGACCGACCCCTATGTCGGCCAGCTTGCGTTTATGCGGGTTTATTCCGGGGGAGTCGAGAAGGGGGAATCGGTCTACAATCCCCGCCGTGACCGGCGGGAGCGCATTTCGCGGCTCCTGCAGATGCACGCCAACAAGCGCGAGGAGATCTCGGAAGTGTTCGCGGGAGATATCGCCGCGGCCGTGGGTCTGAAGAGCGTCTCAACCGGCGACACGATTTGCGATGAGGCCCACCCCATCGTCCTGGAGTCCATGGACTTTCCGGCTCCCGTGATCTCGGTGGCCATTGAACCCAAGACCAAGGCGGACCAGGAGAAGTTAGGGAACGCCCTGTCGAAACTGACGCAGGAAGACCCCACCTTCAAAGTTCACACCGACCCCGACACCGGACAAACACTGATTTCAGGCATGGGCGAATTGCACCTCGAGATCCTGGTGGATCGCATGGTGCGGGAGTTCAGCGTGGCGGCCAACGTGGGCCGTCCCCAGGTAGCCTACCGCGAAACCATCCTGGCTTCCGCCGAGGGAGAAGGGAAGTACGTGCGGCAAACGGGCGGTCGAGGCCAGTATGGCCACGTTTTCCTGCGTGTCGATCCCCTCCCGCATCCCGACCTTAACGCCATCGCAGAGCTTACCAAGAAGAAATCCACCAACAAGTTTGATGCGGAATTGAAATTGCTGTTTCGCGACGAGATCGTGGGCGGAGTGGTTCCGAAGGAATACATCGGGCCCACTTATGAAGGCGTGCGTGAGGCGATGGAATCCGGCGCTCTAGCCGGCTATGAAATGAACGGCGTCTCGGTAACCCTCACCGACGGCTCGTATCACGAAGTCGATTCTTCCGAGATCGCCTTCAAGATTGCCGGCTCGCTGGGCTTCAAGGAAGCTGTCCGCAGGGCTAAGCCGGTGCTGCTGGAGCCGGTGATGAAGGTGGAAGTGGTGGTCCCGGAAGAGTACCTGGGTAAAGTCCAAGGCGATCTGACCGCCCGCCGCGCCCACATCGAAGGCATAGAAAAGCGCGGCTCCACGCAGATCATTCGCACCAAGGTTCCCCTGGCGGAGATGTTCGGCTACGCGACGGATTTGCGTTCCAGGACGCAGGGCCGCGCTTCCTACACGATGCACTTCCTGCGCTACGAAGAGACGCCGGCGTCGATTTCGGAGGAGGTCATCGCCCGAGTGCAGGGGCGAGTTGTGGGGCAGTAGCGAGGCTGCGTTGGCGCGAACTTTCCTGTTGCCCTGAGATTTCGGTCGAGGGAAGCGACTTGGATTCATCGGGAAACCGCGCGGCGCGCGAACACTTGAGATTAGCGGAGGGTTTAATCAAGACGGTCGCAATCGGCGAGACGGCTTCGGAATTCGAGATTCGCAACGCCTTTTCTCGCACCTATTACGCCCTTTTCCATGCGTGTTGGGGCTATCTTTGGGCGTTAGGAATTGACGTCAACTCCTTGGGCAGGAAGCATGGCCGCCTGCACGACGAGATGGGAAGGTGGATGGGTAGGTCCTTTGGATCTTTCTTGAGGAGTTCTTACGAATTGCGGCGCCTGTCAGATTATATGCCGGGATGGAATCCGCCGCACGTGGATTTATCGAGTGAGATGCTGCGAGACGCGCAGAGGCAGTGCTACTTTGTGATGGTGACGGGCCGCAAGCTCTTTCCGGATTAGGTCGAAATGGTATGACGAGTGGTGAATTGGAAAACTTGATCAAGAGCCGTTTAGGCGTTGCAGGCCTCGCGCAGTGCCTCGACGAAGGGAAGGAGCAGTACGTCGAATTTCCCGATGGCTTTTTCGCAGAGGTGGTTTTAAAAGACGGGTCCAGGCTACCCGACGCCCAGAGAATCCTCCGAGGGGTAAAGGAGGAGCTTGGGAAGCAAGGTGTTGAGCTGAGCGTGATCGTGCGGGCAATTTGGGAGGTCGTTGCGGTTCAAAGTGTGGGCATGGCACCGCCGGGGTCGAACGGCTTCCATCGCTTCATTGTGAGTCTGCGGTCGGGTGGACGCGAATGCACGGTGACCGTGGACGTGACTGGACTAGCTGTGGCTGGGATACGGAATGCGTTGCGCGCGGGTAGTTTGAAAGAGATGGCGGCGGACGAACGGTCCGCCGTTGCTGCGGTGGTGGGGGAATTTGTGCGCTACGAACTATCCCATGGCGGTGAGAGCTTCTGGGATTCCAACGCTTGACTCTGAACTTACATTGAATGAGAACGCGTTATCATATTTGTTGATTCATGCTCCTACAAAGTCGGGTTCTAGTTAGAACTCTTTTAGCATGTTCGGGAGGGGCTACTGCATGGCCAAGGAAAAATTCGACAGATCGAAGCCGCACATGAACATCGGGACGATTGGGCACATCGATCACGGCAAGACGATGTTGACCTCGGCGATCACCAAGGTCTTGGCGAAGGGGAACCCGAAGGTGAAGTTCCGGCCCTTTGACTCGATTGACAACGCGCCGGAAGAGAAGGCGCGAGGGATCACGATCGCGATCGCGCACGTGGAGTACGAGACCAAGAACCGGCACTATGCGCACGTGGACTGCCCCGGGCATGCGGACTACATCAAGAACATGATCACGGGAGCGGCGCAGATGGACGGGGCGGTGCTGGTGGTGGCGGCGACGGACGGGCCGATGCCGCAGACGCGGGAGCACGTGCTGTTGGCGCGGCAGGTGAACGTACCGTACATTGTGGTGTACATGAACAAGTGCGACGCGGTGGACGATCCGGAGTTGCTGGACCTGGTGGAGATGGAGGTGCGGGAGTTACTGAACAAGTACCAATTTCCCGGGGACAAGATTCCGGTGATCCGTGGGAGCGCGCTGAAGGCGGGGGAAGGGGATCCGAGGTGGGAGAAGTCGGTCTTGGAGTTGATGGAGGCGGTGGACAGTTACATTCCGCTGCCGCAACGGGAGATTGGACAAGCCGTTTCTGATGCCGATTGAAGATATTTTCTCGATCTCGGGGCGTGGGACGGTGGTGACGGGTCGGGTGGAGCGGGGGAAGGTAAAGATCCAGGAGGAAGTGGAGATAGTGGGCTTGCGTCCGGAGTCGTTCAAGCGGGTGGTGACGGGCGTGGAGATGTTCAAGAAGCTGCTGGACGAAGGGCAGGCGGGAGACAACATCGGGGTGCTCTTGCGCGGCACGGAGAAGGACGACGTGGAGCGCGGGATGGTGCTGGCGAAGCCGGGGTCGATCACGCCGCACACGAAGTTCAAGTCGGCGGTGTACATCTTGACGAAGGAAGAGGGAGGGCGGCACACGCCGTTCTTCACGGGATACCGGCCGCAGTTTTACTTTCGGACGACGGACGTGACGGGGGTAGGGACGCTGCCGGAAGGTACGGAGATGGTGATGCCGGGCGACAACGTGAACCTGGAAATCGAGTTGATCACGCCCATCGCCATGGAGAAAGGTCTGCGCTTCGCCATCCGGGAAGGCGGCCACACGGTAGGCGCCGGAAGCGTGACGGAGATTATCCAGTAGCTGAGAGCTGACGGCTGACAGCCAAAACGAGGAATGATGCTGCATCAGAAAATTAGAATTCGGTTGAAGGCGTACGATCACAAGATTCTCGACCAATCGGCGGCTGAGATCGTATCGACTGCGAAGCGCACGGGGGCGCAAGTGGCGGGGCCAATTCCGCTGCCCACCATTAAAAACAAGTATTGCGTGCTGCGCTCGCCGCATACCGACAAGAAATCGCGGGAGCAGTTCGAAATCCGCACGCACAAGCGGCTGGTGGATATCCTGGAGCCCACTTCGAACACGATCGAAGCCCTGACGAAACTGGATCTGCCTTCCGGCGTGGACATCGAAATCAAGGCGTTTGGCAAGGAGCATACGAAGTAACGACGTCAGTTGTCCGTTGTTCGTGGCCCGTTGCAGCGGATGATCGGCGCGCGACGGCCGGTGGCTGAGAACTGATAACTGAAACGAACTGAGAACTGAATATGGTGAAAGCAATTCTCGGCAAAAAGCTCGGCATGACGCAGGTCTTCGGTAAAAATGGAGACGTGACGCCGGTGACGGTGTTGAAGGCGGGACCGTGCATTGTCATCCAAAGGAAGACCGCAGGGCGCGAGGGTTATGACGCGGCCCAACTCGGCTTGGTGGAGTTGCCGCCTCCGAAGCGCGTGAACCGGCCTCGGGAAGGGCATTTCAAGAAGGCTGGCGCGAACCCGGTGCGTTTTCTGCGGGAAGTGCGCCTGGGCGCTGACGCGGGGGAAGTCAACATCGGGGACAAAGTTCTGGCTGACGTCTTTGCCGCCGACGACCTTGTCGATGTGACGGGAGTGTCCAAAGGACGAGGCTTTGCCGGATTCCACAAGCGGCATCACTTCGGCGGCGGCGGCGGGTCGCACGGGTCGATGTTCCATCGCGCGCCCGGCTCGATTGGGTCATCGGCGTGGCCTTCCCGCGTGCTCAAAGGGATGAAGGCCGCCGGCCACATGGGCAATGCGCGGACCACGGTGCGAAACCTCCGAGTGGTGCAGGTCGATGCGGAGGAGAACACTTTGTTGGTTGCCGGCGCCGTACCGGGTCCTGAGGGCGGCTACGTGGTCGTTCACCAGGCCAAGGCGCCGCACAAGTAGGCAGATGGGCAGGTCGGCAGATGGCTGGCTGCTCGAAACTGATAACTGCTAACTGAGAACTGAAAACTAACATGGCGACAGTCGAAGTGAAAAACATGGATGGGGCGACCGTGAAGCAGCTTGAGCTCGCGGACGAGGTCTTCGCGATAAAACCGAATCAGAGCCTGCTTTGGGAAGCCGTGAGGCAGTACCGGGCGAGCCTGCGGCGAGGGACACACTCGACGAAGAGCCGGGCCGACGTGAGGGGCGGCGGCAAGAAGCCCTGGAGGCAGAAGGGCACGGGGCGGGCGCGCGTGGGGAGCATTCGCAGCTCGTTGTGGCGTCACGGTTCAATCGCTCACGGTCCCGTGCCGCGCGATTACTCCTATGCGCTTCCGGCGAAGATGCTGCGTGGGGCGCTGCGTTCCGCTCTGGCGGCGAAGTACCTGGAACACAAACTGACGGTGGTGGACCAATTCGGCTTGGGCGAGGCGAAGACCAAGTTGTTTGCCGGGGCGCTGAAGAAGTTGGGAGTGGAAAAGACCGTGCTGGTGGTGAACGATGCGGTGAACCACAATCTGGAGCTCTCCTCGCGCAATGTCGAGGGATGCGAGCTGGTTCGCCACCATCAACTGCATCCCTACCAGGTGTTGAGCCATGATCAGATGCTGATTTCGGAAGGAGCTCTCACCCGGCTCCAGGAGTCGTTGCTATGAAGAGCCCCTACGATATTTTGCGCAAGCCGATCGTGACGGAGAAGAGCTTGGACGCCAAAGAGCGCCATCGAACGCTGTGCTTCCAGGTCGTCCCCGAGGCTACCAAGATCGACGTCAAGGAAGCCGTGCAGACCTTGTTTAAAGTCAAGGTGGCGTCCGTCCACACCTCCGCTTACGCGGGTAAAATGCGGCGCCGGGGAAAGACGTTCGGCTACCGGCCGGACTGGAAGAAGGCGTACGTGAAGCTGAAAGCCGGGGAGAAAGTTCCGGAGTACGTGGAGAGTGAGTAGAGGAGTTTGAGCGGCGAAGTGGTTCGCTGCCGAAGACGAAGGCTATGGGAATAAAAACCTACAGACCCTACACCGAGACGAGACGGTTCCAGACGGGCTTGACCTTTGAGGAACTCTCCAAAGTGGCTCCTCACCGGCCGCTGTTGGAGCCCAAGTCGCGCATCTCGGGGCGCAACAACCACGGTGAATTGACCATTTGGCACCGCGGCGGCGGGCACAAGCGGCACTATCGGGTTGTCGATTTCAAACGCGACAAGATGGGGATTCCGGCTCGTGTGGCCAGCATCGAATACGACCCGAACCGCTCCGCTTTCATTGCCCTCCTGCATTACGCGGACGGAGAGAAGCGGTACATTCTCGCTCCCTCGGGATTGAAAGTGGGGGACAAGGTGGTTTCCGGTCCGGAAGCGGATATTGTCACCGGCAACGCGTTGCCGCTGAAGAGTATTCCGGCCGGCACTTTGATCCACAACATCGAACTGCGCCCGGGAAAGGGCGGCCAGATGGTGCGCAGCGCCGGAAGCTCCGCCCAATTACTTGCCAAAGAGGGCGAATACGCGCAGATTCGTCTGCCGTCCGGAGAAGTCCGGAAAGTTCTCATGGAGTGCGTGGCGACCATCGGGCAGGTGGGGAATCTCGAGCACGAGAATATCTCGATCGGCAAAGCGGGACGCAAGCGCTGGATGGGCATTCGGCCCACCGTACGGGGCGTGGCGATGAACCCCGTCGATCATCCCCTGGGAGGCGGGGAAGGGAAGACCTCCGGAGGGCGCAATCCCGTGACACCTTGGGGCCAGCCCACCCGCGGTTACAAAACGCGCAACAACAAGTTAACGGAACGGTTCATTGTGAAGCACCGTGAGAAGAAATAAAGGGAGGAAGCCTTGGGAAGGTCGTTGAAGAAGGGTCCCTTCGTGGATGACCACTTAATGAGGAAGGTCGAACTGCTCAACCGGCGGTTCGAGAAGAAAGTGGTGAAAACCTGGTCGCGACGTTCCACTATTGTTCCCGAGATGGTGGGGCATACGATTGCCGTTCACAACGGCAAGAAATTCATCCCCGTGTACATCACGGAGAACATGGTTGGGCATAAGTTGGGCGAGTTCTCACCGACTCGCACCTTCAAGGGTCACAGCGTCAAGGTGGCGATGGAAAAGGCCACCGCTGCCGCTCCACCCCCCGTGGGAGGCACGAGGCCGGGCGCCGCGCCGGCCCCGGCGGCGGGAGGAGCCACCAGCTAATTTGTAGGGGCACGCCATGGCGTGCCCGTACATCGGCCAGCAGTTAGGTTTCCCGCCCAGGCGGGAATGACCAGTTGGACTGAGAGAAACTATGGAAGCACGAGCCACACAAAAATACATCCGATGCTCGCCGCAGAAGGCGCGCCTGGTCGTAGACCTGATTCGCGGCAAGAACGTGGGCGACGCGCTGAGTACTCTGACCTACACGAAGAAGCGCGTGACGGAGGCGGTGGAGAAGATTTTGCGCGCCGCCATCTCCAACGCCGAGCAGAAAGCCGAGCATGTGGATGTGGACCAGTTAATTGTCTCGAAGGCCTACGTCAACGACGGACCGCGCCAGAGGCGGGTTCGTCCGGCACCCATGGGACGCGCGTACCGCTACCAGCGGCGCACCAGCCATGTCACCATCGTGGTGGAGTCGCCGGAAAGCAGGGATTAGGGGCTGGGGATTAGGGGTTAGGGATTAGGCCGGATCGCCAATCCCTAATGCCTGACCCCTAATCCCTAACTGAAGGAGGAGTGGATGGGCCAGAAAGTACATCCTTACGGATTCCGTCTTGGATATAACAAGACCTGGAAGTCGCGCTGGTTCGCGAAGAAGGATTACAGCGATTTTCTCCACGAGGACCTGAAGCTCAAGAAGCGGCTGAAGGATCAACTGCAGGCGGCGGGAGTGGCGTCCATCGAAGTCGAGCGGCCGGGCAACAAGCTGAAGATCACTATCCACACCGCGCGGCCGGGCATCATTATCGGCCGCAAGGGCGCGGAGATTGACCGGCTTCGGCAGGAGATTCAGAAGCGAACGGGGCGCGAAGTGCTGCCCATCAACATCCAGGAGGTTCACCGCCCCGAGTTGAACGCCCAGTTGGTGGCGGAAGCAATTTGCCTGCAGCTCGAGAAGCGCGTGGCTTTCCGGCGCGCCATGCGCAAAGCGGTTGATTCCGCGCTGCGCTTCGGCTGCAAGGGGATCAAGATTCGCTGCGGCGGGCGCCTGAACGGGGCTGAGATTGCGCGCTCGGAATGGTACCTTCAGGGACGTCTGCCTCTGCACACCCTGCGGGCGGACATTGATTACGGACTCGCGGAAGCGAGGACCACGTACGGCGTGATTGGCGTGAAATGCTGGATCTATAACGGAGAGATTTTGGAACAGAAGAAGCGGCGGGAGAAACCCAAGGTTGAGGAACCCGTGACTGCGGTTGCGCCTGCGGCTCCGCAAGCGCCGCCGGCCCCGGCGCCAGCAGCAGCTTAGAAAGTCGAGGAGTCGAGAAGTCAAGAAGTTGAGAGTTGCGGGATGAGAGGGTGGGAAATCGAAGGCTAGGAACGAACGCGTCGGGTCATTGCTTTCAAACTTCTCGACTCCTCGACTGCTCAACTTCTCGACTCGCGAGAGTGAGTTGACCGTATGTTAATGCCGAGCAAGGTGAAATACCGAAAACAGCAGCGCGGCCGCATGCGCGGCAAGGCGTGGCGAGGGTCGCGCCTATCGTTCGGGGACTATGGGTTGAAGGTGCTCGAGCCGGGCTGGATCACGGACCGCCAGATTGAAGCCAGCCGCGTGGCCATCATGCGCTTCATCAAGCGCGGCGGAAAACTTTGGATTCGCATTTTCCCGGACAAGCCGGTGACCAAGAAGCCGGCGGAAACCCGCATGGGAAAAGGCAAAGGCGCTCCGGAGTTTTGGGTGGCGGTGGTGAAGCCGGGACGAATCCTGTTCGAGATGGAAGGCGTGCCGGAGGCGGAAGCCCGCGAAGCGATGCGCCTGGCCGGCCATAAGCTGGCTTTGCCAACGCAATTTGTTACCCGGAGGATCGGCGCGATATAGGCGCGGGCCGTGGCGGTAGGGGCACGCCATGGCGTGCCTGTACAACGAGAGAGATGGTCATGAAACTGGAAAAAGACAAGAAGTGGAAGTGGCCGGCTGAGAAGATGCGCGAATGGACTGACGACGAGGTGAAGGCGCGCGCGACCGAGTTTACGGGTCAACTGGGCCGGTTGAGGTTCCGAATGGCGAGCGGGCAGGCGGAGAGCCTGGAGACCCTGCGAGCCTTGCGAAAAGGCATCGCCAGGGTGAAGACCGTGGCGCGGGAGCGGCAACTGAAGGCGAAAGGGGCGGCGCTAAGCCAGTCAGCTCAAGATCATGCGAAAAAACGAAGCGACAGGAAAAAGTCGGGACTGTGACCAGTAACAAAATGCAGAAGACCGTAGCGGTTACGGTGGAGCGGCAGATTATTGACCGCTTTTACAAGAGGGTAGTGCGGCGCTCCAAAACTTTCCTGGCCCACGACGAGAAGAACGAGTGCCGGCCGGGCGACAGGGTGCGAATTCAGGAGACGAGGCCCCTGAGCCGCCAGAAGCGCTGGCGGGTGGTGGAAATTGTGCACAAGGCCGTGGGAGTGGCTCCGCTTCCGGAGGCGACCGTATGATCGGGATGAGGACGATTCTGCACGTGGCGGACAATTCCGGAGCGCGCCGGCTGGCCTGCATTCTCCCTGTGGGAGGCGATGTAGGGTTGCAGGCGGGGCTGGGTGATGTGGTTACGGCTTCGGTGAAGGAAGCGGCTCCGGACAGCGCCATTCCCAAAGGCAAAGTGGTGAAGTGTGTGATCGTCAGAATGCGTAAAGAGCAGCGGCGGCGGGACGGCAGCTACATTCGATTCGATGAGAATGCCGCCGTGCTCATCAACGAGACGAACGAGCCGGTGGGGACTCGCGTCTTCGGGCCGGTGGCCAGAGAGCTTCGCGAGAAGAAATTTCTGAAAATCGTTTCACTCGCGCCAGAGGTTCTGTGATGGGAACTGCATTGGATATTCGCAAGAACGACCAGGTCAAGGTAATTGCCGGGCGGGATAAGGGCAAGGTGGGGCGGGTTCTGGAAGTCGTACCGCGCAAGCAGCGGCTGTACGTTGAGCATGTGAACATGATCAAGCGCCACACGCGGCCCAATCCGAACAAGCAGATCCGAGGCGGGATCCTGGAGAAAGAAGGGCCGATCAGCGTTTCCAATGTGGCCCTGGTGTGCAGCGAATGCGGACCCACTCGCATCCAGCATCGGGAAATGGCCGGCAGCAAGAAGGTGCGCATCTGCGCTAAATGCGAGAAGTCTCTGGATAAGTAGGGGCGGCCCTCGTGGCCGCCCAGGGCAGCCACGAGGGTTGCTCCTACGTCCCCGCTGGGGAGGGTGGAAAGGGAAAATGGCGCCGCGGTTAAAAGAGAGCTATAAGAACGAGATCGTGCCGGCCTTGTTGAAGGAATTCAATTACCCGAATACCATGGCAGCCCCGCGTCTTAAGAAGATCGTGCTGAACATGGGGTTGGGTGAAGCCATTCAGAATGCCAAATTGCTGGATTCAGGGTCGGCGGAGTTGGGCTTGATTACGGGGCAGAAGCCGATCATCACCCGGGCGCGCAAGTCGATCGCGAATTTCAAGCTGCGCAAGAACATGCCGATCGGCGCGATGGTGACTCTGCGGGGGGACCGGATGTACGAATTCTTCGATCGCCTCACCAGCGTGGCGCTGCCGCGCGTGCGCGACTTCAGGGGGCTTTCGACTCGGGCTTTTGACGGCCGCGGGAACTACACGATGGGTCTTCGCGACCAGTTGGTTTTCCCGGAAATTGACTACGCGAAGGTCGAAAAAGTGAAGGGACTTAACATTTCTATCGTTACGGACGCTCGCAGCGACGCGGAAGCTTTGGCCCTGCTCCGGCACTTGGGGATGCCTTTCCGGACAGAGGCGCAGCGCAGAAAGACAGTGACGAGTGACAAGTGACGAGTGACGAGCAGGAAAGAACTGCGGGAAGCGGTGAGCTGCGAGTGACCGGAAACGAGACCAGAAAGGGTGAGTACTGTGCGACGAACTGCCCGCCACTCATCACGGCTTTTTCTTGCTCGTCACTCGTCACTCATCACTCGTCACTGTACTTAGGAGGTATTTCGTGGCTCGATCTTCAATGATGGCCAAGTTGCGCAAGAAGCCGAAGTTCGCAATCCGGCACAGGAATCGCTGCCTGATTTGTGGCCGGCCTCGCGGTTACCTGGGGAAGTTCAAGATGTGCCGATTGTGTTTCCGGCAATTGGCTCTCAAGGGCGAGATCCCGGGAGTGGTGAAATCGAGCTGGTAGCTTGCAGGTTAGCATTTGTCACCCCCGCGGAAGCGGGGGTCCATGGCCAGTCCGGGAACCGAATGGATTCCCGCTTTTGCGGGAATGACGTGCGCATCATCGAATTGAGACGCAAATTCAGGTGGCAGGAGTTTTATGGCAGCGGTATCAGATTCTATAGCGGACATGTTTACGCGAATTCGGAATGGGATTCAGGCCCGGCACCAGCGGGTGGACATGCCCTCCTCGAAGTTAAAGGCTGAAGTGGCGCGCATCCTGAAAGACGAGGGATACATCAGCAGCTACAAAGTGAACGAGGAGGGCAGGAAGAAGGTTCTGCGGATCGTTCTGCGCTACGGGGCCGACGGGGAGAACGTCATCAGCACGATCGACCGTGTTTCGAGGCCGGGACGCCGCGTCTACTCCGGGGCGAAGGAGATCCCCAAGGTGCAGGGGGGACTGGGAGTGAACATCGTCACGACCCCGCGCGGAGTGATGACCGGGAAGCAAGCCCGGCGTGCCGGCATCGGGGGCGAGATTCTGGGCGTTATATCGTAAGAGTAGCACAGCCACTCTTGGCTGTGCCACGGCGCGGAACAACGCACAGCCAAGAGTGGCTGTGCTACTGAGCAACGGAACAAATGCTATGTCGAGAATAGGAACCAAGCCAGTTCAAGTACCCTCCGGGAGTGACGCTGCAAGCGGAGGCGGGAGCGATGGTGGTGAAAGGGCCGAAAGGGACTCTGCGCGTGCCCGTGCCGCCGGGTTTCCAGGTCGAGAAACAGGACGGCCAATACCTGGTGAAACGGGAAGGCCCGGAACAGGCTGCCTTGCACGGTTTGACCCGCAGTCTCTTGGCCAACGCGGTGCGCGGTGTTGTCCAAGGCTTTGAAAAGCAACTGGACATCGTGGGGATCGGATACCGGGCGGAGGTGAAAGGTCCGTTGGTATCTTTTACCCTCGGCTATTCACACCCCATTGAAGTGCCGATTCCGGAAGGGATGGCGATCACCGTTGAGAAGCAGACCCACATCGTAGTCAAAGGCGCAGACAGGCAGCGTGTGGGGCAGTTGGCGGCGGAGATTCGTGGCCTGCGGCCTCCCGATCCGTATAAGAACAAGGGCGTCCGCTACACGGGCGAGCGGCTGAAGAAGAAGGTGGGCAAGGCCGCCGCTGCGGCTGGAGGCGGTGGAGCGGCCAAGGCAGGCTAGCCTGCCGGCCATGCGGTTGCTGTTATTCCTCGCACCGCTCGGAATGACGCGGCGATGTGAAGTTTCTGGAGAGAACGCAACATGTTGCAAATGGTTTCCAAGGACACGGCGCGGCGACGGATTCATGTGCGAATGCGAACGCGATTGGCCGGGCGAGCGCACATGCCCCGGCTGAGCGTTTTCCGCTCCCTGAATCATATCTATGCGCAGATCGTTGACGACGCACAGAGCCAGACGTTGGTGTGCGCGTCGACGCGAGACAAAGAAGTTCGGACGACGCTGAAGACAGGCGGAAACGTTGCGGCAGCGAAAGTGGTCGGACAGGCGCTGGCGAAACGGGCGAGCGCGGCCGGAATCTCGCGCGTGGTGTTTGATCGCGGAGGCTACGCCTACCACGGGCGGGTCAAGGCCCTGGCGGATGCGGCGCGCGAAGCGGGATTGAAGTTTTAGGATGTGGTGCGGGCGTCTCGCCCGCTTTCGCGCGGGCATCCTGCCCGTGGATCGAAGCGTGGGTGAGCCGCCCCGGCGACAGCGGGCGAGACGCCCGCACCACAAAGCAGCGGTAGGGAGGAAGCGTTGGGAAATCGGATTGATCCAAATTCGTTGCAGCTCAAGGATCAAGTGGTGGCGATTAATCGTGTCACCAAGGTGGTCAAGGGCGGCAAGAACCTGAGCTTTTCGGCGTTGGTGGTGGTGGGCGACGGCGCGGGCACGGTCGGGTATGGGTCCGGCAAGGCTCGCGAAGTCCCCATGGCCATTCGCAAGGGCATCGAAGCCGCTAAGAAGGCGCTGGTGAAGATTCACACCACGGCCATCTCGATACCCCATACGGTGATTGGACATTACGGGGCAGGCAGGGTGCTGCTCAAGCCGGCCGCGGCTGGAACCGGCGTCATTGCGGGCGGGGCGGTGCGCGCCGTGGTCGAGGCCGCCGGGATTCAGAATGTACTGACGAAATCGCTGGGCACGACGAATCCCTATAATGTGGTGAAGGCAACCATGGATGGCCTCTTGCAACTGCGCGGCGCCGAGGAAGTGGCCGCGATGCGGGGCAAGACCGCAGAAGAACTTTAGGTTGGGCAGGGGGATAGCTTGCCGTCCCCCGGGCGATTGGGAGTTCAACGACGGGATCGGGCAAGCCCTATCCCTACCGAGGTCAAGCAACTGTGTCTGACAAGGCTCAAAAGACCGTCCGAATCAAATGGATTCGCAGCACGATAGGCTTCACGCATCACCAGAAGGGGATCGTGCGAAGTCTGGGATTGAGGAAATTGAATCAGGAAGTTGAACGGCCGGACACTCCGCAGATTCGCGGCTTGGTGGCGAAAGTCCCGCATCTTGTCAAGATTGTCGAAGCGCCCAGGCAACCCGCCTGGAAGCTGGTGCCGGAATACACGATTCACCCACCGGCGAAGTCCGCGGACACCGCTCAGGAAACTCCTGAAGTCGAACTCGAGAAGATCGAGGCGCCCATTGAAGCCGGCACAGCAACGGCGGCGGAACCCGGCCCAACGCCCAGCGAGCCGGCAGAGACTGGTGAAGAGGGAAGCGGTTCAACGAGCGCAGGACCTTCGCCGAGCGAAGGTTAGTCTTAAGTTGGAACGAAGCAGGCAACAACTCTATGGCAACGCACATCGGAACACTTCGCCCGCCTCGCGGCGCCAGTCACCGCCGAAAGCGGATTGGCCAGGGGATGGGCTCAGGGCACGGTAAAACCGCAACTCGTGGCTCCAAGGGACAACGCTCGAGGGCCGGCGCCAGGATGCGCCCCGGTTTTGAGGGCGGGCAGATGCCGCTGCAACGGCGCCTGCCGAAGCGCGGCTTCACGAACATCTTCAAGAAGCACTTCGCGATTGTGAATTTGAAGGACCTGAACGACTTCGGCCCGGAGGACAAGATCACTCCCGAATTGCTCATCGAACGCGGGTACATCAAGGGTCTGGGCAGCGGTTTGAAGGTACTGGGCGACGGCGAGTTGAAAGTCGCCTTGCAGATTACGGCCCACCACTTTTCCAAGTCTGCGCGGGAAAAGATCCAGAAGGCGGGGGGTACGGCGGAGGTTATTTCCGCATGATGGAGTCCCTCAAAAGTATCACTGAGATTCCGGATCTGCGCCGGCGAATGCTGTTTACTCTCGCCATGCTGGCAGTGTATCGCCTGGGCGCCGTTATTCCCACGCCTGGAATCAACGCCGAAGCCTTCGAGCAATTGTTCAATCAGTCATTGGGCGGCGGGCTCTTCGGATTGTTGGCCATGTTTTCCGGGGGCAGCCTGAAGCGCATGACGGTTTTCGCCCTGGGAATCATGCCCTATATTACGGCGTCCATTATCCTTCAGTTGTTGGGCGTGGTTTCACCTACCTTGGAAAAGCTGAAGAAGGAAGGCGAACTGGGCAGGAAGAAGATCACGGAATACACGCGCTGGCTGACCGTGGCCCTGAGCGCGTTTCAGGGTTTCGGTATTGCGGTGGCTTTGCAGCGCCAGGGTTCGCAGTTGGTCACCAACCCCGGACCGGGATTTGTTCTTGCTACGGTTTTGACGCTCACCACAGGCGCGGTTTTCATCATGTGGCTGGGCGAGCAGATCACTTCACGGGGAATCGGCAATGGCATGTCGCTGCTGATCTTCGCCGGGATCGTGGCGGGTCTGCCGAAAGGGATCGCTGACCTCTACGAGAAAGTGTTCGTCACGCGCGTTTGGAGTCCGCTGGCGCTCCTGCTCTTACTGGTGTTCATGGTGGCGATTGTCGCCTTTATTGTGCTCGTGGAACGCGGGGAGCGGCGCGTGCCCATCCAATACGCGAAGCGCATCGTGGGACGAAAAGTGATGGGGGGCGTATCAACTCACCTTCCGCTGAAAGTGAACAGCGGGGGTGTGATGCCGATCATCTTTGCCGTCTCGATTCTGACCTTCCCGCAAACCATAGGGTTATTCCTGGCGAAGAGCAGCCTCGTGGGGCAGTTCATCAAGAAGTTCAGCGATTTGTTCGCCTGGGGCGAGCCTCTCTATACGATCAGCTATGTGCTGATGATCATGTTTTTCGCGCACTTCTATCTCTCGATTGTTTATAACCCTGATGAAGTCGCCGACAACGTCCGCAAGCAAGGGGGCTTTATTCCCGGGATTCGACCCGGCAAACGCACTGCCGACCACTTGGACGATGTGCTCACGAAGATTACCTGGGTGGGCGGACTCTACTTAGCCCTGGTCGCACTGATTCCGGAAGTCATGCTGGCGGGCGTGCGGGTTAACCACTTGCCGGTTTGGCTGGGGGGAGCGTGGTTTGACGCCAACTTCCCCGCCTGGCTGTTGCACGGCTTGAATGTGAATTTCTATTTCGGCGGAACATCTTTGTTGATTGTGGTTGGCGTGGCTATGGACACCGTCCAGCAGGTCGAAGCGCAATTGATCATGCGCCACTACGAAGGCTTCCTGAAGAAGGGCCGGGTGCGGGGACGGAGAGCTTACTGAAGATTTCTCCCCTCCTCAACCGAGGAGGTGAGCCAGAAGTTGAGGACGTGGATGAGGTCGCAGGCTCTGATATTTCTAGGTGCTCCTGGAGCAGGGAAGGGGACCCAAGCGCGCGAGGTCTCGAAGCACTTCTCGATTCCCCAGATTTCCACGGGAGACATGTTGCGCGAAGCGGTGCGAAATGGGACTCCCATGGGACTTGCCGCTAAGGTTAAAATGGAAGCGGGGGGTCTGGTTCCTGACGAAGTGGTGTGCGGAATTGTCGAGGAACGGATCGGCCAGCCCGACTGCCTGAGCGGTTTTATTCTGGACGGTTTTCCCCGCACCATCGCGCAGGCGGAATTCGTGGATCGGATGCTGTTAGCCAAGGGGAGAGGCAACCCCCTGGTGATTGACATCAAGGTCGATCAGGATCTGCTCCTCAAACGGCTCACCGGACGGCGCACTTGCTCGCTGTGTGGCGAGATTTACAACATCTACTTCAACCCGCCGCGAGTCGAGGGCGTTTGTGACAACGACGGTGGAAAGCTTTTGCAGCGGGCCGATGACAGCGAAGAGACGATTCGCCAGCGGCTGGTGGCGTATGAAAAGCAGACTAGTCCCCTGATCGAATATTACCGGGCCAAAGGTCTCCTGCACGAGGTGGATGGCAACCGCAAGGCGGAAGTGATTGCGGAGGAACTGATCGGGTTTTTGGGGAAGGCATGATTATTTGCAAGTCACCGGCGGAGGTTGAAAGACTCCGGCGCAGCGGCAGGATGGTGAGAGGACTGCTGGAAGAGTTGCGGCAGCGCGTACAGCCGGGAGTCAGTACGCTGGAATTGGAGAAGTACATCGACAAGCGCATCACTCAATTAGGCGCACGGCCGGCATTCAAGGGGCACAGAGGTTACCCGTGTTGTTTGTGCGCTTCTGTGAACAGCGAGGTGATCCACGGGATCCCCTCGGAGCGCCCGCTCAAAACGGGCGACATACTAAGCCTGGACTTAGGTGTCATCCTCGACGGCTTCTACGGGGACTCGGCGATCACCGTCCCCGTGGGCGAGATTCCAGAATCAACGCAGAGGCTGCTGCGAGTCACCCAGGAAGCCTTGCAGCTTGCCATCGAGCAGGTTCGGTTGGGAAACCGCCTGGGCGATGTTTCCGCAACCGTGCAGGGGCACGTGGAAAAGAACGGCTATTCGGTGGTGCGGGAGTTTGTCGGGCATGGGATCGGGCGGGAGCTTCACGAGGAGCCGCAGGTCCCAAATTTCGGACCGCCCGGACGCGGACCGGTTCTCAAGCAAGGGATGGTTCTGGCGATCGAACCCATGGTGAACGAAGGTGGACCTGGGGTTCGAGTGCTGGCCGATAATTGGACTGCGGTGACGGCGGACGGGACATTGTCCGCCCACTTCGAGCACATGGTGGCGGTCACCCGTAATGGCCCCGATATATTGACGCTGCAGTAGCGTTCGGGCAGGACACGCCACGGCGTGCCTCTACGGAGCTAGTATGGCGAAGGAAGACGCAATCGAAGTTGTGGCGACGGTGCTGGAAGCTCTGCCCAATGCGATGTTCCGCGTGGAGTTGGATAACAAGCACCAGGTGCTGGCGCACATCTCGGGCAAGATGCGGAAGAACTTCATCCGTATTCTTCCCGGGGACAAGGTCGCCGTCGAGCTTTCTCCGTACGACCTGACGCGCGGCCGGATCGTGTTCCGGTACAAATGAGGACCGAAATCGGAATTCGAAAATCGAAATTCGAAACTCGAAACTGGGAATTCGGAACGTCTAGTCTTGAATTTGGAATCTTAGATTTGGAATCTGACGCCATTTCGGTGTTTGATTTTCGGAAACTTGCGAGGAAGCAATGAAAGTTCGTTCGTCGGTGAAAAAGATCTGTTCGAAGTGCAAGATCGTGCGCCGTGCCGGCGTGGTGAGGGTGATCTGCGAGAACCCGAAGCACAAGCAGCGGCAGGGATGAGGCTTGAAGATCGAAACTCGAAATTCGAAAAATCGAAACTCGAAATTCGGACATCCCGCAGCGTGATGTCACCCGCGCGTAAGCGGGGGTGCATTTTCAAGTTTCGAATTTCGTTTTTCGGTTTTCGAGTTTCGGCTCTTGGATGAGGTGATGGATGGCTAGAATTTCCGGTATCGACTTGCCGCCGAAGAAGCGTGCGGAAATCGGGTTGACCTATATCTATGGAATCGGCCGGGCGCGCTCCATGTCCATTCTGATGCGCGCCGGGGTGGATCCCGATAAAAGGATCAAGGATTTGACGGAAGACGAGGCTACGCGCATCCGCCAGATTATTGAAGAAGAAGGGGGCGTGGAAGGCGACCTCCGGAAAGAGCTGGCGATGAATGTCCGCCGGCTGATCGAAATCGGCTCCTACCGGGGGATGCGCCATCGGCGCAGTCTGCCGGTGCGTGGACAGCGCACCCATACCAACGCGCGAACTCGCAAGGGACCGCGGAAAGGCACGATCGCGAACAAGAAGCGGTCGATGGCGAAGACGTAGCGGCGACTTCACGCCGCCATTCAGGTTGGATGGGGGTAGGGGGGTTCGCGAACCGCCCCTACATCAAACGCAAGCGAGGATACATGGCGAAAGCGGCAGCAAAGCCTGGCAAGAAGAAGGTCTTCAAAAAGAAGGAAAAGAGAATTGTCCCCACGGGAATCGTTCACGTTCGGGCGTCGTTCAACAATACCCTGGTGAGTATCACCGACTCCGACGGGAAGCTGATTTGCTGGGCCAGCGCGGGTTCGCTGGGTTTCAAGGGTTCGCGTAAAGGGACGCCTTTTGCCGCCCAGCAAGCGGCCATGCGCGTGGCTAACGCCGCGCGCGATCACGGAATGCGAAGTGTCGAAGTGCGGGTCAAGGGGCCTGGATCCGGCCGGGAATCGGCCATTCGCGCTCTGGCGACCGCCGGGCTGGAAGTTCGCAACATTAAGGATGTAACACCCATCCCGCATAACGGGTGCCGGCCACCCAAGCGGCGGCGGGTGTAGTAAGAGCAGTGACGAGTGACAAGTGACGAGTGACGAGCAAGAAACAGATGGACAGTAACGAGTCACGAGCAATAAGAACAAGGGGACCCAGTGACGGGTTAGCAAGAATAAACGGTCGTGCAGCGAATTGCGGCGCCTTCCGGCTCATTAGTTGTCACGCGTCGCTTGCCGCGGTTCATGCCGGCTTGTCACTCATCACTCGTCACTGCTTTAAGGAGGTTTGATTTGGCAAGATATCGCGAAGCAGTTTGCAGGCTTTGTCGGCGCGAGGGGACAAAGCTTTTCCTAAAAGGGCGGCGCTGCCTGACTGACAAGTGCGCCATCGAGAAGCGCAACTTTGCGCCGGGCCAGCACGGCAAATCGCGCCGGCCTAAACTGATCGGTTACGGACTTCAGCTCCGCGAGAAGCAGAAGGTCCGGCGCCTTTATGGCATTCTGGAGGACCAGTTCCGGTCCTATTTTGAGAAGGCGGCTGCCATGAAGGGCGTGACAGGCGAGACTTTGCTGCTCATGCTGGAGCGGCGCCTGGATAACGTCGCCTATCGCCTGGGCCTTGCCACCTCGCGCGCCCAGGCCCGGCAACTGGTGCGGCATGGCCACATTGAAGTGGGCGGGCGCAAAGTCAACATTCCGGCCTTTGAGGTCGCGCCCGGCCAGGAGATCGCGGTCCGCGAAAAGAGCCGTCAACTGCCGGCCATCCTGCAGGCGCTGGAATTGACCGGCAACAAGGCAGTTCCCCCTTGGTTGGAATTCAACCGGGAAGCGCTGCGGGGAAGGGTGATCTCCTCACCCAAGCGGGAAGATGTGAACTTCCCCATCCAGGAACAGATGATTGTGGAACTCTATTCGAAGTGAAGACGGTGATTGATCGGGGTAGCCCATGTGGCCGCCCGGGCGGCCGGAAGAGCCGCTGTTACAAGGATCAGGGCAGTCAGCAGCAGGAGGTCCCCACGGATACGGGCCTCCGGGAGGTACGAACGCGATGCTTTGGAAAGGCTTTCAGAAACCCAAGCGGTTGGTTTGCAACACGGATACGCTGACCGACAAGTACGGTCAGTTTTCGGCCCAGCCCTTTGAGCGTGGGTTTGGGACCACGATTGGAAACGCCCTGCGGCGCGTGCTGCTTTCCTCCATCGAGGGAGGCGCGATTACCGCCGTGAAGATCGAGGGCGTCATGCACGAGTTCTCTTCCATCCCGGGCGTGGTGGAAGACGCGACGGACATCATCCTGAATCTGAAACAAATCCCGCTGAAGATGCACACGGGAGGCCCCAAGACGTTGTATCTGAATGTGGACAAGCAAGGGGAAATCACCTCGCGGATGATTCAGGAAGACGCTGACGTGGAGATTCTCGATAAAGACGTCTACATCGCCACCATCAGTGAGGGCGGCAGCCTGCACATCGACATGCGGGTGAAGGTCGGCCGAGGGTATGTCTCCGCGGAGAAGAATTTCGACGAAGACCTTCCCCTCGGCTACATCCCTGTGGACTCGGTACACTCTCCCATCCGCAAGGTGAACTACACCGTGGAGGCCGCGCGGCTGGGGCAGATGACCGACTACGATAAGCTGACCCTGGATGTCTGGACGAACGGCGCGGTCACGCCGCAAGACGCGATTGGGTTGGCTGCCAAGCTGCTCAAAGACCACATGGCCACCTTCATCAACATCGAGGAAGAGCCTGAACTGGAACAGGCGCCTGCTGAGAAGCCGTCCGCTGTCTACAACGAGAATCTGGATCGCTCGGTGGAGGAGTTGGAGCTTTCGGTCCGCTCGTACAACTGCCTCAAGAACGCCAACATCACCACCATCCGGGAATTGGTCCAGAAGTCTGAGCAAGAGATGCTGAAGACGAAGAACTTCGGGCGCAAATCCTTGAACGAGATCAAGGAGATCCTTAGCGCCATGGGTCTAAGCCTGGGCATGAAGACGGACGAGAAAGGCAATCCGCTGATGCCGCCTGCTCAGCCTGCAGCGCAACCCCCGCAACCCGCCAAGGGACAGGATTGGGAAGATGCGACATCGTAACTACGGAAGAAAACTAAGCCGGAAGACCGAGCACCGGAGGGCGCTGGTGCGCAATCTGGTTACCTCGTTGATTCTCACCGAGCGGATCGAGACGACGGTGGCGAAGGCCAAGGCGGCGCGCCCCGTCGTCGAGCGCATGATCGCTTTGGGTAAACACGGTGATCTGCACTCCCGGCGCCTGGCGGCGAGCTACCTGCTCAGCCCTGAGGCGCTCAAGCTGCTCTTCGGCGGTCTCGCCCAGCGTTACGCGGACCGCAAGGGCGGTTTTACCCGCATTGTGCGTACCGGTTGGCGAAAAGGCGACGGCGCTGACTTGGCCGTGCTCGAATTGGTCGGTTCCGAGGTCCTCCAGAAATTGGCCGAGAAGCGCGCCAAGCGGGCGGAAGCTAAACAGAAAGCCGCCGAGAAGGCCAAGGCCGAGGAAGAAAAGCAAGCCCCACCCCCTGAAGGGGACGCGGACGAGAAGAAGAGGACGAGAAGAAGTAGTGCCGCCGATTGGCGATTGCTGATTGGCGATTGCCGATTGTTGATCGTTAATTGGCCGAGTCGCATATGATTCGGTGCCCTCTCCCAAGGGGAGAGGTGGACCGCGACGGCGCATTCAGCAGCCGTCGCGGGACGGGTGAGGGGTTGCTTCTACTCGCAAGTAATACCGAGGGCTTCACTCTTGAGGTTCGCGGCTCTTTTGCGGCAACGAGAAGCTGATGACACTGCAGCGCACAATCGAAGCTGTTATCCGCCCCGGCGAACAATCCGGTTACGTTGCGGAGTGCTTTGAAATCCCGGTCGTAACTCAGGGGCGCACCCTCGACGAGGTTGCCAGCAATTTGCGCGAGGCCGTGGAGTTGCACCTGGAGGGTGAGAACCTGGCCGGAACTGGGACTGGCGGCCTCACCCGGAGTTCTCGTTAGTTCGAACTGGAGGCGCAACCTGCCACGGCTTAGACGGCTCTCAGGGCATGAGGTGGTAGCAATTCATCGTAGGTTTGGCTTTGAGGTCGTTTCGCAGCGAGGAAGTCACATTAAGTTGCGCCGTATCGGGCCTCGGGCCGAGCGTGAGTCGTTAACCGTTCCTCATCACTCCGAACTTGACACCGGAACCTGTCGCGCTATTTGACGTCAAGCTTCGCGCTTCATACCCAACACAGAGCTTGAACCGTTTTTTTATGCGGAATGACGGGCCCCTCCGGGTTGCGGACATTCCAAGTCGCCCCTACGCTGGGCAATGCTCTGCCACCAGCCGTAACGCCAGAGTCGGCTAAGCTCAAGTCAACATGCCCGAAGACGGAAAACTCCACGCTGGCCGCTTGCCCCGCAACGTCTGGGCGCTTTCCTGGGTGTCGTTTTTTAACGACACAGCCACGGAAATGAGCTACTGGCTTCTGCCCCAATTCCTCATCGGCGTTCTGGGCGCGGGGCCGATGGTCTTTGGGCTGATCGAAGGCGCTGCCGAGACGGCGTCCAGTTTTGCGCGGCTTCTTTCGGGGTGGCTTTCAGACCGCTTTCGCACGCGGAAGCCGCTTGTTGCGGCCGGCTATACGGCCGCCAATATCGTCAAGCCTTTCCTGGCGGTGGCGACCTCCTGGGGGCAGGTATTCTGGATTCGCTTCACGGACCGTGCGGCCAAAGGGTTCCGCGGAGCGCCGCGCGACGCCTTGCTTGCCGACTCGGTCTCGCCATCGCAGCGCGGTTCTGCATTTGGTCTACGCCAAGCTATGGACACAGCCGGGGCATTGCTGGGCCCGCTGGCGGCGCTGGCTTTGTTGCCGGTGTTCTCCGGCAAAGTGCGCGCGGTGTTCTGGCTGGCAGCGATTCCCGGGGCGGTGGCGATCCTGCTGGCGTGGCTCGCGGTTTCGGAGGTTCGTCCTGCTTCGGTCGAGGCAACACTCGGCCAAGTAGGGGCGGCCGAACACGATGCCTGGAACAAGCATCTGGTCATGATGCTGGTTGCCGTGGGCTTGTTCTCGCTGGGGAACTCGTCGGATCTGTTCCTGATACTTCGAGCGCAAAACCTGGGAGTCCGCGCCGCGCTGGCGCCCGGCCTGGGTTTGCTATTCAACCTGGTGTACACGTCGCTGAGCTGGCCGGCGGGCAAACTCTCCGATCGAGTGCCCCGGCGACTGCTGGTGGTGCTTGGTTACTTCATTTACGGCGCGGTGTATTTGGGGTTCTCACTGTCCCGGGGACCGCGGTGGGTGTGGGTCTTATTTGCGGTGTACGGAACGTACTACGCGCTGACGGAAGGCGTGCTGCGCGCCTGGATCGCCGACCTCGTGCCCAGTGCCTCGCGGGGCTCGGTCTATGGAGTTTTTAACTGGTTGGCAGGCGTGGCGGCTTTCCCCGCCAGTGTGCTGGCAGGATGGCTGTGGCGGCACTTCTCTCCCGCGACGCCTTTCTTTGTGTCCGCGGTGTTCGCCTTTGTTGCGGCCGCAATGCTGCTGCTCGCCTGAACGGCACAACCAACACAGCTCGCGCCAGGCCGCCAAGCCGCAAAGAGGCGAAAAGGACAAATACCGATTTGGCTTTGCGGCCTTTGCGTGCTTTGCGCCTTTGCGTGAACCCGCTCGGCTCGTCAATTCGCCGGCTCACGTCGTTTCGAAAGAAAGCCCTGAAGCCTCCTTCCGGCATAGAGAAGGACCATCCCCACCAGCGCTCCGAACGTGTCGATGCCGCAGTCCTTTATGGAAGCGGTCCTGCCGGGCACGAGGCTCTGGTGGTATTCATCGGTCAAAGAAAAAAGGCCGGCAACGATCACCGCGCTGACGGCGCTTCGTGTGTTCCAGCGTTCCGGCTGCCGGAAAGTGAAGGAATGGTAGAGAAACAGCGCCAACATGCCGTATTCAGTGCAATGCGCGAGCTTGCGGAACAGAAAGTGAACGATCTCGAAAGTTGGGTCGGCAAGATGAATGTGTACAAACGACAGCAGATCCTTCAGGAGCCAGCCCGTGACGGAGGCGCCGTAGGATCCCGTGGAGAGGAAACTGATCGTGCCCGCCCAGGCAAGAGTGATAGCCCAGGTGATGATCACGCGTGGCTGCAAATAGGCGGGCGGCTGCCGCTGCCGAAGCTCAGTCGAGCCAGTAATTGGGGGCTTCCTTGGTGATGATGACATCGTGAACGTGGCTCTCCCTCAGGCCGGCGGCAGTGATGCGGATGAAACGCCCCCGTTTTTGAAGTTCCTCGACGGTGGCGCACCCGCAGTAACCCATGCCGGAGCGCAGCCCTCCCACAAGCTGGCTGACGAGGTCTGCCAGGAGGCCTTTGTAGGGCACGCGGCCTTCGATCCCTTCCGGCACCAGCTTGGTCACTTCGCCGCGGGCGACGGTTACTTCCTGGGCGTAGCGGTCCCCGGAGCCGGCCGCCATGGCCGCGATGGAACCCATTCCGCGGTACGACTTGAAGCTGCGCCCCTGGTAAAGGATCGACTCGCCCGGGCTCTCTTCGGTTCCGGCAAACAGGCTGCCGATCATCACGCAACTGGCGCCGGCGGCGATGGCCTTGGTGACATCGCCGGAATACTTGACGCCGCCGTCCGCGATGATAGGCACCCCGGATTCGCGCGCGGCACGTGCGCACTCTGAGATGGCTGTTATCTGCGGCACTCCCGCTCCGGTCACCACTCGCGTGGTGCAGATGGAGCCGGGGCCGATGCCGACTTTCACCCCATCCACCCCCAGGTGGATCAGATCGGCCGCCCCTTGGAAAGTCGCGACGTTGCCGGCGATCAGGTCGATGTCGGGGAAACTCTGCTTGACCCGGCGCACAGCCTCCATCACCCGGGCGGTGTGACCGTGAGCGGTGTCGATCACCAAGACATCAACCTTGGCCCTCACCAGTTCCGCCGCGCGCTCCAGAAAATCGCCTGTCGCCCCAAGCCCCGCGCCGACTCGCAGGCGGCCCTTTGAGTCCTTGCAGGCGTTTGGGTATTTCAATCGCTTCTGGATGTCTTTAACAGTGATCAGGCCCTTGAGATTGAATTTGTCATCGACCACCAGCAGTTTCTCCACCCGATGCTTGTGGAGGATCGCCTCCGCATCCTCGAGCGTCGTGCCTTCCGGGACGGTGATGAGATTTTCTTTGGTCATCACCTGTTCGACGGGCAGGTCGAACCGGCTTTCAAATCGCAGATCGCGGTTGGTGAGGATTCCCATCAACTTGCCGTGGCGAGTCACGGGAACGCCTGAAATCTTGTACTTCTGCATGATTTCCTGGGCCTCGAAGATTCTGCTCTCCGGGCTCACGGTGACCGGATCAACAATCATGCCGCTTTCAGAGCGCTTTACTTTGTCGACTTCCAGCGCTTGCGCATCCACCGGCATGCTGCGGTGAATAATGCCGAGGCCTCCCTGCTGCGCCAGCGCAATGGCGAGTCGCGATTCCGTTACGGTATCCATCGCGGCGCTCACGACGGGCAGGTTTAAAGCAATGTTCCGTGTCAGTTTGGTCTGCGTGTCCACTTCGGCGGGCAGTACGGATGAAAGGGCGGGCAGGAGTAGAACATCGTCGAAAGTAAGCCCGTCCGGGATAGGTCCGTCAAGCATAAGGCCCCCTTCTCGCTTCCGCGCTCAAGGATTAAATGAGCCATTATAGCTCCTTTGTGCGGTTGTTTGCTGGCGTAACGAATGCCCCCTGCGTGCGCGCTCTGAACAGACCATCCCAAAGCAATAATGGCTCCCAGAACTGCAATGACATTGAAACGCATTGTAAACCTCCAAACGGAATTCTCCGCGCACAGTCACAAGGATGCCTTCCGATCCCAGCCCATGCCGCTCTCAATCAACTCTTCGTTTGTTGGACGCTGAAACTTAAGTGGGGGTTGGCAAGTTGCGCCAGGGCAGCCACAAGGGCTGCCCCTACCATCTCCGTCCCGCGAAAATTGACACTCCTGAGTGCGTATGCTAGGTTGAAATTCAGGTCGAACCTTCGGCCATCCGACGGTGCGATTGGGGCGGCGGTTCAGGGAGAAGGGTGCTGCGGCAGCAGCGCCGCAGCAGGAAAGCATGGCGAATATCGAGCGTTTCTTTTTCGAGCACTATGGGCTGACGGAAGCCGGCCTCTCGCGCTATCTTGAGGCCGCGCTTTCGGAGGGCGGAGACTACGCCGACCTCTATTTTGAGCACACCACGACATCTTCGATCCTTCTCGACGAATCGCTGGTGAAGACTGCCACGGAAGGCATCTCGATGGGCTGCGGCATCCGCGTGCTGTCCGGCGAACAGACGGGCTACGGCTACACCGATGACCTTGCGCCGGAGAGGATTCTCAAGGCGGCGAAAATCGCGGCGCGCATTGCCAGCGGCCCGGCGCAACTCTCGAGCGTGGGGCTGAGTACCATTGCGAACACCCACGATTTCTATCCGGTGGCGTCGCCGGCCACCGAGCGCGAACTCACCGAAAAGCTGGAACTGGTTTTCCGAGCGGACCGCGCGGCGCGCGCTTACGACCCGCGTGTCAAGCAAGTCCGCGTCAGCTTTGGCGACCAGGTTCGACACGTGCTGATCGCCGGCTCGGATGGCCGGGTGGTGAGCGATTTCCAGCCTCTGGCGCGGCTGGGCGTTTTCACCATTGCCAAGGATGACAGCAAGCTGCAATCCGGCACGAGCGGCGGCGGGGGCCGAGTGGGCCTGGAGTTTTTCCAGAATGACCATTCGCCGGAACACTTCGCCGGCGAGGCAGCCCGGCAGGCCATCGTTCAACTCGAGGCCCGCGAAGCGCCGGCGGGTGAAATGGAAGTGGTGCTGGGACCCGGCTGGCCGGGCATCCTGTTGCACGAAGCGGTCGGGCACGGCCTCGAAGCGGACTTCAATCGCAAAGGGATTTCCGCCTTCAGCGGCCCATTAGGCCAGCGCGTAGCCTCCGAACTTTGCACCGTCGTGGATGATGGAACTATTCCCGGGCGGCGCGGCTCGCTGAATGTGGACGATGAGGGCGAGCCCACGCAGAAGACCGTGCTGATTGAAAATGGGATTTTGCGTTGCTATCTCGAAGATAAACTGAGCGCCGGAATTCTGAAGACCACGCGGACGGGCAACGGCAGGCGCGAAAGCTACGAGCACATTCCCATGCCGCGCATGACGAATACCTACATGCTGGCCGGAAACGATGACCCCGAGGAAATCCTCCGCTCCGTGAAGCGCGGGCTCTACGCGGTGTCTTTCGGCGGAGGGCAAGTTGACATTACCAATGGGAAATTCGTCTTCTCCGCTTCGGAGGCGTATTTGATTGAAGATGGCAAGGTGTCCGCCCCGGTAAAAGGCGCAACGCTGATTGGCGACGGGCCGACCGTCCTGACTCGGGTGACCGCCGTTGGGAACGACCTTAAGCTCGATCCCGGCATCGGCACCTGCGGCAAAGACGGCCAGAGCGTCCCGGTGGGCGTCGGCATTCCCACGATCAAAGTGAGCCGGCTAACCGTGGGCGGGACCTCGCTTGGGAGACTGCAATCATTTCAATGAGGAGCAGTTGTGCGACGAATTATAAATTATGAATTCTAAATTCTAAACGTTGAGTTCTTGCTGTCGCGTGAGCTTGGCACGCGAAGCAATTCATAATTTACAATTTAACATTTACCACTCTTATGAGCGATCTCGAACAAATTGCGAGCGATCTGGTCGAACGGGCGAAGCGCGCGGGCGCGAGTGCTGCCGACGTTGTGGTGAGGGAGGCCGACGAGTTCTCCGCCAACTTGCGAACGGGGAAGATCGAGAGCTTGAAGGAGGCTGCGTCCAAGGCCTTGGGATTGCGGGTGCTCCTGGGAATCAGGAGCGCGACTTCCTTTTCGAGCGATTTCTCGGAGCAGTCGCTGGCGCGGCTTGTGGCCCGGACGGTGGCCATGGCCAAGGTGACCTCTGAGGATCCGGCCAGCGGCCTTCCTGAACCAGGGCAATTGGGACGCTACGAGGGCGAGCTGGGTCTCTATTCGAGCGATGTTGAATTGCTTTCGACCGGCGACCGAATCCAATTGGCGCGCCGCGCGGAAGAGGCGGCGTTGGGGGCCGACCCGAGGATTCAAAACTCCGAGGGCGCGGGGTTCGAGGCGACTCAGGGGACGACAGCTTACGCCAACTCGCTGGGTTTCGCGGGAAGCTATCGCTCGTCTTATTGCGCGCTCTCTGTCTCGCCGATTGCCCAACAGAATGGCAGCATGCAGCGAGACTACTGGTACACGGTGGCGCGGAGCGCGGCCGCGCTGGAGGCCCCGGAGGCAGTTGGGCGGAAGGCGGCCCAGCGCGCCTTGCGCAAGCTCGGGGCGCGCAAGGTCTCAACCTGCCAGGTGCCGATTGTCTTTGACCCGGAGACCGCCCGCTCCCTGCTCGGCCACGTCTTCGAGGCGGTCCGCGGAGACGCGATCTATCGCAGCGCGTCATTCCTGGCCGGTAAGTTGCATCAGAAAGTCGCCAACGATAACGTCACGATTCTGGATGATGGGCTGCGCCCGGGCGGCTTCGGTTCACGCCCGTTTGATGGCGAAGGGATCCCTTCTTCAATGACGCAGGTTATCGAAAAAGGGGCGCTTCAAAACTACTTGCTGAATTGTTACACCGCCCGGAAACTGGGCAGGCAGACCACCGGCAATGCGGCGCGCGGGATCACCGGCCCGCCCGGTGTGGGGATCAAGAATTTCTACATGCCGCCCGGCCCGTATTCCCCGGAAGAAATACTGCGGTCCGTGCAGAAAGGATTTTACGTCACCGAGTTGATCGGCTTCGGCGTGAATACCGTGACGGGCGATTATTCGCGCGGCGCCGGCGGGCTGTGGATCGAAAAAGGGGAACTTACCTACCCGGTGGAAGAGGTTACGGTTGCCGGCAACCTTGCCGAGATGCTGCAGCACGTCGAGATGGTCGGTTCTGACCTGGAGTTCCGCAGCGCGCTGGCCTCCCCCACTCTGTTGATTTCCGGGATGACCGTGGCCGGGACGTAAAGGCGTCGGGAGTCGAGAAGTAGCGCCGACCTTCAGGCCGGCAAATGCCCCGACAGGCCGGGGCGCAACGAGTCAAATCAGGACGCCACGGTATCGCGCCGAGGCTTGACTTCTCGTCCTTTCATACGCACAATTCGGCCATGCATTCCAATGACAAAGGCGTCTCAACCCTCCATATCATTCTGATTGTGGCGGCGGCCATGGTGGTCGTTCTTGGCCTGCTGCTGTTCTTCTGGCACTCCCACCGGGGCGCCGAGCGGTCCGCCAGCGCTGGCACGATCCTGACCGAAGAGCAGAAGGCCTACTTACCTCAGCTTGAATTCACGGATGCGCACATGAGCGCCTCGGAGAATTTCCTCGGCGACAGCGTGACCTACCTGGACGCCCGTGTGACCAACAACGGGACGAAGACGGTGCGCAGGCTGGACGTGGATTTGACCTTCGTTGACACGCTCAACCAGGTGGTGCTGCGCGAGCGGGCGCATCCCGTGAGCCCGCACACGCAACCCTTGAAGGCGGGCGAAGCCAGGCCCTTTCGGATGAGCTTCGAGCATATGCCGGCGGACTGGAACCAGGCAGTGCCCAGCATGGTGCCGGTCTATGTGCAATTCTAGTTAGGAGTCGAGAGTCGAGAGTTAAGAGCTAACCCCGCGAGATTGGCCTCTTGACTCTTGACTCTCGACTTCTTGACTGCTCTTCTCACCGGCCATGTTCCAGTCGCTCGATGAGCAAATCCGGCAAGCCTGCCTTGCGCATTTTCGCTTGGGTTCGCTGAAGGTCATAGGACGCGCGGAAATACTGAACCGTTCGTTGGGTGGTGTCAATGACAGCGAAGGCTGCGCGGGATTCGCCGTCCCGCGGCTGTCCGACCGAACCAGGGTTGATCAGATAGCGGCCCTGATCCTCCAAGGGGAGGGTGAGGATCAGTCCATCCTTCTTCAAGGGTGGGTGAAGCGATTGGTAGCGACCCTGTGGCGAAAGCATGAACCCGCCTTGGTGGTGCGTGTGGCCAAAGCAGATGACCTGAGTTTCCGGGCTGCGAAGCAGAGGTAATGCCTGTCCGGGCCCCAGGATGTAGTCGTCCTCGTCGAGGGGTGAGCCATGAACGACCTGGAAGCCATCCAGTTGCACCGGGCCGGCGGGTAAAGAGCTGAGGAAGCCAAAATGCTCGGGAGTGAGCTGATCTCGAGTCCAGTCCGTCGCTTGGCGCGCCAGGCGATTGAATTCCTCGGCCACGGGATCGCCGGTACAAGCCTTATCGTGATTGCCGCGAATAATGACCGAGGTCAGAGGTTTGATTTTCTCAATGACGGCGTTGGGGTCGGGGCCGTAACCGACAAGGTCCCCAAGACATATAACCTGCTCATACTGCCCTTGCGCCAGTTCGAGGCATGACTCCAGCGCTTCCAGGTTCGAGTGTATGTCGCTGAGAAGAAGGTAACGCAATCTGGTTCCCAAGTAATCTCCATTATAATCCGGCTGAGGACCGGAGACAATTTGTGAAGCCCTCTATTAATGGACAATCGAACTCGAAACCGGGAAGAAAAGATGAACCACAAAGGGCGCAGAGGTCGCCGAGAAATCCTAGCTGCACCTCTCCGTGTGCTCTGCATCCTTTGTGGCGAACTTCGTCCTTGGAGTACCCTTTCGCTGCTGAACCTGGTTATCGCGAGCCAACTTTTGGCAAGCGGAGGGCCCCAAAACTCGCCCGCGGAGAGCACGTCCTTGACGGGCCGAAGCTTCTATGTCGATTCACGCCAGGGCAAGGATACGAACCCTGGGACTTCCCCCGCCAAGCCTTGGCGTTCTCTCGATAAAGTCAACGGGACGGTCTTCCGCGCCGGGGACAGCATCTTTTTGAAGAGCGGTTCAAAGTGGGCGGGGCAGTTGTGGCCCAAAGGCTCCGGCGCCGAAGGGTCTCCGATTACGCTGGACATGTACGGAGGAGGAGTGAAGCCGGTTATCAACGGAGCCGGCCGGGTGACAGACGCCGTTCTGTTGAAGAACCAGGAGTACTGGGAAATCGGGAACCTCGAGATTATAAATGCCGGGCCGGCGGGCTCGATCCGCCGCGGCGTGCACGTGGCGCTCGAAGACTATGGGGAGGCACACCACGTTTACATTCGCTCGCTGACGATTCACGACGTCAGTGGCAGCGATAACGAAAAGGCCAACGGCGGTATCAACTACACATGCTCCGGAAAACGCAAGCCAAGCCGTTTCGTCGATTTGCGCATCGAGCACAACGGAATCTACCACGTCGATCGGAGCGGCATTTTCGGCTGGTCGGACCGGTGGGAACGGTCGAAGTGGTACCCGAGCCTGGGCGTGGCCGTGCGGGGCAATGTGCTGGATGACATCGGTGGGGACGGGATCGTGGTTGTGGCCACCGACGGTGCCGTGGTGGAGCACAATATCGTCGGGCACGCCAATCAACGGTCCCAAGGCTACAACGTGGCGATCTGGCCATGGAGCGCCGACAACACTCTTATTCAATTTAATGAGGCTTACGCCACCAAAGGCCAGCGTGATGGCGAAGGGTTCGACTCCGATTGGAACTCCACGAACACCATTATTCAGTACAACTACAGCCACGATAATGATGGCGGGTTTCTGCTGATCTGCGCGGATGGCAGCCAAAAGCCCGAGGCCAGCGTGGGGAATAGCGGCACGGTGGTCCGTTACAACATCAGTGAAAACGACCGCACGCGCGGCATCAATCTTTCCGGCCCGGTTAAGAACAGCTCGATTTACAACAACACGATCTTCGTGGGTCGAGAGCACAAAGTGGATTTGCTGCTGTATTGGGATTGGCATGGTTGGCCGGACGGAACATTTCTATACAACAACATCTTCTACGTAGAGGGCAGCGGGCAATTCTCCTACGGAACTTCGCGGGCCGTGAATGGCGCATTTGCTACGACGCCTGGCTTTGGCAAGAGCCAAGGCAATGTATTTGAGTCCAACGTTTATTTTGGCAACATCGCCGCGCCGGATGATCCACAGGGCCTGACGAGCGATCCGAAGTTCGTAGCTCCGGGGACCGGGGTTCGGGGCTGGGCAACATTGGCAGGGTACCGACTGCTGCCAGACTCGCCGGGGCGCGGCACGGGAAAACTGATTGAAGGCTCGGGCGGCAGAGACTTCTGGGGAGAAGCTGTCCCGTCTTGCGGCAAGACGGATCGAGGGGCTGCAGAATCTGACCATTGCACGGGCGTGAGCAAGTGACAAGACGGAAAGCGCGCGGGCGGGACGCCTGGACCACATCGGGCCCTTTTTTCAAGACGCGCGAGGTTCAGGAAGGGTATAATAAGAGACTGTAACACGGTCAGGGGCTCAATCAAATCTAAGGTGGCTAGCGAGGCAGAGGGGTAACCCTTGCCATCGCCATGGGCGGCCAGGCGGGCCAGCCCATAACAGACCCGCGCGTGTGCGGCGCATTGTCGAAAAGGAGCGAAGATGAGCAAAGTCAGGGTACTGGTTGGGACTCGAAAGGGAGCTTTCATTTTGGAGTCGGACGGCAGGCGCAAGGCCTGGGACGTCGCGGGACCGCATTTCGCAGGATGGGAGGTCTACCACCTGAAGGGTTCACCCGCGGACCCGAACCGGCTTTACGCCTCGCAGACGAGTTCGTGGTCCGGCCAAGTCCTGCAGCGCTCGGATGACGGCGGCAAAACCTGGGAAGCGCCGGGGGGAGGAGTAACGAAGTCGCCGCAGGGCTGGCCGGTCGGCGAAAGCAATCGATTCGTCTACGACACGTCGCCGGAAACCGGCAAGCCGCTCACCACCCACCAGTTCTACGATGGCACGCAGCACCCCTGGGAGTTCAAGCGCGTCTGGCATCTCGAGCCGTCGCTGACCGACCCGGGCACGGTCTACGCCGGAGTCGAGGACGCAGCCATCTTTCGGTCCACGGACGGCGCGCGGAGTTGGCACGAACTGCCCGGATTGCGCGGCCACGGTACAGGCCCCAAGTGGCAGCCCGGGGCCGGAGGGATGTGCCTGCACACGATCATTCTGGACACGAAAGACCCGGGCCGCATCTATATCGCCATTTCGGCGGCGGGCGCCTTCCGCACCGACGACGCCGGCCAGACCTGGAAACCCATCAACCGCGGGCTGAGGTCGCAATTTCTTCCCGACCAGGATGCCGAGGTGGGCCATTGCGTTCACCACATTGCCATGAATGCGTCCCGCCCTGGCGTGCTCTTTATGCAGAAGCACTGGGATGTTATGCGCAGCGACGACGCGGGTGACTCCTGGCATGAGGTCAGCGGGAATCTGCCGACCGATTTCGGATTCGCCATCGACGTTCATGCGCACGAGCCTGAGACCGTCTACGTGGTGCCCATTAAGAGCGACGCGGAGCACTTTCCGCTGAATGGGAAGTTGCGCGTCTATCGCAGCCGCGCGGGGGGCAACGAGTGGGAGGAACTCGCTAACGGTTTGCCGGAACGCAACTGCTACGTGAACGTGTTGCGGGATGCGATGGCCGTCGACTCGCTCGACGATTGCGGAATCTATTTCGGCACCACCGGCGGGCAAGTATACGTTTCGCCGGACGCCGGAGATCATTGGTCGCCCATCGTCCGCGACCTTCCGCCCGTGCTCTCCGTCGAAGTGCAAACGCTGGCATGAAGACGGCAGATGCGCGACGCCTGTGCACCCTCGAGCCCTTTGAAGATGATCTCCTCATCTGTATGAAGGGTGGGGCAGCGGAAAGAGGCATTTTATGGTTCGCGTGATTCTTCCCTTTCATTTGCGGACTCTGGCCCACGTCGAGAGCGAGGTGGAGTTGGAAGTTCAAGGCGTGGCCACCCAGCGCTCGGTCCTCGACGCGCTTGAGGCTTGCTATCCCGTGTTGCGCGGAACGATCCGCGACCACGTCACGCGCCAGCGTCGGCCCTTCATCCGCTTCTTCGCCTGCGAGCAGGACCTCTCGCACGATTCGCCGGACTCGCCACTTCCGGAGCGAGTTGCGGACGGAACCGAGCCTTTTCTGGTGATTGGGGCCATCGCCGGCGGTTAAGCGGGATTGGTCAGCCGAGTGGTGATGGGGTTGGCCCCCGCTCGCAGAGCTGAAAGTCTGCACTCGTCACTCCCGCGGAAGCGGGGGGCCAGGGTGAGCCATAGTACCTGGGTTTCTTGACAGTTTCGGGCAGGGCGGTTAGAATAGAAAGTGGAGGACCGTAGGCTCTAGAAAGTTGAGGCCCGGTGACTCAGGTTGGAAATGAGAGATCGTGAGGAGCTTCCAAGACGCGAGCGGGAAATCCTGGTTGCCCTGGTGCGCCAGTTTATTGAGACCGGCGCCGCCGTGGGGTCAAAAACGTTGGCGGAGAGGCTGACGGAAGCCCCCAGTTCGGCGACCATCCGCAACGTGATGGTCAACCTGGAATCCTTGGGATATCTGTCCCAGCCGCACATCTCCGCCGGGCGCGTCCCGACTGAGCGAGCCTATCGCTATTACGTGGACCGTATGGTGAGTAGTTCCCGGCTGGCTCCCGCCACCCAGGAATATATCCACCAGAGATTGCAGGCGGAGAGCGGCGCCCTGGAACACATGATGTCCAGCGCCTCACGGGTTCTTTCCGAGGTGTCGCATAACGTCGGACTGGCACTGGCTCCGCCGTATGAGGAGAAGGTGCTCGAGTACATTAAGTTTGTCCTCCTCCCGGACCGCCGCATCCTGGTGGTGATTATCTCGAAGCCGGATTTGGTGGAAAGCAACGTGGTCCGCCTGGAGGAAAGCCTGTCGCAAGAGGAACTGGAGCGGACGGCGGAGTTTCTCAACGCCGAATTCCGCGGCTGGTCATTGGGAGCCATTCGGCTGGAAGTGTTCAAGCGGATGGAAGAAGAGAAAATCCTTGCCGACCGTCTGCTGAATAACGTCGCAACGCTCTTTATGTGGGGCTCTTCAGCCGCCGAATCGACTGGGTCTCTGTTTGTTGATGGCACGGCGAAGATTCTTGACCATGAGGAGTTCGACGATATCCGCAAGATTAAGGCGCTGCTGGAGACCCTTGAAGAAAAGGCCAAGCTGGTGAGGATTCTGAACGCATGCCTGAAGACGCGGGAGGCGGGGGTGCGCATCCTGATTGGGCGCGAGAATTTGGAAGGCGGGATGCCCAATTGTACCTTGGTGGTGGCGCCTTTGCATTACCGGGATCGTACCGTAGGAGCGATAGGGGTCGTCGGTCCGATGCGCATGGAGTACGACCGCGCCATCAGCACCGTGGATTATATCGCCCACCTCTGCAGCCGGCTCCTCAGCTCGAACTGATCGGCGTCAGGGTTGGCATTTCAGAAGACGAGTGTTTGAATCCGTGATTGAATTGAGTGGTCGCATGAGTGCATCCACCAACACAAGGTATAAAATCGAAGGGCTATGGAGAACGAAAAAGAACAGCTCGCTACACCCCTGCCGGAAGTTCGAGGAAAATCCAGCACAAGTGATTTGAGGGAGAATGCTGCACCTGCAAGCGAAGACACAGGAGCAGACTCGGCCGGCTCGACGGGCGTTGAAGCGCCGGCCACGATCGAGAAATTGAAAGGGGAGATTGCGGCTCTCTACGATCGTTTGCTCCGCAAGCAGGCGGAGTTGGACAATTTCCGCAAACGCACTCAACGGGAACGAGACGAGTTTCGGCAGATCGCCAACGAGAGTTTAATCCGCGAGTTGCTGCCGGTTCTTGACGGCTTCGAACGGGCCTTGAAACAGCGTGCCCCGGCGGTTCCCGAGACTTTCTACCAGGGAATGGAATTGATCCATCGCCAGTTGCTCGAAGCTCTGGGACGGGGGGGACTGGAGCCGATGGAAACTTCCGGCCAGTTATTCGACCCCCACTACCACCAGGCGGCGGAGACCGTTGAGGACCCGGACCGGCGGGACCAGGAGATCGTGGAAGAGTTGCAGCGCGGCTATATGTTCAATCGCCGCTTGCTGCGTCCTGCCATCGTGAAAGTGGCGGTAAAGCCCCATGGTGCGCGGTCGTCGGCGAAAGACGAGATCGACGGTTGAGGAAGGGGATGGGCGGAAGTGGCAGGCGGCGGGATGGTTCGGCAGGCCCGGACTAGGATGACTTGCATGGGCTAGGGTTGAGTGGGGTCAGACGCTAAGTGAGGTTGATCGTTGAATAACAATAAGCGAGATTATTACGAGGTCCTGGGTGTTGATCGCCAGGCACCCGAGCAAACCATCAAAAGCGCTTACCGCAAGCTTGCCATGCAGTACCACCCTGACCGCAACCCCGACAACAAGGAAGAGTCAGAAGAGAAATTCAAGGAAATTACGGAAGCTTATAGCGTACTCGCAGACACGCAGAAACGGGCCGCGTACGATCGGTTCGGCCACGCGGGAGTTGGCTCCTCAGGCGGCTGGACGCCCGACTTCAATTCCACGATTTTCTCGGACTTTGAAGATCTGTTCGGCGACTTCTTCGGCTTCGGAGGATTTGGACGAGGGCCTCGCCAACGCCGACGCGCTGCTCGCGGCGCAGACCTGCGGTACGACCTGGAGATTACTCTCGAAGAAGCAGCCCAGGGGCTGGAGACCAAAATCAAGATTCCCCGGTCGGAAACTTGCACCGAGTGCCGTGGCAGCGGTGCAAAGAAAGGCAGTGAGCCGACCGCTTGCCCAGCCTGCGGCGGGCGCGGGCAACTCCGGCACCAGCAGGGTTTCTTCTCGGTTTCGCGCACTTGCCCGCACTGCCAGGGAATGGGGCAAGTAATCCGCGAGGCGTGCCCGCTCTGCATAGGCAAGGGACGCGTTCAAGAGGAGAAGGTTCTGGGCCTCAAAATTCCGGCGGGGGTTGAAGAGGGAACGCGCCTGCGCGTTAGCGGCGAGGGCGAAGCGGGCGAGATGGGGGGCGTGCACGGCGATCTCTATGTTGTGCTGCGCGTCCGCGAGCACGCCTATTTCGACCGCCAGGGCAACGACCTCTACTACACTATTCCCATCTCCATCACCCAGGCGACTCTGGGAGCGGAAATCAAGGTCCCCACGCTGAAGGGCCAGGAAAGGCTTCGAATCCCGGAAGGAACTCAAAACGGCACGGTCTTCCGTTTGCGCGGCCATGGAATGCCCAGTGTCGACGGGCGCAGGCAGGGAGATTTGTACGTCTCGGTCTACGTCGTCACCCCCACACGGCTGTCGCGCGAGCAGCGCCGCGTGTTCGAAATGCTGAACGCGGCGGTACGGGTGGACAATCAACCCTTGGAGCGCCGCTCGTCCGAGAGAGCCCGGGACGTGTTCCGGTAGAACGGCAAACGGCAGGCGCCAGGCAATGTGCAGCCGCTCGAAACGGAATCTGGAATTTAAGATCTCAAATTCAATCCCAAATCCCAAATCCAAAATTGCCCGCCGTCGCTCATGTGGTATAGAATCGAAGAGAAGACAATGCAGCGACAAGAGACATCTCCAGAGGGAGTGAACGACGAACGGGAGAATCAGCGCGGCCCGCGGCGCCGGTTTTTTGAGACTCGTTACTGGTTGCGCGACCTCATCCTTTCCATTCTGCTGGCCTTCATCGTTATTGTTTTCCTCTACCAGCCCGTGCAGGTCGAGGGAACCAGCATGATGCCGCGACTGGAGAACCACGAGCGGATTTTCATTAACAAATTTGTCTACCGGTTCGAGCCCATCCACAGGGGTGATATCGTGGTTTTCTGGTATCCCCTCGATCCGTCGAAATCTTACATCAAACGCGTCATCGGATTGCCGGGTGAGTGGGTGAGCATCGAAGAAGGCCGCGCGCTGGTGAATGGGACCGCTCTGGCGGAACCCTACCTCCCTTCGTATTACCTGGATCACCAAAGTTACCCGCCCGTACACGTCGAGCCGGACCACTACTACGTGTTGGGGGACCACCGAGATTCATCCAACGACAGCCGAGTCTGGGGAACCGTCGATCGCAAATACATTTACGGAAAAGCCGTCTTCGTGTATTGGCCTTTCAGCGAGTTTGGACCGTTGGAGTGAAGAACAGTCAACAGTTAACAGTTGACAGTCAGTAAGAGTCGACAGTCGACAGTCGACAGTTTATCCTCCGGGGATTGAAATAAGCCATATTCCGCTCGATTGACGAGCGAGCTGCATAGCTGTGGGCTCTGGACTGTGAACTGTTGACTGTCGACTGTGGACTCTTATGGATGCGATTCTTGCTTTAGAAGATGGGAGAGTATTCCGAGGGCGCGGCTACGGCGCCTCGGGCGAACGTTTTGGCGAAGTGGTCTTTAACACTTCGCTTTCCGGCTACCAGGAAATCCTCACCGACCCGTCCTACGCCGGTCAGATTGTTATTCTGACTTATCCTCACATCGGGAATTACGGAGTGAACCCCCTGGACTCGGAATCCGCGCGACCCTATGCGGAAGGCCTGGTGGTGCGCGAACTGTGCGAGCTGGCGAGCAACTGGAGGTCAGTTGAGGAGGCGTCGGATTTCCTCGCGGAATACAATCTCCCGGTGATTTCTCACATCGACACGCGCGCCCTGGTGCGCCACTTGCGCACACAGGGATCAAAGCGCGGAGTGCTATCCACGATTGATTTCGACGAAGCCGCATTGATCGCCAAAGCCAAGGCTGTGCCGAGCATGGTGGGGCTCGACCTCGCCAGCCGCGTCACCACGCTGTGGCGTTATCAGTGGACGGAACCGACACGGGACATCTTCGCGGCCGGTAAACAGACACCCGGGCCGGCCCGATATCACGTGGTGGCCTACGACTACGGGATCAAGCAGAACATCCTGCGCAAGCTCGTGGATGTGGGCTGCCGCGTCACGGTGGTGCCCGCAACGATGACGGCGGAAGACGTTCTGACCCTGAAACCCGATGGAGTGTTCCTTTCCAACGGTCCGGGCGACCCCGAGCCTCTTGAGTACGCGGCGCGGGCCGTGCGAGGTTTCATGGGTAAGGTGCCGGTCTTCGGAATTTGCCTTGGCCACCAGATTATCGGGTTAGCGCTGGGAGGGAGAACCTACAAGCTCAAGTTCGGCCACCACGGCGGCAATCAGCCGGTGATGAATCTGGAAACCCGGAAAGTGGAAATTACCGCCCAGAATCACGGCTTCGCGGTTGACCCCGACTCGCTCAATGCGAATGACGTCGCCTTAACCCATATGAATCTGAACGACCAGACACTGGAGGGCCTGCGGCATAAGTCGCTGCCGCTCTTCAGCGTACAGTATCACCCCGAAGCTTCGCCCGGTCCGCACGACTCGGCGTACCTCTTCAACCGGTTCGCCGAAATGATGGAGGAGTTCAAGAAATAGTGAATTATGAATGGTGAATAGTAAGGGGTGAAGGTTAAAGGGTAAAGGGTAAAGGGTAAATGGTTCTCGGGATTGTTGATACGTTGGCAAGGATGATGCGGGAGTTTAATGATTAGGGAATGGACATCCAAGAAGAACCGTTGCAACTCGAGTCCATCCGCCGCGGGTTCGCGGAGATTGAAGCGGGGCACTATATCCCGCATGAGGCGATGAAAGCCTGGCTGCTGTCTCTAGGCTCGGAGCACGAATTGTCGACGCCGAAGTGTGTTTGCGGTGAAACTCACGACGAGCCGAGCGAGGGTGAAACGCGGAACGGAAGGGCGGGCCTTTAGGCCCGCCGTAACGGAGCGATCAAAAGCAGGGGCTTTAGCCCCTGAAGCCGTATTCGGACCAAGCGAAGAAGAGAACCGTGTGAGAGGTCGCCGAAATTAGGTGGCACCGCTAATAGGGGCATTGGCAGGGCGTTTACCGGAGACGGCCTTCTCGCGTTGGTGGGCGGCGCGCTCGCTATCTGTAGCACATCATTGCGGCCTAGACGAACTTATCGAAAGAAGCGATGCCAAAAAGAACTGATCTTCACAAAATTCTAATCATCGGCTCCGGCCCCATCATCATTGGCCAGGCCTGCGAGTTTGACTACTCGGGGACGCAAGCGTGCAAGGCGCTGAAGGCGGAGGGTTATGAAGTTGTGCTGGTGAATTCGAACCCTGCCACCATCATGACCGACCCGGAATTCGCCGACCGCACCTACGTCGAGCCGCTCACTTGCGAATACCTGAAGGCAATCATCGGGCGCGAGCGTCCGGACGCGCTTTTGCCGACCGTGGGCGGTCAGACGGCTTTGAACTTATCCGTCGAGCTGGCCGAGAGTGGCGTACTCGACGAATTCAATGTGCAACTCATCGGCGCCTCGCTGAACGCCATCAAGATGGCCGAGGACCGGCTGTGGTTTAAGGACGCCATGCAGCACGTGGGGCTCGACGTGCCCAAAAGCGTTCTGGTCAACAACGTGGACGCCGCGCTCAGCTTCTCGCAGCAAGTTGGTTTCCCGCTGATTATTCGACCCTCTTTCACGCTGGGTGGGACGGGGGCCGGCATGGCCTACAACCGTGAAGAGCTGTCGGAGACGGTGAGGAACGGACTGGAGTCAGCCCGGTACACGAGGCGCTGGTTGAGGAATCGGTGGTGGGGTGGAAGGAGTTCGAGCTCGAGGTGATGCGCGACCACCGGGACAATGCGGTGGTGGTCTGCTCGATCGAGAACTTCGACCCGATGGGCATCCACACGGGGGACTCGATCACCGTGGCGCCCGCCCAAACGCTCACCGACAAGGAATACCAGATCATGCGCGACGCCGCGTTCAAGGTCATCCGCGCCGTGGGCGTCGAGACCGGCGGTTCAAACATCCAGTTTGCCGTTGACCCGCATTCGGGGCGCATGGTAGTGATCGAGATGAACCCTCGCGTGTCGCGCAGTTCGGCGCTGGCCTCGAAGGCCACCGGCTTCCCCATCGCCAAGATCGCCGCACGCCTCGCCGTCGGCTACAGCCTGGACGAGATTCCCAACGACATCACGCAGAAGACGCCCTCCTGCTTCGAGCCGACGATCGATTACGTGGTGGCGAAGATTCCGAAGTGGGCGGCGGAAAAGTTTCCCGACTCCGATCACACCCTGGGCCCGCAGATGAAGTCGGTCGGCGAGGTGATGGCGATCGGCCGCACCTTCAAAGAAGCGCTGATGAAAGGCATGCGGTCGCTCGAAACGGGCAGGAAACCGCCGCGCCCGCCGGACGATCCGGCCGAACTCGAACGCGGCTTATCCGTTCCCCATCCCGAGCGTTTGTGGTACCTGCTCTTCGCCTTGCAAGGTGGTTACAGTGTCGAGGGCCTGGCGGAAATTACCCGCATCGATCCGTGGTTTTTGACTCAGCTCGAACAAATCGTGAGTCTGCTGGACGAGCTGAAGCGCTTCGAGGTGGGGACTACGCCGGCCTCGGTGCTGCGGGAGGCCAAGCGTCACGGCGTGTCGGACGCCCACCTGGGCGAAGTGTGGGGCTGCACGGCGGAAGCGGTGCGCGCGCGGCGCCAGGCGCTGGACGTTCATCCGGTCTTCAAGCGGGTTGATACGTGCGCCGCAGAGTTCGAGTCCTTCACCCCTTACCTCTACTCCACCTATGAAGATGAGGACGAGGCCGAACCCACGGACCGGCGGAAGATCATGATCCTGGGCAGCGGCCCCAACCGCATAGGGCAGGGAATTGAATTCGATTACTGCTGCGTCCACGCCGCCTATGCGCTCAAAGAAGAAGGCTTCGAGACGATCATGGTGAATTGTAATCCCGAGACTGTCTCGACCGACTACGATACGTCGGACCGCCTTTACTTCGAGCCGCTCACTTTTGAAGACGTGATGGCGATTGTGGACGAGGAGAGACCCTCGGGCATGATCGTGCAGTTCGGAGGACAGACACCGCTCAACCTGGCGCGCCCACTCAAGTCTGCGGGCGTGCCGATTATCGGCACCTCACCCGAGTCGATCGATCTGGCCGAGGACCGCAAGCGCTTCGGGAAACTGCTTGCCGACCTGAACATCCTCCAGCCGCCCAATGGCGCCGCCATGAACGCCGAAGAAGCGGTGGCGATCGCGCGCGAAATCGGATACCCGGTTCTGCTGCGACCCTCGTATGTGCTGGGCGGGCGAGCCATGATGATTGTGTACGACGAGGCGATGCTGCGCGACTACGTGCGCCGGGCGGAAGAGCTTCAGCGCGCCTTCCCCATCCTGGTGGATCACTTCCTGGAAAACGCTACGGAAGTGGACGTGGACGCGCTGGCGGACGGGACCGACGTGGTCATCGCGGGCGTCATGCAGCACATCGAAGAGGCGGGAATTCACTCCGGTGACAGCTCCTGCGTGCTGCCGGCGGTGAGCATCGGCGAGACGCAACACGCCGCGCTCTGTGAGTACACGGTGAAACTGGCCAAGGAACTGAACGTCGTGGGCCTGATGAACGTCCAGTACGCCATCCAGAACGGCCAGGTTTACGTGCTGGAAGTTAATCCGCGCGCCTCGAGGACCGTGCCGTACGTGAGCAAAGCCACCGGCGTGCCGCTGGCGAAGATTGCCGCGCGGCTCATGGTGGGGATTAAACTCGCCGGATTTGGTCTCGAACCGGAACTGCCCGTGCACCACGCCTTTGTGAAATCTCCTGTCTTCCCCTTCCAGAAGCTTCCCGGCGCGGACACGATCCTTGGCCCGGAGATGAAGTCCACGGGCGAAGTGATGGGTGTGGCGGATTCCTTCGGCCTGGCGTTTGCCAAAGCGCAGCTCGCAGCGCGCAACCGCATCCCGATTTCCGGGCGCATCTTCATTTCCGTGAACGATCATGACAAGCCGTTGGTGATTCCCATCGCGCGTGAGCTGGCGGAACTTGGTTTCAGCCTGGTGGCCACACAGGGTACTTCTCAGGCGTTGCGGGCCAGCGGTATTCCGGTGGAACGGGTTTTCAAGGTGACGGAACGACGTCCCAGCATTGTGGACTTGGTGAAGAGCGCCGAGATTGATTTGATCATCAACACTCCGCTGGGTCGTTCCTCGCGCCAGGACGATCGCTTGATCCGACGGGCTGCGGTTCAGCACGGCGTGACGTGCATTACGACTCTGTCCGCTGCCGGAGCCGTGATCGCAGGGATTCGAGAGTTGAGAAAAGGACAGGTGTGGGTGGCAAGCTTGCAAGAGTTGCATCGGACCGCCCACGGGGGCTGTCATTCCGAGCGTAGCGAGGAATCTCGCCCTGCTCTGAGGTGAAGCGGAGTTCGGGCCACACGGGAGTCAACGCGGAAGAGCGCAGAGCAAGATTCCTCGCTGCGCTCGGAATGACAGTGGAATGAAGGGCTGGAACAATATGACACGCAAAGAGATTATCCAAGGTCTCAAAGGGATATTTCCTCCCGTCGTTACGCCGTTTAATCGGCGCGGCGAGATTGAAGAAGGATTGTTCCGCGAGAATGTGCAGAAGCTCAGTGGAATGGGGCTTGCCGGAGTGCTGGTCGCGGGGTCCTCCGGGGAAGCTCCCTATCTGACGGAAGATGAGCGGATGCGGCTGGTGCAAGTGGCGCGAGGTGTGGTGCAACCGCCCGAGATTTTGATTGCGGGCGTTGGCCTGGAGAGTACGGATGCCACCATACGACTCGGGCAGGAAGCTATTGCGCGCGGTGCTGACGCCCTCCTGGTCCTCACGCCTAACTACTACAAATCCAAAATGGATGCTGACACGCTGGAGGCCCATTATCGGGCCGTCGCGAGCAAAGTAGACCGGCCAGTGATTGTCTACTCGATCCCGCAATTCACGGGGCTTCACCTTGAGCCTTCCACCATTGGCAGGCTGTCGCGAATCCCCAACGTGGTGGCATTGAAAGAAAGCTCCGGGGACTTGCAGTTTGTGCGCTCGGTATTGCGGCGAGTGCGTCCGGGCTTTCGAGTGCTGGTTGGATCGGTGGCGATTCTGTATGATTCTCTGCGCGCCGGAGCGGTGGGCGCGGTGCTGAGCCAGGCGGATTATGCCCCGGAGCTGTGCGTGGGCCTCTACCAGGCCTTCCGGAAGAAGAGGAAAAAGGAGGCTCTGGAATTCCAGGAAAGACTGCTCCCGCTTGCCCGCAAAATCGCCGTGCCTTATGGCGTTCCCGGCATAAAGGCGGCGCTCGACCTGAGCGGCTACGCCGGAGGCTTCCCTCGCGCCCCGCTTTCACCGTTGGGTTCAACCGCCCGCAAAGCGGTGGCGGAGGCACTCCACGAGGCACGGGCCGGACTGGAGTACTGAGGGCAGAAAGCAGAAAGTAGAAGGCAGAAGGCAGAAGGCAGATCACTATTCAGAGTTCACCAATTCGATGATAACTGCATCCGTTCCCTACCAACAGGTTCCGCACTCGAGCGCGCTTTTTCTGGACTACCTCTATCATTTTGAGCGGGTGTCGCGTTTCTATAACGCGCCCCCATACTCGCCTTCCAGCTACCAAAGTGTGGCTTCCCAACTGCGGGACTTCGAGTGGAAGCGGGCGGAACTCTGCGCAATCCTGACTCGCCAGAACCAGGCGTTCGGTTGCGGCGCGGCCACTCTTGAGAATTTGGAGAGACTGGCCAAGAGTGGCACCTTTGCCGTGGTCACGGGCCAGCAGGTCGGCTTGTTCAGTGGGCCGGCGTTTACGCTCTTCAAAGCCCTGACTACCGTCCGTCTGGCAAACTACCTCAGCGAGCAGGGCATCCCAGTCGTGCCTGTCTTCTGGCTTGCATCGCAGGACCACGACCTGGCAGAAGTGGAGCAGGTGGGAATCCTGGATGACGAATACAGCCTCATCTCGCTTGCCGATCACGGAGATTCGCCCAGTCCGCGGTCGCCGGTGGGGAACGTGCGGCTGACGGGCGAATCCAGTGAAGCTCTGTCGCGTCTGGAGGGCTGTCTTCCTGCCGGGCCGCCGAGCCAAGCCTTGTTGCAGGACCTGCGCGAAACCTACGCGCCGGGGGCGACGTGGGTTGAGGCCTTCGGGAAATTCCTGGCGCGCCTGCTCAACCGTTGGGGAGTGGTATTGCTGAATCCCCTTGACCCCGCCGTTCAACATCTGAGCGCTCAGGTATACCAGCAGGCCTTCGAACGCGCCCCCGAACTACGGGGGAAACTGCTCGAGCGCTCCCAGGCGTTGATCGGGGGCGGCTATCATGCCCAGGTGAAGGTGGCGGAGGATTCGACGCTGGTGTTCGTCACCCGGAAAGGCAGCCGGCTGCCTGTTCACGAACACGACGGCGAATACTCGGTGGAAGGGGAAGGGCACACTCGCCTTGAAGAGTTGAGGCAGGAGCTCTCCGCTGGACCCGCAGAGTTTTCGCCCAACGCTCTATTGCGGCCTTTGGTACAGGATACTTTGCTGCCCACCGTCGCGTACGTTGCAGGTCCCTCCGAGCTGGCTTATCTTGCCCAGGCGCAAGTCTTGTACCAGGCATTCGGCCGGCCACAGCCTGTGGTTTTCCCCCGAGCCTCGTTCACGCTCGTGGACCATCGCATCCAGAGATTGCTGGAGAAGTACCAATTGAGCCTTGAGGACGTCTGGTTGGGAGAACAGCACCTGGGAGAGAGAATTGCCGCGGCAGGGCTTGCGGAGGGATGGTCAGAGCGCTTCACGCAGGCGCAAGCGGACATGACAGGCCTGCTGGAGCGCCTCCGAAGCGACATCGAGCGGCTCGATCCTACGTTGCTCGACGCCCTGCAACATGCCCAGGAAAAGATCCTCTACCAAATGGACCGGCTGCGCGGGAAGGTGAGCCGCGCCGGCCTGGCGCGCTCCGAGTTGCTTGCCCGGCATGCACAGGCTCTCGCGCGGTTTCTCATGCCCCAAAAGGATCTTCAGGAACGCCAAGTGGGCGGCGCGTACTTCTTAGGACGCGCCGGCTACGAATTGCTTCCCGCGCTGCTGTCGCAAATCCGGATCGACTCTCCCGAACATGTGATAGCGAGCTTATGATTTCCCTGTCAAGCTGAGCGGAGCGAGAGTCGTGTCCTGATTTCGGCGTAGCGCCCCGACCTGTCGGGGCATCTGCCGACCTAAAGGTCGGCGCTACCTCCGAACTAGGACACATGGCACAGTTGGGTGATGACAACTTCTTTCCCGCGCCAAAGTCTCCCAATTTGCTTGTCATCTTGCTCTGCTATAATACCCGATTGCGCCTAGGGCTGGCGCTTTGCGGAGGCTTGCTATGAGTGCACGTTCCATACCAGAATTGCTAACCCGGCATAAGTCAGTTTTCGAGCTTTCCAATGGCGGAAGTATTGTTCTCAGGAATCCCCTGAAATTTGTGAGCCAGACGCTTGACCAGTTGGTGACGAGCGCGGTGTTCGGAGAAACCGAAAAGGTACGCAGCGGGGCGCGCTGGATCATTCGCCGCGCCGGATTGGAGCTTGGCGTCGTGCCTTCCTCCATCCAGGGCCTTTATGAGGCCCGCGCCCGCAAGGAATGCAAGGGTTTCACAGTTCCCGCCATTAATATACGCGGCCTGAGCTACGACGTGGCACGCGCGGTTTTTCGCGCCGCGCTCCGCTTGAAGGTCGGGGCCTTCATCTTTGAGCTCTCCCGCACCGAGAGTCATTACACCGACCAACGCCCAGCCGAGTATGCCACAGTGATTATCGCGGCGGCGATCCGCGAGGGGTTTGAGGGCCCGGTGTTCATTCAGGGCGACCACTACAAGGTCAACGCCCTCAAATTCGCGAAAGACCCGGAATCGGAGTTGCAAGGCGTCCGCGACTTCTGTCAGGAGTCGGTTGCGGCAGGGTATTACAACATTGATATCGATGCGTCCACGCTGGTGGACCTCAACAAGCCCGGCGTCCATGAGCAGCAGAGGGCTAACTTTGAGGCGACAGCAAGTTTGGCCGCCTACCTTCGCTCGATCGAACCTCCGGGCATAACTCTGACGCTGGGCGGCGAGATCGGCGAAATCGGAGAGCGGAATTCCACTCCTGACGAGTTGACCTCCTTCATGGACGGGTTTATGGAGACCTTAACCCGGCGCAGTCGTTACAGGAAGGGATTGGCGAAGATCAGCGTGCAGACCGGGACGAGGGATGGCGGCGTGGTGCTGGCTGATGGCGCAGTGACTCAAGTGGCCATCGACTTTGAGACGCTGCGCGCCCTCTCGGCTTTAGCTCGGGATCGGTACGGAATGGCAGGCACTGTGCAACACGGAGCGTCCACCCTCCCTGCCGATGCTTTCCACAAGTTTGTGGAATGTGAGGCCGCTGAGGTTCACTTGGCGACAGAGTTCCAGAACATGATTTATGAGAATGCGTCGTTTCCTCGGGATCTGAAGGAAGAGATCTACAAGACACTGCGGAAGCTCTGCGCCGATGAGAAAAAGCCTTCCGATACGGACTCCCAGTTCTTATACAAGGCCCGCAAGAAGGCCTTTGGCCCCTTCAAACGCAAATTCTGGGACCTGCCAGCGGACCTGCGTGAGCGAATAGGTCAGGACCTGGAAAGGAAGTTCGCGTTTCTGTTTGAACAATTGAACGTGGGGCGGACCGCGGAACTGGCTAAGAAGACCGTCGCCTTGGTGCCCGTTATCCCGCCCGCTCCTGCGGCGTTGAGCGAGGCGTTCGAGAAAGTGGTGAGCACGCACTGATCAGCGGACTCAGTGAACTCCGTGATGAAGTTCTGCCGGATACGGAGGAGGCGGAGGAGAGCCAATGAAGTCTTCAGCAATCCTGGAAAGACAACAGTATCGGGGCCACACCGCACACAAGGATTGGGCGAGCGGATTACCCGTCCTCGTTTCAGTGCTCCTGGTGTTGCTGGCTGTTCATCCCGTTTCTGCGAGCGATGCGAAGGTGCACAGCACGTCGAATCAACCGCCGCGCAAGGTGATCGTCGGCACGGCGATGCAGGCTTTCTGGGTGGAATACCCGGGTCTTGAAAAGCGCCTGGCAGAATTGGGAGCCATCGTCGATCGAATGTCTGAGGAGTCAAAGAAGAAGTATGGACGGGATCTCGATCTCGCCGTACTGCCGGAGACGGCCGTGACGGGAGAGGCTGCGGGCAACGCCGTGGACTCCGCCGTGCCCCTGGAAGGTCCCCTGAAGGATGCCTTTGCACGGAAGGCGCGGGAACACCATTGTTACATCGTTGTGCCGACGTATCTGCTCGAAACTCGAGGAGGAAAGATCGTCTCGAACGTGGGTATCCTTATCGGCCGCCAAGGTGAAGTCGTGGGCATTTACCGCAAGCTCCACTTGGCGGTTCCGGCAGGCAGTGACTCCATGGAAGGCGGTTCGACTCCCGGCAAAGAGGTACCCGTCTTCGCCTGTGATTTTGGCAAGCTGGGAATCCAGATCTGTTTTGACATGGAGTATGACTACGGCTGGGAGCAACTGGCTCGCAAGGGCGCTGAACTGGTGGCCTGGCCCACTCAGTCGCCGCAGACGGCGCAGCCTGCGTTTCGAGCCCTGCGGCACCGATATTACATCGTGTCCAGCACCTGGCGCAACAACGCCTCGATTTTCGAGCCTACGGGCAGGATCGCTGCTCAGATAAAGCCGCCGCAGCAGGTCCTGGTGGAGCAGATCGATTTGAGCTACGCCCTAGTGCCCTGGAGCGGGAAACTGAAGAATGGTGAAGCGCTGCGCGAAAAATATGGCGATAAGGTAGGCTTTCACTACTATGAGGATGAGGACCGAGGCATCTTTTGGTCGAACGATCCCAGCGTTACCATCGGCCAGATGGTTCGATCGATTAACGTGACCGAAGAGGAGGAGGAGTTTCTCCGAATCGATAAGCTGTTCCAAAAGGCCGGAGTGCCTGGCTCCTAGTTCTTCGCAGAAGTGAAGAAAAGATCCACGACAGAGGCGCAGCGCGGCAAAGCCGCAACCAAATGCAGATTCTTCGCTCCGCTCAGAATGACATGTCATCCTGAGCGAAGCGAAGGATCTGCTTTTCGTCAATCGGCAATCGCCCATCGACAATCCGCAGGATGTTCACTTCCGCCCCACGCCGCTCCGCCGAGAGGTAAGCGCTGTACAACACCGCCACGGTATCGCACGCGAGATCGATTTCCGACAGAGGCTCGCGCTCGAGTGCAATGCTTTCCACGAAGTCCTGAAACTCCTGGGGGTATCCCTGCTGCCAGGCTTCATCGGGCGCGGGATGGCTCCAACCCTGTTTGGAGCCGAGCTTCTCCGCCACATACACATCCCTCAGGAGGTCATCCCGCGGATTGTACGTGTCGAGCATGCTCACGGGATTCAAACGGCAGCGCGTGCGGTGGTTGTTCGCAAAAACCTCCAGCCAACTGTAGACGCCGCCCAGAACCAGGTTGGAAGAGAATATGTCCGCCACCGTGCCATCGTCGAAAGTCACGTGGAGCTGGCAATAATCTTCTACGTCCTGGTATCTTGTGCCCAGAAACCCGGCGTCGCGAAAAGTCTTGAGCCTTGTGATCTCATGGACTCGAGCCGAAACCGTCGCCGGCCTGATGGCCTTCCCTTCGCGCGCCTCGCCCTCAGCTCGCTTCAAATATAGGGCTGCCGAGAGTGGGTGGCAGCCTTTGCTTATCAAAGTCCCACCGCCCGTATATCTCCACATCCCCCCGTACGCCGAGTGCGAGCCGCCGTGCGATTCGTCGCCCATAATGCGCAGCACTTGTCCGCCGGTTTTCACCAGAATCTCACGCTCTTTTTGAATGGCGGGTGCATAAACCCAATTCTCAGCGTAGCAGACTCGGCGCTGCGCCTGGCGGGCCGCATCCTGAATGCGCTGGGCGCTTGCCAGGGCTTCGCGCAGCATCACCTCCTTACTGAAGGCGTTGCCTTGAAAATCATCCGTTCCCGGCCCGAAATAGCCGGTCAAGGGCTTTTCAATCACGACGTGTTTGCCGCGCTGCAAGGCCTGAATCGCGATAGGCTCATGGGCGGCGGTGGGCGTGCAGACGTCGATCACGTCTGCCGCTTCGCAGATTTCCTCGAGGGTTCCAAATGCTTCGATTCCATGTTCACGCGCGAACGCTTCGCGCGACTCCGCGCTCTTCGACGTGACGCCCACCACCTGCACCGGAATCCCGTAGACGCGCCGATACCCGTCCCAGTGAAATCGCGCCGCGAATCGCGCCCCGAGGAGTCCCACCCGAATAGTTTTCGCCATAGTCAACTCGATCGATAGTGATGTTTGGGCCGATCTGAATTCCCAGCCCAAGTTTGCGTAGCGGCTATCAGCCGCGTTGGATACGTTGGCTGTGCCTGCTATTTCTCTTCCACCCGTTGGTAGCTCGTTGATCGGTTCCATTTTATGATCTTTCCAGGGGTTTGTGTGGCTCGTATTGCTGGGTTCGGTTTGCGGCGATTCGATGTATACTGGCGCGGCGGGAGGGCGTAATGCGGAATCATCCTTTGAGTTGGATTGTGTTGGCAGGCATTCTGATGTGTGCAGGCGCGCCGGGGTGGGCGCAATTGCCGGACTTCTACAAGACCATGGGTGGGGCGCTTTGGGTCGTGAAAGACGCGTCGCGGCCCGTTGCCGCGTGGCGGAACGTCGGCTTGGAAGACCTACGCGATCACGGCCGGATTACTCTGGGTAGTTCCGGGCGGCACGCGGCGCGGTTCATCACCGGCCGGCTGGGGAGCTTCGCAGTGGAAATCCTTCAGCCCGCTCGAGGCGATCCGGTGTTCGACGGTTTTCTCGCATTCCACGGTGATGGCATTTTTGCGGTGCTGTACGCAGTGCCGGACCGTCGGCAAGCGGAGCTGGAAACCGCCCGGCTCCGTGGCCTGGGCGTCCGGGTGTTACACACGTTCGACGCCGCCGGCGGGCGCTACGTGTTCTTCGACACCGAACCGTCAGGCAAGTATGTCCTCGGGCTGGTAACACGTCCGCAGGCCGAGGCCGGCGCGGGTCCGGCGAAGGTGACGCACCTCGGACTGGTGATCCGGAAAGCTGCGCCCGTTTCGGCATACTGGCACAGTCTAGGGTTTCCCGAAATGTCGCTGGCCAATGCTTCTCCTCGCGAGGACGGGCGATACCACGGCAAGCCGCTCTTGCTGCCGTTTGTGGTCGGCTGGCAGAATTACTCGCACCCGACTTATGAATGGATCATACCGCCGCAAGACCCGCCCAATTGTTACGACGACTTTCTGCGCGCGCACGGCGAGGGCGTTCAGCACATGGGAGTGCCGGTGGAGAACCTGGAGAGTGCGCTCGAGCGCTATGCAAAGCTCGGCTGGTCGCCCGTGCAAAGCGGCGCGTGGGGTGAGGTTGGGAAGCCGAACTCCGGGCGGTATGCCTACATGGACACGGATGTGCTCGGCGTCAGCCTGGAATTGATACAGGCGTATCACTAGCATCCAATGACGGAAATCCCCGTCATAACTGGGTGCTTTGGAGTGCGGCAGCTTGCTGCCGCTTTTGCTCAGGCCAGCTTGCTGGCCGGGATTGGGAACCCTAATGAGGCAACGCGAGCAAGCTCGCGCCCGGGGAAAGCGGCAGCAAGCTGCCGCACTCCAAAGCGGCGCTAAAGCCCCGCCCTTCCGGGCACTCTGCAATATGACGCGGACTTTCGTCTGCGCGCACTAGGCTTCAACTAGGAGGAGAGACTATGAAGTCGTCGCGATTCCATACACTCGCCGGGCCGGCAATTTGGGCTCTAGCGGTGGCTGGACTGTTTGCTGCCCAGGGCGATACGACGGGCGCCCCATACGACGTGATTGTCGCGAAGAACATCATGGTCCCCATGCGAGACGGGATGAAGCTGGCGACGGACGTGTACATGCCGGCCCACGATGGCATGCCGGTGCAGGGCAAATTCCCGGTGCTGGTCTCGCGGACCCCTTACGGCAAGGAGCCTGGCCCTGGTTCTGCAAATGCGGCGCGCCGTTTCGCCCAGCTTGGCTATGTGGTCGTGGTGCAGGATTGCCGAGGCCGTTACGGGTCGCAAGGCACATTCTATATCGACGTGAATGAGGGCCAAGACGGCTACGACACGGTGGAATGGGCCGCGGCGCAGCCCTGGTCCAACGGCAAGGTGGGAACTTACGGCGGGTCCTACCTCGCGCAGGTCCAGAACGCCCTGGCGGTCCTGCGTCCGCCCCACCTGGCCGCGATGTTTGTCATGGTCGGCACTTCCAATTATTTCGACGAGGGCGCTTACCGCGGCGGAGCTTTCACGTTGTTGCACAATCTCGTCTATCCTTTGATCCTCTCTTCCACCAGCCAGGAAGCCGAACAAGATCCAGCCCTGAAGGCCGCGATGCTCGAGATCCTGCACGAGCAGATGGGAGGCTGGTTGCGTGCGTATCCCTTCCGCCCGAACGCCTCGCCGCTGCTGCTCGACCCGGTGAATCAGCGCTGGTTTCAGGACTTCGTCGACCATCCCTTCTATGACGACTACTGGAAGCAGAATGGCTTCAACTTTGAGGGTGCTTATGACCAATATCCGGATATTCCCGTCTATTTCCTGAGCGGTTGGTACGACCTGTTCGAACGCGGCACGCTTCACAACTACCTGGGTCTGGCTTCCCGCCACAAGTCTCCCACCAAGCTCCTGATGGGCCCCTGGGTGCACGGAATCGGCCCGCGCGCCTCGGGCGATGTCGACTTCGGGGCTGCCGCCGAAGTCGATATGATCGCGGAGCAGCAACGCTGGTTCGATCAGGTTCTCATGGGCAAGACCACCGGCGTCCTCGATGAACCTCGTGTGCGGGTCTTCGTTATGGGCGGCGGCAGCGGCCTGCGCAACGATAAAGGGTTCATGGAGGATGGCGGCCGCTGGCTCGCCGCCACGGCCTGGCCCCCTCCAGAGGCCAGTACCCGAGCCTACTACCTGCACGGGGACGGCAGTCTTGAGCGAACAGCGGCCCGGCAGCGAGACGGCAAGCACTTACTCGTTCGACCCCCGATACCCGGTTCCCACCATCGGCGGGCAGATTGATTCCGGCAAAGATCTCTCGCCCGCAGGTCCTCGCGACCAGCGCTGCCGTGTCAGGATCTTTGGCTGCGATAACGACCTCCCCTTGGCTTCTCGGCGCGACGTCCTGGTGTTCCAAACGCCGCCCCTCACGTCCGAGCTGGAGATCGCCGGGCCGGTGAGCGTCGATCTCTGGATCTCCTCCTCTGCGCCGGACACGGATTTCACGGCCAAGCTCGTTGATGTCGCTCCTCCCAATCGTGACTACCCTTGGGGATACGCCATGAACCTTGCCGACCGCATTATCCGCGTCGGTTCGGGAGATGACGCTTCCTCCCGGACACTGCTGAAACCCGGCGAAATCCGCAAGGTGACCATCGATCTGGTGGGCGTGGCCAACCGTTTCCGAACCGGCCATCGCATCCGGGTGGACATCTCGAGCAGCAACTTTCCCTTTTTCGATGTCAATCCCAACACCGGGGAACGCTCCGGCGACCAGACACACGCGATCACGGCGCTGAATACCGTCTACCACGATCGGGATCGTCCGTCGCACATCAACCTACCGGCAATCGCCGCCCGCTGACGGGCGCCCCAAAACCATGAGAATGCCCTGACAGTGCACAGGCGTGGTGCGGGCGTCTCGCCCGCTGTGGAGTGGGGATTTTGCCCTCGAATTCCTGCGGGGGTGGCCCCCGCGGCTGCGGGCGGGACGCCCGCACCACTTCTCATGCGGCGACCCCCTCTGCGGCCGGTCCTTTGTTTTCTATGACATTCTCGCTTTGTTCCGGCGATTTTGAGGTTTCGCCGGCGTTTTCCTCTGCCGGACTTTCTGTCTGAGCGCCCAGCCCAACCACCTTACTCAGTTCCTCGGCAGCACGGTCCTTCGGCTCACCCGCAGGGGCGGTTCGCGAACCGCCCCTACCCAGGCGTGCATGTTCTTGGCGCATGGTCAGGATAATCCTCACCTTGCGGTCAATCGAGCGGTCCAGCGCCGCTTCCTGCCGCAGCAGCATCTCCCAAGTCTCCCCCGCCGGAGCCAGGCAGGCGTCGCGCTCGATCTCGTCCTTCTCCTCCTGCGCCTTCATCTCCTCCGCAAACGCCGCCTCCACCGCCGCGATCTGCTCCTCCAGCAGGCGCTCGAGTTCCTGGTAGCGAGCTTCCCGCCCCGCCTCGTCCCCGAAGGTATCCTTCATATACTGGTCGAGCTTTGCCTGGTCCTTCTTCTGCCAGAGGTACGCCCAGTCGTAGAAGCGCGCCAGCAGGTGGACGATCTGCCGGGGCCTCCACCCCAACTGTCCCTCGTAATAGCTTTCGATCTGCTTCCGCTGGGTGTGCGCGAAGAACTGCCGCTGCACCTGCGCGCGAATCACTCCCCAAAGCGAAATCAGCAGGCGCAGCCGCACCAAGGGGTGTGTGGGCTTGGGCAGGTTGGCCGCCACCGCCTCGCACTGGGAGGGTTCAAAGGTAACGTCAGCAAGGTCCCGGGCGACCCCGCGCCGGCGCTCCTCGACCCCCTGGAGAGCGTCCCGCATCAGGCCCGTTTCCATGCGCTCGATGCGGTTGCGCCGCCAGTAGAGCTTGCCCAGGTCGGCGAGTTGCTGGTCCCAGAGGGCGTCGCCAGGGCCGTAGCTGGTGGCGAGTTCCCGTTGCAAGGCCGCATACCGTTCGGGATCTTCGCCGAGGGCGCGCATGACGGCGGCTTCGTTTTCGGGCGCCGCATCGCAGCCGTGCTGGAGAGCGTTCATTTTGATTCTCTCTTTTCCGGCCTCGCTGCGAGGTCCGGTAGAGTGCTGCGCATTGCGCCGACCGGCGTCGAGCCGCTGGGAAGTAAGACACGTAGATTTGCGTAGAGACATAGTAACTCCATGAATCGGAAGGTTAGGAGCCGGGGCGGCAGGCAAGCCGTCCCCACAAAAGATGAGACGAACGCTCACGACCCTCATAGCTTAGCAGAAACAGGACTAGGCTGTCAAGCCCAGAATGATAAGCTATGCCGCCAAGTCGGCAGGGCAAGGCGTAGGGGCGGTTCGCGAACCGCCCCTACCGAGGCTGGCGCAGTAGGGGCGAGGCGGTGCCTCGCCCCTACGTGCGAAACACCGCCGCGCCGGCCGGCGCAGGGCGAAGCCCTGCCTTGCTTGGAGCCGAAATGAACAGAGACCGCAGAGCTGCGCTCTGATGCACCAGGCCCGAGAGGCCGAGAAGCCTGCAAGGTGGCCGTGACAAAGCTGCGAGAGGGGCGTAAGATAAAGCAGTAATCCCGAGAAGGGAGCTGTTGGGATGGGCCTCGACATCTCGCCACAAACCGAAGCGCGAATCCGGCAGGAAGCGCAACGGCAAGGCATATCGGTTGATGCTTTGCTGGAGCGCCTCATGAACGACCAGGCCGCCGCCACTGCCGTCCGGTCTTACGAAGCCCCCGAGTTGCCAGTCCTGCATCTTGGTCCCATGGGGCTTCTCCATCGCCGCGACATCTACGATGACGTCCGTTGAACCGGGAGTTCTCGATGCCAACGTTCTGGCGTATGCCATAAACGCCGACGCGGCTCAGCATGTGGCCGCCCGTACCCTCTTGGAAGCGGCACGTGATCCTTTGACAAGCCTGTACGTCACCTCGCAGATACTTTGCGAGTTTTACTCGATTATCACCACCGTCCGCCGCTTTCCCAAGGCGGTTTCGCCGGCGGAGGCGGTGCGGATACTTTCTACCATTTTGGCGTTACCGGGCCTGCAAATCCTGCCGATCCCTTCGCAGGTGGTGGCAGGGTGGATTCACTTGCTGGGACGGCATGCTGTCGAAGGCGCGGGAGTATTCGATCTGCAAATTGTCGCTACGATGTTGGCAAACGGCGTTCAACGCATCTACACCTTCAACCCTGGGGATTTTCAAGTCTTTGCGGAATTAACCGTGGTGACGCCCAACTAGCAGGCGGGTACTGCAGGACACCCTTCTCGCTGACACCCTTCTCGCCCGCAACCCCTGGACGAGTAAGGGTGTCAGGAGTCAGGAGTAAGGGTGGGAGTCGCCCGCAACCCCTGGACGAGTAAGGGTGTCAGGAGTCAGGAGTAAGGAGTAAGGGTGTCAGGTACCCTTTTCCTCCAGGTACCCTTTTCCTCCCAGGTACCCTTTTCCTCCCCTCCTAGTGTGGTGTCCCGCATAATTCTTGACGAACATTCTGGGCCGGCCGACCCCCTCACCCGGCTCGCTACGCTCGCCACCCTCTCCCCCAAGGGGGCGAGGGATTGTAAATGGGAGTCGCCACCCTCTCCCCCAAGGGGGCGAGGGATTGTAAATGGTTAAGCGGGACAGGACACTAGATATACAGCCCTCTCACCCCCTTCCAGCTCTCCCCGCAGGCGGGGAGAGGGGTGCCGAAGGCGGGGTGTGGGGCTTGCTCCGGGGGTTTCACCCCCGGCTACTCAATTTGCTCCCCTCCGGGGAGCACCGGCGTTCAACCTAACGGTGTGAAGCTCCCAATCCATCCAGCACCAGCACCCAGTCGTCGGCTCCCTCGTGGTTCTTGCCGGGGGGCGTGAATTGGCGGATGCCGGCGTTGGCGATCGGCGCTCCGGGGATTTTTGTATACGCCCCATTCGTAGGGTCGAACCACGCGGCATGGGCAGGCGCCCTCAAACTCGCCATGTTCACCGTGATGGTTCGCGCCGTGGGCAGGTAGGCGATTACGTAGACACTGTCAGGAGTTTTGGCGGCCGTGCAATAATCGCTCTGGCTGACGCGCGTGTCGAGAGTGCCGTAGGTTCCCAGACCGCTGGTCACCACCGTGTGGTCCTGGTCCGGGACCAGGTCCTGCCAGGGCAGGGAAGAGAAGAACTGCTTCCAGATCGTAAGCTGCGCCACCCCCACCGTATCGATGTGCGACTCCCAACCGGGAGCGAAGCTCCAGGTGTATTTGTTGCCGTAGAATTGCCCTTTTCCGCCGGTCAGCATAGTCCAATACTCTTGGCGCCGGAGTACCGAGGGCGTCCCAAAATCCGGAGGCTTGCCCACGTCCTCCCAATCGTAGTGCGCCTCAACCAGGAAGGCCGGCACGACCGGCGATTGGTTGAAGCTGTGGAGCATTTGCATGTAAGTGGGCGAGTAGGTATACGTGGCGTTCAGGGAAATAATCGGCGCCCAGGTAGGATCGTCCAAGGTAGAGCTTGTACAGACGTTGAGCTCGGCGGTTTGAAGGTGTGCCGGGTCTGCGGATTTGATTCCTTTGGCAACCGCCTGAACCAAGGCGTCATCCTTGGCATCCTTCCAGCTATTGAAGTCATTGCCGTTCAACCAGGCGACGTTCGCAAAACGCTTGTAACGCCGGCCGAGATACTGTCCGTAGGAGTAGGCGGAGGCAAGCCCGTTGTTGCGCAGCGTGGGAAGCCACCCGATCGTCTCGATGGGATCGATAAAGACCAGCAGGCCGTGCTTCGCCGCAAGCGTGACCACGTGGTCGAGCCGGGCGAAGTAGGCCTCGTTGGGCTTGGTCAGATCGTAATGCGCGAAATCGTTCCCGCCGGAAACGAATTCGGTGAAAGGCCGAATACCATCCGGCGTGCTGCCTTCTTTGTTGTCGCGATAGTCCGGGCCGGCACAGGCCACGTCAACCCACCCCAGCGCATTAAATCCGTGCGCCTGACGGTCGGCAAAGTAGAATTCGGCCTGGGCTTCGGTTAAGCGTCCCATTAATCCTTGCGGCGTATCGCCAACGATCAGGAAGGGAACATTCTTCTGGTCGACCAGATAGCGGCCGTTTGAGCTGACCTTCACGGGGTAAACCGCCGCGCCGCCGCCGGCAGCTTGGGGAGGCGCAGCAGGCAGTTGAGTACACGCCACGAGCGTTGCTGACAGCGCGAACACGGTGGCTCGTATTTTCGCCGTGAGGCGCTTCGCGGGAATGGTTTTCATAGGCAGACTCCGGTCTGGTTTGTTGGGAGACTGCGGGTGGCGTCTAGTCCGTTCTTAATGTATGCGCCAATTCGCTCCAGCATGTTATTCAAGGCGCATACATACTAAACTATCTGTTCGCCGCTCGCGATAAAGATTGAAAAGAACGCGGTGTTGCAACCGCGTGATAGAATTCGGGACGGAAATCGCCACGGGAAGGGGGCTTGGACTGTCGATGAGTCTAAAGCAGGTCTCGGTTATCGCATTCCTGGGAGCGGCGGCGTGCCTGGTGTGGCTGGCTTTCCAGAAAGTCCTGCTGGGTGCAGGACCGGTGACGATTGCCATTCAAGTCCTGGCGATTCTGCTGATGATCTGGGCGCGACTGACCTTCGGCCTGCGGAGTTTCCATGCGGCTGCCAACCCCACCTCGGGCGGACTCGTCACTCGCGGGCCGTACCGGTGGCTTCGCCACCCGATCTATTCAGCGGTTCTGTATTTCGTTTGGGCGGGGATTGCGGCGCACCCTTCAGGAAGATCCATTCTCGTTGCCTTGCTGGCCAGCGGTTTGCTGGGTGTCCGCATGGTTGGGGAAGAGCGTCTCCTCCGGGAGATGTATCCTGAATACGCGGAATACGCCCGGCACACCGCGCGAGTGCTGCCTTTCATTTTCTGAACCGGCGATAAGGCCTTGCCCTTCACGGCCGGGAGGGTCGGCGCTACCCTTCATGCCTTCACCACGGCGACAGCGGGCGGGACCCGACAGGTCGGGGCAAGCTGCCCGCACCACTTCTCACGGCAATTGCCTGGGGATGTATGAGAGGTGAATCAACATGCAAAGGACCACAAACTGCCTGGCGAAAGTCGAGCGCATGAAGAAAGACGCTGCGTCACCAGGAGCCGGATCGCGTGCCCATCAGCGATTTCTTCTGGGGAAGCTTCCTCAGCCCGCTGGCGCGAAGAACTCGGGCTCGAGCCGGACACCGATATTTACCGCTATTACGACCTGGATTGGATGCAGTTCAATCCCAACCTGGATCCCCACATCAAGCCCTTTGAAATCGTCGGTGGAAAACGATGAAGAGGTCGTCGTCCGAACCGGGTTCGAAGCGCTGATTCGGAAAAAGTTGGCGTACCCCATGCCGGATTTCCTGAGTTTTGAAACCGACACGATTGAAAAGATGGAGGCTTTCGAGTTCGACGACCCATGGGACGAACGCCGCTACTTCCGCGGGCGGCGACGACCAGATCAACGGAGTGGGCGACGGTTTTGTGCGCAATCTGGATCTCCTTCGTCGATCGCCTGAAGCCCGCCTGGCCGGACTTCCCGATCTTTCGGCGGAGTTTGCGAAGGCGCACGAAATGCTCTGGCGCATTATCGGTTCGGAAAACGTCATGCTTTGGATCGGCCTGTACCCTGAAGAAATCGGAAAGTTCGTGGAGCGGATCAACGCCTTCAACCTGGAGATCGTGAAGGCGCAAATCAAAGCGGCCGGCGGCTTACTCGACGGCATGGTGGTCTGGGGCGACGTGGCGTACAAGAATGGCATGTTCTTCTCGCCGGCTTATTGGCGGAAATACTTCAAGCCGGGCGTGAAAGCACTGGTTGAGGAGTGCCACGCGCACGACTTGCCGGTGATCTATCACGGGTGCGGCAATGCCTCCAGCATCTACGAGGACTTCATCGAAATCGGCATCAACGCCTACAATCCGCTCGAGGCCAAGGCGGGCTTGGATGTGGTCGAATTGCGGCGCCGCTTCGGCCATCGCATGGGTTTTTGCGGCAACATGGACGTCATCGTGTGGGCGGCCGGGAACCGCGATGAGTTGAAGCGGGCGGTGCTGACGAAGCTCAATGCGGCGAAAGGCGGGGGTTTCATCTTCCAGTCCGATCATTCCGTCCCCAGCAGCGTCCCAGGCAAGAGCTATGATTACGTGGTCAAGCTGGTTCGAGAATATGGCAAATACCCGCTGCAATTGGGCGAGTACGACATTCCCGGCCTCGCCTAGTATCTCAAATCGGTGGCGCCAATTCCCGTTAACCTACTTCCTCTGGTAGACGAAGACGAGCGGCTTGCTCTGGCCCTTCTCGCGGTAGGTCAACGTCAGGGTTTTGCCGTCGGCCGAAACCTTGAGCTGCATCGTGTCGATGACCTGGCCTTGCACTTTGTCGGTTAATTCCAAGGTGTGTTCATTCACACGGTGGCCGGAAGAGGCCGAGCCAGGAGCCACGTTGGGTCCGGTTTCCGGATAGTCCTTGCCGTCGAACTTCATACGGCAGGTATAAGATTCACGGTTGCCTGTTCCCGATCAGGCCGAACAGGGATAGCATCATCCTCTCGGACGAGGACTATGTTGACTACCTGTGCCGCCTCTCAGACAACGACGGTGTGATTCCGGCCACCGTGACGGCACTGATGCAAGAAATGGGCTTTCTGTTCGCCGGCTACAGCTTTAGCGACTGGAATGTCCGCGGTATATACAAAAAACTCGTGGAGCATCGCGCCGGAGGGAAGGACAAAAAGCTCGCGGAGCAACGCGCCGCCGAAGGGGTGCAGGACTACGCCATCGTACGACAATTGAACGTGTACGAGTCGGCCTTCTTCCGCCAGAAGACCATCAGCTTGCTTCAGACGGAATTAAACCGGTTCTCGCGGCAAGTCCGTACGCAGGCACGTCAGTTTAAATTAGGACCGTACCGGAAGTAAGGTGGGAACTCACCGTCATGAGTGTTCTCGCAAATCCATTCCTTGCCCTGGCGTCCTTCAAGAGCGAAAACCACGATATTCTATTTGGCCGTGACGGTGACATTACCCTCATGGTAGACCGGCTGGTGAGCCGGCGGGCCACCCTTCTGTTCGCCGGCTCCGGCGTCGGGAAAACGTCCTTTCTCGACGCCAAGCTCGCCCCCGAACTCAAAAGCAGGTACTTTATATGCAGCCATAGCCGGTGGGCGGCGGATGAGCCCCTGCGCGCCGTGGCCGCATCGCTGGCTAAGGCCCTGAAAGAAAGTGGCTGGGGAAGCGAGGACCCGGCTTCGCCCCAGCCTGCGGACGATGCGGCGTTCTCCCTCCTGAAATTCTACAGCAGGCCTGCTCTGTTTCCCCGCGCGCAGCCCTCCGCCAGCATCCTGATTCTGGATCAGTTCGAAGAGGTCTTTCAGTATCACAAAGACGCGGCCTACTTCGCGGTATTCATCGGCCAACTTTCAGAACTGATCAACGCCCCAGCGCCGGAAGTGCGGGTACTCTTCTCCATGCGAGAGGAATTCCTGGGCGAGCTCAGTGTTTTTGACAACAAAATCTCCGACCTCTTCAATAACTACTACCGTCTGAAGAATCCCACTAAGCGACAGGCCCGGGACATCATTGCGGCAACGGTGCGCTCGGTGGGCGTCGAACCCTCCGAGAGCCTGTCCGTACTGGTAGACGATTTGCTGTCGGTGACTCCGAGTCGCAACATCCTGTCTCAAGACGCGGCGGGCACAACTGTGGCTACGCGTTCCCTGCGGGAATACGTTTCGCCACCTTATTTGCAGATCGCTTGCTACCGTCTTTGGAAAAGGACTGCCACCGAGCAGGATGGCGGCCAGCCCATCTTCCCTGCTTCCTACCAAAAAGGCGATGCCACGCGGGAGTTGGAACTCTACTGCCGGGAGAATCTTGATTCACTTCGCGCAGACCAGCAGAATCTGATTTGTGAAGCCCTCGGTTTCCCCATGACTAAGCAGGGCGCCAAGATGGCCTATGAGCTGTCTAATCTGGCCGATCATATGGGCGCTCCGCGGGAGGCGCTTCGCGAGGCGTTGGAACGGCTTAGCCGGCCGGACGTGCGCATCCTGCGTCAGTTCAGCGCCCCGGACCAGTCAATTTGGTTCGAACTTTACCACGACATGTTCGCGCCGTTCCTAAGCGCATGGAAGGTGGCATTCCAGCAAGCGCGTGAGAAGCAAAGGCTGGCTGAAGAACAGGAAAAGGAACGGCAACGCGAGGAAGAACGAACTCGACGAGCCCAAGCCGAAAGGCAGATGGCGGAAGAGAAACGGCAACGCGACGAGGCCGAGCGAGCGTTGCTCCAGAACGCTCAAGCCCTCGCCGAAGAGCAGAGGCAACGGGCAGAGGCGGTGCAAGCGTCGCTCCGTAACGCTCAAGCCCTCGCAGAAGAGCAAAGGCAACGGGCAGACGAGAAAGCCCGCGGCGCCAAGCGGCTGAAGATTTTGGTAGCGGGTCTGACAGTAGCTCTTCTGTTGGCAGTGGTTGGGTTGGGGTATGCTACTTACCACCGCTCCAAGTTGGCAGAATCTCGCGAACTGGCCGCGAAGGCGCTTACGACCCTGAATGCAGACCCGGAGCTCGGCGTACTGCTGTCGCTGCAGGCGCTTGGAACATCACCTACCCTGGAGGCGGAGGACTCCCTGCACCAATCCTTAGGGTCGTTGCAGGTTAGTCTCACCTTGGTTGTCCCGACTTCCGATAAGCCCATCAGGGCAGTGGCCTATAGCCCGGACGGCGCCCGTCTGGCCACGGCCGGTGACGACAGCAAAGGACGAGTATGGGACGCCGCCTCGGGTCAACTGCTCTTGACCCTGTCGGGGCACGAGGACCGGATATGGGCCGTAGCTTTCAGTTTGAACGGCAAGCGATTGGCAACCGCGAGCCTGGACAATACTGCGAAGGTGTGGGACGCGACCACGGGGAAAGAACTTCGCACGCTCGCCGGCCACCAGAATATGGTCCTTGGAATCGCCTTCAGTCCCGATGGGAAGCAAATCACGACAGCGAGCGCCGATAAAACGGTGAAGGTGTGGGACGTGGTCAGCGGGAAAGAGCTTCGTACGCTCTCCGGCCATTCTGACACGGTTTATGGAGTCGCGTTTAGCCCGGATGGAAAGCGTCTCGCCACGGCGAGTGCTGACAAGACAGCGAAGGTGTGGGATGCCGATTCCGGGAAGCTCTTACTGACCCTGGAGGGCCACACGGATAGGGTGCAGGGGATCGGCTTCAGGGGGGACGGAAAGCTTCTTGTCACGGCCAGCGCCGACGGAACGGCAAGAGTGTGGGACGCTGCCCTTGGTGGTCCCGCTCTAGTAACTTTGTCCAATCAAAATCTAGTGACTCTGTCCGGCCAAACTTCCGGTGTGATGGGTGTAGCTTTTGAATCTAGCGGCAATCGCGTTGCCACAGGGAGTTGGGATGGTACTGTGAAGATTTGGAATTCCTCATCTGGCCAATTGCTCCGTACGCTCGCTGGCCATGCTGGAGGTATCAGCGCCGTTGCCTTTGACCGCAACGGAGAGCACGTCGCCACGGCGGGTCTGCACGGCACCACCGAGGTATGGAACATCAGCTCCTCAGGAGGCGAAGTCTTCAGCGCGGTCCACAGTAACTCTCCTCTGATGGCAATTGCCTTCAGTCCCGATTAGCGCTTCCCGGTGGGCGAACAGGTCGGGCCTGGAAAGCAATGGTGTGTCCATGGCGGACCTCCTGATTGAGCCTTCTCAGAATAGCGATAGGCGGCGTATCTGATCAGGTCCACTACGCCGCTCTGGCCAATTCGATTCGCATGGTGGGCGCAAAGCACCGAGCCGATGCTGAGCCGGAGTGCGGCCCCATCGGCGGCTGCGGCACCAGTTCGGCCAGCGGCCAAACGGAGATGTTGCCGCATACGCCGCAACATCCCCCACTGGAGTTCGAGACCGAGGCGCAACTCTCGCAGTAGACGGCTTCGACAACCGGAATGCTGACGAGGCAGCGCCGCGGACGCAGAATGCTGATCTCTCCCATGATTTCCTCCCGGCGCTGAACCGCCCGCTAGGCGACCTGCTGGTTGGCCAAGGATTCGAGATCCTCGACCAGTTGCTTCAACGCCGCCAGAGTCGGCAGTTCCTTGACCGACGCGATTTTGAAGCGATCCGCCACGGCGAAGAACTGTGCGTCGCCCGCCATCTCGGCCAGTTGGCGCAGCCGCTCGAAACCGCGCGCCGCGGCCTGCATCTATTCGACGGTCTGCTTCTGCCTCTCCGCGTTGGGGATCGTCCGCGCGTCGGCGCTGTGCCCGGCCCGGCGCAGAATCTCCCCGTAGATCGGCTCGCCCAGCGTCCCGCGAAAGCCCTCGATCTCGGCCGTTAGCCGCTGATCGACCGGTCCGCGCGTG
>CAVROP010000105.1:0-17535 GCA_963722675.1 uncultured Acidobacteriota bacterium
GGGATGTGCTCGTTCTCTGTACCGACGGCATTACGGAGTCAATGGATCGAGAGCAGGAGGAATACGGAACCCAGCGGCTGGTGCAGTGTGTGCAAGGCAGCATCTCCCAAAGCGCGGCGGAGGTCGTCCGCGCCGTGGCTGCCGACGTCAGCGTCTATTCCCGCGAGGGAACTCACCTCGACGACAAGGTCCTCATCGCCATCAAAGTAGGGACTGGGGGCTAGGGGCTAGGGACTAGGGACTAGGGGTTAGGGATTACGGGTTAGGGGTCAGGCACTCGCGTACGGTTACGGGCCTGTCATCCTGAGCGCCACGAAGGATGACAACGCCCTAACCCCGAGCCCCCGGTCCCTAGCCGCTGATCTCCGTCAGGCTCACCTTCACTGGCTTCCCTGCCCCGAACTTCCGCGTCAGCCAATCTTCCAGGTCCGACTCGAGCGCCTCGAGGTCAACTCCGAAGCCGGCTTCCACCAGGCCGTCGGCTACCGGAAGAGTCTCATCAAAAGCCGAGCGTCCCGTAAAGCTCCGCATGAAGAAGCTATCCAGCCAGGCTAGTGGGCAGGGTCCAGGCGCCTGCGAGCCGGCCAGTTGCACTCGGATTCTGCGCGCGAACACGGAAGTTGTCCGTCCCTATCGGCCCCTATCGGCCAGCCAAGAAAGAAAACCAGCGGCGCTTTCGTTCCGGTCTGTGGGGCCGCAGAGGCGGCGGCTGATAGGGCAGGCGCGTGTCGTTGATGACCGCCTCGGGGTTCTTCTTCAACAGCCTCTCCGCCGTTGCCTCTCCCTGCGACTCAGCCGCCTTGCGATAGCATTCCGAGAGCACCGGGCGGCGGAACTTGGTGCTGTGGGCGTCGGTGGCGAAGAAATGGACGAGGTTCAAGTCCAACCACGTTTCGGCCAGTTTCTGGGGGTGCTCCCCGAATCCCCCCGTATAGGATTGGGCCGTTACCTGAGAGAGGCATCCGCCGGCAACCCAGTGGTAGAGCAGATCGGCCTTGCGCGCGAAAACCGGGTTGCGCTCCGGATGCGTGATGATCGGCACCAGCCCAGCCATCTGGATGTCGTAGAAGATGCGATCGAATTGCTCCGGAACGAACTGGTCCGGGAATTCAACCAGCAGGTAAGAAGTCTGGTTGATCGTGAAATCCTTGGGAGTCTCACCCAGCTTCTGGATATTGTCGTAGGATAGATGAAAGTCGCAACCCAAGAGGAGTTTGGGCGCTTCGCCGATCGCGGTTTGCAACTCCGCAAGCTTCTGGCGATTGACTTCCGGACTGAAAACGTAAGTGTAATCACAGTGCGGCGTGGCGACCATGTGCGTAATGCCGTCCTCCGCCGCGATCTTGCACATCCCAATCGCATCCTCTAACGTCTCTGCACCGTCATCGACCTCCCACAACGGGTGGCTGTGAATATCAATCATGGCAATAAAGTTTAGCATGGGATGTGGCGGGCGCGGAATCTCAGAAATATGAATTTCAAATGCGGAATATAAAAAATTGTATGGGTAAGCGCTCGAGTCTTGCAGAGGGTTCTCCAGGCGATGTCCTAACATATTGAAAGCAAGGTAGTTATAAGCTAAGGGAGGAACTATGAGTTGCCCCGGGTAATGGAATGCAACGTGCTCACCACCACGGCGGACGTATACCGGACTTAAAGGATTCGACCATAAGAGTCCGGATAACAGACCCAAGACCCGACGCTTGGAGGGGGGAGGGGACTTCCCCCTCACTTTTTCCTACCCGCTTTCCGCCAGTCCCAATCCACCTACCCGAAGGTCGCCGCCGCACCCAAAACAGTGACGCACCTGCCCGTCACCAGGGTTTCAGTTCGAAGTGGCACGGACATCCTTCCCGTGTAATCTCATGGACAGGATGTCTATGCCACCTCCATCTGGGACCTTAACCATGAGAATGCAGATGCCGAGACTCACTCGGTTGACCAACGCCTTTTCGAAAACGTGGGAGAAACTTTATGCGATGTTGGCGTTATACTTCGCTTGGTATAATTTCTGCCGTGTCCACCAAACTTCGCGGGTTACTCCCGCAATGAAAGCAGGAGTCAGCGACTATTTCTGAAGCCTCCAGGAGTTACTAGCGGGATAACGGTAATGGAACAGCACGCCGATGTATGTCCCAAGTTCATTCGACTCGCAGAAGGACTAGGCATAGACCGCCCGATTATATGCGACATCGGTAGCCGAGACGCTCGCGAGGGCATCTATCTGATGCAACGCCTCAATGCCAGGCAATTGCACGTCTTCGAGCCCAATCCGGCGGCGGCTGCAATGTGCCGTGAGAACCTTGCCAGGTTCATTCAATCGACAGGTTGCGCAGGCGTCGCATTCAATGAACTCGCCGTTACTGACAAGGTTGGAACGCGGAGCTTCTATCCCGTCAATCCTATTGCGTCAGACAACAAAGACATCGGATTTTCGTCTTTTTACAGACTCAATCCGCAGTACACAGGGCGTCGTGGGTCGATTGCGCAAGAAGAAATAGAAGTGAATACGACGACGCTCGACGCCTACTTTGCCGGGAAGGAGTTTCCAGACATTCTCTGGATCGATGTGGAGGGCGCCGAGTTGGATGTACTCCGTGGAGGTACCTCCGTTTTACGTGGCGCCAGACTTGTCCACCTCGAAGTTTCCTTCAGACCCATGCAGATCGGCAAACCGCTGTTTTGGGAGATCCAGCAGTACCTTGCCGCCCTGGATTATATCTTCTGTGGTTTTATGGAAGTGTCCAGACTCAGAGGATTCCTGTACCGTTACAAGCTACTTCCGAATCTACCGTGGCGATTGAACGCGGTGTTCTGTAGACGCTACCGGCATCCCTAGATCACGCCGTCGCTTTTCAGACCCGCGGAGAATGCTAGCCTAGTAGTCTGGCAACGCCAAAAGATCACACCGCCCGCCCGCCCTGCCGCTTGACTTCCTCACCTCGGCTGGCTACAGTGACTGTAGTCCGAGGAAGAATTCACGGTTCAGACGGTTACTCGCTATGACGCTCAGCACCGCGACGGTGGGTTTTGTGAAGCGCTGGGTGCTGGCCGTCCAGGATTTCACCCTGCTCCTCGTAGGCTCTTTCCGCCGCGCCCTCACGCCCCCCCGCTACATCGTTGACACCTTGCTCCAGATGGACCTCATCGGCGTAGGGTCCTTGCCCATTGTGGTGCTGACCGGGTTCTTCACGGGCGGCGTGCTGGCGCTGCAGACTTACAGAACCCTGAGCACTTTCGGCGAGGTGAGCCTGATGGGACAAGTGGTGGCGCTCTCTGTGGTCCGCGAACTCGGTCCGGTCCTGACCGCACTCATGGTCGCCGGACGCATCAGCTCCGGAATTGCTTCCGAGATCGGATCGATGTTAGTCAGCGAACAGATCGACGCCATGCGCGCTTTCGGCACCGACCCGATTCGAAAACTGGTCCTGCCGCGCCTGATCGCCACCGTCTCGACTCTGCCTGTCCTGACCATTCTCTCCGACTTCTGTGGAATCTTGGGAGGGTTCTTCATCAGCTTTTACACCGTGCGGCTAACCACCGAAGAATATTGGACTTCGGTCTATCAAACGCTGACATTCCAGGACGTCGCCCAAGGCCTGCTGAAACCCTTCGTCTTTGCGTTGGTCATCGCCCTGGTAGGTTGCTACTACGGCTTAAACACCAAAGGGGGCACGGAGGGCGTCGGCCGGTCTACCACGCAGGCCATGGTGGCCGCCTCTGTCTTGATACTTGTGCTCGACTTCTTTATCACCAAGTTCCTGATCGCCATCCATTTCTTCTGAGGGCGATCCTAACTCTGAACCCATGGACAAACCGCCGGTCATCGAGCTGCGCGACGTTTCGCTGACCCATGAAGACAAGCAGGTCCTTTCCCGAATTTCCTTCCGTGTGGACCAGGGCGAGACGCTTTTTCTCCTGGGCGTGACGGGGTCGGGAAAATCCGTGCTGCTCAAGTTGATCCTGGGCCTTGTTAAACCGGGCTCCGGCCAGGTGCTGATCCACGGACGCGACCTTACCCCGATGAGCGAGGAGGAACTCGATCAGATTCGCCGGCGGATGGGCATTGTCTTCCAGGAAGGCGCACTGTTCGATTCACTCTCGGTCTATGAGAATGTCGCCTACCGTCTGCGGGAAGAGGGACTGGGACCGGAAGCCGAAGTCGAGCGGAGAATTCGGGAAGTGCTGCGGTTCGTGGAAATGGAGGAGGCCATCGACAAAATGCCCTCCGAACTCTCCGGCGGCATGCGCCGCCGCGTCGCCATCGCCCGCGCCATTATCAGCCAGCCCGAGATCATGCTCTATGATTCCCCCACCGCCGGCCTTGATCCGGTCACCAGCCACACCATAACCATTCAGATTGCCAAATTACGGGACGTGCAACACGTCACGTCGCTGCTGGTCACGCACCACCTCCAAGACGCGTTCGTGCTTGCCAACTACTTCTACCTGGAGCAGAAAGCGGCGCTGGTGCCCTTGCGAAGCTTGAATCACCGCGGCCCCGAACCCATCACTCGCTTTCTGTTGTTGCGCGAGGGTAAATCATATTTCCAGGGGACTCCCGAAGAACTGGCTGCCACCCACGACGATTACCTGCTCAAGTTTCTGGCTTGAGGCGGCGGATTCATGCCCTCCGTCACCCCGCGTTCCTGGTGGCGCGATTCTGCGCCCCGATTGGTCTACAATGGGAGGTGACTGAAGAAGTGGCAAGCGGTTCTGGGCTGGTCAGTGAGAACAGTGGCTCGGTAGTGCTTCGTTGACTCGAGAAGGAGACAAATCATGCCTCAACAGGAACGAGTAGCTTGGGCTCAGCTTCGTGTCGGCGTCATGGTCATCGTTGGCCTGGCCATATTGGCCGTAGGGATATTCTTCATCAGCGGTCAGGTGGGGTTCTTCACCCAGCGATACACCTTGAAGACCTACCTCTCGGAGGCCTCAGGGTTGCGCGATGGCGCGGAGGTGCGGCTGGCGGGAGTGGCGGTCGGCAACGTGAAGAGCGTGCGGATCTCGCCGTACACCGACCGCAGTCGCGCCGTCGAGATCGTGATGGCCCTCTCGCGCAGCTTCCAGACGGAAATCCGGGCCGACTCGGTGGCAAGCATCGAAACTGTCGGCCTGCTGGGTGAAAGCTACGTGAACATTACGCGCGGAAGCCGCAGCCAGGAAGTGCTTCCCGAGGGCGGCGTGCTGAAAAGCGCGGAAGGAGCGGATATCAAAGAGGTCGTCCAAAACGCCGATGACGTCATCGTCAACTTGCGCGTCCTGAGCGCTCAACTCAACAACATCACCGGCCAGATGCAATCGGGGAAAGGTTCGATCGGAAAGCTCATCTACGATCAAACCCTCTACAACCACCTGAATACGACCGCCGCTAAACTCGACGTGATGGTAACCAATCTCAACGAGGGCAAGGGCTCGCTCGGCAAACTCATGGCCGATGAGAGCTTCTACAATAACGCCACCTCCACGTTTGACCGCATGAATAAACTGCTCGACGATATGCAACACGGCCAGGGAAGTATTGCCAAATTCATCTCCGATCCCAGCGTCTACAACAACGTCAATCATCTCGTGGCGCAGGCCAACTCGCTCTTTGACGGCATCAATCAAGGCCGCGGCACGCTGGGCAAACTCGCCACCGACTCTCAACTCTACGACCGTGCCAACGACGTGTTCGACCGGGTCGATAAGATCTCCACCCGCATGGCGGATGGCCAAGGCACGCTGGGGAAGTTTTCGACGGATCCCACGCTTTACAACAATCTGAGCGACAGTTCGAAATCGATGAAAGACTTCCTCACCGAGTTCCAGAAGAGTCCCAAGAAGTACCTGACGCTGAGGGTGCATATCTTTTAGTAATGAAGCAAGTGTTTATATATATTATAGTATTCTTACGTATAGCATGGTCATGGGATTCTGACCGGCTGACCATCCGGCGCCGGGCGCCCGCCACCCGACACCTTTCTTGACCGAGGGCGCCAGGATACCTATACTCTTTCGTGACGTCGAACGGCGGAGATTAGACGGTTGGCCGTGGCGACGGCCCTGGGGGGAAAATGAAGGAGTTCGCGTACCTTGTAAAACCTCGAGTCATGCCGCCGCTGCATGCGCGGTTTGCTCCAGCAGTACTAGCCAATCATGCCTACCTGAAGGCGGTCCGGGACAGCGGCGCGGCAGTTCCGCTGAGCATTGCGCTGGAACGCCACGCCGGGTTCGTTTCTCTCTACAAGACCTGGTGTTTCGATGAAAGTCACGAGTCGTCGCATTTCAACCTGCGCTTTGCCGAGCGGCTGGTGAAGTTCCTTCTCTGGAAACATGGCGGATGGCGAATCGTCGTAGGCGGGCCTCGCTGCGTGGGCGAGCACATCCGCGAGGCCTATTCGCCGCAAGGCCTGCGCGCCTTCGACGCGGAATTTTTTGGAGGAGTGTATCAGCACCGGTTCACGGTGGAGGTGACCAGCGCCGAGAAAACCCCCGAGCCCTCGGAGGGCGCCATGGCATTGGGACGGCATCTGGAGGGCTGCCGCATCGGATTCGACCTGGGCGCTACCGACCGTAAAGCCGCGGCCGTCATCGACGGCGAACCGGTTTTTACTGAGGAAGTGGTTTGGGATCCCCGCAACGCAGTCGACCCCAGCTACCACTACAACGAGATCATGGCGGGTCTGAAGTCGGCCGCGAAGCACCTGCCCCGCGTGGACGCCATCGGGGGCAGTTCGGCCGGAATCTACATCAACAACCGGCCTCGCGTCGCGTCGCTCTTTCGCGGCGTGCCCAAAGACCTCTTCGAGACTCGCGTCGGCAACCTCTTTCTCGACATGAAGCGTGCCTGGAGCGATATCCCGTTCGAAGTGGTCAACGACGGAGAGGTGACGGCGCTGGCCGGCTCCATGTCGCTTCAGGATAACGCGGTGCTGGGGATCGCCCTGGGTTCGAGCGAAGCGGGAGGGTACGTCAGCGAGACGGGCGAGTTGACGACCTGGTTGAACGAACTGGCGTTCTGTCCCGTGGACTATGACCCCGAGGCTCCCATCGACGAGTGGTCAGGCGATCCGGGCTGCGGCGCGCAGTACTTTTCCCAGCAAGCGGTCTTTCGGCTGGCGCCGGAGGCCGGCATCAAGTTGGACCCGCGGCTTGGCCCCGCGCAGCAACTCAAGGTGGTCCAGGAAATGGCGGACTCCGGGGAAGAGCGCGCCAGGCAGATCTTCGAGACCATCGGCTGCTACGTCGGGTACGGCATCGCGCACTATGCGGATTTCTACGTGCTGCGAAACGTCCTCATCCTGGGCCGCGTGACCTCGGGCGAAGGCGGAAACATCATCCTCAATCGGGCGCAGGACGTGCTGCGGACGGAATTCCCCGAATTGGCGCAAACCCTCAGAGTGCGGCTGCCGGATGAAGCCACGCGGAGGGTCGGCCAGGCCGTGGCGGCGGCCAGCTTGCCGGCGGCGAGGCGGTAGGCAGTGGGAGGTGGCAGGTGGGGAGGTGGCTGAGGGATATCCGTAGAGAATTACGTAATAATGCAATATACAATCGGATATACCTAAATTAGGCTAGGCAACAAGAAATAGCGGACAGGGAATCGGGAACGGGGGAGCAGCGGGCGGAGGTGGGTATCACTTCCCTGATCCCTAATCCCTAATCCCTATTCCCTGAATTAAGGAGGAAGAGGATGGAGTTACATAATTCTGGAGCGGAAATCTACGTCGCGGATGGATCTTCTGTGGACACGGCACTCGCGCGGACCACGCATCTGGGCGTGGCGGCCCATCAGGACGACCTGGAAATCATGGCCTATCATGGCATCCTGGAATGCTTCGGCAAGCCGGACAAAGGATTTGGCGGGGTGACCGTCACGAACGGGGCCGGGAGCCCGCGCGACGGGCTCTACGCGCATTATAGCGACGAAGAAATGCAGGTGGTGCGGCGGAAGGAGCAGAAGAAGGCGGCGTATGTGGGCGAGTATAGCGCCCATGTTTTCCTGGACTACTCCAGCAGCGCGGTCAAGGATCCCCATGACAGCCATGTGGCGGGCGACCTCAAGCGCATTATCGCCGCGGGGAAGCCCCAGGCGATTTATACCCACAACCTGGCCGACAAGCACGACACCCACGTCGCCGTGACGCTGCGGGTGATTCAGGCCTTACGAGACCTGCCGGCCGAGGCGCGGCCCCGGCACCTCTACGGCTGCGAAGTGTGGCGCAATCTCGACTGGCTGAACGACGACGACAAGGTTATCTTCAACGTGGACGGCCACGAGAATCTCGCCACCTCGCTGGTGGGTTTGTTCGATTCGCAAGTGGCCGGCGGAAAGCGCTACGATCTCGCCACCATGGGCCGCCGGCGAGCCAATGCCACTTATCTAGCCTCGCACGGCGTCGATGAGTCAACGTCGCTGATCTTTGCCATCGACTTGACCCCGGTGATGGATCCCAAGGTCGATGTGAGGGAATACACCCTGGGCTATATCGATCGCTTTGCCAAGGAAGTCTCCGCTCGACTCGCAAAGTTGACGTGATGCGCCCGCCGGGTCCCGAAGGGACCCAACGTCATTAGCCGTAGGTGAAACCTACGGAAAGCACGCTTGCCCATAGTTAACCAACGCTGAAGAGGGTTGAACGAGGGCCAATTCGGCCCCTTCGGGGTCGCCAGAAATTGGGGGATCGTGGTCACTAGCCCGTAGGTTGCACCTACGGCTAATGACGTTAATGCCCTTCGGGCATTTAGTGGCGACGTCTCCCTCTTTCTAGAACACCCGCCCTGAGTCCAGCAGCAGCGTCACCGGCCCGTCGTTCACAAGCTCCACGTCCATCATGGCCTGGAACTGTCCCGTTTGGACGGTGACGCCGCCGGCGCGCGCCGCGGCCACGAAAGCGTCGTACAGCCCGCCCGCCACTTCCGGCCGGGCCGCCTGGTCGTAGCTCGGGCGGCGACCCTTACGGCAGTCGCCGTAAAGCGTGAACTGAGAAACGCAGAGCAGCTCCCCGTTCGTTTCCAAAAGGGACAGGTTCATACGCCCCGCAGAATCGTCAAAGATGCGCAGGTTGAGGATCTTGTCGGCCAGGGATCGCGCATCTTCCGGAGTGTCGTTCTTCCCGACGCCCAGCAGCACGAGCATTCCTCTTCCGACCGCCCCCACGGCGCGCCCATCGACGCGCACCTCCGCCTTTTTTACTCTTTGGACGACCGCCCTCATGACAATAACCTCCCCGCTCTAAAGCCGGCCTGACATCGCCGTTGGCGCAGTAATTATTCTAGACGCACAAGGCTCGATGCGGCGAAGAACTTGCAATGGGTTGCGGCTTTGCCTTTCTGCGCCAAAAGGGCGGAAGCGGGGGCCTTAGTGGCCAGGTATAGAGCCCAGCCTGAGAGGCGGGCAAACATGCAGATTTCTGCATATATGTGTCAGAGAGGGACAGTGGAAGGCCGTGTTTTCACATTGTGAAAGTTTTGAAAAACTTTATTAGCTTTAAATACAAGCACATAAGAAAATTCTTATCATTTTTCACATCTTTTCCCATCTTCTCATTTCCAAGTGGTAGGCTACTATTATGGAGCAAGAAACACGAGCTACGACGGGGCAGGCCGCGAGCACCAGGGGAGCCTACTCATTGACAACGCCGCAGGCACCGGCGCCGCCGTGGCTTTCGCTTCCGTCGATCTCCCCTGCCGGACGCCTTCTCTCAGGCAACGTCACCCGCGTCAACGTGGAAGGCAGGTTCAAGGTGCTTCCCCCTCCTGGACGGAGAGGGGTAGGGGGTGGCGAACGAAGATCGTTGACGCGTTCAGCTACCCCCGCCCCTTCCCGATCGAGAAGGGAGGGCGAAGGAAAGGAAGGTAACAGAAACGCGACATGACGAAATTCCTTCAGCAGCTTTTTTCCGAATCCGGTGAGGCGAGTTTCAGCCGCTTAGGAGCGTTTATCGCGCTGGCCTTTGCATGCGGCTGGATTACCTATCTTGTCCTTCACACTCACCTCCTTCCCAGCCTGGAGGGCCTGACGTTCTTCATCGCGGCCCTCTACGGGTTGGGGAAGGCCAACGAGACACTGCAACGCCTGCTTGGGAGCAAGTAATGGGAACCACAACGCCGCCATCGCCGACAACCGCCTGGAGCGCAATTCGCGCCGCAGCCAGCAAACTGGCGGGCCTCCGCCTGGCGCAGGGACTCTTGCGGATCGCGCCGGGCCTGCCCGCGGCTGCACTGGCGGGTGTGGCCATCCTGTTTTTTGCCTGGTCGTGCGAGCACCGGGCTCGACAGCGCGAGGCAGCGGAGGCCCAGCAGGTAAAGAAGCAAGCTGCTGAGCAGATTTCACAGCTCGAGAAGCAGGCGGCAGGCGCAGTTCAGGACGCCCAGCAGAGCAGCCAGGCCGCCAAGGAGCTCGAGGGCCAGCGACAACAGTTGGCGCGCGAGGCCGATGCACTGCGTCAAAGTCTCGACTCGCTCCGCAATCAGGACCTTGTGCGCGCCAACGAGTTGGCCAGCTTGACTACCGAAGAGGTGGTGAAGAGGGTGGCGGCTCGGCTGCAAGAGCAGGGAATAGGGGAATAGGGAAGAGGGAACAGAGGGGCTGGCGGGGGCAGGAAACGAGGGGAGTCAAAAGCGCGGGCAGGATGCCCGCGCCACAGCGGGCGGGACGCCCGCACCACAGGCGGCTGCACCACAAACGCCCGCAGCACAATCGGCGCTGGTGCTGTCGGACCAGGGCGTGCGGAAGGTGGAAAGCGCCTTCGTGGAGCTCGATGCCTGCCGCCAGCAGAGTCAGGTAATCGCGCAGCAGGTGTCAAACTGCGACCAGCGGGCAAAGGCCGACTCGGCCCTCGAGGAACAACAGGCAGCGACGATCTCGAAGTTGAACGTAGCGCTGGCCGACAAAGACCAGATTCGCGCCCGCAGCGAAGCGGCGCATCGGGCGGAGCTTAAGGCGGTTCGCGGCACCTGGCGGACGCGCTTCTGCCACGCCGTGGAAGTCTTCGCGGGCGGATTCATAGCGGGGGTGCTGGTCCGATGAACCCTTTGGATTTTCAGCGCGTAGCGCTCTGGTGGGGCCCCGGCGTTCTGGTTCTGATCAGCTTCGGCTGGGGATTCTTCCGCCTGGCGCAGTACTGGATCGAGAAGACGATGGAAATGAAGCGGCAGCAGATGGACGGAGCTTACGGCCTGGTGCGGCAGTACATCGAGAAGTTCCTGGGGGCCCAGGACGGACAGGCCAACGCGCTAGCGCGGCTTGCCAACTCCGTCGAGCATCAAGAGTCGCAGGAGAGCTTCGAGCACCAGGAAATTCTGATTGCCCTGAAAGCCTTGCACCACGACATGAACAGCTTGCGCTGTCGCAACACCGATGAATTTTGCGCCTTACGTTCCAAGCCGGGATTGCCGGCACGATGCAGTTCGTGGCCCGAGTTAAGGCGGGAAGTTCATTCGCCGGCACTCAATTCGCTGTGTGGTCCGTCCGAGGAGCCGGCGCCGGATGCAGCAGAAATGAAACACGAAAGAAGGAGCTAATCAACATGGCTGCCACTGTTCGTCAGAAGGAAGTAATCCGGGGCAAGATCCTCTACTACCTGGGACTCATCTACCCGCAAGCAGCTACTTTGCCGCTTTTGCAAGGTGAGCTGGACATTATCGGGTATCCCGTACCCCTGGAAGACCTGAATTTTCAGATCGCCTACCTCGTCGAAAAAGGGCTGCTCTCTGTGGAGCGTGTGCGCGGGCCCCGCTCGCACCGCGAAATTCCGCTGGTGAAAATCACCGCCCTGGGGATCGACTATTACGATGGCCGGCTTCCCGCCGACGAAGGAATCTACGTGGAGCCGCGGTTATGAGCAATCGCGGCCAAATCGTCAGAAAAACGGAAAACGAGGCCAAGCCGGTAATCAACCCAGCGCCGGCGCCGACCGATCCGACGACCGAAACCAGTTCGACGCCTGCGGCGCAGCCGGGAACAGAACAAAAGAGCGACCGGAAAGCGGACTCCGGCTCCGCGGTTGCAGCGGCCACCGCCGGGAGCCTTGTGATAAACGGCGCGCCGGCCACTGCTACCGAGCAGCAACTCGTTGATAAGTTGCTGATCGAGGGTTCCACGTTTGAAGGTGTGGTCGAGACGGCCAGCGAGACTCGGCGCCTCCGGCGTCACCCTCAACGCCGTCAAGACTTACTTTCAGGGAAACCGGAAACTCCAAGCCGAGCGCGTTCGCCACCTGGTGCAAACGTCGGAATCGCTGCTGGCAGGACTGGGCGACCCCAATTCCGCGGAAGGGCGGTTGGCGAAGGCCGCATTATTGACCGGTTACATGAACCTCTACCAAGATGCCCCGCCGATTACGCTCAAGGATGCCGAGCACGCACGCATGGAGCAGGCCAATTTGAACCTCAAGCACAGGCTGGTGGTCGCGCAGAGGGACAAGGCCCGGCAGGCCCTGCAATATTCGAAGGAAAGAACCCGCCTGCTCGTGCTTGCCCAGGAGAAGGTCACGGAACAAATTGCGATCTTGCAGCAGGATGCCAAGAGACAGCAGGCCGGCGAACCGCTGGGGCCGGCGATGCTTCAGAGAATTCAGCAGATCTACGGACTGACTTGTCAACCGATGCCTTATGGGGGACGTGGTGATGCCGCGAAAGCGTAACAAACCGGAGAAAAGTCGAGAGTCGAGAGTCGAGAGTCGAAAGTTGACGCTTGACAGTCGACAGGAACAGCCGACAGTTGACAGTCAACAGGACCTGAGCGCCGATCGGCAGGAGAGAAATGCCAATCCTGTCATCCTGAGCGAAGCGAAGGATCTCGGCAGTCGTTCGTCCGGCGCCGGGCAAAAGGAAACGGCGGAGATCCTTCGCTCCGCTCAGGATGACAGTGGCGCTCTCAGGGATGACAGTGGCGCTTTCAGGGATGACAGTGGCGCTTTCAGGGATGACAGTGGCGCTCTCAGGGATGACAGTGGCGCTTTCAGGGATGACACTCGCGCTTCGAGAGATGAGAGCAAAGATGTGACCGTCCTGACGTCTTTAGCTCCGGTGCTGCAATTGCTGCCTTACCAGCGCCGCTGGGTTGAAGACGATTCACACCTCAAGATCGTGGTGAAGGCCCGCCAGATCGGTTATTCCTTTGCGGCCTCCATTCGCGCTCTGCTCGAATGCCTGAAGAGAAAGACAACCTGGATATTCCTCTCCAAAGGCGAGCGGCAATCCCGGCTGCTGATGGAAAAGGTACAGGAACACATCAAGTCCTGCGGGATTCTGGCACGCGCCTGCGAGTCGAGCTTTTTCGAAGGCACGCTGATCAAGCAGTTGGAAGTACGGTTCGCCAACGGGTCTGTCATCTACGGCCTTCCCGCCAACCCGGACACGGCGCGCGGCTACTCCGGCAACGTCACCCTGGATGAGTTCGCGTTCCATGCCGACGCAGACAAGATTTATGCCGCACTCTTCCCTACCATCACCCGCGGGTATTGCCTGGAAGTGATCTCGACGCCCAACGGACAGCAAGGGAAGTTTTATGAGCTGGCGAAAGCCGCGGGACTGGTGGAGGAGGTTCAGGATTAAGGAGAGCTGCAGAGCAGGAGTCAGGATTCAGGATTCAGGATTCAGGAAGAGCTGCAGAGCAGGAGTCAGGAGTCAGGATTCAGGATTCAGGAAGAGCTGCAGAGGAGTCAGGAGAGGTCAGGATTCAGGAAGAGCTGCAGAGCAGGAGTCAGGAGTCAGGAGCCAGGAGTCAGGCAAAACCGAAAATCGAAACTCGAAACTCGAAACTCGGGACGATTTTCGAATTTCGCATTTCGAATTTCGCGATCGTCTGGCCTGGTCCGGCCATTGTGTGGACATTTACGAGGCCATCCGCCAGGGGCTCAACATTGACTTAGAACTCCTCCGCGCGGGTTGCGACGACGAAACGTCGTGGCAACAGGAATACTGCTGCCAATTCGTCTCCACCGCGGAGAATTTCATCCCGCCCGCACTCGTCGCCCAGTGCGCAAGCGCCGAGGCCACAACGGACTGCCCTCCTCAGTTCCTGGCCTCGGCGCCCCGCCTCGGCTTGGAGTCGGGGAGTTCGCAGGTAGGGGCGCATGGTCCCGTTCCTCTCGGGACATGGGGTAAGCATGCGCTTGTGGGGTCGCATGATGGTGCGCCCCTGCCTGCGGACTTTTACCTGGGAATCGACATCGGGCGGCGGCACGACCGGACGGTGTTCTGGGTGGATTGCGTGACCTCCGACGTAGGGGCGGTTCGCGAACCGCCCCTACAGAGCCGCACCGTCGCCGTGACGCGCATGGTCCGGACGTTCTCGAATACACCGTTTGCCGAGCAGCTTGCCTTCGCTCGTGAACTGCTCTCCCTGCGGCGGGTCGTAGGGGCGGTTCGCGAACCGCCCCTACAGGGAGAATTCCTGATCCGGCGCGCTTGCATCGACGCGACGGGTATGGGCGCCCCGCTAGCTGAATCGTTGCAGCAGGAATTCGGGCCGCGCGTCGAGCCGGTAATGTTTACGGCGGCGGTGAAAGAAGATATGGCGTATCGCGTGCGGCGGCGCATGGAACAGCGCCTGGATCTCCTTCCCGATGCTCCGCAAATCGCCCGCGCCTTCGGCGCAGTGAAGAAGCTGGTGACGCTGGCGGGAAACACCCGCTTCGATGCCGAGCGCACGGACCTCGGGCACGCCGATGAGTTCTGGGCTAAGGCCCTCGCCGACCTGGCGGCCGAACAGCCCGTCGCTGCCACTTTGAGCGACGGGGCGATCGTGGGGACGCCGCGAGCGGCGGTGTGGATGCCGGCGGCATTGCCGGCGGAGTTTTGAATTTGCGATTTGTGATTTGTGATTTGCGATTTGTGATTTCTGATTAGTCCATCGGGAATCGCCAATTGCCAATGATCGGAGGTTATCCATTATGGCAACATTAGTACCGCCGCAATTTGGGGCAGTTACCACCGATACAACCGCGCAGACCTTGGCGAGTCTGAATCCGGTGGTCAACCCACCGGCGCCCGTAGCGCCGCCTGCGCTTACCGGTCCTTATCCGAGCGCGGGAGCTGCGCAAGCAGCGGCTTCCCCGATCAACCCTGTGAAGCTTGACTACGTATCCTGGGCCGTCGCCACGATCCAGTCTTATCCCGGTACGTCCCTGGCCGAGTTGGCTGCGGAAACCTCGCAGACCGCCTATAAAGGCTACGTGCAGGTTTGGACGATCATGCAGCAGATGCGCCAACAGCCCGGCGTGGCCGCCCAGTACGATGCCATGCTGGCCGCAATGGCGGCATCGTAAGGCAGGGCAGATCGGAGGGACCGCAGAAGGTACCGACTATGCCACTCTTTGAAACAATTCGCCAAGTATTGACGCCGCCCATCAGCTATCCGATGGTGACCTTGTTCCCCGGTGGGCCGATCGGAAACGATGTGGGACTGAATCCCGCTGCCATGCCCGGCGGCGGCGCCGTCCCCGAGCCGCAAGTACAGGGAACAGGGAACAGGAGACAGGGAACAGGCCCCAGCCCCCAGCCTGACACTTCCTTACGCGGCGCCGTCGGAACTGCGAACTTCGCCGGCTTCATCAGAGACCTGGGCGAGTACAACGCCACCTTGGAAGGCCGCAACGCTTTCCTGGTTTACGAAAAGATGCGGCGCTCGGACGCGGATGTGAAGGCGGCGTTGCTGGCCTGCAAGCTGCCCATCCGGGCGGCAGACTACCAGATCGTGCCGGGCCTCAAGGACAACGAGCCGGGCTTCGCCCTGGCAAAACAGATTGCCGAGGAGGTCCGGGCAAACCTCTTCGAGGGGCTCGAATCGCCCACCAGCACCGGGTGCTGGGTAACTCAAAACTTCGAAACGGTGAAAGAAAATGCGCTTCTTTGTTTGGATTTCGGCTGCGCCGCGCACGAGGACTTATGGCATATCGACGGTGAGAAGGTACGGTTGCGGAAGCTTGCGCCGCGCCTGCCCTACACCTTCTATCGGTACCACGTCGATGCGGACGGGGAGTCGCTCCTCTTCCTCGAACAGTACGGCTACCGCGGGAACAACTTCGTCAACGTACTCGTGCCGGCCGAGAAGCTTGCCTACTTCGTGAACGACATGGAAGGCGCGTACTTCTACGGGCGCTCCGTGCTGCGCGCGGCTTATCAGCACTGGTACATGAAAAGCCAGATCTACCGCATCGACGCGATCTCGATCGAGCGCAACGGACTGGGTGTGCCCACCATCAAGCAGGGCGCCAACGTTTCCGCCGAAGATCGCAAGGCGGCGCAGAGCTGGGTCCAGATGCTGGCCGCGCACGAGAGCACCGGGATCTCCTTGCCGAACGGGTGGGAGTTCGCGTTGACGGGAGTCTCCGGGCGGGTGCGCGACCCGCAGGCCTCGATCCAGCACCACAGCGAAATGATCATGCGCTCCGTGCTGGCAAACTTCTTGACCCTGGGGACCACGCAGACCGGCTCGCGCGCCCTAGGCGGGTCAATGCGCGACTTCTTCTATCTCTCGCTGGAAGCGATTTCGCGCAAGATCGACGAGACCATTTCCAACACCAGCATCCGGCGCCTGGTGAATTACAACTATACGCCGCAGCCTGGCCGCCAGCTTCCCTACCCCCGCCTTATCACCTCGAACATCCTGGTGGTTAACCCGCTCGAGCTGCTCGAAGTGGCCAAGGACGTGGGGAAGTTCGACGTGGACCTGCTGCAACCGGATGACGACACGGAGAATTGGATTCGTAAGAAGTGCGGCCTGCCGCTCAAGTCGAAGACGCCGCGGGCCCGCTATGCGCCGGTGCAGGAGCGGATTGAAGAAATGACGCAAAGCGATGCGGTCATCCAGCCGGAGACCCCGACTGGCGCAGAACGCAGCTCTGCGGCGGGCAGGAAGTAGAACACTGCAACTCAGAGCGATGCTCTGCGCCAGCCCGATCAGATGCGGAAGGAACTAAGGCCGTGGAAAAACAAATTACCGTTCTGCATTACGTTCTGCTCGTCCTCAGCCTGGCAATAGCGGCTGAGGCGGTGGTCGCCAGCCATGAACTCTCCCAGATCATGGCGGCAGGTGACGCAGTTTATGCGCAGAGCGCCCCGGCAGGGGGGCAGGGCGAGATTCCTCGCTCCGCTCGGAATGACATCAACCAGGGCATCCGTGACAGCGTGATGCCGCGTGTGCCCAACCTGGTACACCTCATCGCCCGGCATGCCGATCGAACGGTCTTCTACGATCAGACGGTCCACAACCTGCGCACCAACGACGGGGTCAATTGGCAGTTCAACCAGATGGCGGGCACGACGGCAGGAGTTTGCACTTACCTCGCACTTTCAAACGACTCCGCTGCACCTTCCGCTACGGACACGGCCCTCGCCGCCGAGATCGCGACCAACGGCCTGGCCAGAGCGAACACCACGCCTGCGCACTCAGGCAATACCTCGAGTTATACGCTGACCTACACGTTTACGGCAACGGGGACGCAATCCGCGCAGAAGGCGGGCCTTTTTAACGCTTCCAGCAGCGGGACGCTTTGCTTCGAAAATGCTTTCAGTGCGGTGGCGATGAACAGCGGTGACACGCTTCAG
>CAVROP010000106.1:0-16284 GCA_963722675.1 uncultured Acidobacteriota bacterium
GAAAGTATCCTCTCGACTCCCCAACACGTACTGGCAAGTTGCATGGAGGGTCTTGCCGACCCCCGGCTCTTCCAGCACGAGACGCTGGACATTCCCGCCTTCGCGATATTCAGCGCCTTCTGGAATCCCGAACGCTTCGTCGATCTCATTAAGAAGACCCTGCCCCGATTTCAGTACGAGCTGCTGACTGGGGTCGGACACTACCCGATGCTCGAGAAACCGGAGCAGGTGAACGCGGCGCTTGGGCGCTTTTTGGCGACCACTGAACCCGTGTGAAGCGCCGATAATGGAGATTGATATGTCGTGGATCAAAACCATACGGCCGGAAGAGGCCACGGGCGCACTGAAGGTCGAGTATGAGCGCGCGATCCAGCGGGCAGGCAAGGTATTCAACATACTGAAGATACAAAGCTTAAACCCAAGGAGCCTGCGCGCGTCCATGCACTTGTATCTCGCCACGATGTACGGTCGCTCCGGGCTCCCCGCGCCGAACGCGAAATGCTGGCAACGGTCGTCTCCTCGGCGAACCGATGCTTTTATTGAATTCAAGCGCACGGGGAGGATCTCCGTCGGGAAACAGGAAACAAGGAACTGGCTGAGCACGTCAAGCACGATTATCGACGGGCCGGGCTTTCGGCCCGGCAAAAGGCTCTTTGCAGGTTCGCGGTGAAGGTGACTCGCGCGCCTGCCTCTGTGCGCCAACGGGATTTGGTGGCCCTCCGGAAACATGCTCTCACGGATCGCGATATCCTGGACGCAGTTCAGGTGATTTCCTACTTCAATTACATCAACCGGGTTGCCGATGCGCTGGGAATTGAGCCGGAGCCGGAAATGGCAAAAGAGGGAGTAGGAAACAGGGAATAGGGAACAGGGAATAGGAACTTTTGCTGGTTCCTTACTCCTACCCTCGCAGAATCCAGCGAACCAGCAGGCCCAGGCCCGCCAGGAACTTCACGCCATCCAAGCCGGTGAAAGCTCCGTGCAGCGCCCAGAAGCGCGGCATGACGGGTGGGGGTGGGTTGCGGGGAACAAAATCGATGCTTCGTCCCAGTGAAACGATCATCGGCGTAAGGACGAGCGTGAGGATCAGGACCAGACCCAGCATGAAGCAGACCACTCCGAAGCCGAGGGCATCTCGTGGGGTTGCGCGCCACAAGAAGCAAGAGCAGCACGCCGCCTAAAACGATCTGGGCCAAACCGTAGCCCCAGAAAAATGAGCGGTTGATTTCCGAAGCCAAGTGCCGCAGCACCACCCGAGCCTGTCCCTCGGCCATCCCCTTGGTGGCTTCGCTGAATTGAGGGTTGGCAGTGCGGAGAACGCGGTCCACAGTGGAAAATGACTTGGTCGCGGCGAACCACATGACAGGCGTCAGGATGAGCCATGCACTGAGGATGGCGACTTTGAGCATGGGGATTCGTCCCATAGAGCAGTCAGCCTTTCGCTACGAGGTCGGGCAACCCGTCAACTCGCGGGGGCGCCCCGACAAAAGCTCGCCACTGTCTTGGAATTCGGTTAAGCTGGCGTTTAGAATTATAGCTCATCATGACTAAACCCTATGACGCGATTATCATCGGCGGCGGCCATAACGGCCTTGTAACCGCCGGCTACCTGGCGCGCGCGGGGCTTCGGGTGTTAGTGCTCGAGAGACGACGCGTGGTGGGGGGCGCTTGCGTCACGGAGGAAATCTTCCCCGGCTTCAAGTTCTCGACGACTTCCTATCTTTGCAGCTTGCTCCAGGACAAAGTCATTCGCGAATTGGAGCTGGAGCGATTTGGGTATCATGTCTATCCTAAAGACCCGGCCTTCTTCAGCCCATTTCCTGACGGGCGCTATCTGCTGATGTGGTCGGATACCCGGGCGACGTGCGAGGAGATTGCGAAATTCTCCGCTCGCGACGCTGAGGTTTACCCCCGCTATGAAGATCACATCGATCGGCTGGCGCGCTTTATCGAGCCTCTGCTGCTCCAGACGCCACCTAGCCTGGTCCCCCGAGGGTTCGATGATTGGCGGAGCCTCGCCAGGCTAGGGTGGGGGCTCAACAGGATGCCGAAAGAGGAACGCGTCGGCCACCTCCGCATCCTGACCCAAAGCGTGAAGGATTTTCTCGATCCGTGGTTCGAATCGGAGCAGCTCAAGACGGCCCTGGCCACGGATGGCGTAATTGGTACCAAGGGTGGTCCCTACACGCCTGGGACAGCCTACGTCCTTATGCATCACTGCATGGGAGGCGTGGGTGGAAAGCGTGGACTGTGGGGATTTGTCCGTGGAGGCATGGGCGGCATCACGCAGGCCATGGCTGATTCGGCACGCAGCCGAGGTGCGGAAATTCGCACCGAAGCGCGGGTGGAGAGAGTGCTGATCGAAGGTGGCCGCGCCGCCGGCATCGTGCTGGAGGGCGGCGAGGAAATCCGTGCCAGGATTGTCGTGTCCGGCGTGGACCCCAAGCGGACTTTCCTCAAACTTGTCGAGTCGAGTCACCTGGACAAGGAATTTCTGGGCGCCGTCGAGCATTCAAGAGTGAGGGCGTATCGATGAAGATTAACCTCGCCCTGGGTGGCCTGCCGGACTTCAAGTGCCTTCCGGGCTCGCAGCCCGCGCCGCACCACAAGACCACGATCCATATCTGTCCCACGCTCGAATACATCGAGCGTGCCTTCGACGACTCAAAGTATGGGCGCCCCAGCCGGCAGCCAATGCTCGAGATCACCATTCCAACCACTTATGATTCCTCCCTCGCGCCGCCGGGGAAGCACGTCGCAAACATATTCCTGCAATACGCGCCTTATACGCTGTCTCCGGAGGTCGCCACCAGTTGGTACGGTCTTAAGGAGAGCTACGCCGACGGCGTGATGGACCTGATCGAGGAGTATGCTCCGGGATTCAAAGGGTTGGTGCTGCATCGCCACGTACTCACACCGCTGGATCTCGAAGAGGAGTACGGCCTGACGGGCGGGAATATCTTTCAGGGCGAGATGGGCACCGATCAGCTTTATTTCCTTCGGCCGGTTCCGGGCTGGGCGCAATATCGCACGCCCATCCGCGGCCTTTATTTGTGTGGCTCGGGCACGCACCCCGGAGGAGGAGTGACGGGAGCGCCAGGCCACAACGCGGCGCGAGAGATCCTCAAGGATTGGCGGAAATCATGAACCGGGTCTTCATTCTCCACTATCACGAAATCTGGCTCAAAGGAGGGAATAAGAACTACTTCCTCAGCCGGCTGCGCTCCGCCGTCAAGCAGAGCCTTGCCGACTTGCCCGTGCAATCATTGGAGAGCCTTGCCGAACGCTTCCTGCTAGTCCCCGGGGATGAATCGGCCGCGCCTGCTATCCTGGAGCGTTTACGCCGCGTCTTCGGACTCGCCTATATCGCCTCGGCGCGCGAAGTGCCGAGTTCGCTTGCTGACATGGGTCCCGTGGCTTGCGCTTTGATGGCGGAGAAGAATCCGCGCAACTTCGCAGTCCGCGCCAAGATTGCAGCCACGGGATGTGGCATGCATTCCATGGACCTGGAGCGCCAACTTGGGCGGGTCATCCTGGACCATCTGCGCGCGATCAACCCCAGCGTCCAGGTGAATCTTAGCAACCCCGAAGCGACTTGCTGGGTCGAGGTGGTGCCTGGGAAGACACTCATCTATGTCGACCGTGTGGACGGTGCCGGCGGTCTGCCTGCCCTCACCAGTGGCCGGCTCATCGTGTTGCTTTCGGGCGGGTTCGATTCCGCGGTGGCGGCCTACAAGATGATGCGTCGCGGTTGTCATGCCGCTTTCGTGCATTTCTACGGAAACCCCTCGCCTTCGCGGGATTCATCAAGAGGCGTGGCAGAGGAGATCGTTCGGACGCTTACGCCCTACCAGTTTACCTCCCGGCTCTACCTGGTGGGTTTTGAGGCGGTGCAGCGCCAGATCGTGGCGAGCGCGCACAGAGAGCTTTCGCGTGCTGCTGTACCGGCGCATGATGGCGCGCATCGCGCGAGAGATCGCTCGCGCCGAGCGCGCCCTGGGCCTGGTGACCGGCGATAGCGTGTCGCAGGTGGCCTCGCAGACCTTGCATAACCTGGCGGCCATCGACCACGGGCTCGACTTGCCCCTCTACCGCCCGTTGGCAGGCGACGACAAAGCTGAAATACTGCGGTTGGCCCGGCAGATTGGGACCTACAAAATCTCCTGTGAACCCTTTGAGGACTGCTGCCCGCGCTTCATGCCTCGCGCCCCCGCCATCTTTGCCCAGACCGAGCAGCTCGACGCGGCCGAGGCAGGAATCGACGTCCCTGCCTTGGTCAGGATGGCTCTCGAATCCACCAGCGTATTGAATTTCAAATTCGAGCGGGGATTGGTCACTTCACGCGAGGTGACGTCGAGGCGCTTCGAAAAACTCCTATACGCCCTTAAAGCGACAGCAGACCCAAACCAAGCTGCTGCACATTGAAAGTCAGCATTCGTCACCTCCGCAGAAGCGGGGGTCCAGGGTCAGTCAAGGAACCACTGGATTCCCGCGTGCGCGGGGGTGACGTGGTTTTCGGCACCGCCGCCACGAATTTGATCTAGGTCACACCTCGAGCACCCTGCCCTAGCATAGAATTGACCGGCCTGCCGAGGGCTCCTATAATTGTTAGGTGTATTGGAGAAGTCGCGGATGAGAACACTTTTCCTGGTTCTTCTGTTGTTATGCCTGCCGCTGGGACGGATTTTCGCCCAGCAGCCTCCCGCCGGGCCTGCCAGCCCCACCGCCAACAATCCTCAAGTTGCCGGCGACCAGAGTCGGATTCAGGTGCGCGTTGAGTTGGTGCAAATGCTCGCGACAGTTACCGACAAGAAGAACAGGCTCGTCACCGACCTCACTAAAGACGATTTCAAGATTTTCGAAGACGGCAAGCCCCAGGAGATCCGCTTCTTCAGCCGCGAGACGGATCTACCCTTGCGCATAGGGATGTTGATCGATACAAGCAACAGCATTCGCGACCGGCTGCACTTTGAGCAGGACGCCGCTGTCGATTTCCTTACCGAAGTGCTGCGCCCCGGCAAAGATTCGGCCTTCGTGGAGGCATTTGATGTGGAGCCCCAGTTCATTCAGGACTACACGGACGACGTCGAAAAACTCTCGAACGCCATTCAGAGTCTGCGAGCGGGTGGGGTTACGAGCCTCTACGATGCAATTTACCTTGCCTGCAAGGAGAAACTTTATATCTTTCCGCCCCCGGAGCCTTACCTGCGCCGGGTCATGATCGTCATCAGCGACGGACAGGATAATCAAAGCGTGCACACCCGGGACGAAGCCATCGCCATGGCGCAGAAGGCCGAGGTTACTATTTTTACAATCGGCACCAACCGCAGCGGCGCAGAAGGGAAAGGGGACCAGGTCCTGAAAATGCTGGCAAAGGATACGGGCGGCCATCCCTTTTTCCCCTTCGAGGCGGGTGATTTGGCCGCCAACTTCCAGGAAATTGCCCGCGAACTCCGCAGCCAGTACAGCTTGGCTTACGTCTCAACGAATACTGCCCACGACGGAACCTTCCGCAAAATCACTATCCAGCCGGTCGACAACTCCCTGCATGTCCGCGCTAAGGACGGCTATTTCGCGCTATCTCAGTAGGGAACAGGAGGGAACAGGTTACAGCGACGAAGAGGCACTAGGCACGAGCTACCCGGAGACCATCAGTCTACGCGAATGCAGGCTGCGCTTATTCGCCTGTTCCCTATTCCCTGTAACCTGATCCCTACTCCGTGGGTGCGTAGTAACCCCGCCGTGCCTGTACTTTGTAGTCCGAGTTATGAACCGGACGCGGATCTTGCGGAAGGCTCCATCGTGCTTGGTGTTGGTGGGCGTATATCCGATCAGGTATTGAGTTCGCAGTTCGTTGGCGATTTCCTGAAACGCCGCCGCCGTATCCTTGGTTTTGTTCACTTGGAGGACGCGTCCGCCGGTGTCGTCGGAAAGCTTTCTCAGAACGGAATCCCCACTGAAGCCAATTGAGCGTATCCCGTAAAATGGACGATCAACGATATCGACGGCATAGTTGATCACATCCGACTTTTGCGCCGCCTCAAGGGCGGTCTCCATCTTGACCTTGCTGCCTTGGTCTTCACCATCGGTCAGGAGGATGAGCACCTTGCGGCCGACTTCGTTCTTCAACAGTTCGTTCGATGCCAGGTAGACGGCGTCGTAAAGGTGGGTGGCGCCACCGGTGTCACTGGTGGGAAAGGGCCCCGGCATCACCCCATGGCCACCGCCATTAATCACGGTTTCATCGATGGCGTGAGCGAGCAGCTTTTGATCGGCCGTGAAATCCTGGAGAAGCTCCACGTCGACGTCGAAGTGCAGGACGAAGGCCAGGTCCTTGGGGCGCATCACCTGGTGCAGAAAAGCGTCGGCTTGCTCCTGCTCGATGCCCAACACCCTTCCCTGGCTTGGGCTGGTGTCCACCATGATTCCCATGGTCAGAGGTGTCTCCGTTTCACGTGAGAAATAGCGGATCTCCTGGGGCACGCCGTCTTCCTGAACTTCGAAGTCCTCTTTCTTCAAGTCCGCGATCAGGTGCTTCTTCTTATCCTCTACCACCGCGTACACGTTCACCACTTCCGTCGACACCTTTAAGGTCGCTGGAGGCGTCTGCTCGGGGTTCTGCTGGCTCGAACCAGGCACACTCGTCAGCGCCCAGAAGAGCATTCCGAGAAGGAAGTAGGTTCGCTTTCGGCTTGCAGTCGAGTACGGCGGGACGGGCTGAGGCTCGCTGACTGTCGATATTGTTGCCATGTCTCTTGGATGCAATTCTAAAGTTCCGCGTCGTTGCCTATTATATTCCCGTTTAGAACGTCCGTCATTCACAACCATAGAGAGTCCGTGCCGTTCCGAGCGAACGAGGAATCTCGCCCTGATGTTTCGTTCCGGGTGCATCCGGCGCAGAGCGAGAGTCCTCGCTCCGCTGGGAATGACATTTCATGCTCTCCGGGCGCCGTTGGCGTCGCGCGCGACTGCGTGGAGGAGGTCAACGAAGCCCAACTCAGACATCGATCACTCGAAAAACTCTCGGCCTATTTCTATTTTTCAATGAATCGAATCCCGTTTTTGTATTTTTTTTCACGCAAACTTCACTTTCCTCTTGACAAGATAATGCTGTGTCACTATACATGAGATTGAATACGCGCTCCGCCAGCAACGCTGGCGTGAATTTCAAAAAGTTTGGAGGAGAATAGAATGGCAACGAAAAAGAAAGCAAAAAAGAAGAGGTAAGTTCTTTCCAGAATCCGAAAGGAACTCTCGGGGATGCAGCGATGCATCCCCGAAGTTTTTTAGGGGCTTTTCCCAACCACTCCGAAAACTCCAACCACGAACACGCGCGAAGTGCCTTGGAGTGCGGCGGCTTGACGCCGCCTTCGCACGGCGCCGACCGAAACTTTTCATGACCAGAACTCTAACGGGTGGGACCGACGCGTTGTGTAACTCCTCCCCCATGATAATCCCAAGGCGGCGTCAAGCCGCCGCACTCCAAGGTGCCTTCGGCACAATGGTTTTAAAAGCAGCGGGGAATTGAGGGACTACTGGCTCTCGACGGTCTCCTGCGGACCGGGCTTCGGCGCGCTCTCATCCAGGTTCCCTTCGGCGGCGGTCAGGGTGCGGGGCGTCTCGTCCACTGGTTCAATGACAGGTAGCTCATCGCCTGTGGCGGCTCCAAGCTCTTTCAGTCTTCTGGCCGCAGGCAGCACGCGCCCTTCCAGTGAACCCACCGCCTTATTGTACGAATCAACCGCTTTCGTCAGAGCCGATTCGATCGCTTGGAAGTGAGCAAGGAAGGGCCGCAGCCGGTCGTGGAGTTCCTTGCCCAATTCGCTGATGACGCGAGCATTCTCCGCGATTTGCTCCTGCCTCCACCCATACGCTACTGCCCACAGCAAGGCAATAAGTGTCGTGGGAGTGGCCAACACTACGCGCTTTCGAAGTCCGTCCTCAATCAGGGTGCGGTCCTGCTCGAGCGCCGCACTAAAGAATGACTCCCCGGGAAGAAACAGCACCACAACCTCCGGCGCGGGCTCCAACTGTTCCCAATAACTGCGCGCGGCCAACTGATTCATATAGGCGCGCACGCTTTGGGCATGTTTTTCGAGCGCCTCCTTCCGCTCCTCTTCTTTGGTGGCGGCCGAGGCATCGAGAAAAGCCTGGAGCGGGACCTTGGCATCGACGGCGATACGCCGGTTGCCAGGCAGCCTTACGATCATGTCAGGGCGCAACCGCCCTGACTCGGCTGCAAAGGTTTCCTGCTCGGTGAAGTCGCAGTGCTCCGACATGCCCGCCAACTCGGCCACGTTCCGAAGGGTCATTTCACCCCAGCGGCCCCGGGCCTGGCTTCCGCCCCTTAATACGATTGCCAGCGTGGAAGTCTTTTCCTGCAAGAGCTGGTTTGTGGCGGCCAGGTTCCGGAGTTGCTCATCGAGCGTGCCGTAAGCGCTTTGACGCGCTTTCTCCATCTCCAGGATCTGCGCTTCATACCGGCTGAGGGATTCCTTAAGCGGAGCCACCAGCGCGTCAATAGCCTGCTGGCGAGTCTCCAGGTCTCCTTTCGCCTGAGCTTGAATGGTCTCGAAGGTGCTTCTCGCCAAAGTAATGAAAGCCTCGTTGTTGCTCTTGAGCGCCTCCGCCGACAACGCCTGAAACGCATCCGACAGGTTCTTCTTGGCCTCTCCAACTAACTTCTTCTGTTCTTCCAGGCTCGCCTGCGCTTCCCGAAGCTTGGTCTCTGCGGCGACGCGCATTTCGCCCTCAGTCTTCATTCGCTCGCGCAAGACCGCCAGATCCTCCAACCGCTGCTGCAATTGCTCGAGTTCGGTTTGGGCTTTGACTTTTTGCTCGCTCTCGCCGCGCAATTGTTGCTGTAGGCTGGAAGTTTCTTTTTCTTTGGCTTCGAATAAACCGCGCTGCGCGGTCAGTTGTGCCCGCACTTCGGCGGTGGTAGCTTCCGCCGCCTTCACGCGGCCTTCCGCTTCGACTTGCACTTTTTGGACGACGGCTGCTGACCCGGCCTTAGCCCATAACCAGGCAATGACGAATCCTGAAACTATGCCGATGATGAGCAGGGCAATCGAGATCATTCAGTCTCTCCTGAAAATCGCACCCCGGGTGTCATTCCCGCGCAAGCGGGAACCCATTGGACCGACAGTGGGCCCCCGCTTGCTCAAGTGCGGCGACCCTGATTTTCGTTGCCTCGGGTGGGCCAAAGGCCCAGAGAAACACCTCGTTGGGTCGTTGGGAATCATAACCGAGATTCAAGCTTTTGAAATCTGGAATTTGCAATCTCAAATCGCCGCCCAAGGCGCGCCGCCCGGGTCCCGAAACCTCAATCCCGAATCCTGACTCCTGAATCCTGAATCCTAGTCTCACCAACTGTTGTACGGAGTGCCTTCGAGGGAAGTCTCCTCCGAACCGCTGTGTACGTCAACAATTCCCAGCGTCTTTTGGTTGGACGAAAGCGGCTGGTCTTCCTTGGTCTCCTGCCAGGTCTCGTTCGAGCCGGTGAAGGGGTCGGTGGGCAATCTCCCTAGATAGCCTTTCTCCACCAACTCCTCGAGGTGCATCGGGGCACGGCCATAATCCCGCGTGAACTCATCGATCAGAACCCGCATCGTGTAAAGGTGGTCGCGCAACACAGCTTCACGCGACCGCACGATGGCAGTACGGAAAATCGGGGTGGAGATGGTTGCCACCATCAGGATCAGCGTCACCACCATCATCAATCTCAAGAAGCGAGAAACCAGGAGGGCGGCGGCCGACGTTGGCGTTTCGCCGGCAGGTCACATCGCCGGTTGATGGGTTATTCATGGCGGGGCTCGGTCAACGGAGCGGGCCGCGTAGCGCAGAGTCCCTGGGGTTGGGACTCTGCGGCCTTTCCTTGGGCCACGTTCGTGCCCACATGTCAACAAGAGTGAGATTATTCAACACCAAAAGCCGCAGACCTTGGACCCCAGGTCTGCGCTTGCTCCATTGCGCTAATGGGGCACACGGATGTTTATGGACCACTCCGTTCCGATGCCATTGTACTCGACGCAAGTGGGCGGAGCCAGAGGCATGGCCGGATTTCTTGCATCGCCGCTGGATGTCGTCTCCGGTGGGGGAGGCTCAAGTATTAAGACATTAACCCATGGAACATCGCTACCCCGGGCGTCTGCGACGAATTTTCGTAGCCACATCGAGGTGCGCGGCGGCGGCACTAGTGCGCCCGGATGCATAGAAGCGGTCATGGCGCGCAGCAGCAACAAAGTGCGGGCACTTTCCCGACTGCCGCCCCCGCTGGCTGGGCGGAAGCGGAGGTGCGGGGCGAACTCCGAAAACCATGACAGTATTTGCGGCGATCGCGCCTCGACAACACGCGTCGCTTCTACCTGACCCGTTGCGTCAACATCCACCTCCGCAAGCAACAGGTCTACCAAGGGTTGACTTCCGACAATCCCCTCTTGCTCGAGGCATAATCTCTGCCAAGTGTCCGTCGCGTGTCGGCTCGTCGCTGCGACCGTCACTGGCAGGTAGCCGTCGAAGGTAGGCCTCTCACCCGAGGGCCGCAGCACGGAGCCTTCGGCCACCTGACGGATGCTCACGCCCTCGGGCGCGGAGCCCGGGAAAAGCCCGCCAGTATCCGCGAACAGCACCCTCGTCTCCCCGCTTCGCATCTCACCTCGCTGCCCTTGCAGATTTTCACTGAGATCGAACACAGCGGTGAGGCAGCGCCGATTTTTGGCGTCGTAGTACTCGGCGTAGAAACGTGCGCCTGCCACGTCCCCATCACTAGCGTTTCGAACCTGGAGACGCTCGCTTACGCCGAAGGTTCGCTCTGAAACCTCCGCCCGTGTGACTTGCCAGAAATCTGAAAGCCCCACTTCGGCGGCTATCCTCAGTGGCAGGACCTCGGCCTCTTGAGCAGGGCCCTGGCCGATGCTTGACGCCAGCGGGCAGACGTACAGCACTATCGCCCAGAGAACCCCTCCAACTCCCGTCCACATTTCAGTACGACCCCCTTCGATCTCGCCAGTTCTTGGCGCCAAAGGTCGCCTGTCAGTGGCGCCGTCCGGAATCGAAAATCATGGCCGCGGCTTGCCTGGGAGGCCCCGCCCGACAATCTCGTAGCCGACTGAGCGACGTGTCACAGCCGCGGGACAGGGCCTTCGCTATTACGGTTGACGCAAGACGCACAGTACGCACGAGTCGCGCCTTGAATCCGACCGCCCCAGGACTGCTCGATCAGTCGCAAATCCCCCTCACTAGGAGAGGCGCGCCCGGGCCTGCCCAAATGTTGAGGCCACTGAATTGACTGCGCACTGAGTCCCTCCGCCTCACACCGAGAATTCTAGTCCGTTATGGGCCCACCTTTCCGGTGTTCACACTGTACAGGTACATTGGCCGATTTACTTAGATAGTGTCCCGCCGCGTTGATGGGTGTGTTTGCCCAGGTGACTTTCATTTGCATGTTAATACTTCCGCCTTTCGTAGTGAAGAAATCAACCTGGCAAACGAGCTGTCCTGCAGCATCGACGTAGTCCTCGGCTGGCGTCTGATTGTCTATGGTCACATCGCCGCCTTCGGAGACGGTGCAATAAGAAGTGCCGCTCTCCGCTTCGCATGTAGCGTTCCCCGTAACTAACATGTGGGAAAAGAATCTCGCCACCTCAACCTGCCCGTCGCACAAGGCGCCGATGCTTCCCGGTCTGATTTCGAAATCGCATTTCCCACGGCCGGGGGCACCACCACCCGGGGATGGGTTCGGGCATCCCATCACGTCCGGAGAGATGACGCCGCCGGCGCCTGCGATGGTCGAGCAGGGCCCGCCATTTCCGGGGGGGAAGCCGCCGCCGCCGGTGCCGATGCACTGACACTCTCCAGCCCCTTCGTTCTCCACAAAAGTGCAGCCTGGGGGGCACGATTGCAGTCCAAGGGGGTCCACAAAATTCGCGGCGTTGTCGAGGACGTAGCTGTACAGGTTTTGCCCTTGCGGATTCATGACGCAGTGGCGCTTCGGGTCGGGTGTGTGCCAGCGGCCTTGCGTGGGCGTGTACTGACGATACAGCGTATGGTTCAGGCCATCTTCTGAATCCCATTCCATACCTCCGAGGCGGAAGCCGTCCGTCACGGTGCTCGAGATCACGCGCTCGCCCCCGAACGGATAGTAGTCCGACTCGCCCTGGACGTTTCCGCTCGAGTCGGTTAGCGTCCGGTAAGAACCCAGACGGTCTTGGAACAAGTAATAGACGTTTCCCGACGCAACGTCCCGGCGAGCGATGCGTTGCCGGTTGAAGAAGACGTACTCGCTGATGAGATTGCCGCTCAGGTCGCTTTCCACCAGCACCTGCTCGCAAATCGCGCAGTACCAGTAAAGCGTTCCACTCGACTTCTCCACCCGCCGCAGCTCTCCGTCGTAAGTGTAGTTGACGTTTGCCGCCGATTTCAGAAGTTTCTCGGCATTCCACAAGTAAGTGTAGGTGCCATCGCCCGTCAGATCGCCGGCAGCGTCGTAGCTGGAGCCGCTGCTCGTGATCTGGTTGTTCGTGTTGACGCTCAGGCTCAACATGGGGGCGGTGCACTGCGTGACGTTAACCGTGGTCAGGTTCGCGTACCGATCATAACCGAAGCTCTGACCCCAGCAGTCGCTGCCGCTGGTGGCTTGGCTCGTGGCGGCAGTCACTCGGTTCAGCGCATCGTACGTGTAGGTCACGCTGCGGCCGTTGTCCCGCCCATTAGTCTCAATGTTTACGTTTCCGTTGGCAAAGTAAGTATACGACAAGCTGAGCGCCGTTCCATTGCTGGACGAGGCGCTGAGGAGCGTTGGCAGGAGTAGGCTATCGTAGCTGTTGTTTGTTGTGATTCCGGCGAACCCGCCCGAAACCCTTCCACGCACTACGCTCGCTAAGCTGCCTTGCGGCGCATAGGTGGTGCCCGTGGCATAGTTGATGCTGTCGGCTGTATCCACGGCAGAGATCGTCCTCTGGTCGCCGCCATAGGTGTAGCTCACCACGCGCCCGCTCGGATGAGTAATCGAGCCGACCGAGCCGTCCAGGTTATAGCCGTAGGACATGGTCTTGGTGACCGTGCCGATGGTCCGCTCCTCAGCCACGGTGCGACCCATCATGTCGAAGCCCCAAGCGGTCTTGCCCGAGCCGTCACTCATTCCCGTCCGCTGCCCCTAGCCATTGGATGTTGTAAGCCCATTGTAGCTGGTTTGGTCGTAATAATAACTCACGGACGCGTCCCCGTTCGAGTAGCTCTTGCCGGTAACGCGGTCCGCAGCGTCGTAAACATAAGTGGTAGTAATACCACGCGCGTCCGTCTTTCTGCACACAAGCTTCTGGTTGTTGGCGCAGAGCGCGCCGCCGGAAGTCGTGAAATAGTAATTCGTGGTACCGCCTTCGGGCGTGGTGGACCGCGTGAGCTGCGAGAGACCACTGTAACTAGACGAGCGCGTTTCGCTGCCTTGGACTACGCCGGTCAGGTTCCCTTGCGCATCGTACGCGTAGCAGGTGTTCAGCATCAGGCTGTTGCCGTTCGAGGGGTCGGGTTCGTCTACTTCAATGACACGGCCAAGCGAATCCGTAAACGTCCGGCGTTGATTGCCCGACTCGTCCGTGGCAAGCGTGGGATAGCCGTAGCCGTAGGTCGAGGCCGCGCATAACTGCGTGCCACTGCCGTAAGCGACTTGGCTATAGCTCGAATCGCTGTGCATGACCTTCGTGACCCGATTCAACGCGTCGTAGGAATAGGTATCTTGGCCGTAGGTCGGGTCAGAGGTGCTGCGGTAGGGGTTGGTCCTGGTGTACATTCGCCCAAGGGAATCGAAAGTGGTATCCACATAGGTCTCGCCTGAGGGGTCGGAAACCAGGTCCTGGTGGATGGTCCGCCCCAACCCATCGAGCACCGTCTCGTCGTGACGGACGACGGAACCCGACCCGGGCGTGCATCCCGTTAGCGAGCCGGAAATCAGCGTGCAAGCATCTGTGACCGTGGCGCTCGTGTACTGGATATTCTTGACACCGCCATCCGGGAAGCTCGTGTGGATGAGGCGGTTCATGTCGTCGTAGCTGTAGTTTGTGGTGTTGTTGTTGGCGTCCTTTGTAGAACTCTTGAGGGCGCCGTTGCAGTCCCAAGTGAGTGATCGGGACAGGGACATCGGGAGACTAATAGTCGTATCGAAGGAATTCCCGCAGGCGCCTGTCCCAGAATTGTAGGTGGTCACCGCGCCCTTGAAATCCGTCGTCTGGTACTTGTTCCCTGTGTCGAAGTAGGTGAACGACTTCGAAATATAGCTAAAGCTGTAGCCCGTGAGCGAGACAGTGGTGGGATTGCCGCGCGCGCCGCCGGGGTTCGTGAATTGGGGAGTCCCGGTAGTTTGGTTGAGCGAAAAGCCATCGTAGGAGTAGGAAGTCTGGTGGAGCAAAGTTCCCGCGCCGTTGTAGATCGAAACGAGGGAGGGACGATCGTTGATGTGGCTCCTGGCCAGAGTCGCGTAAGCGGTAGTCGTCTTCCGCACCAAGGGCCCTGTCGCCCCAGTTCCGTAGTTATACTCATCGACCTCGATCGGGAGACCATAAGTGTTGTAGTCTGTGTTCACCTGCGACTCGAGGCCGCCAAGCGAAGTGGTCACGGTGGTCTGCGTAATAGGAAGGGAAATAGATGCACCCTTGCAAGGGAATGACGACCCGTTGTAGCAAATGTAGATCGTCTCGAGGCCCGCCACCTGCCGCTCCGTTTCATAGATTCCCTGGAAATTGAACGTGGTGACGTTCGACTGCGGGTCGGTCAGGGTGGTGGTCCAGGCCGTGCCGTTTTCGGAGTGGGCATACGTCCAGGTCCCATCCGGCGTGGTGCGGGCGAGCGTGGCGGCAGAGCCATCTGCACACGTGATGCCATTCGACCCGCCCGAATAGGAGTAAGAGATGGTGCCCCCCGTAGGTAAAGTAATCGACGCGGGACGGCCGGTGACGTAGTGAGGGTTGTGGTTGTCGCCGGGGGTGACTTCGTACGTGAAACTGTAAGAGGTGCCGTCAGGGAAAACGACGCTGCTTACCAGATTCTCAGGCGTGGCTCCGAACTCTGTAATCCCGCTGCAACCGAAGTTGGTCTGCACGGTATAAGGGGCATAGTTCATCGTAACCCAGGCCTGATTTCCCGAGGCCGTCGTGTAAGTGAATTTGAAGGGGCTGGAGGGAGTCCCCGAACCCGAGACGGTCAAGGCCGTGGTGCCGAGCGTGGCCTCGATGGTGGTGGTGCCGTTCGACAAGGTGGCCGTGTTTTGGTTGCCGTTTCTGTTGGTCGCCGACCAAGTGCCGGATGACGGGAAGTTACCCAAGTAATAGATGGGCGGGATAATGGACCCGCCGGAACGCAAGAATATCGTCGCGTTGATCGTGTGGTCCACGGCGAGTGTATACCCCGACCCGTCGGTACCAAGAGCACTTCCGGAGGTCTGGGCGGGAATATTGCAATAGGTGCTCCCTTGCGTAGTGGTAACAGAAATCGGGTGAAGGGTCCCCCCGGCATCCACGTAGGGACCGAAAGTATCGTATCCGTAATAGTAATAAGTGCCGCCGACGATACAGTAATTCGGTGAGCGCTACGTGGAGCACAGGGTCTCCTGGGGGGACGAGGTTGTCATAGAGGGGGGCTCAATCCCGAGGGTTGAGGGTGGCCAGGCTGGCGGCGTGGCGGAGCTTCCACTGGTCGGGGAGCCACGCGTCGAGGTCGCGGGCGGGCCATGCGGGGAGGTTCATGAGGAGTTGGGTGAGGTAGAGTTGCGGATCGACATCATGCCGGCGGCAGGTGGACGTGAGGCTGGCGAGGATGGCGGCAGTGCGGCCGCCGCGCGGGTTCCCGACGAGCAAGGAGTTTTTGCGGCTCCGCACCACGCGTTTCATCTCGCGTTCCGAGAGGTTGTTGTCGATGGGCACAGCGCCATCCGAGCAAAAGACGTGGAGCTCCATCCATTGGCTCAAGGTGTAGTTCACCGCCTCGGCCATGGGATGCTTGGGCAGCAGTTGTTCCTTCCAGCGCAGGAGCTTCTGGCGCAGTTCGGCCAAGAGTGGTACCGATTGCGCCTGACGCAAGGACAGACGCTCCTGGACGGAAAACTCTTTGGCCTGCTGTTCCAGCGCGAACAGTCGGCGCAGCACGGCGACGACCGGGGGGGCGATCTCCGGCGCGGTGCTCTCGGCCTCAATGAAGTGCCTGCGAGCATGCGACCAACACCCCGCGCGAGTCAGGCCGTTGCCCGCCACCACGCCGTTGTAGCCGCCGTAAGCGTCGGCGAGCAGAACCTGG
>CAVROP010000107.1:0-18450 GCA_963722675.1 uncultured Acidobacteriota bacterium
CAGGAGGAGATCTTCCGTCGCCAAGGCGTAGAGTTGTCGCGCCAAACGATGTGCGACTGGATGTGCGCATGCGCCCACCTGGCGAGTCCGCTCTACAAGCTGATGAAGCAGCAGGTGTTGGGTTCGAAAGCGATCCAGACCGATGACACGCCGGTGCCGGTGCTGGACCCGGACTTGCCCCACACGCGCACGGGCCGCATCTGGACGTACGTGGGTGACGGTGAGCATCCGTATACCGTGTACGACTACACGCCCACTCGCAGCCGCGACGGGCCGGAGGAGTTCCTGAAGGCGTTCCGGGGATATCTGCAGGCGGACGCCTACTCCGGGTACGATCATTTCTATGAAGAGCCCGAGCGCGGGATTGAGGAGGTGGCCTGTTGGGCGCACGCCCGCAGGAAGCACTATGAAGCCCAGTCCTCGGACTTGATGCGCTCGACGGTGATGCTCGCCTATATCCGCTTGCTCTACGACGTGGAGCGCGAAGCCCGTGACCGGAAGCTCGTCGGGGAGGCGCGTCGGGCGCTGCGGCAGGAGAAATCCAAACCGATTCTGGACGACATCCACGCCTACCTGGAGCGCGAGCAGCCGCACGTGCTGCCCAAGAGCCCTGAGGGGGAGGCCATCGCCTACACGCTGTCGAATTGGAAGGCGCTGATTCGCTACTGCGAGGACGGCGACCTGGAGATTGACAACACCGGCGCGGAGCGCAGTCTGCGCAGCGTCGCGGTGGGACGAAAGAACTGGATGTTTTATGGTAGCGACAACGGCGGGCGCACCGCCGCCGTGCTCAGCAGCCTCATCGCGACTTCCAAGCGACTCGGTGTCGATCCCTTCGCTTATCTGCGCGATCTGTTTGAGCGCATCAGCGCTCACCCCAGGAGCCGATTGGCCGAACTCCTCCCCGACCAATGGAAAGCCGTCCGCGTCGAGGGGGATGGAAAGGAAGGTCGATAACCTCCATGGCCCGTTCCCGACCACCCTCGGGCTGGACTTGGGTCTACGATCCGGCTGGGGCATTTCGGCGATCCAAGAAGCCCGTGCCTGGAGAGATCCAACACGAAGTCGAGCGCCAAGCCCAAGCGCTGATCGATTCGACGTTAAAGCCTCGCTACCTCCAACCGCCTCCCAAGCAAGCGGAACTCAACTATCTGGTGGATCTTTACACCCGCTGGCGAGGCCCGTTCTTATACTTTTGCTCCCGATATTGCTCGCCTGGACCGCGCGCCCTTTCACCCTTCTTCGAGTCCAAGTTCGCCCGACTTCAATACGCTGGCGACGGGCGCTTCAACCTGGCCTACTTCCGGCATACCGGGCAGTGGTGGGAAATCGCGCAACTCCTCTCTCTGGAAGAATGCCTCTCTGAGATTGAAGCGGGCGGTCTCTTCACCCCCTAAGCTGCCTTCCGAACAGCCGCCCTCCGCGCGCTGCCACTCGTCATCGCCAACACATGCTGCCTGGGTTCGCCGGACGGATACGAAATGCTGAAGAGCGGCACGTCTGCGCCACCCATGGAGAGGTTGAGAGTTGTTATTTGGACAGAGCTTTCTTGAGCGCTTCCAACTCAGGCTCGCCCGGGCCGAGAGGCAGCTTCACTTTGCCGCGCTGCACCGCCGAGCGACAGAGCGCCATCATGATTTCGAAATCCCTGAAGGCGCTCTCACCGTTGCAGGGGTGGACCTTCGTGTCGTCGTCGAGCCAGTCGAGCATCTCCTGCACATACGGGCCCATGTCATGTTCATAGTCCATGCAGCCCGGACCGGAGCTTGCCCCCTGGCGAGTGACGGCGCGCCAGCCGCCGCCGGTCAGCGCTTCCGCAAAGCCTTCGGAACCCTGCGCGCCGACGCGGGCCTTGCGCCACCAGTAGTCGACCTCGGGAACATCCGGCGCGCCCTCGCCGCATTCGACGATGCCGCGCGCGCCGTTGGCGAACTGGATGAACCCGCCGATGTAATCCGGGGACGGGTGGTTATCCGAGAACTTTCCCGTGCCCTCCGCCTGCCCGGCAACCCATTCCGCCTCGGCGTAATCGTTGTACCAGCGGGCATAGTCAATGAGGTGTGTCATCATGTGCATCATCCAGCCGGTAGCGTGGCCGTAGACGGTGTGGACGCGGCCCAGCGCGCCGCTCGAGATGATCTCCTTCACCTTCTTATAGTGTTCGCCGTAGCGGTGCTGGTGGCTCACCACGGTTTTCACTCCGGCGTCCCGCACCAGTTTCATCATCTCCAGTGCCTCGTTGGTGGAAAGCGCCGTCGGCTTCTCGTAAGCGATGAGCTTCACCCCTGCCTCAACGCCGGCGCGGATCAGCGGCAGGCGCACGTCCGGCAGCGTGCAGAAGCAGAACACGTCGGGCTGCGTTTTCTTCACCAGCGCGGCAGCGTCGGAGCTGGTTTCGCTCACGCCGAATTTCTTCGCCGCGACTTCCAGGCGGCCTGCGTCAATGTCGCACAGGCCGGCCAGGCGGAACCGGCCGTTCTTCTGGAACGCGGTGGCATGATGCGTGCCGCGCTTCCCCATGCCCGCAACCACAACGGTGTATTCTCGATTGGAACTCATGGAAACCCCCAGGGGATTGAGCCATCGAGCCATCGGGTCATTGATTCATAAAACGCGCTCACCTCGCGCTGCCGGACAGGCGACACTTGAATGCCGGGAAGGCACGATGAATGAATCAATCACCCAATGGCTCAATGGCCCAATGACTTAATTCGCTCTGTCCCAGGCGACCACGCCCTCGATCACCGCTTGCACTTCTTCCTGGGTCAATTCGGGGAACATGGGCAGCGAGAGCACACGCGCCGCCGAGGCCTCCGCGTGTTTCAGCGACCCCGAGATGCGTGCGCATTTGCCCCACGGATAGCCTTCCTGCTGATGGATGGCGATCGGGTAGTGAGTGAGCGCCGTTACGCCTCGCGCATTCAAAGACGCTTGCAGGTCGTCGCGCTTGTCCGTCTCGACCACATAGAGGTGATAGATGTGCCGGTAGCCCGGGACGGCATAAGGCAGCTTGAGAGAGGTGTTCTTCAGGCCCGCATCGTATTGGGCCGCGAAGCCGCGCCGCTGGTCGTTCCAGTGGTCGAGTTGTTTCAGCTTCACGCTGAGCACGGCAGCTTGCAGATCGTCCAGGCGGCTGTTGTAGCCCATGCTGTGAACGGAGCGCTTCAGCGAGCCATGGTTGCGCAGCCTGCGCACGTGCTCGGCGACTTCCGGCCGGTTCGTAACTACGGCCCCGCCGTCGCCAAAGCAGCCCAGGTTTTTCTGGATGATGAAACTGGCGCACATCGCGTCCGAAAGTTCGCCCAGCGAGAAGTCCGGGCCGCGCGCGCCCATCGCTTGGGCATTATCTTCGATGAGCAGCAGGTTGTGCTTCTTGGCAATCGCCGCAACCGCGCGCATGTCGGCAGGCTGGCCGTAAAGGTGGACCGGTACGATAGCCTTGGTCTTCGGCGTAATCGCGGCCTCGATCAGGTTGACGTCGATGTTGCAGGTCTTCGGCTCGCAGTCGACGAACACTGCCGTCGCTCCGGCGACCCAGATGGCCTCCGCCGTGGCGAAGAATGTGTTCGCGGTGGTGATCACTTCATCGCCAGGCCCGATGCCGAGCGCCATAAACGCCAGCCAAAGAGCGTCCGTGCCGGAGTTCACGCCCACCGCTTCCTTGGTGTTGCAATACGTGGCAAGTTCTTTTTCAAATTGCTTGAGCTTGGGGCCCATCACAAAACTGCCGCTTTCCAGGACTTCCAGAATGGCCGCGTCCATCTCAGCCTTTACGTTGTGATACTGCCGGACGTGGCCGTAAAACCCAACTTTCACTGGCGACATATCCTTCCTCCTCATTTTTCCAAATGAATGACAAACAAGAATAGCGGAGACTCGCGGAACTGTCTAGACCAGTTGAGCGTCGAAAGTCGAGAGAGGGAGTTCAAGGGTTGAGGGTCGGCCTCAAGGCAAACTGAAAAACGAATTCAAATGGCAAACGGCAAAAGGCAAACGGCAAATGGTTTTCGATGTGCCAAATGGCAAATTGCAAACCATTTGAATTTTGCCATTTGCCAATTGCCATTTGAATTGTTCTTCCTGCCCACTGCCCACTGCCTTCTCATCCTCCCTGCACAACGTCGCGCACTTTCTCGACTGCCGTTGCGTCTTCAAGGCCGGTCACGTCACCCTGAACGGCGCCCGTCGTAGACAGTTCCACCAGAAGGCGGCGCATGATTTTGCCGCTGGGTGTCTTGGGAAGGGCCTGAGTAAAGAATATGGACCGGGGCGAGGCGATCTTGGAAATTCGCGACTCGATATGCGAGCGAATTTCTTTGCGGCGATAATCCGAGGGCGTGAATCCGGTGCGCAGGGTAACAAAGACCACGGGCACCAGGCCTTTGATCGCATCCGGCACGCCCACCACGGCCACTTCCGCGCCCCCTTTGCGTTCCATCACCACGCTCTCGATTTCCATGGTGCTGAGGCGATGACCAGCCACGTTGATCACATCGTCCACGCGGCCGAGCACCCAGAAATGACCATCCGAATCCTGGATAGCGGCATCGTAGGTGAAATACGCTCCCGGAACTTTAGTGAAGTACTCCCTGACGAACCGTTCCGGCTCGCGCCACAAGGTGCGCAGCATCATCGGAATCGGCTCGCGAAGGACGAGGTTGCCCACTGTATTGGAGCGCACTGGATTTCCCTGGTCATCGACGATATCAGCCTTGGCGCCCAGGAATTGGACGCCGCAGGAACCGGGCTTCATGGGCACCAGCCACGCGGCGCTGGCCAGCGGACATCCGGCGGATTCCGTCTGGCCCCAGGTGTTGTTGATATAGACTTTCCCTTTGCCCAATTTCTGATCCGTCCAGTGCCAGGCTTCGGGACTGAACGGCTCGCCCACCAGCGAGATGACTTCCAGGCAGGAGAGATCGTAAGGCGCCATGAGCTTCTCGCCATATTTCATGAGCATGCGCAGAGCGGTGGGAGAAGTAAATATCTTGTTCACACGATACTTGTGGACGATCTGATAGAAGCGATCGGGAGTCGGAAAATCGATGGCGCCTTCGAAGACCACGGTTGTCACGCCGTTGGAAAGAGCCCCGATCACACCCCAGATTTGCAGCGTGGCCCAGCCGATGTCCGCCGTGCACCAGAGGATGTCATGAGGGTGGTGGTCCATGTGATACTTCGCATAGACGTAGTTGTTGATCAGAAAGGCGAGGCCGGAATGCACCACTCCTTTGGGCTTGCCGGTTGTGCCGCTGGTGTAAAAAACCACTCCCGGCTCATTCGCCTCGATCGGCTCCGCCGGGCATTCGATGGGCGCAGACTTCATCAACTCCTCCCACCACCAGTCTCGTCCCTTCTTCATCCTTACCTTGGTTCCAGAGCGCCGCACCACGATAACCGTTTCGACAACGCGGAGATCTTCAATTGCCTCGTCAACTTTCTCTTTCAGCGGCAAGGCGTGGCCGCGCCGGTAAGCGCCGTCCGCGGTGATGATGAGACGAGGGTCGAAGTTTTCCAGTCGCGAACGCAGCGCCGGAGAGGAGAAGCCCGAGAAGATCGTGTTAAAAATGATGCCCAGGCGATAGCAGGCCAGCACCGCCACGATGGTTTCCACCAGATTAGGAAGGAAGATCGCCACGGTATCGCCCTTGCGCAGGCCGAAACGCTTCAGCACGTTCGCGAACTTGTTCACTTCGTGATAAAGCATGCGATACGTGTAAAAGCGCGCGCTGAAGTCTTCGCCTTCCCAAATCAAGGCCAGCTTGTTGTCCACGCCATGGCGCAAGTGGCGATCGATCAGGTTCAGGCACACATTGCTGATGCCGCCCGAGAAGTATTGCAGGTCTTGAAAACCACCCTTGCGCACGCTTTCCCAGGGTTTGATCCATTCGAGTTCGGAGGCGACTTTTGCCCAAAACGCGGCTGGATCTGCCTGCGAGTCACGCAAGAGACGCTCGAAGGCCTCGATGCTGCCGGCGTTGGTTCCTGCCGCTTTCTGGGGGTCGAGAAACCGCAACCGGCTCTCGCGCACCATGTCGATCTGATCGGTCGATTCAATCATGCAGGTCTCCTGCGCGTTGTTGAACTGCGCTGTCCTTCGTGCGCCTGGACGCAGCGTGCTTAAAGCCGAACGCCCAAAATGGGGCACTTTATCTCTCGCTGGAGTGAGTGTCAAGCTATCGTCTATAATCGCTTGTCCTAGCGACGGCCAGAGTCAGCAAACAAGGAGGGTTGGTTTATGAAGAGTTCTATTTCTCGGAGATCGGTTCTACGAGCGATGGGAACGGCGGCCTTGTCGCGTTCCGTGATTCCAGCAAACTTCGCTCTTGCAGAAGTTCCCGGGGGTGCGGATGGCGGTTGGTGTCCGGAAGGCCCCGACACGCCCAAGATCTGCTTAGACATTTCGTCGAACCACCTCGAGGAAGCCACGCTGCGCGGCGTGAAGCAGATCGGAGTCAACCACGTGGCCTGCGGCGGAAGCCCTCCGATTCCTTGGGAAGAAAGCCAAATTCGGTCGATCATGGACACAATTAAATCCGCAGGCCTAACGCTTGGGAACATGATGATGGGTGGGTTCCCGAACACCCTTTACGGAAGGCCGGGGCGTGACGAAGAGATCGAGAAAGTGCGCCAATCGATCCGCGCTGCGGGCAGAGCGGGTTTGCCTGTCATGGAGTACAATTTCTATGCGCACCGCGCCACCGAGGGATATTATGCGGAAATCGGAAGGGCCGGCGCGGGACTGACGGCGTTTGATTACGAACGCGTAAAGGACCTGCCTCCGCTTGCGAATGAAGGGGCACACACTCTCGACGAGATGTGGCGGAACATCACGTATTTTCTCAAGGCAGTGATTCCTGTAGCCGAGGAATCAGGCGTGCGGCTGGCTCTGCACCCCAACGACCCGCCTGCCCCGATCAGTCGCGGTTCAGAACAGATCATGGGGAGCGTGGAAGGATGGAAACACCTCATCGCGATCGTGCCCAGCAAGGCAAATGGGATCACGTTTGATTGTGGCGTGACACGGGAAATGGGCCAGGACCCCGTGGAAGTGTGCCGTTATTTCGGAACACGGGACCGCATCAATCACGTGCATTTCCGCAACGTTCAGGTGCGGGTACCGAATGAGAAATACACCGAGGTGTTCCTGGACGACGGACAGGTCAACATGTTCGCCGTCATGAAGGAACTGGTTCGCCAGAAATATCCGCGCTTGATTTATCCGGAGCATCCGCGCGCTTTGGATGCTGACCGCGAGCTGCGCCGCATGGGATCGTCCTACCCAGGTGGCGGCGCCTATGTTGGCTTTGTTTACAACGTGGGCTACACCCGAGCTATGCTGCAAGCGGCGCTCACTTAGAGCGGACCGGAATCAGGCGACCCCGCCGGACATAGAATTCCCCGTCGCCCCACCGGACGCGATTCGAAAGCAGTGCCAGCACCCAGACCAGGAACTCGAGTGCGTCGCGCAGAGGGATCAGCCACCATCTCCTGGCCAAAAGCGGGTCTTTCATTCCGTAAGCGCCAAAGCTTAATGCCACCCCCAGGCGGGCCGCCAGTGGAATGGCCAGACACCCGATCGCGATCAGGCGAGAGGGCGCTACCAAGGCTGCCGCGATCGACCACGGCAAACCTTTCGTGAACAACTCCCCAACGTATCCCCAGGGCCGGCAGTGGCGTATGAACACGCCCCAGCGTAGTTGATGGGTAAAGAACTGACGAGCCGTAGCGGAAGCGCAGAGTGTCTGGACGGGGCAGGGGATTAGTTCCACACGATAGCCTCGACTCGCGATGCGCTTGCCGAGGTCGTGATCGTCGGTGGCGCGGTCAGCCAAGGCCTCGAAGCCACCGATCTCCGCCAGACGGGTCCGGGTGACCGCCATCGTGGCGCCCAAGGCAAACCGCACGCCTTCCAGCTTCCGCGCCACCAGAGAGCTGGGCAGCCAGTCGGTGGTCAGGTTCAAAGCCTCGAGTTCGGACCAGAGGCTGGGGACCGTCATGCCGCGGTACAAAGATGTGACTGCCCCGACGGAGGGATCGCGAAAGGGCGCGACAACGCGCCGCAGGTAGTCCGCTTGGACGCGCGTATCGGCATCGCTGATGACCAGCAACTCGTGGCGCGCTTCCGGCAGCAAGCGGCAAAGCTTGGCTACCTTGTTGTTCGGGGCATGGTCCGCCTTTCCTATCACCAGGCGAATTGGTACTCCCGGATAATCTCGCATGATCCGTTCAACAACGGGAATAGCGGAGTCCCGTTCGTCGTCCACGCCGAAGAGGACCTCGTATTCCCGGTAATCCTGCCGGCAGAAGCTCGCGAGGTTTTCGTAGGCCTCACGCTCCAGGCCCTTTAAGGGTTTCAGAATGCTGACCGGTGGGGTGAAGTCCAGGCTCGGCTCAGGTCTGCGCCGGAAGAAATCCCAGGCGCAGAGGGTAGCCGCCAGATAGTAAATCAGTGGAAGGATGGCTATCGCAAGAACTGCCCACCTAAGAAGAGACAACAGCATCAGTCCTTTCTTCGATCCTGTGTTGAACCACCTGCCAGGTGTTTCTGGCGAATGGCTATTTTACCCGAAGCCCGCGGCAATCCGCAGCGTGATCGTGTGGCAGTTGCGCAGGCTCCAAGGCAATTCCAGGGCCTAGGCCCAGGAGACGTTTTCCTTGACAGAGGGAAAGACTATCAGGTTTTCAATAAAACCGCGCTGCGCGGCGGGTATGGCATCTTTTACTCGACCGTCAAATCGGGCGCAGCCGGAACCGGTGCTCTTGGCTATCAAGGTTACGACCAGACCACACCCTTTTACGCGCTCAATCCGAGCGATGGCGCGACGCCTTACGGACGTTTGAGCAATCCGTTCCCCAGCGAAATCATATTTCCGCCGGGCAGCAGCAATGGATTATTGAACGACGTAGGTTACGGTGCCGCCGGTCCGATTGTGAGCATCGACACGGCCGATCCCTACGAACAGTCCTGGAGCTTCGGTATTCAACGCGAATTGCCGGGCAGCACGCTGCTGGACGTGAGCGATCTTGGGAAGAAGGGCACTCACCTGTACTTCGGTGGTGCTGGGAATATTGACTACCTCGGTTCTCAGATCGAGCATTACGCCTCCGACCAGATTGCCGCGCTCAACACCTACGTTGACAATCCCTTCTACGGCATTATCACAGATCCAAACACCGGACTGTCCTCCCAGCAGTATCCGGCCTCTCAATTCCAGTTGCCGTTTCCGCAACTTACCGGGTTCATCGGCGAGGACCCGCCCTGGTGTCGGCGACCATTTAAAAACGTAGAAAATTGAACAGAAGCCGGTGGGGCACGATGGTGTTGAGCCTCAGCGTTCGGGTGCAGGACGCAGGCGGATCTTACTGCGCAGGTAAGCAAGGTAAGCGTTGCCGTGGTGGAGGGGAGTGTGGAGCAACTCTTCAATCACGGGTAGAAAATAATGCAGCGAGCGAATCGGTCCCAGGGGGATCGCGTCGGGGCGGCGGGCGGTGCGTCGGACGGAAGCCAACAAGAGGGCGGTCTCCGCCGTCGTCAGCGGGCCGCACCCAGAGTTGCCGGACCAAGCGCACGTGAGCAAGCGCACGTGAGCAAGCGGTCAAGGAGGAGGGTGTCAGGTAGTGCGCCGGGATAAACCGGCATGCAGTAGAGGATGAAAGAGCCTTACAGGAAAGGAGTAGCGAACCACCTGGCCTCGAGTCTTGCGGAGGCAGTCGCGAGGCTGCCGTCGAAGCGTAGATAGAGGCATCAGTGGGCAGGGTATGGAGCTGCGAAAACCCTAAATCGGGATGCCGACCCTGTTACCTGAAGGGGAAGGCCACACACGCGCCGACGTTAACGCGAGCCGGCGGGTGGTCCCGCGTAGTCGTAGACCCCAGGCACGCTGAGAAACTGCATGCACGAGAACCGGGAGACCTCAGGGGTGCCCTCCAGGAATGGGGGCCGGTCCGGGAAGGCCGAGAGCCGCACGCCGGACGTGTACGCCCGAGAGGAGTCGGATCGCGCCGTACTACCGATGAAGCCGCCGAACAAAGGGGCGCAAGCCTCGGCGGAGGTGGTGGAGGGAAGGGCGCGAACCAAGGAGAACACTAGCCAGAGCCACACGCCCCCGGCACAGGACGGGCAAGGCGTGCCCCAGGATTTTGGCCGGTGTGCGCCAGGCAATGCGCCTTGGCGCCACTATCCGAGGTAGGAGCCGTATGGTGCAGTGAAGCTAGTTGATGTTCTAGCGGGTGCAAGTCCCGCCCGTGCAGATTGCCCAGTTGGCACGGTAGTGATATCCGGCGACGGGGCGGGTGACCAAACCGTCGGAAGCCCGGAAGTAAACGCCCTCTCGATGGCTGGATGCGAATCTGGTCTGCTCCGACAAGGAGGGCAAGCAAAACAACAGGTCGTAGCGCAAGCGAACCGTAGTTAAGCCGCGAAAACTTACCCCCTTACTCGGATCGGAGTGTGAGGGTGAAGGGAATGCCGAAACTGTCATACGGAGTTGAAGGCTAGGATCTTCGGTGAAGTACTGGGTACAAGCAGCCGAAGAGTTCCCCGTGGTCGTAGAGGACGACATGTTGCGAAAGAGCATCGATGAAAGCTCAGAACCACTCGCGGGTCGCCTAGGCCTGTGCAAGTCAGGCACAGCGAAGATATCTCGTATAAACCGCGATGCGGCGAAGTCGGGATGTGCCTGCGAGTGGGGCGGATGGGGCCAGTTAAGTGAGGATGGACCGGGACAGCATAACCCGGACCGGAGCGAGGGCCCCTGGGGTAGAGCGGAATACCGCTCGCGCGGAGGTGCCTGATAAGCCCCATCGACCCTGACACTGAGCAGGGAAATCCCGATGGAGGCCGACAGAGCACGAAGGACGATGGCAAACCCGGTTGCGGGGAAGGCCTCGTCTGATATTCCGGCCTTTAAGCCGTACCGGGGAAAACCCGCCGTACGGAATTTTAGGGGAGGCGATGGAAACGTCGGCATCATTCGAAGCCCGGTCCGCGCCATTGTCTTACCCGACCGTTAGTAGCGCCCGTACGGATCTGTGCGGGGGGCGGCCAGCAACGACCGTCCCTACCGCGACCCCTTTTCAGGGAAGAAGCTTTCGTGTAGTATTCGGTCATGGGAAGAGTCAGGCGGGTGGATGTTGGCGGTATGGTTTACCACGCCCTGAACCGGGCGAATTTTCGTTCTGCGTCTTTTCAAGAAGGAAGCGCATTATCAGGATTTTCTGGCCTTGGTGGGGGAGAGCTTGGAATTCGTGCCGATGCGCGTACTGGCTTACTGCCTGATGCCGAACCATTGGCATATGGTGCTTTATCCGCGCGCCGACGGCGACCTGTCGAAATTCCTGCAAAGGATCACCCTGACCCACACGCAGCGTTATCACGCCAAAACCCGGACCGTCGGATACGGCCATATTTACCAGGGCAGATATAAGTCGCTCCCCGTCGAACAGGACCGCCATTTCCTGGGGTTGGTTCGCTACGTGGAAAGAAACGCCCAGCGAGCGGGCTTGGTCAAAAGGGCGGAGGAATGGCCATGGTCCAGCGTTTACGCCCGCCTGTACGGGAACGAAGGCCAAAAGGGGCTTCTCAGCCCGTGGCCCGTGCCAGAGCCGCGCCATTATCTGGAGTGGCTTAACCGCTCGCAGCCCAAGGAAGAAGTTGAAAAGATCCGATATGCCATAAAAAGAAGCAAGCCGTATGGGTCGGAGGGATGGGTAAGCAAGGCGGTGGCGCAGTTCGGGTTGGAAAACACGGTGAGGAACCCATGGCGCCCTGGAAAGGGTACCTGACCCCTTTCTCCCGAGGAGATAGAAGGCGCCTGCTTCCAGCACCAGTTGATCGAGAAGCCTCACATCGTTCACTCGTCCGCTGGTCACGTAAACAGCGGTCGGAATGCTGCCGCGCAGGTCCAGCAAGGTGTGAAGTTTGACCGCGCTCTTGTGCCGGCGAAACTGCGCCCAGGGAAAAAGCGACAAGCAGAGATCGACGGTGGTGGAATCGAAAGCGTAAACCGTCTGCTCCAGTTCCACCCCGAACGGTTCGTGCTGGTAGAGAGCGCGAGCCTGGGCAATGAGCACCCGCGCAAAATCGGCGTAGATGCGCCAGTCGCGTTGCAGATTGGCGTTGGCGAGATTGTTGCGCGAGATGCCACCCCGAAAGCCCATGTGATAGAGTTGGCTCTGATGAGCGCGCAAGCAGGTTTGGATGTCCCGCAGACTCTCGCGATAAGTGAGTTGGGCAAAAGCCAAACACAAAAATTGATCGAGGCAGGAGAAACTCTGCACCTTGTAATCGCCCCGGTAGCGATCCACGCAGCGGTGAAACTCGGCAAGCGGAAGCAGGTCCATCAGTTGAGCAAAAATCGTTCGGCCACTGTTCATGCCTTCCCCTTCGACAGCTTTGAAACTGGTCGAGTAGTATCTCCGAATTCAAATCGATTTTGCTCATTTTGGTGCGCAACTAACAGCTAATACCTGTACTTAGACGGTTTTTCGAATTCGACATTGGGACAGTACTGATTCCGGATTCAGGATTCAGGTAGCGCGGACCGCCGATTCTGCGGGAGGAGGGAACATGCGAATAGGGCGGAACGAGATCATTGAGGAGCTCACGGCACACATGCGGAAATTGGGGGGAGAGCCGGGCGAATGGCAGGTGGGCGCGGCAGCCTCCAATGCCAAATTGCCGATCCAAAATCCAAGGGAAACGAACCTGCCCGGCCTGGCTTGTCGCGAGGCCTTCACCACCTACGCCGCCGCCGAGGCGGTCGATTACCTGGTCAGCGCCTTCGGCCTGCACCCCGCCCGCGCCTTGCCCTGCGGCCCCGGCAACATCGTCTTCGTTTATCGAAGCACGGAAAACAGGGGGTAGCGGTGAGCCAGCGGGGCAGAGCGAGATTCTCCCATTTCCGGGTTCCGATGGACTCCATCGGAGTCCAGAATTCGGACTTCGCTGCGCTCAGAATGACAGCGAGACGCGCTTTTCGGCTTCCTGCATAGCCTCGTAGATTTGCTCGAAGCTCTCGATCGCGAAGAGGACTTTCTGAAGCTCATCGACTTTGACGGGAGTCTCAAGAACGGTCTCCAGATCAAACGGCCTCACTGTGCAACCGCCCTGAATCACATTCGTGCATTCCCCGTGTGAGCTGATCACCCCGCTGCCGTACACCTTGATCTTGCCTCCTCGCCGCATTATCCCGAATTCAACCGTGTACCAGAAGAGCCGCCCCAGCCGCTCCAGTACCAGTTTGTCCTCAATCTGCGCACACACGCTCCCGTAGTGCTGGAGAAAACCCGCAAACACAGGATGCGAATGCATGGGAACGTGACCGAAAACATCGTGGAAGATGTCCGGCTCAGGAATGTAGTCGAGCGAGTCCCGGCTTCTTAGCCAGGTGGTGGTTGGAAACTTGCGAGCCGCAAGCATTTCAAAAAACGCCCCGGCCGGAAGGAAGCCGCTGACCGGCGTGGCGTTCCAGCCTGTCCGTGGCTGCAGCCTCTCGCTGATGGAGGCCAGGTTTGGAATGCGATCCTTCCGCAAGCCAATAATATCGACGCCCTCAAGATATTCCTGGCACGCATATTCCTCTACTTGGGGGAGCCGTCTCCGCACGAGCTCTGTCCAGACGGCGTGCTGCTCGGCGGTATAGCGTTCGTAATCCTGCTTGATGAGGTAGGGTTCGGCAGCGACCAGAGCGGGACCTCCCATCGCATCTCCTTCCGACGAAGGCAACTGCTCGCCTGCCTATTTGATGTATTCGTGATCGGGGAAGTTTCCTGTGGAGTGTCGAACGTTCCCATCCGCCCGAGGAGTGGAAATGCTTCGGAATGAATTGGCTGGGAGGCAGGGATTCGAACCCCGATACGCAGATCCAGAGTCTTCTTACCTACTTTATCCTGCTGGCACGGAATCTGCCACATAAACGTAACACATCTATTTTACATTGTCATACACGTACGGTTCGCAGGCAATAGGGGACAGTCATGGACATGAATGCGCAAAAGTTGTTGACACAGTGTTGACACCGGAGGGCGCATGACGGGGAAAATTGTTCAGCGAACCATCAAAAATCCGGTTGCCCCCGAGGCGGGTACCCGGATCATATGGGACTCGGAGACTCGAGGGTTTTGGCGTCAGGATCACCTCGGCCGGGGTCGTGAGCTTCATTCTGAACTACCGCGTTCACGGACGGCAACGGCGCTACAAAATCGGCCGCCATCCCGAATGGACCGCCGAAGCCGCTCGAGCGGAAGCGGCAAGGCTGAAGCCGCGCATAGATTCGGAGGGTTTTGATCCGCTACAAAAGAAGCAAAACGCTCGTGGCGAACCGACAGTTGCCGACTTGGCGGAAGAATACTTGTTGCGACATGCTGCCGTGAACAAACGGCCTGGCAGCTTGCGGAATGACCGAGAGATGGTCGCGCGTATCATTAAGCCGCATCTCGGGACGTTGCGGCTGGCAGCCGTCGGTAAGCGGGATATTGAAACCTTAAAATCATTGCTGAAAGCTACCCCATACCACGCGAATCGCTGTCTCTCTCTGCTTTCGAGCATGTTCAATAAGGGTATTGAGTGGGAATGGGCAACGGAGAATCCCGTGCGGGGCATTGAGCGGTATCATGAGGAGCCGCGCGAGCGCTGGTTATCTGCAGACGAGATAGGTGCCTTCACGGCGGCTCTAGACGCCTACGCGGACCAAAACGCCGCAAATGCTCTAAGGCTCCTGCTGCTGACTGGGGCGCGCGAGGGCGAGGTACTGAAAGCGGATTGGAGTCAGTTCGATTTGGACCGGGGGGTTTGGACAAAACCATCACATCACACGAAGGAAAAAAAGACTGAGCACGTCCCGTTAAATGACCAAGCCCTTGCCCTATTACGCACCATGAAGCGGGGAGACGCGAAGGGCCCCTTTTCGTTGGCCGGAACGGTAAAGACCCCCCGCGTGAGCTTGCGCCGACCCTGGGTGGCGGCATGCAAGGCCGCTGGACTCGCCAAAGCAATTAGCTTGAAGGGGAAGCACCGCAAGATAACGCGATACAAACCGATGTTGCGCATCCATGACTTGAGGCAGCATGCCGACTCCCCGATTATGCCGACTCCGGCCAGTAGCTTTCCCCATCGCCCCATCTGCCGTAGAACTCCACGCTCTACCTTTGAGTTGAAATCGGCATAATCCTGCGGTCTTCTCTGAACTGGCAATAGGCCAGAAAAGGAGAAGACCAATGCTGGAAAATTCTTTGCAACCGAATGAGCGCCAAGACAACCCATTGGGGTTCCATCTTCAGACGTTTGCAACATCGCTGAGGGAGGGCGGCTATGCAGATGAGACCGTCCGGTTGAAATTGGCGTTGCTTGCGGACTTTGGTCGGTGGTTCGGACGAACTGGGCTCACCGTTACCTATGTTGATGAGCAGCTTGTAGAGGCGTTTGTCAAACACCGGAAGCAAGTCCGCCGGGGTGATCGGAAAACACTCGAGCAGGTTCTCGATCATCTCCGAAAGGGTGCCGTGATCCCCGATCGAGAGCCGGCGCGTGACCCGTCACCCTTGGCTGACATTCTGAGTCGGTACGAAAAGCATTTGCGCTCGGAGCGCGGGCTCGTTACTGCTACCGTCCTCAATTACCAGCCTTTCATTCGTAAGTTTCTCGTCAACCGCTTCCGTGAGGGGCCGTTCCTTTTTCGAGAAGTGCAACCGTCCGACATTTCGGATTTTGTTTTGCAGCATGGCCCCAGCATGAGTATCGGAAGAGCCCAACTGATGACTTCGGCTTTCCGCTCTTTTTTTCGGTACCTGTTTCAGGGGGGGGAACTGCAAGCCGACTTGGCCGCTTCGGTACCCACCGTGGCTGATTGGCGGCTGTCCACTGTGCCCAAATACCTGGCCCCGGAGGAAGTCGAACGGGTGCTCAAAGCCTGCAACCGTCTCACGGCGACCGGCCGCCGTGACTACGCCATCCTCCTTCTGCTGGCCCGTCTCGGCCTGCGCGCGGGTGAGGTGGTGGCTCTCCAACTGGATGACCTCAACTGGAGGGCCGGAGAAATCCTCGTTCGGGGCAAGGGATTGTTCCACGACCGCATGCCCCTGCCTTCGGATGTGGGTAAGGCACTGGCGTGCTATCTGCGCCGAGATCGTCCGGATTGTCAAACGCGCCGGGTATTCATTTGCATGAAGGCGCCACGCCGTGGTTTTGCTAATCCCTCGACGCTGACGACCATCGTCCGCCGCGCGCTCGACCGTGCAGATTTACACCCCACCTTCAAGGGAGCTCACCTGCTTCGCCACAGTCTGGCTACTTCCATGCTTCGCTCGGGAGCGACGATGCGAGAAATCGGAGAAGTTCTCAGGCATCGGATTCCCAACACAACAGAAATCTACGCCAAGGTTGACTTCGATGGCCTGCGCTCCCTGGCTCAGCCCTGGCCGATGGGAGGTGGACAGTGAACCCCCTGGAGCAGGCATTGAAGGATTACCTCCGCATCCGCCGCAGCCTGGGGTTTCTGCTCCGGGAACCGAAAACTTCTTTACGGAACTTTGTTGCGTTCCTCCGAGCCGAGGGTGCTTCCTACATCACCAAGGAACTCGCGCTGCGCTGGGCCACCCAGCCTACGAAGGCTCAACCTTCGACTTGGGCTTGGCATTTGGGTATGGTCCGACGCTTCGCTCTCCGGCACAGTTCCAGCGAGCCCCGCACCGAGATTCCACCGGCGGCTCTTCTCCCTCATCGTTACCGGCGCAAGCCTCCTCACATCTATAGCGACGAGGAGATCAAAAAACTCCTTTGCCGAACTCAACAGCTCCCTTCTCCCAAGGGACTCCGCGCCCGCACCTATACCACTCTTTTCGGTCTCTTGGTGGCGACGGGAATGCGGGTGAACGAAGCCGTCAGTCTGCAGCCGCCGGATGTTAACCTCGACCTCGGAATCCTTTACATCCGACGGACCAAGTTTGGAAAATCACGCTACGTGCCGGTTCATCCGTCTACGGTAAGAGCTCTGAAAAAATACGCCGAAGCACGAGATCGCATCTTTCCTGCACCCCTCACCCCTGGGTTCTTCCTCTCCGAGCGAGGTCGTCGGATTACAGACTGCATGGCGCGATATACCTTCGCCAAGCTGTCGCAACAAGTCGGCCTCCGCGTACCCGCCAACGGTCACGGTCGCGGTCCCCGGCTGCATGACATGAGGCATCGATTTGCCGCTTGCACCTTGATCCACTGGTATCGTGCCGGGTGCGATGTTGAACGAGAACTCCCCAAGCTGGCCACCTACCTGGGGCACGTCCACGTCAACGATACCTATTGGTACCTGGAAGCGGTGCCCGAACTTCTTCAGCTGGCTACCGAACGGCTGATTCCGCGGGAGGTGCGGCCATGATCTCCGCTGACCTTCCCTCCCTTCTTCAATCCTTCTTTACGGACCGCCTGCTGCGCCAACGGCAAGCGAGTCCGCATACGATCGCGGGATATCGCGATTGCTTCCGCCTGCTTCTGCATTTTGCCCAAGAACGACTCGGCAAAGCGCCCTCCAAGCTCCGCGTGGAGGATCTCGATGCGCCCTTTGTTGGCCTTTTCCTCGACCACCTGGAAAGTGTCCGGAAAAACGGCGCTCGCACGAGGAATGCGCGCCTGGGAGCTATCCACTCCTTCTTCCAGTACGTGGCTTTCGAGGAGCCCGCGCATGCGCTGCATTGCCAGCGGATCCTGGCGGTACCCAATAAACGTCACGAACGGCGGCCCATCGAGTTCCTCGACCGGGAAGAGATCGATGCGCTGCTCGCGGTTCCGAATCCTTCTACCTGGTTGGGGCGTCGCGATCGCACCCTTCTTCTGGTTGGTGTCCAGACCGGTCTGCGGGTTTCCGAGTTGATTGGGCTGAACTGCCAGGAGGTGGTGCTGGGGACCGGCGCCCACGTGCGCTGCCTTGGGAAGGGCAGAAAACAGCGTTGCACGCCACTCCGCCCGGAAACGGCGAAGGCGCTCGCTGCTTGGCGGCGCGAACGCCATGGTCTGCCCGATAACCCGCTCTTTCCCAGCATCCGCGGTGGTAGGCTGAGCCGCGATGCGGTCGAACTTCTCATCACCAAGTACACCCACCATGCCGAACGGACCTGTCCGTCGCTCAAACGGAAGAAGGTCTCTCCGCATGTGCTTCGTCACGCCGCAGCCATGGACCTTCTTCACCATGGCGTTGATCGCTCGGTGATCGCGCTCTGGCTGGGGCATGAATCCGTGGAGACAACTCAGATGTATCTCCATGCGGATATGCGCTTGAAGGAGAAAGCCCTCTCGCGCACACCGCCGCTCGGCGTCAAACTCGGACGATACCGCCCGGATGACAAACTGTTAGCTTTCCTGGAAAGCCTCTGATTATGCCGACTCTGAACACAACCCGAGCCCCTTCCATGCGCTGTCCCCGTAAGTAGTCGGCATAATCGGGGAGTCGGCATGCTGGC